>JAJFFJ010000145.1 GCA_021776685.1 Alphaproteobacteria bacterium
GATGTGCTGTCCGGCCAGTCGGACCTCTCTCTGGCGATCGGCGTCGAGAAGATCTTCTATCCCGACGCGCCGGAGAAAACTGCCGACGCCTATGCCGGCGGCATCGATGTCTATGATCCGGAGGAATGGCAGGCCTACTACGCGGCGGCGGGTGAAAAGTCCGGCAAGCCGTTCGAGCCCGGCGCGGACCGCACCATCTTCATGGACACCTACGCCATGCAGGCGGCCTATCACATGAAGAAATACGGCACGACCCAACGGCAGATCGCGGCTGGCGCGGCCAAGAACCACGGCAACGGCGCCAAGAACCCGAAGGCCCAGTATGCCTTTAACCTGACGCCGGAGGCGGTGATGGAAGACCGGCCGATCAGCTATCCGCTGACCCGGTCCATGTGCGCGCCGGTTGGCGATGGCGCGGCCGCCTTGCTGGTCTGCTCGGAGGACTATTACAAACAGCTGCCGCAAGACGTACAGGCGCGGGCCATCAAGGTGAAAGCCAGCGCGCTTTCCGGCGGCAAATTCCGTGATCTCGACGAGCCGGGACTCTCCCGCGTCGCTGCCGAAAAAGCCTACAAGATGGCCAGCATGGCGCCGGAAGACATCGACGTGGCGGAAGTCCACGACGCTACCAGCTTTTGCGAAATCTATCAGGCGGAGATGCTCGGCTTCTGTGACGAAGGCAAAGGCGGCCCGCTGGTGGAAAGCGGCGAAACCTCTATCGGCGGCCGGATTCCCATTAACACGTCTGGCGGCCTGGTCTCAAAGGGTCACCCGGTTGGCGCCACCGGTCTCAGCATGATCTACGAGCTAGCCGCCCAGCTCCGCGGCGAAGCAGGCGAGCGCCAGGTCGATGGCGCACGCATTGCACTGAGCGAAAACGGCGGCGGGGTCATCGGCTTTGACGAAGCCGCAGCCAGCGTTACGATTCTGGAACGCGCCAACTAATACGGACCACGCTCTCGCTGGGAGGATCGCCATGCCGGACGCCCTGTCCACCGACGACAACATCATGCGCACAACGCCCCGGATCCATTACCCGGGCATCTGGAACGTCAGTACGGACCTGGTTGACTGGAAAGAAGTGGACGGCCAGCCGGGCAACTTTATGAAGGTGCTGGCCCTGGACGACGCCAACCACCGGGTCGACTTCCTGTTCAAACAGGATCCCCACCAGCGATTTCAGCGGCACACCCATCTCTGCACTGTGGCAACCCTCACCCTTGATGGCGAGTGGGGCTATCAGGAGGGGCCCGAGCGGTTTTTCCGCGGGTGTTTCAACTATGAGATCAAAGGTTCGGCCCACACCCCGTACTCGACGGAACTGGGCATGTATCTGTTTGCCAGCTTTCAGGGCGACGGCCCCGTATTTCTGGAATTGCTGGACGACGACGATCAGGTTACCGGCCACGTGGATATCGACTTTTTCCGTCAGTATTACGATGCGGAACTATAGATATCGGGTTTTTCGGCCAGATAGAGTAGCGGTCGCGGCGAAAACCGCCATATTTCGTCAATTGCACCATATTTTGTAGAAAAACGCATTTCGCTACCAAATTTCGTTGACGCCACGAATCCTGCTGGATAGGGTGCTCTCGCACAGGTGCAAGACGCGGAAATTCCTGATGCCCACGGGCCCGGCCGCCCGGTTCTCCCAACCCTTGGCCGGGCCCGTGCTCTCTTCCCCCTGATGCTCCATCTGATACTTTCGTCAATCGGCCCATAAAAAAACGCCCACGATTGTTCGGGGCGCGACGATGAAGGGCGGCTTCGCGGGGAATGGCGGCTTTGCTGGGCTATTTCTCGAGGGAAATCCAAAAATAAAAAGAGGCGCCAGGTGCGTAGACGCGGAGTCCTCGCCTGTACCCGAGGGTACACCCTGACGCCTCTCTGCCTTCAGCTTTCCAAAGCTCTCCGACCTCCGGCTGTTTCCACCAAAACCCCTTGCGGGAACCCTGGCTTCCACCTCCTTCGACCGGTCCACTCCTTCCAGCGGTCCGGCGTTGCCAGTCCACCCCGAAGGGCTTTCCAGCTCCGGCTGCTCCGGCCCTTGCGGGTCCCTGCAACCGACCAGCTCCCCTCTCGGTTCACTGGCCCGCCACCTCGGCGACTCCAGCCTTGCGACCTTCGTCCACCTCGCGGCGCTACCACTCTCACCTGCCAGCTTCCCGCCGCTTCCACCTGAACCCCCTTGCGGGAACCCTGGCTTCCACCACATTCCACCAGCCGCTTCGCGGCTTCGGCCTTCTCCCCCTTGCGGGGAACCCGTCCGGTCCGCCTCTTTCGAAGCCTTCCTTCCGGAGCCGCCTTTGCAGGCGCCTTGACCGCCGACCGACCTACCTTCCGGGGGTGCCGACCTGCACCCTAGGCCGCCTTCCGGCCTTTCGGTCTCCGCAACCCGCTGCCTCTCGGCCACCGATTGCGTGAGCGCATACTGGGACTGGGGCCTTGCAACCGCAATAAAATTAAAAAAAACTGCGGTGGAAGACGGTGGATATATTTGCCGGTTACTCGGATTCTACCAACAAGGTTATCCACAGAAAGAAAATAGCCCCGGTGCTGAATCACAATCAGGAAACCCATAAGTAATTGGAATCCCGCCAGATTCCGATGCAAGCTAGATTCTCGGGCAAAAATGCGGTTTGCGGTTCTTTTTTCCGCGAGCTCACAGGCCCGACCAACTAAATGGTGAGCCGGGGCAAAAATCCCGTGGTGCGGCCCGGTGTCGGCTGTTCCAGACAGCGCTTGCCGCTACACTTGCCGGCCTGTTCAACCATTCTGTGCGACGCCGATGATCCCCCGTTACAGCCGCGAGCAGATGACGCGCATCTGGGAGCCAGCCAACAAGTTCCGAATCTGGTTCGAGATCGAGGCCCATGCCTGCGATGCGCTCGCCGATCTCGGCGTAATTCCGAAGGACGCCGCCGCCGCTGTCTGGGCCGGCGGCGATCAGCCCTATACGCCGGAACGGATTGCCCGAATCGATGAGATCGAGGCGGAAACCAAGCACGATGTCATCGCATTCCTGACGGAACTGGCGGAGCAGGTGGGCGAGGAAGCCCGCTTCGTACACCAGGGCATGACCTCGTCGGACGTGCTCGACACCTGCCTGGCGGTGCAGCTGAGCCAGGCTGCCGACCTGCTGCTGGCGGATCTGGACGGCCTGCTCGACGCATTGAAGGGCCGGGCGCTCGAACACAAGCTGACACCAACCATCGGCCGCAGCCACGGCATCCACGCCGAGCCCACCACCTTTGGCCTCAAGCTCGCCGGCCACTATGCGGAATTTGACCGCTGCCGCACTAGGCTGCTGGCGGCACGTGCAGAAATCGCCACGTGCGCCATTTCGGGCGCAATCGGCACCTTCGCCAATATCGACCCTGCGGTTGAGGCCCACGTGGCCGCAAAGCTGGCCCTGACGCCGGAGCCCGTATCCACCCAGGTGATCCCCCGCGACCGGCACGCGGTCTTCTTTGCCATCCTGGGCGTGATCGCCAGTGCCGTGGAGCGGCTGGCCGGAGAAATTCGTCATCTGCAGCGGACGGAAGTGCGGGAAGCGGAGGAGTTCTTCTCGGAAGGGCAAAAGGGCAGCTCTGCCATGCCCCACAAACGCAATCCTATCCTGACCGAAAATCTGACCGGACTGGCCCGCATGGTGCGGAGCGCTGTGGTCCCGGCACTTGAGAATGTCGCTCTGTGGCATGAGCGGGACATCTCCCACTCCTCGGTGGAGAGGATGATCGGACCCGACGCGACAGTTACCCTCGACTTCGCGCTCGCCCGCCTTTCCGGCGTCATCAACCGGCTGGTCGTGTACCCGGAGCAGATGCAGGCAAATCTCGACCAGCTAGGCGGTCTGCATAATTCCCAGCGGGTGCTGTTGGCGTTGACCCAAAAAGGCATGAGCCGGGAAGATGCCTACAAGGCGGTTCAGCGAACCGCCATGGCGGCCTGGAAAGGCAATGGCGCCTTCCTGAACCTGTTGCAGGGAGACCGGGAAGTCGGTCAGTTCCTCGGCAACGACGAACTGATTGCCCTGTTCGACGACGGCTATCATCAGGCCCGGATAGGCCAGATTTTCGACCGGGTTTTTGGCGAGTAAGCCTGGGCCCATGCGACGGAACAGCAACGTATACTTCTAATATCGGCGACGCGGCCGTTAGGCCGCGGGAGATGGAGAATTGAACATGCCCCACCTGAATCGACCCTCGCGCGCGTTCCGGCATATAGCCGTCGCTTGTGCCCTCGGATTATTCGTCACCCTTCCTGCCGCCGCCCAGGATGGCAAAGACGCCGACGGGCTGAAAAAAGAGATGACGCGGATCGCCGGGGAACGCGCCTCACGCATCCGGGATCTCCTGACGATCATTGCCATTGGCGCCCGGAAGAATACCGCCATCAGCTTTGGCCAGATTGAAGCCTCCGCTGACGGCGAAGTGGTCCGGGTTAACAATATTGTCATTGCCGAACGCAAGGCGCCGGTGGTGCAGGTCATTCGCATGATAGAAATCCGCGACCTGGACCGCGCCCATTTCATCCCGCGCCACATGCGGGTCACCGGTGATTCGGCGACATTGGCCAGCACGTTGCCGGCGCAGGTGCAAGGTATGATCCGCCAGTTGCGGCTGCCGCACCTGCGGTTCTTCTCGTCGGTCGAGTATCGCTACGACGAACAGAAAGGCACGCTCTCGCTCAAAACAGTCTCGATCGAATGGTTGGGGCAGTTAAAGATGACTGTCTCCGCGGAGCTGGAAAATTTCCCGCGTCTGAACTTTATGCTGGAGGCCGCCGCCGCCGGCCGCAAAATCGAGCAGCGGATGCAGCAGGTACGTTTCCGGTCACTCAAAGTGACGCTCACCGGCGCTCACCTGCATACTTGGGCGGCCACCGCATTCGGCACATTTTCCGGCGCAACCCCGGCGCAGGCCAATCAGCAGCTTCTGGCAATGCTGGACCAGCGCCAGGCACAGGCCAAAAACAAGCTGGAAGCGGATATGGCAGCCGCATTGAAAGTCATGCTGGCCGGTCCTGGACGGCTCACCATCAATATTTCCGGGCGGCCAACCATTTCCGTTGCCCATCTGGGCCGAATCAAATCGCCGGAACAGGCAACCAAGATTCTCAAAATCGAGATCAAGGCGAAGAACGGCAAAGCCGGCGAGCTCCTGCCGGGCAAGCTGCCGGCAACATGGCAAAAATTGCCGACATCCGACGAGGCCGACCCTGGCCGCCACGAATGCGACCGCTATGCGGCACACCCCGCCGATGCGGCCAAGAAAACGGATGGCATTCCTGATAGCTCCGTCGACCGCCCCATGGCATTGGTTTCGTGCCGCCGGGCGACGCTGGAATATCCGAAGGCGCCGCGGTTCCAGTATCAATATGGCCGGGCGCTGTTGCTGTCACGAGTCGTGCCGGAGGCACGCAAGTGGCTCACACGGGCGGCAACCGGCGGCTACGACGCGGCCAAGGAATTGTTGAAGTCAGCAAAATAGCGGACTGAAGTCCCGGACATAAAAAGGGCGGCGTCCCAGAGGGCGCCGCCCTTTTTCTTTGCAGATCTCGGAGAGCCGTTACTCGGCTTCCTTCATCACCTGTTCCATGGCCGTGCCAAGCAGGTCATCCATCTTCTTGCGCACCAGGTGGTCGCTCATCTCAACGCCCTTGGCCTCGAAATCACCCAACACTTTGCGAATTACGTCTTCGTGGCCGGGCTCTTCAAAGTCAGACTCGACCACGGTCGCGGCATAGGCCTGCGCCTCGTCGCCGGTAATGCCCAACTGTTCTGCCGCCCACAAGCCGACAAGCTTGTTGCGCCGCATCTCGGCCTTGAAGCGCAGTTGTTCGTCGTGCTGGAATTTGTTCTCGAAGGCTTTTTCGCGATTGTCAAAGGTGGTCATGAAGCCTGATCCTCCGGTGCCTGAAGCGGGGCGAATAGTTGCCTGATAGATAGGCAGGGGGCCTATTCGCCACAAGCGGCCGCAGATACGCCGCGGCTTTTCGCCCTATACTGATCGGATGGGCGCTGGCGGATATCGTGGGCTCACCTTTGTCGCCACCTGCCTTCCTTTACAGCGGTTTCACATGTGCACGCTGATCATCCTCAGACGTCCGGGTCATTCGTGGCCAACCCTGATCGCCGCCAACCGCGATGAGATGGTGTCGCGCCCGTGGCGACCGCCGGCGCGCCACTGGCCGGACCGTCCGGACACCGTTGCCGGCATTGACCTGGAGGCAGGCGGCAGCTGGCTGGGCATGAACGACCACGGTGTTGTCGCCGGAATCCTCAACCGCCCCCAATCACTGGGGCCGGATCCGGAAAAACGCAGCCGCGGCGAAATCGTGCTCGATGCGCTCGACCATCCGGATGCCGCCGCTGCGGCTGAAGCCCTGGGTGAGCTCGAGCCAAGGGCCTATCGCCCCTTCAATCTGGTGATCGCCGACAACCGGGACGCCTGGTGGCTGCGCAGCGATGGCGACGCCGGACCCGGCCAGGTGGAGGCGTTCGAGATTCCCGATGGGCTGTCGATGTTCACGGCCCGCGATCGCAATGACACCGCATCGACCCGCATCGAACTGTATCTGCCAAAATTCCAGACCGCCGATGCCCCAGACCCTGACACCGGCGACTGGACCGCCTGGGAACAGTTGATGTCCGCAGACGAAAAAATTCCCGGCGTCGGCGAGGACGGAGCAATGCGGGTGGAAACGGGGATGGGATTTGCGACCATGTCCAGTTCGTTGATCGCCCTGCCTTCGGCAGATTCCCCAGACACCGGTGCCATCTGGCAGTTCTCCGAGCGCGCGCCGGAAGCTGGAAGCTATACCCAACTGGACCTCTCCTAGGGCGCTATGCCCTATTCCGTCTCCGCCGATTAAGATACTAAGGTCTTCAATCCAACACTGACGACGGCCCGCTGCCGCACTATATATGCATGATATATGGAGGCGGCGCCGCCCGCCGTTCATTGAGGTCACCCATGGCCAGACGCAGACGCATCTACGAAGGTAAGGCGAAGGTTCTTTACGAAGGGCCGGAACCGGGCACGGTCGTCCAGTATTTCAAGGATGACGCTACCGCCTTCAACAATCAGAAAAAAGGCGTCATCACCGGCAAAGGCATGCTCAACAACCGTATCTCGGAATATCTGATGCAGAAGCTTGAGGGCATCGGTATCCCCACTCATTTCGTCCGCCGGCTGAACATGCGTGAACAGCTGGTGCGCGAAGTGGAGATCATTCCGATCGAGGTCGTGGTTCGCAACATCGCAGCGGGGTCGATCTCGCAGCGGCTGGGCATCGAGGAAGGCACACCCCTGCCCCGCTCAATCGTCGAGTTTTATTTCAAGAATGACGAGCTGGGCGACCCGATGGTCAGCGAGGAGCACATCACCGCTTTTGGATGGGCGAGTCCCCAGGACATCGACGACATGATGGCGATGGCCTTGCGCATAAATGATTTTCTGGTCGGCCTGCTGTTGGGCGTCGGGATCCGGTTAGTGGACTTCAAGATCGAGTATGGCCGCTGGTGGGATGAGAACGACCAGATGCGCATCATTCTGGCCGACGAAATTACCCCCGATTCCTGCCGCCTGTGGGATTCCCAAACCAACGACAAGCTGGACAAGGACCGCTTTCGCCGCGATATGGGAGGCGTCGAAGAGGCCTATCAGGAAGTCGCCCGACGGCTGGGAATTTTGCCGGAAGGCGGACCCCAGGATGTCAAAGGCCCCGTCAGCATCAACTAGTCAGGACGCCGTAACACCGTGCTAAAGGCCAAGGTACACGTGACGCTGAAAAATGGAGTGCTGGACCCGCAGGGCAAAGCCATTGGCAACGCTTTGTCGGCGCTGGGCTTCAACGGCGTCGATAACGTGCGCCAGGGAAAGTTCATCGAACTCGACCTGGATGAGACCGATCCCGCCGCTGCGGAGGCGCGGGTGAAGGACATGTGTGAGAAGCTGCTCGCGAACACCGTCATTGAAAATTACCGGATCGACATTGCCGGCTGACGCAAAACCCAAGCGCCCGCGACCCTCGCTGTCGTCACGGCCCAGCGTCCTTTCCATCTGCACGGAGAAAGGCATCGTCAAGCGCGCGGCAATCGTCGCCGCCATTGTCGGCACGATCCTGAATTTCATCGCCCAGGGGGACTTCCTGATCAAAGGCGAGCCGGTGTCGATCTGGAAAATTTGCCTGACATATTGTGTGCCCTATTGCGTCGCCACCTATGGCGCCCTGACAGCACGGCTGGAATCCCACAAGCGGGCGGACTGGGCATGAAGGCCGCCATTATCATCGCACCGGGAATCAACCGCGAGCGGGATATGGCCATGGCCCTGGAGCAGGCGTCAGGCGTTGCCCCCTACATGGTCTGGCACCGGGATACCGACCTGCCCGAAGCCGACCTGATCGTGATTCCCGGCGGTTTTTCCTATGGCGACTATCTGCGGCCGGGAGCCATGGCCGCCAACTCGCCGATCCTGCGTGCCGTGGTTGAGCGGGCAAACCAGGGGGTCCCGGTGCTGGGCGTCTGCAACGGCTTTCAGGTGCTGACCGAAACCGGCCTGCTCCCGGGCGCGCTGCTGTCGAACGCGTCGCTCAAGTTTGTCTGCCGGGACGTGTACCTGCGCGTCGACAATGGCCAAACCCTCTTCGCGAGCGGCTACGAGACCGGCGAGGTGATCCGCGTGCCGGTAGCCCACCATGACGGCAACTATTTCGCGGACGACGACACACTGGACCGCCTCGAAGCTGACGACTGCATCGCCTTCCGCTATTGCGACGCGGGTGGTGACGTTGATCCCGCGGCCAATCCCAATGGCGCGATCCGGAACATCGCCGGCATCTATAACGAAGCCAAGACGGTGCTCGGCCTGATGCCCCATCCCGAGAATGCTGTTCGGCCGGACCAGGGCGGCACTGACGGCCGCGGCCTGTTTGACGGCATCGTCCAGGCACTGGCGGCCTGATCCGTGGCGCGCTTCCCCGTTCATATGGGTCAGGGCACACGGCCCATCGCGACCCTGGGCATTATCGCCGTTTGTGTGCTGGTGTTCATCTACCAGCTGACGCTGGATCCGCGGATCGACCTGCCCACATTCATCGTCGAGTGGGGTCTGCTACCTGAACGCCTGTTGGGAGATTTCGCCGGATATGGCGGTACTGATCCGACCAATCCTTGGCTGACCCTCGTGACAAGCCTGTTCCTGCATGGCGGTTGGGAACACATCATTCTCAACATGATTGTCTTGCTGTCCTTCGGCTCCATCGTTGAGGACTGGATCGGCGTACCGAAATTCGTGATCGTCTATCTGATCGCCGGCATCGCCAGCGGCCTGCTCCAATCGGCGGCCTCCGTCTATATGGGCGACATTGCCGGCAGCGGCCGCATCCCGGTGGTGGGCGCCAGCGGCGCCATCGCCGGCCTGCTCGGCTACGCCATGGTCGCCCAGCCGCATATGCGCATTGTCTTTTTCATCATCCCGATGCCCATCTGGCTGGCCATCATCATCCTCGTGGTGGTGCATGCACTGGCGATCACCCTTCAATGGGGACCGGGCATCGCGTGGTGGGGGCATCTGGGCGGCCTCGTCGCCGGGATGATCCTGGCCTTCTTTATCCGACCCGGCCGCCGGCAATTCGGCCTGCAAGACTGACGCTTAGTGGGAGCCGCAAGGGGCATGGACGGGACTGATCTGGAAATCACCGGCGAACTGGTGGCGGAACATGGCCTGAGCGGTGAGGAATATGACCTGCTGCTCAAGATCATGGGTCGGACGCCATCGCTGACCGAGCTCGGTATTTTCTCCGCCATGTGGTCGGAACACTGTTCCTACAAGTCGTCGAAAATCCATCTGAAGACACTGCCGACCGAAGCGCCTTGGGTCATCCAGGGGCCGGGCGAGAATGCCGGCGTCATCGACATCGGTGACGGGCTGGCCGCGATTTTCAAGATCGAAAGCCACAATCATCCGTCTTTCATCGAGCCCTATCAGGGGGCAGCCACCGGCGTCGGGGGCATCCTGCGGGACGTTTTCACCATGGGCGCGCGGCCGATCGCCAACATGAACGCGCTGCGTTTTGGCGACCCGTCCCATCCCAAGACCCGTCATCTGGTCTCGGGGGTGGTCGCGGGCATCGGCGGGTACGGCAACTGCATCGGCATTCCCACTGTGGGCGGTGAAACCGAGTTTCACCCGGCCTACAACGGCAACATCCTGGTCAACGCCATGACCGTGGGCCTGGCGCCGGTGGACCGCATCTTTTATTCAGCGGCGGCCGGCATCGGCAATCCGGTGGTCTATGTGGGATCCAAAACCGGGCGGGACGGCATCCACGGCGCCACCATGGCGTCAGCCGAGTTCGACGACGACAGCGACGAGAAGCGGCCGACTGTGCAGGTGGGCGACCCCTTCACCGAAAAGCTGCTGCTGGAAGCCTGCCTCGAATTGATGGCCACCGACGCCATCGTCGCGATCCAGGACATGGGCGCCGCCGGCCTTACGTCCTCCGCGGTTGAGATGTCGTCCAAAGGTGGCGTCGGGATTGATCTGGACCTCGACCATGCGCCCTGCCGCGAGGAAGGCATGACCGCCTACGAGCTCATGCTCTCGGAAAGTCAGGAGCGCATGCTGATGGTGCTCGAACCCGGCAGGGAAGACGAGGCGCGGGCGATATTCGAGAAATGGGAGCTGGATTTCGCGGTTATCGGCACGCTCACCGACACCGGCCGGCTGGTGGTGCGCAAGGATGGCCGGGTGCAGGCTGACATCCCCGTCGACCCGCTGGTGGAGAATGCACCGGAATATGACCGCCCCTGGGAACCGTCGCCTGCCCGCCCGGTATTGCCGCCGGAGACGGCGCCGCCGGTATCAATCGAAGACGCCCTGATTACCCTTATGGGCCACCCCAATGTCGCGAGCAAGCGCTGGGTGTGGGAGCAGTATGACCACCTGATCGGCGGCGAAACCCTTCAGCGGCCGGGCGGCGACGCAGCGGTCGTGGGCATTCCGGACAGCCCGCGGGCCCTGGCCATCACCACCGACTGTACCCCCCGCTATTGCGTTGCGGATCCGGTGGCGGGCGGCAAACAAGCGGTGGCCGAGGCCTTTCGCAACCTGTGCGCCGTGGGCGCCAAGCCCCTGGCGGTGACCAACAATCTCAACTTCGGCAATCCCGAGAAGCCAGTAATCATGGGCCAGCTGGCCGGCTGCGTCGCCGGTATGGGCGAGGCCTGCCGCGCATTGGACTTCCCGGTCATCTCCGGCAATGTCTCCCTCTACAACGAGACCAGCGGTCAGGCCATTCTGCCGACACCTGTGATTGGCGGCGTCGGCCTGATCAACGACCGCAGTCGACAGGCGCGGGCGCATCTGGCGGGGCCCGGTCATGACATCGTCCTAATTGGCGAGACGGCTGGATGGCTGGGCGCGTCGCTCTATCTTTGGGCCATGGCCGGCAGGGAGGAAGGCGCGCCACCGCCCGTCGATCTCGAATCCGAGCGCCGCACCGGCGACTGGATCCGTGCGGAAATTGAAACTGGTGACGTCACCGCCTGCCATGACATTTCTGATGGCGGTATTCTGGTGACCCTAGCGGAGATGGCTCTGTCGGGCGACACAGGCGCTGAAATCGCCGTACCCGACGGTGTGCCGTCTCACGCCTGGTTGTTTGGCGAGGACCAAGGCAGGTACCTTGTAGCGACAAATGACGGCGCCGCCCTGACCGAACGGGCCAAGGCTGCCGGAGTCGACGCCACAATCATTGGAAAAACAGTCGATTCCGCGACATTGACGGTGGGTGCGGCAGACCCTATATCGCTTGCGACCTTGCGGTCTGCGCATGAGGACTGGCTGCCGAATTATATGGCTGGCTAAGCCCCAAAGCGCCGCCGGGGACTTGAGGAAACGCGGAGGTACTGTCCATGGCGATGGACGCCACTGAAATCGAACAGCTGATCCGGGATTCCCTGCCCGACGCGCAGGTGACCATTCAGGATCTGGCGGGAGACGGTGACCATTATGCAGCGCATGTGGTTTCCGAAGATTTCCGCGGCAAGACCCGCGTTCAGCAACACCAGATGGTCTATGCCGCCCTTCAGGGACGCATGGGCAACGAACTTCACGCGCTGGCCCTGCAAACCAGCGCGCCTGACTTGAACTAAGGCGCCACTTCAACAAAACGGTATGACCATGAGCGACACCCCGGTAAAAGACTACATCCAGAATGAGATCGACCAGAACGAAGTCACGCTGTTCATGAAAGGCAGCCCGGTCTTTCCCCAATGCGGCTTCTCTGCCGCTGTTGTGCAGATCCTTGGCCACCTGAATGTCAAATTCAAAGGCATCGACGTGCTGCAAGACGGGGACCTGCGTCAGGGAATCAAGGAATTTTCCCAATGGCCGACCGTGCCGCAGCTTTACGTGAAGGGCGAGTTTGTCGGCGGTTGCGACATCATCCGCGAGATGTTTGAGGCCGGCGAACTGCAGACCTATCTGGAGCAGAAAGAAGTCGCGACCGCCTAACATCGACCGCGGGCGGTCTGGCGTCTTGGTCTCCCGCCTAATCCTGTGGGTGGGCCCGTTCCTGTGGGCCGGCGCCGCGGCGGCCCAATCCCTGTGCGGGATGCCCACCGCCACCCTGTTGCGGAATTTTGGCAACATCGCCTTCGGCAACGAGCATCGTGTTTCATTTGACGAGCGTTTGGCCAAATGGCACGCGCCGATCCGCTATCGCATTGAAGACGAAGTTGGGATTGAGCCCCAAATCCGCAAGGACCTTGTTCAGCACATGGCGCTGCTGCAGCGGATCAGTGGCCATCCACTGCGCGCCGCAGGCCGTAGGCCAGCCAATTTCATCATCATATTTACCAGGCTGGCGCGATACCGGGCACATCTCGCCGCCAGTCTGAGCCGCCCCGACCCGGCGCTGGTGTCACGCCTTGCCCGGTCGGATTGCTCTGGCGTCTATCAACGCCGCCAAGACACAAACGCCATCGTCCGCGCCGTCGCGATCATTCCCGTCGACCATGCAAGGGAGCGAGGCATTCTGTATCACTGCATCGTCGAGGAGACGACGCAGCTTATGGGCCTGCCCAACGATTCCGACAATGCAGATTTCTCCCTATTCAACGACCGTTCCAAGCGCGACGACCTGCATTGTCAGGACCGGCTGTACCTGCACCTGCTCTATCGGCCAGAACTGAAAACGGGCATGTCGAAACCCGCAGCGCTCGCGGCGGCGCGGAGATTGCTGCCCCATCTGAAAAGCAGTCGCTAGCGCTCACTGTGGTTGGCCGCGACGGCTGCGCACACCCGTGCGAAAGGCTTGCACGCACGTGCGTCTATCCTCATTTTTGCGGCCTCACAGCAACCTCCCGGGCCAAGGAACACGGGTGATGCGGGCGATTCTTCTGCCACTGGCAGCACTCCTGTTGGGTACGTCGATCCTGCTGCTGGGCAATGGGTTGCTGAACCTGCTCGTGCCGATTCGTGCCGAACTTGAGAGTTTCAGCAACTTTAGCATCGGCCTGATCGGCGCCGCCTATTTTGCTGGCTTCATCGCCGGTTGCTTCCTTTGCCCGGCCTTGGTGTCGCAGGTCGGCCACATCCGCGCGTTCACCGCCTTTGCCGGGCTGGCGGCCGCAACGCCGATGCTCCACGTGCTGTGGGTCGATTCCACCCTGTGGGTGATCTATCGCGCCGTAACAGGCGCCTGTTTCGCCGGCCTCTATATGGTGATTGAAAGCTGGCTGAACGATCGTGCGACACCGGAGACCCGCGGACGCCTCGTCTCTGTCTACGTCATGGTCAACATGGTATTTCTGGCCGCCGGTGCGCAGTTGATGAACCTCGACTCGCCATCATCCTTTCGGCTGTTCGCGATCGCGGGAATCCTGACAGCAATTGCGCTAATTCCCGTGGCGATGACCCGCTCGGACTCGCCGCCGGCACCGGTGCAGGCGCGGCCGCGCATCCGCCGGCTGATCAGGCTGTCGCCTGTAGGGTTTTTCGGCTGTATTGCGGTCGGCCTGGCCAATGGTACCTTCTGGACCATGGGGCCGGTCTACGCCCGTAGCCTCGGCTTTTCAGTTTCCGAGATCGCGTCATTCATGAGTTTGGCGGTGATTGGCGGCGCGGTTTCCCAATGGCCCATCGGCTGGCTGTCGGACCGGTCGCGCGACCGTCGCCATATCATCATCGTCATCGGCTTTGGCGCAGCGGTAGCCGGCGTCTTTCTCACACTCGGGGATCTGTTCTCAGTCACTGGGGTATTCATTGCTGCGTACCTGTTCGGCACGATGATTTTCCCGCTCTATGGCCTGTGTGTGGCCCATGCCAACGACTATGCTGAAACATCGGAGTTCGTTGATGTCAGTGCGGGGCTTTTGCTGGCCTATGGGATCGGCGCCACGGCCGGCCCCCTCGTGGCATCGCTGATGGTGCAGTGGACAGGCACCAGCAGCGTGTTTCTGTTTACCGCATTCACCCACGCAGGCTTCGGCGCCTATGTCCTTTACCGGCTGGGCCGTCGCGCGCCGGCGGCATTCGACGACCGGGACGCCTATATGCCGATTGCCCGAACCTCGGCAACCGTCTTCACCCTTGACCCTCGTTCGTCAGAAGAAGAAGTGGAAGACCAACCCGGGTGAGTTGCGACGGCATTGACCCACGAAGCGAACAGACCCATCGTCTGACCGTTGGCCAAACGGAATATCAGGGGGACAGGCAGTGGCATCGGGTTCGGAGAAGGTCGTCTATGCAGGGATCGCAGCAAACGGGCTGATTGCCGTCTGCAAATTCATCGCGGCCTTCTGGACCGGCAGCTCGGCCATGCTCAGCGAAGGAGTCCACTCCGTCGTCGATACCGGCAACCAGTCCCTCCTCCTGTTAGGTATCAAGCGCTCGCGCCGGCCAGCCGACCAGACGCATCCTTTCGGCTATGGGCCGGAACTCTACTTCTGGGCGTTCATCGTCGCCATGATCCTGTTCTCGATTGGCGCCGGCGTGTCGATCTACGAGGGGATCGACAAGATCCGCCATCCCCATGTGGTCGAGGACCTGTATATCAACTTTATCGTCTTGGGGATCGCGGCCGTGTTTGAAGGCTGGGCCTTCATGATCGCCTTCCGCGAATTCCGCCGCAACCAGGGCAATCGCGGACTGATGGCCGAACTGCGCCACAGCAAGGATCCCGCTGTCTTCACCATCCTGTTCGAGGACTCCGCAGCGATCCTTGGCCTGATCGTCGCCGCAATCGGGCTGATACTTGCAGACACACTGGATATTCCGGAACTGGACGGCGTGGCCTCAATCGTCATTGGCCTGGTTCTTGCCGGCACCGCCATCTTCCTCGCGCGGGAAACCAAGGGCCTCCTGATCGGCGAGGGCGCCGGGCCGGAAATCGAGGCATCGATCCGCACCATCGTCATGAGCCACGGGGGCATCAAGGCGGTCAACGAACTGAACACCCTGCATTTCGGGCCAGCTGAAGTGCTGCTCACCATGTCACTCGATTTCGAGGACGATCTTGGCTCTGCCGACGTCGAGGCTCTGATCTCCGACATGGAAGCGGACATCAAGGCGGCCCATTCTGAGATCAGCCGCCTGTATATCGAGGCACAGTCGATCGCAGGGCATTTGGGCAGCCTGGCGTCGGGATAATTCCCGCCGGCGCCAGACACGCAGCCGCAGACGCTTTACCGCGAGTAGAACTCGACGACCAGGTTGGGTTCCATCTGCACGGGATAGGGGATATCGGTGAGGAGCGGGATGCGGGACATGGCGCCGCGCATGCGCTTGTGATCCACTTCCAGATAGTCCGGCACTTCGCGGTCGACGCTTTCCGTGGCATCCAGCACGAGGGCGAGTTCGCGTGACTTCTCGCGGATCTCGACGATGTCGCCTTCCTTCAGGCGATAGGACGGGATGGTGACGCGCTTGCCATTCACCAGCACGTGGCCGTGATTGACAAACTGCCGGGCGGAGAAGACCGTCGGCACGAATTTCAGGCGATAGACCACCGCGTCCAGCCGGCGCTCGAGCAGGCCCACCAGGTTCTCACCGGTGTCGCCGCGCAGGCCATCGGCCTCCTTGTAGTAGCGGCGGAACTGCTTCTCGGTGATGTTGCCGTAATAGCCCTTGAGCTTCTGCTTGGCCTGCAGCTGAACGCCGAAGTCGCTGATCTTGCGGCGGCGGTTCTGACCGTGCTGGCCGGGGCCATATTCCCGTTTGTTGTAGGGGCTCTTTGCCCGGCCCCACAGGTTGACGCCCAGACGGCGCGAAATCTTCTCTTTCGAGGCTTGACGCTTGCTCATGCAAATCTCCTAAATCTCGTCACGTCCCGGATCGCGCAATCTGCCTGTTTACGGCCGCGCCCGGTGTTGTTGGTCGCCGGTGATCCGCCCCAATCTGTCGGGTAGACCGGGATATCAGCGAGCCGGACCGCATAATCGCGCCCGACACCGATATCCACATTCTCCGGAATAAGCTGCGGACTATAGGCATTGCCGCCCGCCTGTCAATTGCGCGCCCCCGCGCATGTCTCATTAGCGCGCCCCCGCGCATGTCTCGATTGAGCGGCCCTGCGCAGCCGTCAATCGGGCGCAGGTGCGGCCAAACCACGGCGCCGAGATCACTTCATCCGCCGCCGTTCCCGGCCTTCGCTCAGTGCCTTGACCACGCCGCGCAGGGTGCGGACTTCCTGCTCGGTGAGCAGGGCGCGCTGGAACATGTTGCGAATGTTGCGCACGATTGTCGGCACCATCTCGGGCGGGTAGAGGAAACCGGCATTGTCCAGCTCCCGCTCCAGATGCTCGAACAGATTAACCAGCTCCTGCTGGGACGCAGGCAAGGCGCCATCAGGCACGTCGGCATCCGGGTCGACGGGCAAGACACCAGGCACCCGGGCCGGCGCCTCGCCCAGCAGATTCATGCGCCATTCCCAGCCGATCAGGAAGACCGCCTGGGCCAGATTGAGCGATGTGTGGTGGGGATTGAGCGGCGCTTCAATGATCTTCTGCGCCAACGTCACATCGTCGTTGTTGAGGCCCTTTGCCTCCGGCCCGAACAGCACGCCGGTGCGTTCGCCCGCCGCCTCGGCCGTCACCAGCTCTGCCACCCCCGTGCGGGGCGGGACGACCTCCTTGTATATGTCCCGGTGCCGCGCCGTCGTCGCGTAAAGCCGGTTCAGATCAGCGGTCGCCGCTTCGGTCGTCTCATAGATCACGGCGCGATCGACAATCGCCTCGGCGCCCGAGGCCGCAGCCTCCGCCCAGGGATTGGGCCAGTCATCGCGCGGCGCAACCAGGCGCATTTCCGTCAGGCCGCAATTCATCATCGCGCGGGCCGCCGTGCCGATATTCACGCCCAGTTGCGGGCGCACCAGGATGATGACCGGGCCGCCCCCTATATCCGACAGTAAATCAGGCTGGGATTCAGACTGAGATTCCGATTGGGGATCGGTAAGGGTATCGGATGAAGAATCGGCCGGTTGATCGCCCCGGGAGTCATCTGCAGGTGCGTCGGACTCCGCCATCCTACGCCGCCGCCGCTTCCACGCCGCCTTTCAGCAGCTTGTAATAGATCGCGTCTTTCAGGGCTTCGAACGAGGCGTCGACGATGTTGGGGGAGATGCCGACGGTGGACCAGCGCTGGCCGGTGCCGTCGCTGCTCTCCACCATCACCCGGGTCACCGCCGCCGTGCCCGCCTGGGGCGTCAGGATCCGCACCTTGAAGTCGGTCAGGCGCATGTCGGCAAGCGCCGGATACACCCGCAGCAACGCCTTGCGCATGGCGTTGTCCAGCGCCTCCACCGGGCCGTTGCCCTCGCCCGCCTCCATATAATGGTCTTTGCCCACGGTGATCTTGGCGATGGCCTGGGAGACCGTGAGCAGCTGACCGCGGGCGTTGTAGCGCCGCTCGATATCCACCCGGAAGCTGTCCATCTCGAAATAGGCCGGCACGTTGTCCAGCAGCCGCCGGGCCAGCAGCTCGAAGCTCGCCTCCGCGCCGTCATAGGCATAGCCGTCATGCTCGCGGTTCTTCACGTCGTCCACCAGGCGGTGGATCTTCGGGTCGTCGGGCGCGGCCTCGATGCCCGCCTCCTCCAGCCGTGCCAGGATGTTGGAACGGCCCGCCTGGTCGCTCACAACGATATGCCGCTTGTTGCCCACCAGATGGGGCTCGATATGCTCGTAGGTCTTCGGGTCCTTGGCGACCGCGGACACATGCAGTCCGCCCTTGTGGGCGAAGGCCGCCTCCCCCACCCAGGCCTGGTGCCGGTGTGGGCTCAGGTTCAGCAGTTCGTAAAGCGCGCGGGACACAGGGGTGATCTGGCCCAGCTGATCCGTGCTCATGCCCGTTTCCATGCCCATCTTCAGCATCAGGGATGGAATCACCGACATCATGTTGGCGTTGCCGCACCGCTCGCCCAGGCCGTTGATGGTGCCCTGCACCTGCCGCACCCCGGCGCGCACCGCGGCCAGCGAGTTGGCGACAGCGTTTTCCGTATCGTTGTGGGCATGGATGCCCAGATGGCTGCCCGGTACGTGGGCCGAGACTTCGCGAACGATGCGGTCCACCTCGTCCGGCAGGGTGCCGCCATTGGTGTCGCACAGCACTACCCAGCGGGCGCCGTTGTCATAGGCGGCACGGGCGCATTCCAGCGCATAGTCCGGGTCGGCCTTGTAGCCATCGAAGAAATGCTCGCAGTCGAACATCACCTCGTCCTTGCGCGCCTTGGCGTGGACGACGCTCTCGGCAATCATGTCGATGTTTTCCGACAGCTCCGCCTCAAGGGCGACGGTGACGTGAAAGTCCCAGGTCTTGCCAACCATGCAGACCGCCGGCGCATCCACATCCAGGATCGCCGCAAGGCCGGGATCATTTTCAACGCTGCGGCCAGGCCGCCGGGTCATGCCAAAGGCGGTGAACATGGCGCGCGAAAGCCTTGGCGGACTGCGGAAGAACTCGTCGTCGGTCGGGTTCGCTCCGGGCCAGCCGCCTTCAACATAATCCACGCCCAGGTCATCCAGCATCCGGGCGATCACGGCCTTGTCGTTGGCGGAGAAATCCACCCCCTGCGTCTGGGCGCCATCGCGCAGGGTGGTGTCAAACAGGTAGACGCGGTTGGTATCTATTTCGGTGCTCATCTGAGCCTCCCGCCCGCAGGCGGTGAAAGGGTGCCGGTCAGGGCAGAGTTTCGGGATTTCATGGTTAGTTTTCTCTTAACAACTGACCCCACGAAACGCCGCCCCGCGCGTTGCCGCAGGGGAGTTCGAGCCGCCCGCCCAGGAGTTTTTTCAAATGTTGCGATCTGTTGCCTTTTGTTGCGATTCGGGGCGCCGAGGTTGCTGTTTTCCAGGCAATGTTGCGATGGTGTTGCGGTGCGGTGACGACATGCTCGCCAGATGTAGGGGCCAGATGTAGGGGAATGTAGGGAAATGTAGGGGATGCCGAAGAATGGAAGCGGACCGAGTTATCCTCAGGTGATGGTTGAATACAGAGGATTGTGGCGGCGCCAGCCCACATGGGCGAAGTTGGGACCCGGCCCGACGCTGTCCGATGCGGTACCGGCTGCCTATTCGCACGTCAAAAGCTTTGGAAAACCAGTGGAAACCCCAATACGACGCCATATCGACCGATGTCCGCTAACTACAGCCACCCCCGGATCGCTGTGTAGAAATCAATGACTTCCAGATAGGTAAATTTTCCCGAAATTCAAGACTCGTACAGTAGTAAGCGGGTTCACCCGAAGCCGGTCAACTGCCTCGAAGACCTGCAATCCATCCAAGCCTGCCTCTGGTGCATCGGCACCATTTCCGGAAGACGCCCAGGGTGCAGTACCTTGTCCCGCGCACGCATTGGAGGTTAGAGAATACTGCCGGGCGGGCCATGAATGGCGACTCCCGTCCAATTCAACACCCCCGGCCCAATCCGGGGAATATCGGTCAAGACGGCGAAGGGGCGAGTTTCATGACGAACCTGCAGCAGGCCTGCGATGCGGTGCTTGAGAGCGTGACAACGGGTGCGGAACGGGTGCCCGGCGTCGTCGCCATGGTGACCGATGAGAAGGAGAATATTTACGAGGGCGCCGCAGGCGTGCGCCGCTGGGGCGCCGATTCGGTTTCTGACGACCCCATGTCCAGCGACACGGTGTTCGCGATCCTCTCGACCTCCAAGGCGGTGGGCGCCACGGCAGCGTTGCAGTGCTGGGAGGAGGGGCTTCTGGACCTTGACGCGCCCGCAAAGGACTACGCGGCCGAGATCGGCGACCTGCAGGTGCTGGAAGGCTTTGACACCGACGGCAACCCGCGACTGCGCCCGCCCAAACGCGATATCACCACCCGCATGCTGCTGCTGCATACCGCGGGCCTCGGCTACGACATCTTCAATGAACACTATAACCGTCTGGCCCAGGAGCATGGCCAGCCCAGTATCCTGACCTGCACCCGTGCCTCGATGACCACCCCCCTGCTGTTCGATCCCGGCGACCGGTGGGAATATGGCACCAACATCGACTGGGCCGCCCAGGTGGTTGAAGCGATCCGCGGGAAGCGCATTGGTGAGGTGCTGCAGGAACGGGTGTTTGCCCCCCTGGGCATGGAAGACATGGCGTTCACCCGCACCCCGGACATGAAGGCGCGCACCGCCCTCTTCCACCGGCGCGAAGAAGACGGGTCGCTGTCACCCATGGACGATTTCGCCCTGCCCGACGACCCCGAGGTGGAAATGCCCGGCCATGGGCTCTACGCGCGGATCCCCGATTACATGAAGTTCATCCGCATGTGGCTGAACGACGGCGCAGGCCCCAACGGCCAGGTCCTGAAACCCGAAACGGTCGCGTTCGCCGTGCAGGGGGCATTGCAACCGCCGCAGGCGTTGTTCGACCTGCCCGCCGTCATCCCGACCCTGACCCATGGCACGCCCTTCTTCCCTGGCATGGCAAAGGACTTTGGCTACTCGTTCATGGTGGCTAAGGAGGAAGCGCCCACGGGCCGGCCGGCGGGCGGCATCGGCTGGCATGGTCTCGCCAACCTCTTCTTCTGGTTCGACCGGGAAAACAAGATCGGCGGATTCTGGGCGACCCAGGTGTTGCCGTTCGGCGATCCGGTGTCGTTTCCTGGCTATATGGCGTTTGAGACGGCGGTCTACGACACGCTGAAAGCGAAAAACGCTTGATTGGGAAGCGCCTAAGGACTCGGCCTACAACTCCCGCCGAAACCCATTCGTAATCGGATAACGCCGGTCCCGCCCAAAGGCGCGGCGGGTCAGCTTCACGCCGGGAGGTGCCTGCCGGCGCTTGTATTCCGCGAGATCCAGCATGCGCCAGATGCGTTCGACGGTTTCGCGGTCATGGCCGCGGGCGGCGATGGTCTCGATGCTTTCCTCGCCTTCGATCAGGCCGCGCAGAATATCGTCGAGCTTGTCGTAGGGCGGCAGGCTGTCTTCGTCTTTCTGGTCGGGCTTGAGTTCGGCGGACGGCGGCTTTGAGATCACGCGCTCAGGCATGACGCGGCCTTCCGGGCCGAGGGCGCCCGCGGGCTGGGTCTGGTTGCGCCATTTGCAGAGGGCGAAGACGTCCATCTTGTAGACGTCTTTCAGCACCGAATAGCCGCCGCACATATCGCCATAGAGGGTGGCGTAGCCGACCGACATTTCCGACTTGTTGCCGGTGGAGAGCACCATGTGGCCGAACTTGTTGGAGAGCGACATGAGGGTAACGCCGCGGGCGCGGGACTGGATGTTTTCTTCCGTGGTATCGGCCTCGCGCCCTTCGAACAGGCCGCCGAGCATGGTGTCGTAGGCGGCCATGGCGGGCTCGATGGAGACGGTGTCGAGGCGGCATCCGAGAAGCTCCGCGCAACCGGCGGCGTCGTCCAGGCTCTCCTGGCTGGTGTAGGGGCTGGGCATCATCACGGTCCAGACCCGTTCCGCGCCAAGCGCGTCCACGGCAACGGCGGCGGAGAGCGCCGAATCAATTCCGCCCGACAAGCCCAGTACTACACCGGGAAAGCCATTCTTGTTCACATAGTCCCGCAGGCCGAGGACCATCGCCTGATAGAGACTGTCGAGGCCGTTGGCCACCGGCGTGACCTCCCCCACGGCGCAGGTCCAGGTGTCAGGTTGGCCATCGCCGCCCCGGGTCCAGGCGGTGGTGGTGATGGAGTCGACCCAGGCAGGGCTCTGGTGGGCCAGCGTGCGGTCCGCGTTCAGCACGAAGGACGCGCCGTCGAAGACCAGCTCGTCCTGGCCGCAGACCTGGTTGACATAGACCATGGGCAGGCCGCTCTCGGTCACCCGGCCGACCGCGTGGCCGATGCGCTCATCAGGCTTGTCGCTCTCAAAGGGGCTGCCGTTGATCACCACCAGCAGTTCCGCGCCGGTCTCCTCCAGGCATTCCGCCACGTCCGGGAACCACATGTCCTCGCAGACCATGACGCCCAGACGCACGCCGCGGAAGTTCATTGGCCCCGGCAAGGGACCGCGGTCGAACACGCGGATCTCGTCAAAGACGCCATAGTTGGGCAGCTCGCGTTTGTGGCGAATGGCCGTGACCTCGCCGCCGTCGAGCAACAGGGCGGAGTTGAAGACCTTGTCTCCGCCAGATCCCGATTCGGCAACAGGCGCGCCGATGATCATGGCCGGGCCGTCTTTGGTGTCCGCGGCAAGGTCCTGCACAGCCTGCCACACCCGCTCCACAAACACCGGTTTTCGCACCAGGTCCTCGGGCGGATAGCCGGAGACCACCAGCTCGGAGAAGACGGCGAGATCTGCGCCCTGGCCGGCCGCTGTCTCCCGCGCCGCGCGGATGCGGGCCAGGTTGCCGGTGATGTCGCCCACGGTGGGGTTGATCTGGCAGAGCGCGATATTGAGGCTGTCGGTCATTGTCTGGGCAGGTTCCGGGCTGCAGGTGCCGTATTTTCCTGCAAGCTAAGACGCCCCCGCGGATTGAGCAACGCCCCGTTTCGGCGGTGTTTCGCCGCTCCCACCGGGGAACGAAAGCCCCGCAAATCCCGTAGGAAATGCAGAACCACACCGCCGCGCGCCGGGCAGAACAGCTTTGCCGTTGGTACCGCGGGCCGGCATGGGGCAGAATTGGCAGCAGGCTGCCGGTCAAATACAAACGACAATTACTGACCGGCACACCATATAAACGCCATATTCCGCCGCTTCCGTGGTTCACCGCATAAGGCCAAGCCCGGCAATTCATGCCGGCACCGTCCGCCGGGGACACGCAACGAAAAGGCCACCGCCCATGCGCAAGATTATCCACCACGTGCTGGTCAGGCGAATACTGATCACAGGTCTGGTTGCCGCCGCGGCCGCAGCCTGGACCGTCACCGGCGCACAGGCCGGCTCCAGCACAGGCCCGCGGGCCGAGTTCACGGAATTCGGCATCTTCAAAACCACCCGGGTGAAGGACGTGCCGCAGCCTGTCTCGGTCAGCGGCCGCATGAGCCTGGTGGCCAACATCAAGCTGCTGAAATCCACGCGGCTGATCGTCGGCCAACTGGGCCGCAGCTTCGGCTTCCGCTACCGGCTGAGGGGCCTGCCGCCGGGCGCGCGGGTCAGCATCCGCACGATGCACCCGAAGCTGACCCATCCAGTGACCGGCAAGGCAATGACCTACAGCCTGCGCAGCCGTCCGGCGTCACCCAACGGCATACTTACCTATACCGGCTACACATTCGACCACCGCTACGAACTGGCGGAAGGCATCTGGAAGTTTCAGATCATCTACAGGGGCAAGGTGATCGGCGAACAGTCCTTCAAGGTCGTCCTTTTGATGAATTGAGGCCCCATGCTGATCCATACAACATTTCTGTCCCTGGCCTTCGCGGTCGCGGCGACCAGTACTGCAGCCCTGGTTACTCCGGCAGCAGCCGACGCGGGGCCCACGATCACCGTCCGCGAGTTCGGCCGCTATGAAACCCGCCGCACCGGCATTCGCCACAAGGCGGTGCGCACGGCGTCGGGCATGGTGCATCCGGTCGCCCGGCGAAAGCTGGTGCAACGCACGGCCAAAATCTTCGGCCAGCCGGGGCGCTCCTTCGGCATCGAGATTGACCTGAACGGCTTTCCCGCCGGGCCGGTCACGCTGACCATCCGCACCGTGCATCCGCCGCTGACCAACCCCAAGACCGGCAAGACTACCCGCATCAGCGAATATGACTGGCCCGTGAGCAGCCGCCGGAAGGTCTATTTCGGATTTACCTTCGACGACGGCTGGGAAATTGCGGAAGGCGCCTGGACCATCCAGATCGTCTATCAGGGCAAGATGCTGGCGGAGAAGAAATTCCAAATCGTGGTGCCGCTGAATTGAGAGGCGCCCGGCACAAATTGCTGATCGCGCTCGGCGTTGCAGTACTCGCGTCACCGGTTTCGCTGGCGGCAGCGAAGTCAAAGGCGCCGGCCGTGGGCGGCTTCACCACACGGGGCATCGAGATCATCGACCACGGCCTCTATTCGACCTCCCATGAGCGGGTGGAAAAGGCGCCGAACCAGATCGCCGGCGAGCGCGAGATCGTCTCCAACGTCCGCCTGATCCGCAAGACCCGCAAGTTTTCGGCGCAGATGGGCCGCACATTCGGCTTCCGCTACCGGGTGCGCGACCCGGCGCTGGCCGGCGCGACCCTGACCTTCCGGTTGAAATTTCCGCGCCTGACAAACCCGAAGACGGGCAAGAGCCGCACCTGGCAGGATGTACCCCAGACCGCGCAGGTGGGCATCACCCGCTTCGAGGCCTATGGCTTCGACCACCGCTGGGAAATGGCCGAGGGCATCTGGACCATGCAGATCATCCACAAGGGCAAGGTGCTCGCGGAACAGCGCTTCCACGTGCTGGTGCCCCTGAACTGACAAAATGAACTGTTAGCGTGAACTGACAAAATGAACTGACAACTTGAACCGGCAGCCTGAACTGGCGCCCGAAAAGATAAGGCCGAAGAGAGACCCATGACCCGACTCGTGTATCTGATCCTGCTGGCGGTGCTGGTGGTGCTGGGCGCCGCCCCGGTGCTGGCGAAAAGCCCGCTGCAGGTGGTCGACTTCGGCATCTACAAGCTGAACATCAACAGCACGGTGAAGGCGCCCGGCGACGTTAGTCTCGAGCGCAATGTGGTCTCCAACATCAAGCTGTTCCGCCAGGCCCGCAAGATCATGGCCCAGCCCGGCCGCAGCTTCGGCTTTCGCTTCCGCGTCACCGACCAGGGTCTGGTGGGCAAGCGGCTGACCCTCCGCACCATCTTTCCGCGACTGACGAACCCGAAGACCGGCCGCACCGCCACCAGCCAGGACCGCACCTTCATCGCCCAGTCGACGCAGATCACCTATTATGATGGCTACCGCTTCGACTATCGCTGGGAGATGGCGGAAGGAATCTGGCGCTTCCAGTTGCTGGACGGCGCCCGGGTGTTGTCCGAACAACGTTTCCAGATCATCGTCCCGCTTAATTGACCGCCTTCAACTGCCCCCTATCAACTGATCAGGCGCCCCTGATGCTCAGACTTCTGCCCCGCCCCACTCTCCTGCTCCTGGCCGGCGCACTGGCCCTGCCCACCGCCGCTATGGCCCAGACCGCGGGCAAGACCGCCAAGCCAAACACGACCGCGCCCGGGAAAGCCACTGGACCGGCCAGAGGCCCGGTGGTGATCACCGATTTCGGTATCTATCACGTGGACGTGGCCGGCTATAGCAAGGCGCCGGGGGACGTGGCCGGCGTGCGCTTCAACGCCCGCAACATCAAGTTGATCCGCCCCAGCCACAAGATCCTGGCCCAGCCCAGCCTGGTTTTCGGCCTGCGCTTCCGCATCACCGACGCGACGATGTGGGGCCGCCGCCTGCGCTCGGTGATCGTCTTCCCGAAGATGACCAACCCCAAGACCGGCAAGTCGGCGACCACCCTGGTCTCCACCGTTTATGGCCGCAATAGCACGGACGTTATGCTGTTCCGCTTCGACTTCAGCTGGGAGATGGCGGAAGGCCTCTGGTACTTCCGCATCTACGACGGCAACAAGCTGGTGATGGAAAAGAAGTTCCAGGTGATCGTCGCGCTGAATTGACGAAGCCGCATGCCGGTGCCACGGCGCCACAACTGCCGCGCTTGACGCCAACGACCATTCTCCCCAGAAATCAGCACGCCGGTGCCGGACCGGCCGTTCAGCATGCCGATGCTGCATCAAGGGAGGAAGCCCATGTCGAGAACCGGATCTTGTTTGTGCGGTGCGGTGACCTTTACCGCCGAGCCGATGCCGACCATGCAGGCCTGTCATTGCGACATGTGCCGGAAATGGGGGGGCGGGCCCTATATGTCCACGCCCTGCACCAACGCCGTGTTCGAGGGGCCCGTCACGTCCTACGCATCGTCAGAGATGGCGGACCGGGGCTTCTGCGCCACCTGCGGCAGCCACCTGTTCTATTTCGCCAAGGCGGCCGGAATTCACGCGGTGCCTATCGGCCTGTTCGACGACCAGAGCGGCCTGCCCTTCAAGGCGGAAATCTTCATCGACGACAAACCCGACTATTACGAATTCGCCAACAAGACGGCGAAGATGACCGGCGACCAGTTCCGGGCCAAATACGGCTGAAGGTGATCCCCGGGTTCATCGGGAACATCGACAATACCGCTGGTTAGCAAGGGCGCCAGAAACCAGGAACCTACAACATGATCCTCGCCCCATGATTCTTGTTGGCCAACTCGATTCCCCCTACGTCCGCCGGGTGGCGGTGTCGCTGAGGCTCCTCGGCTATGCGTACGAGTCCGACGAGCGCTCGGTGTTCGGCGACTTCGACAGCATGCGCGAGACCAATCCCCTGGGCCGCATTCCGTCCCTGGTGCTGGACAGTGGTGAAACCCTGATCGATTCCCACGCGATCCTCGACTGGCTGGACGACGAGGCCGGGAACCGGGCGCTGCTGCCCCGCACCGGAGAGGCACGCCGGCAGGCGCTGCAGCGGGTCGCGCTCGCCACCGGCGCCATCGACAAGATCGGCGCTGCTGTCTACGAGCGCATCATCAGGCCCGGCGAATTTTTCTGGCAGGACTGGTACGACCGCTGCCGCACTCAAGGTGTCGGCGCCATCGAGGCCCTCGCCCGGCTGGAATGGGACGACGCTATCGCCCAGCCGGCGATCACCACCGTCTGCATGCTCCGTTTCGTGGAGATTGCAATGCCAGAGATCGTCCCCGCGGGCCGCTACCCATCGCTCGACGTGTTGCGGGAACGGTGCGAAGCCCTGCCAGCTTTCCAAGCGACCTTTCCGCCCGACTATGTGGTGCCGTCAAATGACTGACAGGTCTCCCTGGCGCGGCGGTGAACAGCGCGGGCAGCCTCTGAACCAAGACATTTTGCATAACGTTCAGACATATCGGCACAGGCTTGTCCGTCAACTGTTGCCCCGGGTCGCGGGCTCGCACAGCTTGGTCATCAATTTCACCCCTGCTGGAGGACACGTATTCCAATGATCCGCGCGAAAATTGTTCTGCCCGCCCTGCTGACAGCAGGCCTGCTGCTGACCCCGAACATGGCCGCCGCCGACAAGATCAGCGATGCAATAAAGACTGCTGCCGAGGCCTACAAGGACGGCAAGCTCGGAAAAGCCGCGCAGGAACTGCAATACGCCGTCACCAAGATCGGCGAGCGCCTGTCCAAGGCCTATCGTGCCACTTTTCCGCCGACACCGGACGGCTGGCGCGCTCGAAAAATCAGGTCATCCAGTGGCGGTGGCATCGTGCGGATGAACGGCCAGATTCTGAATCGGCGTTACAATCAGAAGGACGGCAGGGGACGCATGACCGCCCAGTTGATCGTCGACAGCCCGGCGATGCAGGCCTACGCGACTCTTTTCGCCAATCCTGCCTATGCGCGCCAGGCCGGCTTTGACCGGGAAAAGATCGACGGCGTGCCCGAAACGGCAATGGTCAAGTTCAATGAGGACCGGAAACGCGGCGAGGCTGTCCTGTTAATGGCGGGCCGTATCCTGATCCGCATCTCGGCTTCCGGCATTGAAAACGCCAGCGCCATAGTCAAGCTGCTCAAGAGCTGGAAAATCGCCGAAGTGCGGAAAATCGCCGGACTGAAATAGTCAGGCGCAACGCCGGTTCCAGTCTATCGGCGGGCGCTTGCGCATTCGAGGCGGAGCACCGACCAGACGAAGTGGTGCTGCCATACCACTGAAGACGATTCGGGCAGCCTGCTAGGGCTTGCGGTATTGCGGCCGTGCAGGGTGGGGACTTTGTCGGCGATGCTGCGAGAGTGGCCTGATACGGCACGGCCGCGCCCGGGCGACGCAGGACCAGGGCAAGGTGCCCGGCACCGGCTTGTAATTGCAAAGAAGGCTTCGCGCCACAGCCCGAGACCATCTGGCATAGACGGCGCCATGAGCAGCAGTGACCCGGGTGTACCAGTCCTTCAGCGCATGGTTCCGGGCAACGGGCCGGGTCTTGTGACGCGCCCTGCCTTCAATAGCCGACGGCTTACACGTCAAACCCGGTAGCGCCGCCTGGACATTGGGGACGCCGGCGAAGGAAGCCATCAGCAGCCCCGCGAACCCGATGCCGGCCATTTTCATGTGCCCGCCAGATCGCAACTCCCAATTCCCGCCGGATCTCATTGTTGCACCTCTTATTGGCTCAACCGTATTTGCACTGCTGCAGCTTGTCGGAAAGGATTTTCGTCTGGCCGCCCTTGATGCGGCGCAGGGCTGTGCCGACCTGATGGCTATAGCCGCGGTAGCGGTGGCGTTTGCTGAGAAAGGCCTGCAAGCGGGTGAGGTCTGCCACCACCGTGCCGGGCGCGCCGCAGGTGCAGATATCTTGGTTTTTCGCCCACAGGCCAATGGTGTGTTTCATGTCGGCGTGAAACTCGCCCAGCCGCCGCTTGTACCAGCCGTTCAGCCGGGCCCGCAATCCGTCCACCTTGCGGATATTGCCGGCCCAGTCATATTTGCCGAACAAGGTACAGCCGCCATAGTCCCAGGTGCGGCGCACCCATGGGTGGGACTTCTCGTCGGTTCCGAAGATCTTGCGCTCCTCAGCAAAGAACAGCTTGTCCTGTGTGTCACCCCATTTTGCATAGCGGTGGATCACCCACATCTGCGCGCGGAAAAACTCGAATTCGATGATCGATCCCATGAAAGCCGGCACGAAGCTGGGCCAGCGTTTCTGAAGATCATCATGGGCGCGGTCGCCATTCTTGCCCGCCAGCCGCCTCACCTTGTGCGCGGCACTTATGGCGCGATCAACGCCTTCCTCAATTCGTTTTGCCATGGTCAGAAGCTTGTTGATCGACCCGCTTTTGTTGGCACAGAACGTCTTCCAGGCCTGCCTGTAAGCGATGATCGCCCGATGCGTCGCCACGCTCGGCCGGATCAGCTTGCCGTAGTCAATTCTGCCGTTCGCAGCCTGGCATGGCCGCGCCACAGGCGGCTGGGGTTTCTTGGCAATGGCCGGCGCCGTCATGGCAACCAAGGGCAGGGCGATCAGCAGGGTTTTGACGGGGCTCATGCAGGGCTCTCCTTGCGGAACAGGAATTCACGGCCGACCTTGACGCTCTTGCGGCCGCCATACTCGATTATATCGGCGGTGGCGTAGGTTTCGTGCCAGTCGGCTGGCAGAAAAGACCCGGTGCCGACGACGTCCAGCGGCGCCTCGGCAATGGCCATCACCCGGCATTTCTCGGGCCCGAAACCGGACGAGCCGACAATCTTCACTTTTGAAAAGCCCGCCTTGTCCAGGGACTCGCGCAGGAACCAGATGGCCGAGGCCGAGACGCCCGCGCCAACAAGGTGCCGCAACTCCGCCTCGGTGCGGTATCCGCGGATCGAATCAGGCGCATTCCGGTCCAACACCTGATAGGCGACGGTCGGGTCGAGCCCCTCCATATAGCGGCTGCCCGGCGTGTCGAGGCGCACCGCCAGCCGGCCTTCCGCGGCCAGCACGGGAAAGCGGCGGCAGACTTCCAGGGTATCGCTCACCTCCCGGCCGTAATAGTCGACCAGCACGGTCAGGTCTTCTTCCGGATAGGCTTCGTGGAACATCTCCGCCGCGCGTACGGTGGAGCCGGCATAGCCGATGATTGCGTGGGGCATGGTGCCCAGGCCCTTTGTCTGGCCGAAATAGTGTGCGGTGGCGTTGGTGGCGTTGCCCACAAATCCCAACGCGCCGACCTTCCGCTGCGCCCGCGCTGAACCGACCGAAGCGGCGTAGGCCATCAACTCGGCCATGCCGACAGAAGCGCAATGCCGTGCGTCGAATGCCAGGAAAGCGACCTTGGGCAGCTCCACGCACATGGTGAAGGCGTTGTAGGCAGCCACGCAGGCGGCGCCCAGTTTTTGCAGAATCAGAGTCTCAAGATCGACCAAGTGCTCGAACGAGCCGGTCAGATAGAGGATCGGCTCGCCCGCGCCCACCCAGCGGCCTTCCTGATGCACCAGGTCGATGCCAAAGGTGACGCCCCGTGCGGCGGCGACCTGTTCGATCCACTGCACCATCAGCCCCGGCGCGCTGACCACCGGCCGGCGCATGAAGATCGCGTAGGTCACCGGCGTGTCGCCAAAGCGCTGGACGATGCCTTTGGAGCGGGAGAAATATTTGTCAGTCCAGTCCCCCACATCCGGCTCGCCGGGCAGGAGGCTTACTGGATTGGCGGCGCGTTTTGGATCTGTGCTCGAGTCAGGCATGGTCTAACCTTGCTCTCTTGTAACACTGGCCCCCGGTCTGCCTCTTCCGCGCCCGCAGATGGGCGGAAAGCGACTATTCCGCGGCTTCGCGCAGGACGCCGTTGCGGCGATGGCGCAGTGATTCTGCGATCAGGAAGGCCAGTTCCAGGGACTGGTTGGCGTTCAGCCGCGGGTCGCAATGGGTGTGATAGCGGTCGCCCAGGCGTTCCTCAGTAATCTCCTGCGCGCCGCCCAGGCACTCGGTGACATCCTGGCCGGTCATCTCGAAATGGACGCCGCCCACATGAGTGCCTTCGGCCTGGTGGACAGCGAAAAAGCCCTGCACTTCGGCGAGGATGCGGTCGACCGCGCGGGTCTTGTAGCCGGTGCCGGACGTATGGGTGTTGCCATGCATCGGGTCGCAGGACCAGACGACAGAACGGCCTTCCTGTTTCACCTTCCGCACCAACGGCGGCAACCCTTGGCCGACGCTGTCCGCGCCCATGCGCGAGATCAGGGTCAGGCGACCCGGGATGTTGTCCGGGTTGAGAATATCAATCAGCCGGATCAATTCGTCCGGGTCCAGGGAGGGGCCGCATTTGAGGCCCAGCGGGTTGCCCACGCCACGGAGGAATTCCACATGGGCGCCGTCAGGCTGGCGGGTTCGGTCGCCAATCCACAACATATGGGCGGAGCAGTCGTACCAGTCTCCGGTCAGGCTGTCCTGACGGGTCAGGGATTGTTCGTAGGGCAGCAACAGCGCCTCGTGGGAGGTGAAGAAGCTGGCCTCGCGCACATGGGGGGAGGTATTGGCGTCCACGCCGCAGGCTTCCATGAAGCGCAGCGCATCGTCGATCCTGTCCGCCAGTTCGCTATAGCGCTGGCCGGCCGGGCTGTCGGTAACGAAGTCCTGGGTCCAGCGATGCACCTTGTGCAGATCGGCAAAGCCGCCGAGGGCGAAGGCGCACAGCAGGTTCAGGGTCGACGCCGCCTGGTTGTAGGCCCGAACCATACGCTGGGGGTCGGGTACCCGGGCGGCGATGTCAAATTCGATCTGATTGACGATGTCACCGCGGTAGGACGGCAGTTCCACGTCGCCCTGCTTTTCCATGTCAGACGAGCGCGGCTTGGCGAACTGGCCCGCAAGGCGGCCCACCTTCACCACCGGCGTGCCGGCGGCATACATCAGCACCACGGTCATCTGCAGCAGCACCTTGAAGGTGTCGCGAATATTGTCCGCGTGGAACTCGGCGAAACTCTCCGCACAGTCGCCGCCCTGCAGGACGAAAGCCTTGCCCTCGGCAGCCATTGCAAGCTGTTTGGTCAGGGCCCGCGCTTCGCCGGCAAAGACCAGCGGCGGGTAGCCGGAAAGCTGCGCCTCCACGTCGGCGACGGCGGTGGAATCCGGATAATTCGGCATCTGCACGGCGGGCTTTTCCCGCCAGCTTGCCGGGCTCCAGCTGGACATGGGTGAATTCCTGTTTTCGGTCTGTCGATTTATCTACGCTATAGGACGTTCGTTCGCCCATTGCCAGTATCCTGACACCCCCGGCAGCGCCGCAGGGTTAAGGCGCAATCAGGGTCGGCCCAGGGTGCGGCGTGCAAAGACTTCGCCACAAAGGGTGCGTGCCGTCAGCCGGCGGGTCGGGCCGATGCGTCGCGCGAGCGGAAAGCTCAGGTCGCGCAGCCAGCCTGCGGTCCGCGAGCGGCTTTGGAAAAAGGGCGTCAGGGCGCGGCTGAGCCATTGATTATACCGCCAGTGGGGCCGCCGGCGTTTTTCATAGGCTCGGAGTGCGGCCGGGATTTCGCCCGGACCATCTTTCATCCGTGCGATCTCCTGGGCCAGCACCATGCCGTCCAGTAAAGCCAGATTGGCGCCCTGCCCCAGTTGCGGACTCATGGAGTGGGCGGCGTCGCCCAGCAAACCGATCCGCTGCCCGGCCACCGGTCGCACCGCGGCGTCGCGATAGCGTGCCAGGGTCAGGTCGTCATGGTTGCGAAAGGCATCAATGACCGGCGCGATCTCAGGCCACCATCGGGTCACTTCCGCCTTCCAGTCGGAGAACGGCCGGGCCCGGTGCTGTTCCCATTCCGCCACCGGCAGACTCCAGAAAAAGGTCAGGCGATCACCCTCAGGACCCTGCCCCGGCAACCTGCCAACCGGGAGTGCGCCGATCATCACGCCAGCGCCGACGTAGCGGTTAAGCAGCCGATCCATCGGCCAGCCAGGCGGAGGTGGCGCGACACCCCAGACGGCGCCCCACTTGTAAGGCCGATCCCGGCGCACCTGACCGGATGCGTCGCGCAAGCGGGTATCGCTGCCATTCGCGACCAGGACCAGATCGGCAGTATGCTCTTCCTGCGCCGTTCGCAGGGTTGCACCTTCTGCGCCATCGTTGACGCTTTCGACGGCCGCGCCGGTGCGGATCTCCACATCCTCGGCCTGTATCGCGTCATAAAGGATCTGAAACAGCGCGCCCCGCTGAATGCCCACCCCGAATGCGTCGGGGCGATGGTCGGTGTAGTTCAGATCCATCACGGCGCGGCCTGCCGGGGTGTCGCCATAGAGCTGCCGAAGCCGCGCGCCATTGGCGAGGACCGCGTCTTCCAAGCCCAGCGCCCTAAGTGCGACCTGGCCCGATGGTTGCAGGGTCAGGCCCGCGCCGAGCGGCCGGGGCGATTCAAATTCCTCAAAGATTGTAACCGTGTGGCCGGCACGCCGAAGAAACAGCGCTGCCGCCATGCCCGCAACGCCGCAACCGGCAATGGCGATAGACAGGGGCGTCATCGCCGGTCGTCCAGTGCGATCGCCCAACCCGGCTCCCTACTCTGCAGCTTGCGCCTGTTCGGGTTCGGGCACCGGCTCGCGCATGGTGACGAATTCTTCCGCGGCCGTGGGATGAATGCCGATGGTGGCGTCGAAGTCAGCCTTGGTCGCGCCCGCCTTCATGGCAACGGCAAAGCCCTGGGTGATCTCGCCGGCGTCGAGCCCGACCATGTGCAGGCCGACCACCCGGTCGCTGGCGCGGTCAACGATCATCTTCATCATCGTGCGCTCTTCCCGGCCGGACAGCGTGTGCTTCATGGGCCGGAAGGTTGAGCGGTAGATATCGACGGCGCCGAACTTTGCGCGGGCCTCATCTTCGGTATAGCCGACGGTGCCGACGGGAGGCTGACTGAAGACCGCCGTCGGAATGTATTCGTAGCCCACATTCCGGCCGCTGGGATTGAACAGCCGGTCCGCCAGGGCATGGCCTTCCGCAATCGCAATCGGCGTCAGCTGGATGCGGTCCGTGACATCGCCGATGGCGAAGATGTTTTCCACGCTGGTATGCCAATGGTCGTCCACCTTGATCGCGCCATTGGCGCCGGTCTCGATTCCTGCGGCCTCCAGGCCCAGACCGTCGATCTTTGGCGCGCGGCCGGTGGCATACATGACCAGGTCCGCCTCAATGGTCTCCGCGTCGTCCAGATCGACCAGCAAGGAGCCGTCCGCCTGTTTGGTGACGCATTCCACATTGCTGTTGAAACGCAGGTCGACGCCCTTCTTGACCATCTCCTCCGCCACCACCATGCGCACGTCGATGTCAAACCCGCGCAGGAACAGGTCGCTGCGGTAGAGCTGGGTCACTTTTGAGCCAAGGCCGGCGAAGATGCCGGCGAACTCCACAGCGATATAGCCGCCGCCTACGATGACAATGCGTTTCGGCAGGTCTTCGAGATAGAAGGCTTCGTTGGAGGTGATGACATGTTCGCTGCCCATGAATTCCGGCACCACCGGCCAGCCACCCACAGCCACCAGGATCTTGTCTGCGGTCACCACCTCGGCCGGACCATTCGGCTGCCCGGGATCGCGCAGTTCGATGGTATGGGCGTCCCGGAGCGTGGCGCGCTTATCATATAAGGTGGCGCCCGCGCCTTTGATCAGCCGTTCGTAGATCCCGTTCAGGCGCACGATCTCGGTATTCTTGTTCTCAATAAGCTTTTTCCAGGCGTGGCTGCGTTCACCCACGGTCCAGCCAAAGCCCTCCGCATCCTCGAAATCCTCAGCAAAGTGAGAGGCGTAGACGAACAGTTTTTTCGGCACGCAGCCCACATTTACGCAGGTGCCCCCGAGATAGCGTTCTTCCGCCACGCCCACCCGCGCGCCGTGACCTGCCGCAATGCGCGACGCCCGAGTGCCGCCTGAGCCGGCGCCGATAACAAAGAAATCGAAATCATAGTCTGCCATTTTGTTCCCCATCGGCGCCGTTCGCCCCGGTTTTCGGTCTTCCGGCTAGATTGGTTTTTTCACGCCCAAGGCAAGGCGTCATGTTGTGCGCCGCTTTTGGTCCGCCCTTGGTCCGCCTGTCGCCCGCCTGTGGCCCGCCCATGGCCCGCCTGTGGTCTGCGTGGCTATTGCACCAGCCGCCTCAAGGCCTCCCGCGCGCGGCTGTAGCCCTTGTCCGCGGATTGCCGGTACCAATGCAACGCTTGGGCCCGGTTGCGCTGCACGCCGGCGCCGGTTTCGTAAGCCCGCCCCAGCTCGAACATGCACCAGCGGTCACGCTTGTTCGCCCCCGCCCGGAAATACTTGAAGGCCTCGGTATCGCTTTTGGGCACGCCAAGGCCGTTGCGGTGCAGATTGCCCAGATGGCACCAGCCGCGAACGCTGCCGGCGACAACCGCGCGGCCTGCCCAGATAATCGCCAGGGCATAATCTTTTCGGGTTCCGTGGCCCACGGTGTAGAGGTGCGCCAGAGTCGTCTTGGCCGACGCGTTGCCCAGTTCCGCCGAGCGGCGATTCCAGAGGAATGCCTGTTCGAGATTCCGGCCCACCCCTTGCCCGATATAATACATATAGGCCGTGACGCTCTGTGCCTCCGCATGGCCCATACGGGCTGCGGCCAGATACAGCCGGTGCGCCGCCTTGTAGTCGCGCCGGTCGAAATAGTAACGCTGCGCTTCCTTGTGCAGCTTGATCGCTTCGTCCTTCCTGGTTCGGATCGATTCGGCATGCCGGATCAATTCCGATGCCGCCAGCATGTTGCGCTTCGCCCGCAGCGCGCGGGCATCCATCAGTCCCTTGAGTTGCGTTCGCGTGCTGGCGAGCGCCTTTGTAGAGCGGTCGTGACTCGCCGACATACTGGTAAGCTGCGCCCGCAACGTCTCTGCGGCGCCGCCACCTTCCATCTGCTGATAGACGCCATAGCCAATACCGCCGATGGCGAGCAGTCCCGCGAGACCGGCGGCAATCGGCCAACCAGCCCCGCGCCGTGCGGGTGCATTGCCGGCGGCGCGTTCGCCCATGCGGCCTTCGGCCTGAGCACCCGTGCGGCCTTCTGCGTGGGCTGCCAGTGATCTGGACGCGCCCAGGATGCGGGTCGCTTCCGGCGCATCGCCCTCACGGAAGCAGCGCCGCCACTCAGCGACGGTCTGCGGCCGGTCCTCCTGCAACAGCCGGGTGGCATAGCTCACCGCTTCCTTGAAATTGTCGTCGTATTTCTTGCCCAGCGCCTTTGGCGGCGGCTTCATCGGGTCTTCGCGCCCGGCCATCACGGCGTTGGAGCGCGCCATGGCGTCCGGCGGATCCACGTTGGTGGCGCACACCACCAGCGTCATGCCAAGGGCATAGATATCAGTCCACGGGCCCAGAGGCTCACCGCGGGAATATTGCTCCATTGGTGCGAAGGGCGGGGTCAGCACCACGTTCAGGCTGTGGCTGCGCTCCCCCAGGGCTTCCTTTGCGGCGCCGAAGTCGAGGAGCACAGGCGAGCCGTCGCGGCGGATATAGATGTTGGACGGTTTGATGTCCCGGTGCAGGAAGCCCTTCTCGTGCACCTCCTCCAGTGCACCCAACAGAGGGAAAAGCACTTCTTCCATCTCATCCTGGTCGAGGGTGCCGGTGTCGCGCAGAATGTTGCCGAGGCTCTCGCCCTCCTCATAGGTCATCACCATGTAGGCGGTGGCATTGGCTTCAAAGAAGCGCAGCACGCTGACCACATTGTCGTGGCGGAAGTTGACCAGCGTTTCCGCCTCGCGCTGAAAGCTGTTGCGGCCCCAACTCAGGGTCTGGGTGTCCATATCGCTGATGGCGTGGACGGTGTGGTCGGCGCTGTCCCGCCAGGCCATGCCGGCAGGCAGGAATTCCTTGATCGCCACCGTCCGGTTGATGGTCAGCTCGGTCGCCTTGTAGGTGATGCCGAAGCCGCCCGAGCCGAGAACCGACTCGATGCGATAGCCATCGAATTCATAACCGACCGGCAACGCGTTGCGCTGGTCATTGCTCGTAGGGATATCCGTCATGGGATCGGATCGCAGGTTGTGATCATCTGGGCAGGCGCCGCAGCAAGCTTCCGGGCACTCTGCCTTATTTTACGGCGAAAGTGGGGTGGAAATGGCCGGACGTTCGTGAAAAACCTCGTTGCCCCCTGTTCACCTCCCTACCCCAGTGCTGGCATCACCTCTCCGGCGAACAGGTTCAATGCGCGAGTGATCTGGTCGACCGTCAAGGTTCCAAAGGCAAACTGCAGAACCGCATAATTGTAGCCGGTGGCCTCACGCTCCGCGACGATGGCGTCGCGCACGGTTGTCGGACTGCCGACGATGACGGCGCCATTCTCCACGCCGGTCTTCAGGTCCGGCGCCAGGTTCGACGACGCATTGGTGCCGTGTTCGACCCACAGCCAGTTCAGCGCGTCGTACCAGTGCTGATAGGCGGGACCAGCTTCCGCCCAGGCTTGCTCGTCCGTCTCGGCCACATGGATCTGGCGAAGCGCACCGATCATCGGCTCCCGGGTCGGCGAGAAGGCGCGCATGGCATCGCCCGCCACCGCGGTCCACGCTTCCCGGTAATACTCGACGATATGCCTGATCCGCTGGGTCGGCCCCAGGCCCATGGCATTCATGCCGTGGCGGGCAGCGAAGGTCATGCCTTCGTCGCTGCCGACACCGGCCCACAAGGGTGGCATCGGCTGCTGCGCAGGTTTCAGGATCATCGGCACGTTGGCAAATTGATGATGCGCGCCCTCGTGATTGAGGCGTTCTTCCGTGAGGCCCTTGATCAATACCTCTAGCGTCTCGCGGTAAACCTCGTGCTTGTCTTCGCCGACGCCGTAGTAGCCGACCTCGTAGGGCGAGACCCCGGCGCCGACGCCAAGTTCCAACCGGCCATCACTCATCTGATCGAGCATGCAGATCTCTTCGATCAGGCGAAGCGGATGGTAGAGCGGCAACAGATAAACCAATGGACCCAGGCGGATTGTGCTGGTGTGCTGGATCACCGCCGAGAGGTAGACGCTGGGCGACGGCGCGAGACCCAGAGGAGTCATGTGATGCTCGGCCACGTGATAGCCGCGAAATCCTGCAGCTTCCGCGGCCTGGACGATGGCGATCCGGTCCCGATAAAGCTGTGCGTCGGGCCGATCATTCCGGTCCAGATGGTCGAAGAGGCCGAATTCCATGGGCGTGTGTTCCGTTGGCAGACTGGAAGACTTGTCAGCCTGTTTTCCGCCGCGCCGCCGCGCCTGTCAATCTGCGGCGCCTGATTGGCTTTCGGACGTCTCACAATTTCTGGTTCAGTCGCGCCGAAACCGGGATAAACTGCGCAGCCTGTTTCACCGGGCAGGGAGATCTATCCGTGTCGCGGTCCGCCGACAAAGCCTATCATTTCATTCACAATGCCATCATCAACGCCGACTATGCACCGGGGGTGCACCTCAAGGAGGAGGAGCTCTCGGCGACGGTGGGGGTGAGCCGGACGCCGATCCGTGAAGCCTTGCGGCGGCTGGCAAATGAGGGGCTTGTCGCCTTCTCCCAGAACCAGGGCACATTCGTCGAGCGCTTCGGCGCAGAGGATGTGGACGAGATCTTCCACTTGCGCGCGATGCTCGAATCCTATGGTGCCCGCCGGTCAGCCATGCGCATCACCGACGAGCAGATCGGCCGGCTGGAAGTGTTGACGGAAAATCTGGAGGGATTGCGCCCTGCAACCAAGGACGCGGACTACGTGCCGCGCTTCAACCAGCTGAATGCGGATTTCCACCGGGTGATCCTGGACGCGGCGGGCAGCCGCCGGTTGGAAGCCATGCTCGATACCATCATCGACATCCCGCTGATCCTCATGAAGCACTATAACTGGCAGGGCTTTGTCGATCTCGACCGCAGCTGCCAGCAGCATTGGGAGCTCATTGGGGCCCTGAAATCCAGGGACGCAGATTGGGCGGGCTCGCTGATGCACGCCCATGTGCTCGGCGCCCGCGGCAGCGTGCCCTTCGACGGCGGCGACGAAACTTCCACCTGATTACATTCTATTCTTCGACCAGGGGCATGCGGTTGGCAGGCCTCACTCTTGCATTGTATACAATCGGCGCCCCAGCAATCGCACGGACACGCCCGATGAACAGTTCTTCAGACACTTCGATCTATCCGTCCCTCAAAGACCGGGTTGCAATCATCACCGGTGGCGGGCGCGGCCTGGGCTACGAGATGGCCATGTCACTTGTTGGTGCCGGGGCCAAGGTGGCAATCACCAGCGCGCGTGAAGCGGGTGAACTCAAATCGGTCGAAGAGGAAGCGGCGGAGACCGCTGGCCCCGGACGGCTGATTGCACTGCAGGCCGATGTACGCAGCTATGCCGACTGCGAGCGGGTGGTGGCGGCAACGCTGAAGCAGTTGGGCGGCCTGCACTGCCTGGTCAACAATGCCGGGCGCGGCATGGGCCTGATCCACCCGAACTATGTGGAGGAGCGCCCGCGGTTCTGGGAAGCGCCGCTGGAGGGCTGGGAAGAAGTTGTCGACACCAACCTGAACGGCGTCTTCCGCATGACCCGGGCCGCCGCCCCGCACATGATCGCCCAGGGCTTCGGCAAAATCATCAATGTCTCCACCAGCGACGTGACCATCGTCCGCGTGGGCTACTCCCCCTACGGCCCCACCAAGGCAGCGCTCGAAGCGATGACCCGCATCTGGGCCCAGGATCTGGAGGGGACCGGCGTCACCGCCAATGTCTTCCTGCCGGGCGGGGCAACGGACACAAAAATCCTGCCGGTAATGGCAAACAAGCGCGGCGCCGACGGCGGGCTGCTACAACCGGACATCATGCGCGCGCCGATCCTGTGGCTCTGCGCCGATCAGTCCAACGAGCACAGCTCAGAGCGATACATCGCGCGCCTGTGGGACGATTCGTTGGCGCCGGACGACGCCGCCACTGCCATGCGCGACCAGCACCACGAGAAGCCGGGAATTTTATAGTCCGCTGGGATATACTTCCGGCAATCGCGCCTTCGCCGTTTTGTGCAGCGGACCATCCAGATGTGAGCAAAAATCATGATTATTGCATTCGTTCAGATTCCGATCGATGGTCCCAAGCGGGATCACCAATTCGTCATCGATCAATCCGTTGAGGCGACCAAGATTTTCCACAAGGTCAAAGGCCTTCGGCGCAAATACTTCCTAAACAGTGAGGCAGGTGGCGGTGGCATCTATGAATTCGCCACAAAGGAAGACGCTGAAGCGTGGTTCCACGACGGCTGGGCCGACTGGATGGAAAGCCGTTTTGGCGTCCGGCCAACGCTGACGCTCTTCGACAACCCGGTTGTCCTGGACAACGAAAAGGAAGAGGTGAGGGTCGACGGCCTGGCGGTGCCACCTCCGTGGTTCGCCGACGCCGCGGAGTAATTGGTCCCGGACATCCGCCAGATGGTACGGCCAGGTTTCTGGCCGATCCCAATTTCCAGTTTATCCAGCGCCGGCGATGTGCACGCGAAGACGGCGGCTCAGTGTTCCATCAACAGTGAGCCCCAGCCGGGGATTTTGTCTTCGATGCCGGCCTGGCGGAGAGACCACCAGTAGGTCGCCGTATTGATGGCGATGACAGGTTTGTCGAGCCAGAATTCGGCAATGCCGGCGACACGGGCCATGGCCAGGTTGGTGCCCACCTGGACAATCGCTTCAACCTGGGTGTCATTGACCTCGTTAATCGCATCCCGCAGCTCTTTCTCGGAGACATGGGCAATCAACTGCGGACTGGCGCATTTGAGACCCTTGAGGGTCACGACCTCGAACCCGCACTCCGTGAAAAACTTGATGACGTTGCCGTCACCCACCGGCATGTAGGGCGTAATGACGGCGATTTTCTTGATGTCGCCATAGCAGCGAAGTGCCCGCTGGCAAGCATCAGAGCCCATGGAAACCACGGTTCCCGCGCGCTCCTCACAATTCTTTTGAAACTCAATCGAGCCCTCAAGTCCGTCCCAGAAGGTCTCCGCCGACATGCCCATGACAACACGATCCGGCGAGCAGGTCATGACCCGGTCGATCGCGGTCATCAGTTCGGCGCGGATATCTACCATCAACTGGTTGAAATCGTCGTCGTCCTCAATCGTGTTGTCAGGAATGTGAATGCGGGCGAAATGATTGGTCACCCCCCACGGCCGCATGCTGTCGAACTCGGGCTGGACCGAGGTGTTGGTAGACGGCGCGATGACGCCGAATTTCATCCGGTGACCAATTGAATCAACCATGTGGTTTTTCTCCCTTTGCTGCCCGCATCTCTACTCGGCTGCCTGGGCGGGCGCCGCCTTGATATGTGTCAAAGCAGCGATGATCTCCTGGCACGTCAGCAGGTCGGCATACTTCTGGCCCATGTCGAACAGGTTCGCTTCATGGGGGCCGATCGCCCGGTCGCCAACGCCGTCGATGGCGACAATGTTGCGGTAGTTGTAGCTGAGCCCGTCGATCACCGAGGCGCGCACGCAGCCCGAAGTCGTACAACCTGTTTGGATGATTGTATCGACGCCCTGCATGGTCAGCCAGGAATGCAGGCTGGTGCCGAAGAAGGCGGAGGGCTGCTGCTTTCGCACAATATATTCCCCCGCAACAGGCGTCAGTTCCGGCACCACGTGGCTGTCCGGATTGTCTTCGGTCAGGGTGGCAAGGCCCGGCGCCTTGAGGCAGAAAACGCCATTATCCGCGCCGTCATCCGCATAGACCACCCGGGTAAAGGCGACGGGAATGCTGCGCTCGCGGCAGGCGTCCAGCAGCCCGCGGGTGTTGTCGATGGCCTCTGCAATGTTGCCGCCGCCGAACTTGTCCGGGTCGTTAAAGCCGTTGACGAAATCGACCACCAGCAATGCCGGGTTTCTCCCCCAGCCGCTCTGGTTACCCATATTCTGCTTCTTGTAGACGTCAAGCTCGCTCATGGCTTTCTCCTCAGACTGGCCGCTCAGGCGGCTTCCTGCTCCTCATACTCGCGCAACGCGGCAATCATGGAAACCTTCAACAGATACTCCCGCGTGCGCGCAGGATCGTCGGCGATACGGCGCAGGTCGTCGTGGCGCTCCTGGCGAATTTTCGAGTCGGTCTCCTTGAGCATCTCGCGGTTGCGGATGGTGCTCTCCTGCACAAATCCGATCGCCATGGCCCGGCGCTGCTCTTCATAAAGATCCAGCAGGCTGTCGTCCGCCTCGCCGCGCCAGATGACGGCCAGTTTTTCCGCCAGATTGAAGGCGTCCTGGATGCCGCCGTTCATGCCCATGCCGCCGAGCGGGTTGTTGATGTGGGCGCTGTCACCGGCGAGCAGGATATTGCCCTCGCGATAACGGGTGGCGACACGCTGGTGCACGCCATAGTGGGTGCGGTGGATCACGTCGAATTCCACGCCGGGATCGCACACGGTCCGCAGGCGGGCCTGCACCATCTCGTCACTCAATGCCTTTTCGCGGTCCTCGTCCAGCGATGTTGGGAACAGCACCCGCCACGCGTCGACCACGCGCAGGAGCACGAGCCACTCATCGGGGTCGGCGATATAATTGACGTAGGTAAGATCCGACCAAACGTCCTTGTATTCAAAGGTGGTGGAAATCGACAAGAACAGCTCCGGGAAGGTCAGACCTTCATAGTCGATTCCCAGCCCCTGCCTCACCTGGCTGTTGGCGCCGTCTGCACCGATCAGATAGCGCCCTTCAATCTCGACCTTGTCGCCGTCGGGGGTCTCCACGGTCACTGCGGCCGCACCGTCTTTGGGTGTCGCGCCGACAACCTTGTGGCCAAAGCGGAGTTCCGCATGAGGAAATGCCGCAAGCCGGCTCTGGATCAGCCGGGTCAGCTTCCACTGTTCGGTCTGCAGCCTGTAAGGATGATTTGTGTCGTCCCGGAGCACATCCATGTCCCAGGTGACTATCGCGCCTTCCTGCCGGTCGCGATATTGCCAGTGCCGGGCGCGAAGGCCCTGGGCCTCAAGCTCGCTGGGAATGCCGGCAAACTGGTCAAGGAGATCAAGGGTCGGCGGATGGAATGTTGACGCACGCAGGTCGATGGCCAGATCGTCCCCGGCCTCGAGCACCAACACAGGAATATCCCGCGTGGCCAGGTAAAGCGCGGCGCACAGGCCCACTGGCCCCGCCCCGGCGATGACCACCCTGTCGGTTTCAGCCATATCTACTCCCGAAAATGCTGTGACCGGCAGCAGGCCTTCGTTGACTGCCTATTTCCATTGTATACAATCCGCGCCAACCGATCACAAGAAGCCTGCCGTGGGCGCCGCCAGCCCGTATGACGGAACCAGGCCAGATTGACGACGCTGGGGAGTTAGATGAAGTACGACTATGTACCGCTGCCCGAACGGCAGCCGCTGAAGTGGCCTGATGGCAAGCGGCTGGCGCTGATCATGACGATCAACCTGGAATATTGGGATCTGCTCAAGGACACGACCGATCCGTACTATGCGGGCGGTCCGCCGGTGATCCCGGACTCTTTGCCGGGCAATGTCCCTGACTACCCCAACTTTTCCTGGCGGGAATATGGCCAGCGCGTGGGCGTCTGGCGGATGATCGACACATTCGACGAAATCGGCGTGCCGGCAAGCTGCACCATGAACGCGAAGATGGGCCTGGAACGGCAACAGACCATCCAGGCCGCCCTCGACCGGGGCTGGGAACTGGTCGCCCACAATTACGAGCAGGGCGATCTGATGACCAACTATCAGTTCGACCGGCCGGCGGAACAGTCGCTGATCCGGGAAACCCTGCGGGTTTACGAGGACGTAGTTGGCCGCAAGGCGAAGGGCTGGCTGTCGTCGTCCCTTCGCAGCACCACGCAGACTGTCGATATCATCGCCGAGGAAGGCCTGATCTTCTTCTGTGATCTGATGAACGACGAACAGCCTTATCTCATTCAAACCCCCACAAAGCCCGTGGTCGCGACCCCCTACTCCGTCGAGATCAACGATTTCACCTTCTTCCACCGCCGGGGCATGAGCACCAGCGATGCGCTTGATGTGCTGAAAGAGCAGTTCGATCAGCTCTACCGGGAGGGCGAGACCACCGGCATGCTCATGAATGTGGGCCTGCACCCGCACATCGCCGGCCACCCCTACCGCATCCGCGCGCTCCGCGAATTCCTCGCTTATGCCAAGGGATTTGATGACGTATGGTGGACGACGCGGGAGGAAATCGCCGAGTGGTATCTGGACAATCACCAGAACCACATACCGGCGTAGGACGGGTAGCGGACCTCAGACATGGAAGTTCTTCTTCAGCAGATTGTAAACGGGCTGATGCTGGGCGGCGTCTACGTGATGGTCGCCGTGGCCTTCACGCTCGTCATCGGCATGTTGAACTTTCTCAATTTCACCATCCCGGCGCTCTTCATGGTCGGTGCGGTGATGATCTGGGCGGTGATGCAGAAGGGCTTCGGGCCCGGCGTCGACACCTTCCTCAACGACACCGTCGGCGCGCAGAACAAGTGGATCGTGGGCGTCGTGGTGGCCCTCGTCGTCGTCTCACTGCTGTCGCTGGTAATTGAGCGTTTCACCTATCGCTACATGAAAGCCAAGTATGGCGACGCGACCGAGCATGCCCTGCCGCTGGTCAGCTCCCTCGGCTTCCTGATCATTTTCGAGCATTTTGTCATCGGCCGCTGGGGCTCGGACCCGCTGACCATGGACTCGCCATTCGGCAACGCCAGCTTTTACGTCGGCACGGTCCAGTTCAGTACACCCCAGACAATCAGCCTCGCCCTGTCGCTCGCCATCGTGTTCAGCATCAGCCTGATGCTGAAGAAGACCAAGCTCGGCCGCGCCTTGCGCAGCATTGCAGAGCGGCCGGACACGGCGACCCTGATGGGGGTCGACGTCAACCGCATTGTGCCGCTGGTCTACGTAATCGCCGGCCTGCTCTGCGGCATTGCGGGTGTCCTCTTCGCGATCAACTACACAACGCTGGACGCCTATATCGGCGACAAGGTTGCGACCATTGCGATTGCCGGCATGGTCCTGGGCGGCCTGGGCAATGTCTGGGGCGCTGTTGTGGGCGGCTTGTTTGTGGGGCTGCTGGAAGTGCTGTCGATCCACTGGCTCGGCGCCTCCATCGTCAAAGTGCCGATCTGGGGCATGCTGCTTCTGATCCTCATCATCAAGCCGACCGGCCTGTTCGGGCATTCGGCCATTGGCAAGGGCAAGTTCTGAGATGGGCGGCGAAATCGAAGGCCTGCTGGTCATTCTGTGCCTGAACACGATCTACGCCTACGGCATTTTCCTGCCCGCAGCATCGGGCCAGCTCAACCTGGGCGCTGCGGGATTTATCACGCTTGGCGCCTACGCCGCCGCCTGGCTCAACATGTCGCCGGATAGCGAACCGGGCGGCTTGGGTCTGCCTATGGTGCTCAGTATTCCCAGCGCCGTCCTCTTTGCAGCCGCCGTCGGCTTTGTGATCTCCGTCCCCATCCTGCGTACCCGCGGCGTCTACATGGTGCTCGCTACATTCGCGTTCGCCGAAGTGGTGAGCGGCCTGGTCATCAATCTGGAGTTCGTCGGCGCCGCCGCCGGCATGCCCGCCGAAGATCATGTGGACTTCACCGGCCTGCTGATCATCACAATCTGCGTGGTCGCCTTTTGCTACTACCTCATGTCGACACGCTTCGGCCTGGCCATGCGGTCTGTTCATGATGACGAGAGCGTGGCGACGCTGTTCGGCGTTAACGTGCGCGCCACCCGCGTGGCCGCCTTCACCATCGGCGCAGCGATTGTCGGTCTGGGCGGCGCACTCTACGGCCACCACTTCAACTATGTGGAAGCGCAGGGTTTCAATGTCCTGCTGAGCATCTTCATCCTGCTCTACGTGCTGCTGGGAGGCACGCAGACGGCATGGGGGCCTTTGGTCGGCGCCGCGTTCTTTACTTTCATTCCTGAGACGATCCGCTGGTTGGGCCGCTGGGTCGGCGGGGAATTTGGCAAAGAGCTGATTGAGTATCGCCTGGTCGCCTTCGGCATCATCATTGTCATGATGATGGTGCTGCGGCCCGAAGGGGTGGTGACGCGCACCCTCCTTGAACGAGTCTTCACCTTAAGGCGCCGGGCTGCACCGGCCGCGGCGGAATAGGCGCGGCTGATGAGTGACGCAGTCCTCACCATTACCGAATTGAACAAGAGCTTCGGCGGCCTTCAGGTCATCGACGATGTGTCGTTCGATGTGGCCCGGGGCAGCCGTACGGCGCTGATCGGCCCGAACGGCGCGGGCAAAACCACGGTCTTCAATCTGCTAACCGGCGTTTATCCCATCGACGACGGCCGGACCGTTCTGGACGGCGTCGACGTGACCAATATCCCGGCCAAGGACCGGGTTATCGCGGGCATGTCGCGGAGTTTCCAGAACATCCGGCTGATGCCCCACTTGAGCACTGTTGAGAATGTCATGCTGGGTCAGCATGCCCGCGCCCGCGGATTGGCCCAGCAGCTGTTTCCTTTGGGCCTGCTGCGCCGCAACCGGTGGGCGGAAGAAGCGCGGGCGGCACTGGAACAAGCCGGTCTTGACACCTATCCGGGACAGGTGGTCGCCGACCTGCCCTATGGCATCCAGAAGCGTATCGAGGTCGTGCGCGCCATGGTCGCCAACCCGAAGATCCTGCTGCTGGACGAACCGGCGGCCGGCCTTAATTCCGAAGAAACGGAAGAGCTGCAGCTGCTGCTGCGCCAGATCAATGACCGCGGTACGACGCTGCTGGTGGTCGAGCATGACATGCACTTCGTGCGCACCTTGTGCCAGCAGGTGGTGGTGCTGAACTTCGGCAAGAAAATCTTCGAAGGTACGCCCGATGAAGTGCACCGCGACCCGGCCGTAAAGCAGGCCTATCTGGGCACGGACAGCACTGCACCCGAGGAGGCCGGCAATGCTGCTTGAGGTCTCAGGTCTGGATGTCCGCTACGGCCGCAACCACGCGGTCAAATCGATGGATCTGACCATCGGCGAGGGCGAAGTCGTGACCGTGCTGGGCGCCAATGGCGCAGGCAAGAGTTCCCTGCTGAAGGCCATTCAGGGCACGGTCAAGCCAAGCGGAGGCCGGGTACGCCTCGGCGGGCGCGACGTCACTGGATGGAGCGCACCGCGCCGGGTGCGCGATGGCCTGGTGCTGGTGCCCGAAGGCCGGCAGATCTTTGTCAGCCTGACCGTGCACGAAAACCTGCAGATGGGCGCCTATTCCCGCCGGGAGCCGGTGGAGGCGGAAATATCCGATATCTACGAACGCTTCCCCAATCTGGCGCAGCGACGCGATATGCCAGCGTCGGTCCTGTCCGGTGGCGAACAACAGATGCTGGCGATTGGCCGCGCGCTGCTCGCCAAACCCAAATTGATGATGCTGGACGAGCCGTCGCTCGGCCTGAGCCCGATCCTGGTGCAGCAACTGTTCCAGTTGATCGACCAGCTCAACCGCGATGGCCTGGCGATCCTTCTGGTCGAACAAAACACCTTTATGGCGCTACAATCGGCGCACCGGGCCTATGTGCTGGAATTGGGCGAAACCGTGCTGCAGGGCACACCCGAGCAACTGGCCGAAGAAGAAAAGAAACTGGAGGCAGCCTATTTGGGCGCATCATAGACGCGCCCGCCACCGCTTCGGCATCTGCCAGAGCCGAAGCGGTTTTCAATGCGAAACTTTAAGCAACATGAGGGAGACTTCGACGATGAAACGACATCTGGCCCTGACCACCGCGGCAGCCGCTGCGGCGGTAATGGCGCTCTCGCCCATGGCGGCGGAAGCGCGTGACCTGATCCTGGGGCTTAGCTTCGGCAAGACCGGACGCTATTCCTCGATCAACAAGACCACGGAAACCGCCGTGGACATCGCCGTCAAGGAAATCAACGACGCCGGCGGCGTCAACGGCATGAAGATCAAGGTCGTCAAGTTCGACACCGGCGGCGACCCGAAGCAGGCCGTGGTTGCCGTGCGCAAGTTCGCGCGGGACGACAAGGCGCTGGCCGTGATTGGCCCGTTCGCGTCGGCCGAAGCCCGCATCGCCTTCCCGGCGGGCGAGCGTGAAGGCATCGTGCAGATCCCGAATGCCTCGTCGGCACCTAAACTCGCCGACCGCTTCTCCTACGCGTTCCGTTATACGGAGAGTGAGTTCCTTCAGTTCATCCGCGTGGTGAAGTCGCTGAAGAAACTCGGCATGATGAAAAAGAACACGGTCATCCTCTACGGCACTGACGATTTCGTTTCGAAGGTG
>JAJFFJ010000146.1 GCA_021776685.1 Alphaproteobacteria bacterium
CTGCTGCCGCTGAAAAGGTGGTTCGGTCAGCGCGCGCCGCAGCGGCCCGTCGCCTTGTGGTTGAACGCCGGCGGCGGCAATGACAATTACTGGCATGTACTCGCTGGCGTTCGGGTCTTCTTCGGCGGCTGCAACGGGCCGATGATCCAGCTGCAGCGTGGCTGCGGCGCGCCAAATCCGCTGCGACGGCTGATTGCGATTCTGCGTCCGGCAATTCGGCGTGACCGCAACATTGGCGGAACGGATGGCGGCGGCCGGACCAGCTTTGTCTTCTCCGACCGGCGCCTCAAAACCGATGTTGTCCTGGTCGGAACATTACCGAACGGCCTAAAGCTCTACAGTTACCGCTACATCTGGGGCGGTGGCCGTCATCTGGGCGTGATGGCGCAGGAAGCCATGATGTGGCGGCCGGATGCGGTCACACGAGGGCCGTCGGGATTCCTCAAGGTGGATTACAGCAAACTGAACTGACCCCATTGTCTGGAAGGCAGATCGAGAGGCGTTCCGGCGTATCTGCGTAGCGGGCGGTGTACAGGGTATGCCCGCTATGCCTTCTTGGGGGGCCTCTTTGGCGCTCGGGTGGCCTATCACGCCAGTACCACTCCAAACCGGAAATCCCCAATGAACTTCCACCTACGGCGACCAGCGCCCCGAGCGCCCATGGTCGTCGCGCCATGACCGACAGACCGCGCGACGGGCGCGGGCCTGGCTGGCAGTTTCTGCTGGTGTTGGCGGCGGTGACATTTGTCGGGCCGCTATCACTACACATGTTCTTTCCAGCGGTGCCAAAGATGGGCGCCGCGTTTGGCGTGAGCGAAGCCATCGCTCAATTGACGGTCAGCCTGCCCCTGCTGGTGATGGGACTCATGACGCTGGTCTATGGCTCCCTGTCCGACAGGCTGGGGCGGCGGAACGTGCTGTTATCGGGGCTGGCGCTGTTTACGGTGGGCAGCGGCGTGGTCGCGATGGCTGACTCCATCTGGATTTTGCTGTTCGGGCGGTTTGTACAGGCCGCCGGCGGCGCCTGCGGGCTGGCGCTGGCCCGCGCCATTGCGCGCGATGTCTACGGCGCCGACCGTCTGGTCAAAGCTATCGCCTATCTGACCATGGCTTATGCGCTCGGACCGATGGTGGCTGTGCCGATTGGCGGACACATGGTCCACCTGTTTGGCTGGCGCAGCGTGGTGTTCGTTGCCGCAGCGGCGGGCGGCTTGTTGATCCTGGTCGCCTTCCTGGTGATTAGGGAAACCAATCCCCGGGAACAGCGGGAGAAGGCTAACGAGGGCCCCCAAACGTCCCTTGTCCGCGATTATCTCACCCTGTTCGGCAATCTCCGATTCACTGCCTACGTCGTGCAGGCCGGCGCCAGCTCGGGCGCATTTTTCGTCATGGCGACCGGCGCATCATTTCTGATGATCGACTATTTGAAGCTGCCTGCCTCGGATTTCGGTCTCTATTTTCCGCTGTTTCCGATTGGTTATCTCGCCGGCAACTTCGTCGCCAGCCGTCTGAGCGGCCGGGTCAGCGTCGAATCCATGGTGCTGGCGAGCGCCATATTGGTAGCCGTCGCCGTTGCCGGTCAGGCGCTGGTTTTTCAGATCCACATCTCGCCCTTGGCGATTTTCCTGCCTGGAACGCTCGCGACATTTGCCGGCGGGCTCGGTCTGTCCTATGCCCAGGCAGGCGCCATGGGAATTGCCGGCAATCGGGCCGGCACTGCAGCCGGCATCGGTGTTTTCCTGCAGATGATGTGCGGCGCCGCCTTCACGCAGATTTTCGGCCTCCTTGCCGACGGCACACCGGGGCCTTTCCTCACCACCACGCTGATGGTGGGCGCACTCGGTCTGACAATGGGGTGCATCCCGATGCTGATGACCCGTCGGGCCCGCAACCGCTCGCGAGCCACTACCCCAACTCAGTGACCAGCGTGCAACACCGGCACAAAATTCAAAAAAAAACGGAGGCGGTATATTGCAACCGCCTCCGTTCTCCTGGCTTTTGGTGCAGCAGGCTTGCCGCAATCTGTTTCTAGTTCAGGGCGATCTTGACCATGAACACGCCGCCGGCGCTATAGCCATTGGTAAACCCAATTCGCGGTGCGCCAACATTTGTATTCACTGGCAGCAGCGTCGTTAGACTGATGGAGGGATTGATCACGCCTGCCACCGATGTCTCATAGGCGAAGAAGCCCGTCACCGACATGGTAACAATGCCGAAGGTATAGGTGAGGGCGCCGGTTAAAGTTCCCCGGAAGCCGACATTGCTGGCCGTATCCCGCGATGTTGTCCTGAATTGTGCCCCCGGAATAAACGTACCAAGCGCCAGACCGGCCGGGCAGGCATTCGTATTGCCGGCGAAATAACAGTCCTCGCCATTCAGCGAGGAGCGTATCAGGTAGGCGCCGGCGCGACCGCCAAATGTCAGGCGCAAATCCCGGCCCAACAGAAACCATGTAATTGACGCACCGACATCACCGCCGAACCGCCAGCTATTGAGCTTCTGTTGAAGGGCGAAGAATTGGTCGATTACACCTGTATCCCGATTGATTGCAGTATAATCGTAGGTGTTGCGGCCATACCCGCCGAACAGACCGGCCGACGTCGTCACGACAGCGCCACCCACCGGATGATCGCCGGCCAAACGCAGAGCGAATTCAAACGAATGAAAACTGTTTTCGTATGAACGGCTTATTATCGATGGGTTGCCGAGGTTGGCGGCAATGCCAATCAGCCCGTTCTGGGCTGCACCATTTATTTGTGGATCGTCCGCAGGCCCGGCCGCTCTGTTGTTTTTCTTGTCACCATGCCAGTAGCCGAACGAGAACAGCAGCCGTGCGTTCTGACCTATCCAACTGGGCAGCGTACCATTGGAGAACACATAGCCAAGGGTTGCCCCTGGCCCGTATACGCCAAGATTGTTAGTGAAAGAATCCTGGAATGGAGCGAATTCGGCATTGTCCGGACGACCCACAAATGGCGCGCGCCAATCCGGCTGCGAAGAAACGCCGCCAACGAAACCAGCGCCAATGAACCAGCCGCCGGCCTTGATCGAAGTTGGCCCAAGCGGCCCTGTCCACATATTGGCGCGGGTCGCTGCCGATGTGGCCGTCAAAATACCCAATGCGGCGATTCCCGCCGTCAAAATCTTTCTCATGGCTCCCTCCTGCCTTGGCGGACAGTTATTTCTTTTGATCTGTCCATGAATCCCTCGCCCAAGTGTTGTCGAAGGTTTGGAACAGGTCAATACAATCCTGCAATGACTGGAATATGGAAAACTCCACTAAAGGTGGGCCAAACAGGCACCGAAAATCGCGCCAATTCTCCAGATATTGAAACTTGACGGTGTGGGCCTGGGCAGCATCCTCACCTGATCGGCCTGACAACTGTGTTCTGCAGAGCCTGGGCTAATCCAGCTCCCGAAACGGCCCCTCCCGAATGTCGAGAAATTCCTTGAGAGGCTTTTCCTTCAGAAGCCGCATCCATTTCCTTCCTTGCTCAGAGGAATGAAGGGTGGCGATGGCTTCGACATTGTAGAGCCAGGAACTCGTCAGCCCGGCGGTCTCCTGATAGTGATTGATGGACGCCTTGGCGAACTTGATAGCGGGTGTCGGCATGCGCGCCAGTTTGCGGGCGAGTTTTTGCGCCTCGGCTGTAAGGTCTTCGGCCGGCACCGAGCGGTTGACCAGGTGAATGCGCTCCGCCTCCGGGCCGTCGATCATATCGCCCGTATACATCAGCCAGCGCACATGGCGGATCGGTACAGTCCAGGGCAGCATGAGCGATGGGGGACCCGACACGTGACGCACCTCTGGCTCGCCCATCTTGGCATCATGTGACGCTATGGCCAGGTCGCAACAGGCCATCAATTCCAGGCCGGCGCCCAGCGCATACCCGTTGACCGCAGCGATCACCGGGATATCCGCCCCCCAGATGGTGCGCAGGTAGGCGCAGTTGGCCGACATGTCGGCGCGCCAGCCCTCGGTATCCAGTTCATAGTCGTCGCTGACCAGGTCGAAGCCGGTGCAGAAGGCCCGCTCAGCGCCGGTGATGATCAAAGCCTTGATCTCCGGATCGCGCCCGGCCTCCTTGACTGCCGCGTCGAGGGCATCGAGCAGCTCGAGGTTCAGCGCGTTCATCTTTTCCGGCCGGTTCAGGGTCAGGGTCACGAAGCCGTCTTCGGCGTCTCGTTCGACCAGGAGCACGGGTTGGTCAGGCTTTTTGTCAGACATGAACTTCCTTTCGTTCAGGGTCGGCCGAATGGGCCAGATCGATGACGCCCGCGGGCGGCGATGGCGCGAAGAGCGCATCCACCTGCCCGGCGCGGTTTTTCAAGGTGCGCCGCTGCACCAGATGGCCCTTGTCGTTGATCTCGCCGGCATCCGGGTCGGCAGGGCTGTCGGCCAGCGCGGCCCTGGCGATCGCCGTCGACAGGCCAGGGTGCTGCTGGTTGTGAGCAGCCAGTGCGGTGGCGATCTCGTCTCGCAGGGCCGCCAGATCATTGCCTGCATCGGGCCGCGGAAACAGGATCGCGCCCAGCCAGGCCTTGCCCTCGCCCGCGATGGCCACATCCGCAATATGGGGCGCACAGGCCTCCAGCAGCTGGTGGCGCAACGCGCCGACTTTCACGCGGGTGCCGGTGGTCAGCTTGAAGTCCTCAGCGATGCGCCCGTCGAAGCGCAGGCCGCGTTCAGGCGCGCCATCGTGCAGGGCGGCCACCAGGTCGCCGGTGCAGAGAAATCCTTCATCGTCGAGCGGCACTGGCGCCGGGCCGTCGGCGGTCAGATATCCCGGCGAGATATTGGGGCCGCGGAAACGGCATTCGAGCGCGCCGTCCACGGGCGCCATCAGGAGGTCATGCCCGGCCAGCGGCAGGCCCACCTCCCCCGGTCGTCCCGGCGGCTCGTGGGCAACGCAGATGGTCGACCCCGCCTCGGTCGAGCCATAGCCCGACAGGACCACAGGCGCGCCGCCTGGCCCGTGCGGCCCTGCGGCGACAGTGTCGTTCAGCCGCGCCCAGGCCTCCGCATCGATGGCGGCGCCGGCGAAAAAGATCGCCTCCAAACGGGAGAAGAAGGCGGCCCGGGTTTCGGCGTCCGCCGACAGCCGATCCACCAGCAGGGCCAGGCCATAGGGCACATTGATGTGCAGGGACGGCGGAAAGGCGCGGATGCGCGCTGCCATCTCGTCCACCCGGGTCGGGTCTGGCGGCGTGTCGATGTGATAGGCGCCGCCGTTCCAGACCATCTTGAAGAAATTATCCAATCCGCCGAAGACATGGTGCCAGGGCAGCCAGTCAATCAGCACCGGCGGCCGGCGGGTCAGGTAGGGATAGTGCAGCGCATAGGCGGCCTGGCAGGACGCGATCATCCGCCGGGTGACGGTCACCCCCTTGGGGGCGCCGGTCGAACCTGACGTAAAATAGATCGCCGCCGGGTCATCAGCCCTGTGATCGGACCTGTGATCGGACTCCGCAATTTCCGCATGGCTGTCGAGAGCAACCCAATCTACGGTGTCCACGCTCCCCAGGTCGGCTCCCGCCAATATCCCGTCCTCACCGACCACGAGCGCCGGCCGGGCAATCGCCAGGAAGTCCGCCAGCTTGCGCCGACCGAAATCAGAGCCGGTCAGATGCGGCGAAAGCGGCACATGCACCAGTCCGGCTTTTAGGCAGGCGATCTTCAGGGCGGCATGGTTGTTGGAGGCCCCGGCCAGCACCGCGACCCGGTCGCCCGGCGTCAGACCCCGCGCCATCAGCGCCGCCGCCATCCGGGCGGACAACCGGTCTGCGTCACCGTAGGACAGGAGGGTATCAGCTTCTCCGGCCGGTTCGGACACCAGCGTGGCGTTTGCATTGGCCGCCGCGAATTGCCGGAAACGGTCGAGGATGTCGGGAAGCGGATCGGGCAGCAGCGCAGCGTTGCGCAACACCACCCCGCCGTCCGGCCGGTCGGTCCGTTCGATCTGCACCGGGGCGATGCGGTGTGTCTGGCTGGCGCCTGCGGCTTCGGTCAATTCACGCTCCCTGTCACCGTCACCATTTCACCCCAAGGGGCGTCAGGCGTCCAGCCGCCGATACTTGATGCGATGGGGCCGGTCGGCGTCCGCACCCAGCCGGCGTTTGCGGTCGGCTTCATAATCGTCATAGTTGCCTTCGTACCAGACCACTTTGGATTCGCCCTCGAAGGCCATGATGTGGGTGCAGAGCCGGTCGAGAAACCAGCGATCGTGGCTGATGATGATGGCGGAGCCGGCAAAATCCAGCAGCGCTTCTTCCAGCGCCCGCATGGTGTCCACGTCGAGATCGTTGGTGGGTTCATCCAGCAGCAGCAGGTTGGCGCCGGATTTCAGCATCTTCGCCAGATGCACCCGGTTGCGTTCGCCGCCCGAGAGCTGGCCGACCTTCTTCTGCTGGTCGGAGCCCTTGAAGTTGAAATTGCTCACATAGGCGCGGGACGCCACCTGACGCTTGCCCAGTTCCAGCATGTCGTTGCCGCCTGAGATTTCCTCCCACACATTGGCGTCGGCGCGCAGGCTTTCCCGGGACTGGTCCACATAGCCAAGCTTCACGGTGTCGCCGAGGCGGAGCATTCCCGAATCCGGTTCTTCCTGGCCGGTCAGCATGCGGAAGAACGTGGTCTTGCCCGCGCCGTTGGGGCCGATGACGCCGACGATAGCGCCCGGCGGCATCTTGAAGGACAGGTCGTCGATGAGCAGTTCCTGGCCAAACCCCTTGTTCAACCCCTTCGCCTCGATCACCAGATCGCCCAGGCGCGGCCCCGGCGGAATGTAAATCTGCACCTGCTCAGGCGCTTTATCTTGCGCTTCGGCCAGCAGGGTCTCATAGGCGCTGACCCGCGCCTTGCTCTTGGCCTGGCGCGCACGGGGCGACTGGCGGATCCATTCAAGCTCCTGCTTCAGCGAACGCTGACGGGAGGCCTCGGTCTTGCCCTCCTGCTCCAGGCGCTTCTCCTTCTGCTCCAGCCAGGAGGTATAGTTGCCCTCCCACGGAATGCCCGCGCCCCGGTCAAGTTCCAGGATCCAGCCGGCCACATTGTCGAGGAAATAGCGGTCATGGGTCACGGCCACCACGGTGCCGGGAAATTCTTCCAGAAAACGCTCCAGCCAGGCCACGGATTCAGCGTCCAAGTGGTTGGTGGGCTCATCCAGCAGCAGCATATCGGGATTGGAGAGCAGCAGCCGCGCCAGCGCGACCCGGCGGCGCTCACCGCCCGAAAGCGTCGCCACATCGGCATCCCCCGGCGGGCAGCGGAGCGCGTCCATGGCGATCTCCACCTTGCGGTCCACATCCCAGGCGTCGGCGGCGTCGATCTGCTCCTGCAGCCGGGCCTGTTCGCCGATGAGATCATTCATCTCGTCGTCGGTCATCTCCTCGCCGAATTTCATCGAGACTTCGTTGAAGCGCTCGATCAGCGCCTGGGTCTCGGCGACACCGTCCATGACGTTGCCGAGCACGTCCTTGGCCGGATCCAGTTCCGGCTCCTGCTGCAGGAAACCAACCTTGACGCCATCCGCCGGCCAGGCTTCGCCGATGAACTCGGTGTCCAGCCCAGCCATGACCTTCAGCAGCGAGGACTTGCCCGCCCCGTTCAGACCCAGCACACCGATCTTGGCGCCCGGGAAAAAGCTCAGCCAAATGTCTTTCAACACCTGCTTGCCGCCGGGCCAGGTCTTGTTCAGGCCCTTCATCACATAGACGTATTGGTAGGATGCCATTCGGGACTCTGTCGCTAAAATGGGGGAGTGGTAGGCGGGTTGTATCTGTGCCGGCCCCGCCGCTCAATCGCGGTGGTGACGCAGGCGCTGCGGCGCGTTGGTGCCGGTAAGTTCCGTTAGACATCGGCCCGCCTGCGAGCGCACTATCGGCGATATCTCCCTTTCATCCGGCGCGAAGACGCCCGCCCCCCGGAACCTGCCGAACATGCCCGATGCCGACGGCCCGCTCCCCCAATCACCTGGCGCTGCCGGCCCCGCACCGGGTGACCTGACCTGGGCGGTACTTCTGTTCAGCCTGTCCATGCTTGTGCTGGTGATCATGGATACCCTGGCGAAATGGCTGTCCGAGCGGCTGGACCCTTTCTTCATCACCTGGGCGCGCTATGCCTCGCAGTTCATTATCCTGCTGGCGCTGTTTGGCCCTGGTTTTTTCCGGCGGATGCGCACCAATCACCTGCGGATCCAGCTGCTGCGTTCGGTGCTGATGCTGTTCGCGACCTTGCTGTTTTTCTACGGCATATCGCTGATGCCCTTGTCCGCTGCGATTGCGCTGATCTTCGTCGCCCCGTTATTTGTGGTGGCCATGGCCGGGCCAATCCTGGGGGAAAAGGTCGGGCCGCGCCGCTGGGCGGCGGTGATTGTCGGCCTGATCGGCATGTTGCTGATTGTCCGCCCCGGCACTGAAACATTTGCGTGGGCGTCCCTGCTGGTGCTGGGCGCCGCGCTTTGTTACGGCGGGCAGCAGCTGGCCACGCGTCACCTGTCAGTGGCAGACCCTCCCTCAACGACCCTGGTCTACACCTCCATGGTGGGAGGGATCGCCATGAGCTTCGCGGCCCCCTTTGTCTGGCAGACGCCGTCATGGGTGGATGTCGGCGCGCTGGTCTCGCTCGGCTTCATCGCCACCGTTGGCCATTTCATGCTCATCAAGGCGCTCACGCTGGCGCCCGCGTCGCTGCTGGCGCCGCTGGACTACACATCGCTGATCTGGGGCTCCCTTCTGGGCGTGCTCGTGTTCAACGAAGTGCTCGACCCGCTG
>JAJFFJ010000147.1 GCA_021776685.1 Alphaproteobacteria bacterium
CGGTCAGCGCGCCGCCGGCGTTCTCGATATAGGTGGTAACCGCCCGGCCCCGGCGCAGTCCTGCCCCGGCAGAGGCTGCCTGGCGCGCGTCGAAGCCGTCCCAGTCCAGTGCGGCCAGCCCAGCGTCCAGGCTGCCGGTGAAATCCTGCGCCTGATAGACAGCGCCCGTGGGTGCGGTCCAGGGCATCTGGTCTTGCGGGATCAGGTTCCGGCGGCGGAGGTCCACCCGGTCGATGCCTGTTTCCCGCGCAGCCAGGTCCATCAATCGCTCCAGGCAGAGCGTCACCTCCGCCCGGGCGATACCGCGGAAGGCCGCGATGGGCGCGGTGTTGGTGAAGACGCCCTCGATGGTGAAATGATGTGCAGGAATACGATAGGGCCCGCAGATCATCGGCGACATCCACTGCACGATGATCAAGGGAGAGCGGCTGACCAGATAGCCGCCATGCCACCAGCTGGCGAAAACATCAACGGCAGTAACAATACCGTCGGCATCCAGCGCCATCCGGGCGGTGAGCGCCTGGCTCCGCGCCTGGGTATCGGTGAGGAAGGCCTCTGTTCGCTCTGCGATCCATTTGACCGGACGGTCCAGCGCCCGGGCGGCGAACATGGCCAGGATGAATTCCGGATAGGCCACGTTGCGGGCGCCAAACCCACCGCCGGTCTCCGGCACGATCACCCGAACGGCGTCCGCCTCAACGCCAATGACCTCGGCGAGAAGCGGCTTGAGCGCATGGCCAGACTGACAGCCCATCTGCAGGGTGAAGCGGCCGCCAGCAAATTCTGCGATTATGCCGCGCGGCTCCATGAAGGCGATGGTCTCGCGTGGAAATTCCAGATCCAGCTCCACCACATGGGCCGCGCTGTCGAAAGCAGCCGTGGTCGCGGCCACATCGCCCGCGTCCCAGGTGAAGGAGCGGTTGTCCGGCAGGTCCGGCCACAGGCGGGGCGCGTCTTCTGCCAGCGCGGTATCGGACCTGGTGACGGCGTCGAGGGGTTCATAGTCCACCTCAACCAGTTCGACGGCATCACGCGCCGCGGCAGCGGTCTCCGCCACCACAAAGGCCACCGCCTCGCCGGCATAGCGCACACGGTCTTCCGCCAGCGGATATTGCGGCGCCTCCGCCACCGGCGCGGCGCTGTTGCTGGGGGGCATTGGGCTGGCCGCCGAATTGGACGGCAACTCCCCCACGCCGCCGGCACGCAGGTCCGCCGCGGTGTAGACGGCCAGCACGCCCAGTACGGCCCGCGCCGCCGCAGTATCGATGCCGCCAATCTCCGCATGGGCGTGGGGACTACGGACAACCGCGGCGTGAAGCTGGCCGGACACGTCGATATCGGCGGTGAACCGGGCCTGCCCGGTGAGAAAGGCCGGGTCTTCTACCCGCGGCAGGGGCCGGCCGACGAAAGGAGCTTGTGTGTTCATGTGGCGAGTTTACCGCTGCATGGCAGCCTTGTCGCGGCGCGAGAGTCCTTTTCCCCAGCCTGGGAACGCGCTATTTTCTATTCATCGAACCTGACCTTGGGGAACGGCCATGGACCACGTTCGCTATATCGACAAGACCTCCGCCTACTACATCGCGCAGGGCTACGAGAAGCCCTATGCCTGGGCGCAGAATGACACTGCGCCCTGGACACCGGTGACCAAGCCGCTGGCCGAGAGTCATGTGGCCCTGCTGACCACCAGCGAGCTGGCCATCCATTACGACGAAGACACGGAAGACAATCCGATCGTCGAGGAAGGTTTTCGCGGCGTCTATTCAATTCCGGCAGACACGCCAACAGAAGCGTTCTACAGCCGCACTGCCGCCTTTGACTGGGCGGCCACCCATCTGGACGATGTAAACAGCTACTTCCCGGTTGACCGGATGCGTGAGGCGGTGGCCTCCGGACGGATCGGCAGCATGCCCGACCGCCTGTATGGCGCCTACAACAACTATTCCGTCCGCAAGGTACTGGAAGAAGAAGGCCCCAAGGCGTTGGAATATGCCCGCAACGACGGAGTCGATGCCGTCATTCTGGTGCCTGTCTGACCCGTTTGCCATCAGACCGTGAGTCTGATTGCGCGATATCTGGAAGAGAACGGCATGCCCACTGTGGTTATCGGCACGGCGCGGGACATCGTCGAAAGCGCCAATGTACCCCGCTTTCTGTTCGTGGACTTTCCGTTGGGCAACCCGGGGGGCGAGCCCTGGAATGTGGACCAGCAGCGGGACATCTTCGAGCAGGCGCTGGCACTGTTTGAAACCGCTACGGTGCCTGGCACTACGGTGGAGGCCGGCTATCGCTGGTCCGAGGGGCAGAAGTGGAAAGAGACGATCTTTACCGAAGGACAGCCCTTCCTGCGGGGTGATGCTGAAGCCGAATGGCTGGCCCGTAAGGAGGAATATCGCCGTCTGCGCGAGGAAGGCAAAGTCTGATGACCGAAGCTAACGCACCGCCAACCAAGCCGGATGTGACCGTCTATTCGACGCCCTTCTGCGCGCCTTGCGAACAGCTCAAACGGTTCCTGAAAGATAACGACATCGCCTTCACCGTCCGCGACCTGATGATGGATGAAAACGCCGCCGACCGGCTGGAAGCCAAAGGCATCCGCTCCACCCCGGCGCTCGAAGTTGACGGCGAAATCTACGCCGGCGAGACGCTTGACCCTGCAAGAGTGCGGGCGCTGGTGGGGATCGGCTAGTCTTCGACCTGCCGCAGCCGGTAGCCGGCGCGCGGAAAATGCACATTCACCTCCCCCACCCGCTCATGGTTTGCGCGGAGGACGATGCGCTTATCATCGATCGCCAGCAGTGTTCCGGTGGCAGCTGATTTTTCCTCCAGCGGACTCACGCTGATCTGTTCCCCCGGCCCAACACTTTCCGGCGACCGATAGGCCGGATCAGGCGCGATTTCTTCCGGCTCGCTACCCCGCGCGACGTCTAGCGCTTCAGAGGCGGACATCCCGACCGGCGCGCCATGCCCCAGCGCCGCCACACGACTCATCCATGCGCGGGTCGCGGGCGCAGCGTCGATCATCTCGCTTGGGCCACCGAGGGTCTCCAGCAGCCAGAGCGGGTGGTAGACAACGATATCGGCCAAGCCTGGCGTTTCGCCGAACAGATATGGCGCGGCCGCGGCCGCCAGATCATGCACCCGCGCTATCTGTGGTCGGGCCTGGGCCAGATTTCGCTCGGCGCTGGCCTGCACCTGCTCGACGGTCGGTTTGGGTTTGCCATGCAGGGTCGCGCGGTCGTAATGAAAACTTTCCGGGAACCGGTCTGCATGCAGGCCGGTGATATATCGCGCCAGCGGCCAGAGGAGATCCCGCTCCGCCCAGGCGGCGAGCGCCGCCGTCAGCGCCGCGGTTTGTGCTGGATTGTCTCCCGGATATAGCGTCGGCTCTGGATATCGCCGCTCCAGTTCATCCGCAATAATCGCGGAATCCGCATAAACGTCCGCCCCGATCTGCAACGCCGGTGCGCGGCGGTGGCCGCCCGTCAGCGGCGTGAAGTTCGGCTTGGGTGCCGTCGATGGCACGTCAACCGAGCGCCAATCCAGCCCCTTGAGCCCAAAGATCAGCCGCACCTTCTCGGAGAAGTTGGAGAAGTCGTAATGGTGCAGGATCAGCTCAGCCAAGGGTCACCATCGTTCAGGCCAGCACCAGTGCGTCGCAGCCCGCGCAGATGATCTTCTCCGGTCTTCAGCATCTCATCTCCCCTCTCAGACTCAAGAATTCAGATTTGCAGTCATAGACCCGCCAGCCGGCACACCGCCAAGCATTGGTTGCAACCTAGCCATGCCTCAGCGCGCGGGGCGCAATTTTCCTGCAATCGCGAGCGTTGATCGTCATAGTATGGATCAAACCAGAGGGGGAGAATGCCAGTGTTTGATCCGGACAAAGTCATCGCCATCGATATCCATACCCATGCGGAAGAGCCGTGTGGCACCCATGCCCACGATAACGACGGCTATGAAGAATTCCAAAGCGGCATGTCGAAATACTTCAAGATGGATTATTCGCATCCGCCGACGATTCCGGAGACCGCCCAGCACTTTCGCGAACGCAACATCGGCGCAGTAATCTTTGCGGTCGATTGCGAGGCCTATACCGGCTTTCGCCGCTACGACAATTACCAGATCGCGGATCTGGTGGCTGAGAACGACGATATCCTGATCCCCTTCGGCAGCATCGACCCCGCGAAGGGCAAGACCGGCGCGCGGGAAGCGCGGAAGCTGGTCGAAAATCACGGCATCAAGGGGTTCAAGTTTCACCCCTCCATGCAGGGCTTCTACCCCAACGACCGCAGCGCCTATGTGCTGTATGAGGCGATTCAGGAAGCCGGCGTCCCTGCCCTCTTCCACACCGGTCAGACGGGCGTTGGCTCCGGCATGCCGGGCGGCCTGGGCATGCGCTTGAAATACTCCAACCCGATGCATCTGGATGATGTGGCGGTCGACTTCCCAGATATGAAGATCGTCCTCGCCCATCCGTCCTTCCCCTGGCAGGAAGAGGCGCTGTCCGTCGCCCAGCACAAGCCCAACGTCTATATCGACCTGTCGGGCTGGTCGCCGAAATATTTCCCGCCGATTTTGGTGCGCTACGCCAACTCGCTGCTGCAGGACAAAGTCCTGTTTGGTTCCGACTGGCCGGCGATTACGCCTGACCGCTGGATTGCCGACTTCGAGAAGCTGGATATCAAGCCGGAAGTCCGGCCGAAGATCATGAAAGACAACGCCCGTAAGCTGCTGGGCATCTGATCGCGGAAACGAAAGCCCCGGCCCTATGACTGATCACTCCGTCGTCGACCTGCGCTCGGATACCGTCACGCGTCCGTCCCCCGCCATGCGTCAGGCCATGGCCAATGCAGAGGTCGGCGATTCCCAATATGGCGAGGACCCGACGGTCAACCGTCTGCAGGACCGGGTCGCTGAGATGTTGGGCAAGGAGGCGGCCGTCTGGTTCAACTCGGGCACCCAGTCAAATCAGGCGGCCCTGATGACCCTGACCCGGCCCGGCGATGAGGCGATCATCAGCCGTGAAGCCCACGCCGCCTGGCATGAAGCCGGCGGCTCCGCGCTCAACGCCGGTGTTCAGATGGTCGAAGTGGGCGATCGTGGCCGCTTCACGGCGGCGGAGATGGTGGCCGCCATCAAGCCGTCCAATCTGCCGGTTTTCCCGCGGACCACCCTGGTGGAGGTGGAGAATACCCACAACCGCATGGGCGGCATCGTCCTGCCCCAGGCTGAGATCGAGGAAATCTGCGCGACCGCTCGCGACCACGGCATGAACACGTTCCTGGACGGCGCGCGTTTGTGGAACGCCTCAGCCGCCACGGGCATGGACCTGGCGGAGATGGCAGCGCCATTTGACCTTGTGACCGTTGCCTTCTCAAAAGGACTGGGCGCGCCGGGCGGCTCAATGATGGCCGGACCGCGGGAGTTGGTCGAGCAGGCGGACCGCTATCGCCGCATTCTGGGCGGCGCCATGCGTCAGATCGGTATTTTGGCCGCCGCCGCTCTCTACGGGCTGGACCACAATCTCGACCGTCTGCCGGAGGACCATGCCAACGCCCGTACATTGGGCGAGACCCTTGCCCAATCGGACAAGGTGATCCTCGACCTCACCAGCGTGCAGTCCAACATGGTTGTCTTTCGCCTGACCGACGCGGCACCACCCACCGACGCGATCATCGACGCCGCCCGCGCCCAGGGCGTGCTCATCGGCGCCCTCGGCCCGCGCCTGATGCGCGCCGTCACGCACCTCGATGCTCCGGCCAATGGTTGTGTCCACGCGGGCGAGGTATTGCTGGCGGCAATTGAAGATTAGGCTATTGCGTCGGATTTGAATTCCGCAAAATCAGTGACTTATGCCTGATAGTAAATGTGAAACTCGAAGATTTTCTACTGACTATAATGCCGAGCCAACGCCGTGCCCGGCAACTCAGGCGCCCAGTGAAGTCCGACCTATCGAGACCGCCTCTTCAACGTACTGCGACAGGCCGCCGGGAATATCCGACAAGGTCAGGATCTCTGTGGCCGTGGCGATTGCGCCAACAAACCCCTCCACGTGCCAGTGACCCGGCGCCGGTGCTGAAGGCAGTGCCCCCGCGTCCATGTGTGGCCATGGATTGACGTAGACATAGGGCTCGCCATAGCTCTCGTCGCCAGGCGACAGGCCGATGCCGATTCCCTTCGCGGTTTCGAAGTCCCCTTCTTCGAGCGAAAGATAGGTGGCGATATCGAAATGATGCGGCCAGCAACGTACCGGGCTGGGACCGGGCGTGATGTCCCGACAGCCAGCGGCAAAGGCTGAAAACGTGTCTGCAGCGAGGCTGTACCACGCGGCCAGGGCAGAGATGCGGTCCCCCAGCCCGTCCAGCGCATAGGCGTCAATCTGCGCCACATCCGCCGGAAGATCGTAGGGCAACGACACCGGACTCGCCGGTTGCAGCCCATCCGCCACCAACTGCCCGTCCAGCCAGACGCCAACGTCCTGGTCCTGCATCCCCTCCAGACGGCAGCGCGCCTCCTCCCCGCCACCACGCAGCACGATCAGCTCGAACTCGCTGATCGAAAGGGCGACCCGAACTGCGCCCTGAGGCGTAGTCAGCGCCTGGGAAACCAGGGCGCCTCTGTCTTCCACCCAGGCGAGGTTCGAATGGCTGTCATCGGGCGCGGCTGTCAGGTTGGCACGCGCAGCGCGCGTCACATGCTGCGCCGCCCGGTGGGCCAGGCTCCTGACTTCAGCCAGTTGGGCCGGGGCAACGCTCCGGACATCGTTTTGGTCAATCATCACAAATCCTCGATATTTGGCAGAGTGCGTTGCAGGTTCAGACCAGTTCGGCATCGGTCATGATTTCAACCAGCGCCGGCCCGTCATAGGCGAGGGCTTCGCTGATCGCAGCATCAAGATCGCCCGCCGCGGTCACGGTCTTGCCATGGCCGCCACAAAGCTTGGCGAAGGCGGCGAAGGACGGATTGTGCAGGTCGGTTTCCCACACCGGCCATTCACCTGCCCGCTGTTCCTTGGAAATCTTGCCCAGTTCGCCGTTGTGCAGCAGCACATGGGTGATATCCATGCCGTATTTGACGGCGGTTGTGAAATCCATCGGATACTGGCCAAAACCGCCATCACCGGAGACCGACACAACCTTCCGGCCCCTAAATTCCTCAAGATCCTGCGTCGCCGACCAGGCGCCCATCGCCGCCGGAAAGGCGAAGCCAATGGACCCCAGATAACCGGACATCAGCACCCGCTGGCCCCTGGTTTCGAAATAGCGGCCGAAGGAATAGGTGTTGTTGCCCACATCGACGGCAATCACAGCATCCGCGGGGCACAGCTCGGACAAGGACTGGAAGACGGCGGCGGAATGGACGCCCTGACCACGTTCCTCATCCAGGCGCGCGGTCTTCTCCGCACGCCATATCTGCCAACGCTCGGCAAGTTCTCTCACTTGGTCGCCATCAGCTGCCCCTGAAGGGAGCGAGCCTTGGACCGCCGCGCAAAACGCGCCCACTTCGCCCCAAACTGGCAAGGTCACCGGGTGAAACTTGCCCAATTGCATCCGCTCGAAATCGACCTGGATGATCGGCTTGGAACGCTCAATGCCCGTGTGGTTGGAAAATGACGTGCCGAGCGCGATGATCAGGTCTGCTTCGTTCATGAACCAGCTGGCAATCGGCGTCCCGGAACGGCCGAGCACGCCGGCGGCGTTGGGATGGGCGTCCGGGATCAGGCCTTTCGCCTTGAAGGTGGTCAAGACCGGCGTACCGAGCTTTTCCGCCAGTGCAATAATCTGATCCCGCGCACCAATGGCGCCATGACCTACGACAATGATCGGACGCTTGGCAGCGGCAATCAGCTTGGTTGCCTCATCAAGATCGGTCTGGGACGGAACCACATCGGCCCTGGCCACCCGCCCGTCCGGTTTCCCCGCCGGCTCGTCGCTCGGCTGGGTCTGGATATCGTCGGGAAAAATCAGGTGGGATACGTCCCGTTCGACAATTGCCGTCTTGCACGCCAGCGACATGAGCTCAGCATGCTTGGATGTGCCCAGCACAGGCTGGGAAAAACGCGTCACGGCGTCGAAGGCTGAACGAAGATCGATGTCCTGAAAGGCGCCGGGACCGAACACCTGGGTCTGCACCTGACCGGTCAGCGCCAGAACGGGCGCGCGGTCGACTTTTGCATCCCACAGGCCCGTCAACAGGTTCGTTGCGCCGGGACCGGCGATGGTGAGGCAGGCGGCAGGTTTCCCGGTCAGCTTGCCATAGGCAGAGGCGGCAAAGGCGGCGGCCCCTTCATGACGGACGCCAATATATTTGAGATCCCCATCGGCAACCCGCATGCGAATCGCATCCGACAGTCCGAGATTTGAATGGCCGACGATGCCAAAGACGCGTTTTACGCCCCAATTGACCATCGTCTCCGCCATGCAGTCCGTGGTCGTGCGCACATGTGGCGGCTCAGCTTCCAGACCGACGAAAATCTCGCCGTCCCGCACCTCGACTGGATAGAGAGTCTGACCGCTATCATCGTGGCCGCCCGGGGGCTTACCGGTTAGGGGATCGAAGTCCCAGCCATGCCACGGGCAGCGGATCCAGCACTGACCGTCATTGCCGGTTTCAATCGATCCCTCCCCCAATGGGCCACCCTGGTGCGGGCAATGATTGTCCATTGCCGCCCATTGGCCGTCAAAATGGGACAGGCAGATCGAGACCGTCCGCGCCGTGACGGTCTTCACCCGGCCTTCAGGCAGATCGTCGGCGGGGCCAACACTGATCCACTCAAGATTATTCGCAGTCATGTCTATTCCTTGATTGCTGGTCTTCAGGCAACACCGCCATAGGCGACACCGGACAGGTCGGCCATGTCCTTCTGCCAGGTGGTGAGGTCATCGAGCGTGAACTTGGAGAGATGGTCGTGACCGCAAGCCCGGGCCATGACCTGCATGAGTTCGACCGAGGCATTGAAGAAATTCTTCAACTGCGCCGCCGAGCTTTCGACAACCAGCCGGCTGGTCAGATGGGGCTTCTGGGTCGCGATACCGACGGGACAATTGTTGGTATGGCAGGCCCGCATGGCAATGCAGCCGATCGCCTGCATCGCAGCATTGGATACCGCGATGGCGTCCGCCCCCAGGGCCAATGCCTTGATGAAGTCAGCGGGCTTTCGCAGGCCGCCGGTGATGACCAGGGTCACGTCCTGGCGGTTGACCCGTGTCAGATGTTGCCGGGCGCGGGCAAGCGCCGGGATCGTCGGCACCGAGATATTGTCCCGGAAGATCACCGGCGCCGCACCTGTACCCCCGCCGCGGCCGTCGAGGATGACATAGTCGACGCCGACTTCCAGCGCGGCGTCGATGTCCTTCTCGATATGCTGGGCGGAAAGCTTGTAGCCGATCGGGATACCGCCGGTGCGGTCGCGGACTTCATTGGCGAACTCCCTAATCTGACTGACCTCTGTCCAGTCCGGGAAGCGCGACGGCGAAATCGCAGGCTCGCCTTCCTTGAGACCCCGCACGGCCGCGATCTTGCCTTGGACCTTTGGCCCCGGAAGGTGGCCGCCAGTGCCGGTCTTTGCGCCCTGGCCGCCCTTGAAGTGAAAGGCCTGGACCTTGTCGAGTTTCGCCCAGTCGAACCCAAAACGGCCGGATGCCAGCTCATAAAAGTAGCGCGAATTTTCCGCCTGCTCTTCCGGCAGCATGCCGCCCTCACCAGAGCAGATCCCGGTGCCTGCCATCTCTGCGCCAAGCGCAAGCGCCACTTTCGCAGGCTCTGAGAGCGCACCGAAACTCATGTCGGAAACGAAGAGCGGAATTTCCAGCCGCAACGGTTTTTGTGCATTTGGCCCGATGACCACCTCTGTGCCCACAGGATCGTCATCCAGCAGCGGCGGCCGATGCAGCTGGGCCGTCAGCAGTTGGAGATTATCCCAGTCAGGCAACTGGTCCCGCGACACGCCCATGGCGGTGACAAGGCCGTGATGGCCGGTCTTCGACAACCCATCGCGCGCATACCCCTGGATCAGCCCGTTATAAGGCTCCTCCACGGTGCCATGGCTGGTGTCTGCATAGACGCCCAGGTAAACATCGCGGTTGAAGGGCTGCGGGTTGGTCTTTGCCCAATCCGCAATCTCGTCTTCATCGACCAGGACGTCGCCTTCCTCCACCCAGACAGTGAATTTCTGCAGCACCTCCGAGTTGGCGTATTCAGAGACGCCCGTATCCAGCCGGTAGTCCCAGTCATGGACACCGCAAACCAGATTGTCGCCGCGGACAAATCCATCCGCCATCAGGGCGCCACGATGGAGGCAACGCCCGTAGAAGACCGCAGCGTCGTCGTCCATGCGGACAACCACCAGATCCACCTCGCCGACCAGGGCATAAGCGGGCGTTCTATCCGCCAGTTCGTCGAATTTCGCGATTGATACCTTGTTCATTTTCCCTCGGAACTCCCTGTCTCTGGAACGGCGTGATGTCGTGTGACGAGCGGTTTTGCAGATTCGGTTATCGGCGCGGCCTCCGGGCAGTCGCCCATGGCCTTCACCTTCGCGGCATACCAGTTGGCGGCCGGCACGGCGCTGAGCCCGTGCAGCAGCGCGCTGATCCACACTGTGTTAATCGCGAGCGCCAGTATCGGTTCCGCCAGTTCATGGCCAAGCTGCGGCAGGACGAGCAGCGCAAACAGCGCCGTTGCCAGCCCGCGCGGCCCAAACCAGCCGAAGAACAGCCGCGTCAGGAGCGCCGAGTCCGTCCCGATCAGTGAAATCCATATGGCAATTGGCCGGACCAGGAACAGACTAATGAGGATGATCCCGAGGCTGACCGGCGTGAGATGGCTTACCGCTTCCGGCACAAGTGCAAGTCCAAGCAACAGGAAGGCCGCCCATGCAAGGATCTGCCCCTCACCCTCCGTGAACTCATAAACAAACTTGCAGCGTCCCTTGATCACATTGCCGAAACAGAGACCGCCGACAAAGGCGGAGATGAAGCCATTGCCACCAATCGCATCGGCGGCCAGATAGGCGCATGCAGCGAGCGCAAGGGCGCCGACGCCCTCATAGGTTTCTGACGTGAGCTTATGGTCCTTGGCGAAAATCAGAAGTTTGCCGCCGATGATGCCGACGAAAATTCCCGCCAGCGGCCCGAGGATCAATTGTTTGGCGCCGAATAGGACCCAGTCCGTCTTGTCTGTGCCCATGGTTTCTGCAGCAAGGCTCGCGAACAGGAGCACCGCCGGCAGGGCCAATCCGTCATTGAGGCCGCTTTCCACCGTCAGTGCCCGGCGGGCGCGTTCAGGCACAACCGGATTTGTCACCACTGCCTGGCCAAGGGCAGCATCTGTGGGCGCCAGAATTGCGGCGACCAGGGCGGCGGCAACCAGCGGCCACGCAGGCAACATCAGCGCCGCCACAACGGTACCGAGCGCCATCGACAACGGCAGCCCAATCAGCAGCATACGAACCGGCCACACATGGCGCCGGCGCAATGCGCCCAGATCAGTTTGCGCCGCGTCCAGAAACAACAGCACCACGAGGGCGATCTCGGCCACTAGGTGAAGTGCCGCTTCCGCCTCATCGGCGGGGAAAATGCCGAGCGTCGACAGACCAACCCCCAGCGCAATGAAAATCATCGGCGCCGTGACAATCGTCTTTTCCATCCTCTTTGCGAACATGGTGTAGATCGCGGTGAGCGCCGCGATCAGCAAAAGTCCGGTTGTCATTGCGGGGTATCCAATGTGATCACACCTGGGTGCTTTCAATAGATGCTGCAAACGGGATAATGGTTACACTGAAAACGCGCCTCCGTCTGCGGCCTGGCAACCGGGCTTGCATCGTTGGCCCGTATCGATCACAGAAGCGGCCAATGTAATCCCTGAACCTTTGAGCCGGGGCCAATGTCCCTACAGGACGACAACATCGCTGACCACGCGTCGGATCTGGATACCGCCTCGGCGCTTCAGAAGGGCGACGACGCGTCGGCCGAGACGTTCGTCCGCGAAAACATTCGCTGGATGGTCCACACGGCGGAGCGAATCCTGAAGGAACGATCCGCCGCTGAAGACAGCGTTCAGGCCGCCTTCGTCAAGATATTCAGAAGCCTCGATTCTTTCCGCGGCGAATCCAGTTTGCGCACCTGGATGCGCCGTATCGTCGTAAACCAGGCGCTGATGGTCCTCCGCAAACAGGAACGCCTGCGCGAGACATCAATTGAGCCTCTTCTGCCCTCATTTGACGGCAACGGGTGCCGGTTAGACGAGACTTGGCTGGTAAAGGATACGCCGGAATCCCTGCTCGCATCGGCACAGATCTCGCAGGCAGTGATGACAGCAATCGACAAGCTGCCGGATGCCTACCGGTTGGTGCTGTTGCTTCGGGACATCGAGGAATACTCAACCAGCCAGGTGGCACACCTGCTGGAACTGAGCGAGAGCAATGTGAAGGTCAGGCTCCACCGCGCGCGCGCGGCCCTGAAAAAGCTGCTGGATCCGGTACTTGCAGGGGAGATTTCCCAATGACGCGGTCCAATTCATTAAGGCGCCGGTTGCACGGCCGGATGTTCTCGTTGCCAGGCATGATCACCTGCAACGAATTCGAAGACTTCATCCTCGCCTATCTCGATGACGAACTGCCCCGCTCCAAACGCCGGGTTTTCGATTGGCATATCCGGCTTTGCAAAGAGTGCCGCGAGTATCTTGCCGCCTACATCGCGTCGCTCGAGCTCACCAAAAAGGCCCTGGCCACCGATGAGGCCGCGTCCCTACCCGACGTGCCGGACGATCTGGTGACGGCTGTAATGGAAGCACGCAAAGCGTCGTAGAAATCTTGCCGCGAAGGCAGGTTCTGGTGTCAGGCCCGCTAAGCCTGATCGGTCAACGCCGCGATGATTTCATCGAAATGGGCATCAGCAAGCGCCTGCATTTCCGCGTCGGTCCGGTCCTGGATGGGATGCGGCACCCACACATAAGCCGGGTCATATCCGAGCGCATCTGCTTGCACCGCCGCCGCCTGGACGAATTCGGTTGTGGCTACGCCGACGGACGGAATTCCGCGGGTCTCTATATTGAGGAGGTCATGCGTACAGCACGACGTGCAGCTGCCTCAATCCGCAAGGCCTTCGAACATGATATCGCATTCGGTCGCGACTGCCTGCTGGATCTCCACCGGCGCCGGCCTGATTACCGTCGGCTTGCGGTAGCGCCGCACCGCGATGCCCCGCTCGGTCATACGCTTTTCGACCTGATCGAGAAATACATCGCCCCGCGGCTTGGAAATATCGAGGAGTCCCACCGTAAGCCCGTCGAGACTTGCAGGTCGCGGTAACCGGGCCCGCACAGCGGCCTCGGTCTCGGCTGTCGGATCCAGAAGGATGCTGTCGGTGGTCATGATCTCACCTCCTTGGTGACCGGGCGGCTGCTGTTCGGGCTGCTGACGGTGAAGCCGGCAATGATGCCGGAGAACTTACCGGCACCGCCCCCGGCGCGCACGATTAAAAGTCCTTCTGGCGGCAGCTTGGCCACCATCTGTCCCTTGAGGGCGGGGTCAGCACCTTCCTGAATGCCGTGTTGCCCGGGCATCACATCATCTGCGGGCACGGTCAGGCGCTCGAGCAGTTCCAGATGCAGGCGGGCCTTGTCCCAACCGCCCTCGACGAAGGTGCGTTCGTGTTCCGGGCAAACCACGAGGACGGCGTCAGGAGACGGAAACTTGTTGATATTGTCGATCGCCCGCAGACTTGTCGCGAAGGTCGCTGCCAGGTCTTCCGGCGTCCGCCCGCGCTCGTCGACAACACCTTGCAATCCATATCCGGCGAAGACGGTCACCGCATCGGTCCCTGCCGCCAGGCCCCGGTCCATTGTCAGGGGTGTCCAGGCGGAGCCTGTCTCGTCTTCAGCAAAACAGTATGAGTATTTTCCGGGGCTGCCCAGGGTGGCGCGATCCACGCCGCCGGGTTTGCCGCCCCCGATATTGCGCACGGCAAGCTGAACCGCCCGCCCAATCGTTGCGTTGGCGCGGTTGCCCTGGCCCAAAACGTTACCGCCGGCATTCATGCCGATGCGCCGGGCGATGGGCCCGTTGACGATCAGGACCGGCCCGACAAACCGTGTGCTGGCCAGGACGCCGTGCATGCCGAAGTCCTGCTCCAGAATGGCATCGACCGCCGCCAGGACAACCGGCATGTATTCCGGCTTACAGCCCGCCATCACCGCATTGATGGCAACCTTTTCCACGGTGCAGGGGGTGAGATTTGGCGGCATGTGCCCCAGAATCTCCTCCGGCGCACGGCTGGTGCCTTCCAGCATCGCCATCACGCGGGCCTCGGTCGGCGGGACCACAGGCAAGCCATCGCTCCAACCGCGGTCGTAGCAGGCCTCGATTGCGTCTTCTTCCTCGCCGATCACCACGCGCCGCGCCTGGATACCGGTCTCGCCATGACGGATTTTGAGTTCCGCCAGCCGCGATGGGTCCTGATTGAGCCCGCCGCAGCCGGGCCGTTGATCCGGCAGATCGGCTCCTAGGTTATCGACGCCGGCGACATTACCCCATGCGTCCCTGTCCCAGCCAAAGGTGCGCGCAACCTCCTGGCCGTCACTGAAGCGAATCAGCGTCGGGACAATTTCAATATTCAGGCGATGAGAGAGGTCCAGTTCCCGGTCGTCCCCCACCTTGTCGACAGCCTCGGGAAACCCGGGATCGTCCTGGGAACAGACCTGCAAGCCCTGATCCGCCGCGAGTTGCGCCACAACCGGCGCCACCAGTTCGCAGGTTGGGCAATCCCGTTTGACGATCGCCAACAGGCCGTCGTTTGGGACAGTCAACATAGGCAGAAGACCCTCTGAGTGGTTCATATGGCAGAGCCCGGGCTTATTCGCCCGGGCCGTCGGAGCCTAGGGGGAAATCCAGAGTCGGACAAGACAGCCTGAGGAACAGGCGGGCGCTCGTTTGCTGGAACATCGAATTGTCGTTCTTTGAAGACGACGGGACGACCTGCAACACATCACAGTGCTCGACAATCTTGCCGCTATCAACAAACCGAATGATATTTATGCTCGCCTCGTCACTGTTGCAGCGGCATCGTCGGCATCTAACCAATTCCAGGTACCACTGTTCGACCGCTATAGTGGTTGCCGGCAATGATCCTGCGCCGCAGCAAATCAAATATTCGGCGCGGACATATCTGATGAGGCTGTGAATGCGGGTGGCTGTTCTGGGTGCCGGTGTCGTGGGCGTGTCGACGGCCTGGCAGCTGTTGAAAGATGGCCACGACGTTATCCTCGTCGACCGGGGGCAGGAAGC
>JAJFFJ010000148.1 GCA_021776685.1 Alphaproteobacteria bacterium
GCTCAGGAATATGAGGAAACGACTGTTGACCTGATCCCTGGAATGAAATTCTTTCTAACCAGCGATGGACTGATTGATCAAGTCGGTGGTGAACGGCGGCGGGCATTCGGCAAGAAGCGATTTCGCGCCCTTTTGCTGGAAAACTATGCCAAGTCCATGGAAGATCAAAAGGATGCTATTTATCAAGCCCTTCTTGAACACCAAGGTAACGAAAAACGTCGGGATGACGTGGCAGTTATCGGATTTGAAATCTAGAATATGCTTGTTCGGAAATGTCCCCTGTGGGTCATTTACGGAAGAGTTTAGTGACCAAAACTATGGTCTGCTTTTGGCAACCAAGCAGGCTTTGTCGATGCTTGTTAACGACACCCGCCGATAGCCACAACCGGAAGATCCTGATGCTGCCAGACAGGGCCGTCAATCAATCCGTCTGACATTGCATTGGTTGAAATTAATGGTTTTCCTAATCACCCATTCCAGCCTTGATAAGGCCGCTGACAAAGTGTTCGCGATCTCTTGCGTGCTCGAATGGTAAAGCTTGATCCACAAATGAAATAGCAGCGTCAGGTTTGATCGTGTACACGCGTTCCAAGGCAATTTTGGCTTCATCGATTCGCCCAAGTAAAGCGAGAGCACTGACTTCCGGCATATATGTCCATATGGCATTTTGTGGTTGCTGCTGTCCTTTCCTTGTCCACTCAAGTGCTTCCTCATAACGACTGAGCAAAATCAACGCGATGGCTTTACTGGCCATGAACGCCCACATGAGAGGATCACGGGGTGAATACCGCATGGCTCTATCATGGGAAATAATGGCTTCTTCTGGACGTCCCAAATGCCAAAGGCTGTGTGCACGTCCAAAATGTGCACTGGCATAACTTGGGTTCAGGGTCAGCGCCAGATCACAATTCGCAATTGCCGTTTCGTGCTCTTGTCGTGCTGTAAGAACCCGCCCCAATGCCACGTAAGCGTAGGGATTGTTCTGGTCGAGTTGTATGGCCTGCTTACCGGCATCGAATGCTTCTGACAAGACGCGTTCACGGTCGCTTGTAAAGCCCAGAGTGTTGTCATAGTAGAGATCGAAGGCCAACCCCGCATAAGCGGATGAGAAATTCGGATCGAGACTGATAGCACGGCGAAAGAACATTTTGGCCTGGTCACTGTCCTCAGCCGTATATTGATAAAGATGCCACAATCCTCGCTGATAACTCTCCCATGCTCCCAAATTTTCCGGCGGTATGAGCTTTGCACGTTGACGTTCCGTGCTCGCCAGGTGAGGCTCGATCGCCGCGACAATAGCAATCGTAACTTCATCCTGAACAACGAAAATGTCTTCTAAGTCCCGGTCGTATCGTTCAGCCCAAACATGCTGATCAGTGGTCGCATCAATAAGCTGGGCCGTTATGCGAACCCTGTTTCCAGCCTTACGCACACTGCCTTCAACGACATAGCGCACGCCAAGCTTCTTGCCGATGTCCTTAATGTCGATTGATTGTCCCTTGAAAGCAAAAGACGAATTTCGTGCGATGACAAACAACGATTCAAAGTTTGAAAGCTGGGTGATGACATCTTCGCTAATGCCATCAGCAAAGAACTCCTGATCGGGATCGTTGCTCATGTTGTCGAACGGTAACACCGCAATCGAGGGTTTCTCAGGTAGAGCAAGAACCGTTGATGTCGATGGCTCAAGCATGTCCTTCAACATGGAGCCAATCGCATATACGCGCACCGGTTGGGAGATGTGTTTTACCTCTTGCTCTCCCATATCTTTGAAATCAGCATCAACCCTATTACGCACCTGATTGTAAACGTCACCGGAGATACAAATACCACCGGGGTCAGCCAAGGCCTCAAGCCGGGCCGCGATGTTGACCCCCTCGCCGTGAACGTCACCGCCGTCATCGGTAATGTCGCCCACATTGATGCCCATACGGAAGTCTAGGGAACTGGACGCTAGTTCTTCCTGCAAAGCAATAGCGCAATCGACAGCATCTTGCACCGAGGGAAACTCAACCAGGAAACCATCGCCGGTGAACTTGATGATGTGGCCCAATTTTTCACCAACGCGGGGCTTGATCACGTCGTCACGCGCAGCTTTCCATGCAGCCACCGTGCCGTCGGTGTCCTCTTCTACCAGTTGGGTATACCCTGCTACATCAGCCGCGAGAATTGCCGCGAGCCTGCGCTGGTTGGAATTGCCCTCCATAGTGTCTCCCAAGAAGATGCCTGAAAGCATTTTAGAGAGAGTTGACGTTGCTGCAATTTATTTAAATAGTTTTGTGTCAGCAAATGCCCGCTATGGGTCATTGGCGGAAAAGTTAGACGCCTCGACAGATGTTCTGCTCTAAACTCCTATGCAGAAGGATTCCTAGGAAACGTCTGGTTTTCACCCATCAGCGGTCATTATTGGGTATCTCGGATAACTTCCGGGTATAGCCATAAGCCGTCCTTTGATTTTCCGGACGACCCGTCATGCCGCTTCTTGCTTAGTCGCGAACATTATAACGAACGATGCTGGACGGAGATGCGCCGGCTGCTCAAGCAATACGCTGAATCGCACCTCAAATACCTCGCCCTCGACGAGATCACTCGTCATCGCGAGATTGAGGTTTTGGACGCTACAATCGCGAGGGGGGACGTCGGGAGCACGAGCCTACGCCGATTGCAATTCTTAAAGATCGACCGGCGGGACCCTGCGCTTGAGCATGCGAAGGAAGTCCTGAACAATTGGTTTGGTCGGCCGGTGTTTGGGTCGATAGACGTTGATGAAATCGGGAAGAGGGAGGGTGAGCCCGGGTATGCGTACCAGACGTCCTGAATTGAGATGGTCTTGAACGGAACGCGCCCAGCCTAAGGCGATGCCCTCGCCGAGTTCCGCCAGGTCCAGATAGAGGGCATAGGTGTTGATCACCGTGATGGTCGTCTTGTGTGGCACAGCCACGCCGAACGCCCTGAGGAAACTGGACCAATCGGGCCAATTGCGTCCTTCTTGTTGCAGATTGAGGAGAGGCTGTCTGGCGATTTCGTCGGGGTCGCTTGCCGCCGACAGGCCTGCCAAGATGGACGGGGCGCAGACCGGAAAGATGGCGTCGTCGGCAATTGCCTCGATGTGGAATTGATCGTCGCCCCAACGCCCTTCCTGCAGCCCGATGTCGAAGGCCTCGACCGTATGCTCTATGGGTTCCGGGGAAGCGATGATCCGCAAACGCAGGCTCGGATTTTGGCGTTGAAACTCGCCAATGCAGGGTGCAAGCAAGCTGCTCGCCAGGCTCAAATCCGTGTAGATTGTGAGAGCTTCCGTGTCATCGTTTTTGATCCGCAGCCGGTCCGTCGTCTGGGCGATATCTCTGAGGGCACGGCAAACCGTCGTGGCCAATTCATGGCCAGCCTCCGTCGCAGCAACATCGTAGCGCCCGCGATCGAACAGCCTGACGCCGAGCGTTTCCTCCAGCTGTCTGATCACACGGCTGACGCTGCTCTGCGAGAGTGCGAGCTCACTGGCCGCACGGGAGAAACTGTTCAGTCGATAGGCGGCGTCGAAGACAACCAGTGTGTTCAGGTGCGGTAACCGTTGACGAAGATTTGCCATGTTACTCACGCTCCAGGCCAAAGGTCTTATCGGGTCTCAGATTGACGGAATAGCAGGGGGCGGTCACCACCCCGAACCACAAGGTATCTGTTCAACAAATACCTGGAGGCGAAAATATCGCTTCTGAACTTGCGACTATCACCCTATTATCGGGCCAATTCAAGCGCCGGCTCAAGGAGATCTCGTGATCTGGAGCCAGTTGCTTGACGAAAGGCTACCTTGTTATCCAGGCATTGGAGGTTCGCGATGACAGACGCCGAAACCGTCGACTCGACCCGCCGCGCGCCACGCGGAATATTCTGGCTGTGGCATCCGCCACTACCCCTCAAGGGCGTGCCCGTCTTTATCTGGCCGCCGCAGCCTCTAGAGGCGTTGAGGTTCTTGCTCTCGCGAGGCTTCCTGTGGGGGATGCTGGTGCCCTTCGGCGCGCTGGCGGTCGTCAGCTGGGTCTATTTGCAACCTGCCTTGGAACGCTGCGCCGAGTTCCGGCTCGATTGGATCTCGCAAGTCTACTTGCGCAACCTCGGCCTCATGGTCCTGGTGGCGGGCGGCCTGCATCTCTACCTCTATACCTTCAAGCGTCAGGGTTCGGACGGAAAGATGAACCCGCGGGAGCCCACGGCGAGCGGCCGGACGTTCTTCGCCGGAAATCAGGTCTGGGACAACATGTTCTGGAGTTGCGCCAGCGGAGTCACGCTGTGGACCGCCTACGAGGTTGGTTTCCTCTGGGCCTATGCCAACGGCCTGCTGCCGGTGTATCTGGATTGGACGCAGCATCCGGTCTGGTTCGGGCTCACGTTCTTGGCGATTCCCTTCTGGTCGTCTGTGCACTTCTATTTCGTTCACCGCCTGTTGCATTGGAAGCCGCTCTACAAGCTGGCCCATGCCGTGCACCACCGCAACGAATCGACCGGGCCCTGGTCGGGGTTTTCCATGCATCCGATCGAGCATCTGGTGTTTCTGAGCAGCGTCCTGATCCATCTGGTCGTCGCCTCCCACCCCATCCATATCCTTTTCCATAATCAATTCAACGCCTTGCAATCCGCCACGGGGCATGCCGGATTCGACTCGCTGAGGGTCAAGGGCAAGCCGGTCATGTGGTTGACTCCCTTTCATCACCAGCTGCACCACCGGCACTTCAACTGCAACTACGGCAATGAGCTGATGCCCTGCGACAGATGGTTCGGCACGGACTACGACGGCACGCATCAGTCCTGGGCGGCGTTGGTCAAACGTCGGCTCGCCCGGCGCGCAGGGTCCCGGCGGTCATGAGACCGGTGACGAATATCACCACGGCGCGCCTGATCGAAGCCGGATCACGGGCCGCAGACTGGGTGAGCGCGCGCCTGCGGCCAGACGGCAGTTTCCCGGGGGTGGAGAACGAAATCGAGGCCTACTACAAGATGCCGGTGTTCTTCGCCTTGTCGGGGAGACCCGTCGAGGCGGCCGCCGTGGTCGGATACCTGCGGGAGCGCTTCTTCGATGCCGGCGATTTCCACACCGGCACCGACGACACGGTCTTGAGCTTTAGGAACTACCGCAACGCTTGGATTGCACGGGGGCTACACATGCTGGGCTTCTACGACTTGTCCCGCGCTGCGGGCGACTACCTGGAAGCCGAGATGGTCCCGGACTTCGGCGGCCTGGTCACCGAGCCGGGCGCCCCCGGCGTGAAAGCCATGGACTGGGGGTCGACCTGTTCCGCCGCCAAGGCCTTCTTGACCATGGGCCGGATGACGGCGGCCGTGCGCTGCGGTGAATATCTCGTCGACAGCCTGGAACGTCAGCCCGAGCCCGACCGCTTCCTCCTCAAGCGGGACCTTGGCGGCGCGTTCCTCGATGAAGAGGATCAGACCTTCGTCATCGAGTTGGAGCGCCCCGGCCAGATCTACTTTCCTCTGGGGATCGGCATGGTCGTCTTCGCCGGCCTCGCCGCGTCGACCGGCGAGTCCAAATGGTTGTCCGCCGCGCAGAAGGTCTACGCCGCCGTTGGCAGAAGCCACGACGAGCTGTTCGGCGTCATCACGAACCGCAAGGTCGCCTGGGGCGCAGCCGAGCTGTTCAGCGTCACCGGCGATTCGGCCTATGCGGAGATGAGCGCGCGAATTTGGTCCTGGACCCTCGAGACGCAGACGCCGGAGGGAATCTGGCTCCGCCATCCGGAGTACGCATCACTCGACGAGCAGCCCCGCGATCTGACCGTGGACGCGACCGTCGAGAGCGGCCTCTACATGTTCGAGCTGGCGCGGACGCTGGCGCCCTGGCTACCGAGGAGCGCGTAAAGCCGTGGCCTCCGGTGCAAAACGCTACGACTACGTCATCGTCGGCGCCGGCTCCGCCGGCTGTGTTCTGGCGAATCGGCTGAGCGAGAACTCCGACGTCTCCGTCCTTCTGTTGGAGGCGGGCCCCCGGGATCGCGGCCTCAAGCTCCATGTGCCGGCCGCCTTCATCTACAACTACACCAACCCCCAACACAACTGGATGTACTACACTGAACCCGACCCCTTCATGGATGGTCAGCGGATTTTCTGCCCGCGCGGCAAGGTGCTGGGCGGCTCGTCGAGTATCAACGGCATGGCCTTTGTCCGCGGTCACGCGCGAGACTATGACGATTGGGCGGCCCAGGGCCTGCCGGATTGGTCTTATGCCCACTGTCTTCCCTACTTCAAGCGCATGGAAACCTATAGCGGTGGTGCGGACGAATACCGCGGTGGGGACGGGCCGCTGCACGTCACTCGGCCAGCCCACGATAACCCCCTTTACGACCTCTTCTTCGAAGCCTGTCAGCAAGCCGGCTATCCGCTTTCAAAGGATACCAACGGCTTTCAACAAGAAGGCTTCAGCCCGATGGACCAAAGCATTCAAAGTGGTTGGCGGAGCAGCACCTCGGTCGCCTACCTGACGCCGATCCAGCGCCGCAAGAACCTTACGGTCCAAACCGGCTGCCACGTCACAGGGGTGTCTTTGCGTGGCAACCGGGCGACAGGGATCTCATATGTTCAGTCTGGCCAAAGACATGACGTCGCCGCGGAAGAAGAGGTCATCCTTTCGGCCGGCGCCGTAAACTCCCCGCAGCTTCTGATGCTGTCCGGCATCGGTCCTGCCGATCACCTGAAGCAGCAGGGTATCAGGATCGTCGTTGATCTGCCGGGCGTCGGCCAGAACCTGCAGGACCACTACGATATCTCTCTGCAGCAAGCCTGCACCAAGCCACTCAGCGTCAACAATGAGATCAGCCTGCTCAACCGTGCCAAGAACGGCGCGCGGTGGCTCGTCAGGGGCGATGGCCCTGCCGCGACGAACCACTCTGAAATCGCCGGATACGTCCGCTCCGTTTCGAGCGATCGCCCCGACCTCCAGATTTGCTTCATGCCCTTGGCCATCGATTACGAGAAAATGAAACCGATCGTGGATCACGGTTTTCGGTTCTTCACCATGCCTCTGCGCCCGACGTCACGGGGCCATGTGAAGCTGAAATCCAGTGATCCTTTAGCGGCACCGGAGATCCTCGGCAACTACCTGTCGACCGAGAAAGACCGCCAGGACTGTCGCGACGTGATCGATATCTGTCGGGACATCGCCTCTCAACCCGCGTTCGACAAAGTCCGCGGGGCGGAATTGGAACCCGGACGCGACGTTCGCTCCAATCAGGACCTCGACCGCTTTGTCCGCCAAAAAGGAAAGGCCACCCACCATCTCTGCGGCACCTGCCGAATGGGCGGGGATGAGATGGCCGTCGTCGATGGAACGATGCGTGTGCACGGGATTGAAGGTCTGAGGGTGATCGACGCCTCTGTCATGCCGGACATCACCAGCGGTAACACCAACGCACCGGTCATCATGATCGGTGAAAAAGCATCCGACTTGTTCGCGGGTAGAACGCCGGAAGCGCCGCAGCAGATGCCCGTCTATCAACCGCTTGCCTACCGGCCCGAGATTGCGGGCGTGCCAACGCAAATATCGACCGGTCGGCACGGCATAATGAAACCCTGAAAAACGGGAAAGGTTACAATGATGGAAGTTCATCTGCGGCTTCTTTCTCTAACAGCAGAAGCTTTGCCGCTATGAATAGAAGATTGTGATTTTAACTAGGAACCGTTGCCATAGATATCTGCGGTGCTTGGGCAGGGTCAACGGATTGTACCGTATTTTGATGGGCTAACAGATGGTGGATAGTCCGCTCCGGGTCATCATCGGAAGATTTCCTTAGTCCAAATCAAGGTCCGCTTGGTGTCACAAAGCGGAAGTTTACGGGAACAATGTCCGGTTAGGATTTGCTAGCAGCCGTATTTGAGGACTGTTAAATACTTCCGAGATTAGCCATTAGCAGACATTGCATAAAATCATTCCCAGTTTTCTCGTTCGACTTCGGCAATAGCTTCACTACTTCCTAACTCGGCAGCTTCCAAAATGTATTCACG
>JAJFFJ010000149.1 GCA_021776685.1 Alphaproteobacteria bacterium
AATCGCGTCGCCGCCTGATGCCTCAGCCATCACCTTCGTGATCGCCGCCGTCAGCGTCGTCTTGCCATGATCAACATGCCCAATCGTCCCCACATTGCAGTGCGGCTTCGTACGTTCGAACTTCTCTTTCGACATCTCTCTGTCCCTCAATCCGAAGGTCTGTGATTCGCGTCTGTCGGCGCGGAGCTAGGCCATCTTGGCCCGTACCTCGTCGGCAACCGCCTGGGGTACGGGTTCGTAATGGTCGAACTGCATTGTGTATTGCGCCCGGCCCTGACTGAGCGAACGCAGGTTGTTGACGTAACCAAACATGTTGGCGAGCGGCACCATGGCATTGATCACCTGGGCGTTGCCGCGGGCGTCCATGCTCTGCACCTGGCCACGCCGGCTGTTCAGGTCGCCGATGATGTCGCCCATATATTCGTCGGCGGTCACAACTTCGACCTTCATCATTGGCTCAAGCAATTGTGCGCCAGCCTTTGCCATGCCTTCACGGAACGCCGCTCGGGCGGCAATTTCGAAGGCAAGCACGCTGGAATCAACGTCGTGAGACGCGCCATCGTAAAGCTCGGCGGTAAAGTCGATCACCGGGAAACCAACAAGAACGCCCGTGTCCTTGGCGCTGTTGATGCCCTTCTCGACCCCCGGGATATACTCACGGGGCACGTTGCCGCCGACCACCTTGCTTCGGAATTCGTAGCCTTCACCGGGCGCTGTCGGCGCGAACCTGATTTTGACGCGGGCGAACTGGCCTGAGCCGCCGGTCTGCTTCTTGTGTGTGTAGTCGATGTCCACTTCGCGGGTAATCGTCTCGCGATACGCCACCTGGGGCGCGCCCACATTGGCCTCTACCTTGAATTCCCGCTTCATGCGGTCGACCAGGATCTCCAGATGCAACTCGCCCATGCCGGCGATGATGGTCTGGCCGCTCTCCTCGTCGGAGCTGACACGGAAGGACGGATCTTCCGCGGCCAGCCGGCCCAGTGCGATACCCATCTTGTCGTGATCGGCTTTTGTCTTAGGCTCGACCGCCACCTCGATAACCGGATCCGGAAACTCCATCCGCTCCAGAATGACCGGATGGGCCGGGTCGCACAGCGTGTCGCCGGTCGTGACATCCTTGAGACCGGCAAAGGCGATAATGTCGCCAGCAAAGGCTTCCTTGATCTCTTCCCGGTTGTTGGCGTGCATTTCGAGCATACGGCCAACCCGCTCTTTGCCGTCCTTGACGGTGTTGAGCATGCTGGCGCCGGCCTCGATCACGCCCGAATAGATGCGCGCGAAAGTCAGAGAGCCCACGAAGGGATCGTTCATGATCTTGAAGGCAAGCGCGGCAAAGGGCTCGTCGTCGGAGCTCTTCCGCTCCATCGGCTCATCATTACCCGGATTGATGCCGGTAATGGCCGGCACTTCCAGCGGCGACGGCATATAATCGACAACGGCATCGAGCAGCGGCTGTACGCCCTTGTTCTTGAACGCGGTGCCGCACAGCACCGGCACAAAGGCGGCTTCGACCGTTCCTTTGCGAATGCAGGCTCTGAGCGTTTCCTGATCGGGCTCCGTGCCCTCAAGATAGGCTTCCATCGCGGCGTCGTCGTGCTCGACGGCGGTCTCGATCAGCTTAAGGCGGTACTCGGCGGCCTTGTCCTGAAGGTCAGCGGGGATGTCCACATACTCGAACTCCGCGCCCTTTTCCTCACCCGACCAAATCGCCGCCTGCATGCGGATCAGGTCCACATGCCCAACATACTCGGCCTCGGCGCCCACGGGCAGCTGAGTCACCAACGGCGTCGCGCCCAGACGGTCGATGATCATCTCGACACAGCGATAGAAATCGGCGCCGGTGCGATCCATCTTGTTGATGAAACACATGCGCGGCACGCCGTATTTATCAGCCTGGCGCCACACAGTCTCAGACTGGGGCTCTACGCCGGCGACAGAGTCGAAAACTGCAACTGCGCCATCAAGAACGCGCAGGGACCGCTCGACCTCAATCGTGAAATCCACGTGGCCGGGCGTGTCGATGATATTGATGCGGTGATCATTCCAGAAACACGTGGTCGCCGCCGACGTGATGGTGATGCCGCGTTCCTGCTCCTGCTCCATCCAATCCATGGTCGCGGCGCCATCATGCACCTCGCCAATCTTGTGGGAACGGCCAGTATAATAAAGGATACGCTCGGTCGTCGTCGTCTTGCCGGCATCGATGTGCGCCATGATGCCGATATTTCGGTATCGATCGAGGGGTGTCTTGCGGGCCATATCGGGTGTCCTAAGCTCAGATCCGGTGCCGGTTTGCCGTTACCACCGGTAATGCGAGAAGGCGCGATTCGCCTCCGCCATCCGGTGGGTGTCTTCCCGCTTTTTCACGGCCGACCCGCGGTTCTCCGCCGCTTCCATAAGTTCAGCCGACAGCCTGTCTGCCATGGTGCGCTCCGACCGGCCGCGTGATGCCGTAATCAGCCAGCGAATTGCCAGCGCCTGCGAACGGTCCTGACGCACCTCGACGGGCACCTGATAAGTGGCGCCACCAACCCGGCGCGACCGCACTTCAACCGACGGGCGCACGTTGTCCAAGGCAGAATGGAACACGCCCAGCGGTTCCGTCCGCATGCGCTGCTCGATCCTTTCGAACGCGCCATAGACGATACGCTCCGCGACGGACTTCTTACCGTCCAGCATCAGGCTGTTCATGAACTTGCTGAGGACAAGATCGCCAAACTTGGCGTCCGGCAATACGTCCCGTTTTTCGGCGCGATGGCGACGTGACATCCTGGCGTCCCCCTATTTCGGCCGTTTGGCGCCGTATTTCGAACGACGCTGGCGGCGGTCACTGACACCCTGGGTGTCAAGCACGCCGCGCAAAATGTGATAACGGACGCCCGGCAGATCCTTGACACGGCCACCGCGGATCAGCACCACCGAGTGCTCCTGCAGATTGTGACCCTCGCCCGGGATGTAGGACGTCACTTCAAATCCGTTCGACAGGCGCACGCGAGCCACCTTCCGCATGGCGGAGTTCGGCTTCTTCGGCGTCGTGGTGTAAACGCGCGTACAGACACCGCGTTTCTGCGGACACTGTTCCAACGCCGGAACCTTGTTACGGGCTACGGGCGCCTTACGCGGCTTGCGGATCAACTGATTTACGGTCGGCATCGTGCCCGACCTCCATTCTTGTCTGTTGGCCTGTCTCTCGTCGGCTGGCGCGGCGGTGTGCTGCTGCACCAGTTCAACGTGTCACTTGCCGTGTTGCGTTAACCATCCATCCCGTAGAGTCGCTATACAAAACACCGACCGCGAAGCCAAGAACTGGCTTCCGGCCGGTGAACGCCGCCACGGTAAGTGCCTGCCTACAAAGAGGCCGGCAACCATGCCGGTGACCCCGTCTGGGCGATATGGCCAATAACACGTCGGGACACGACACAAGCCCACCGCAAAAGCGGCGCACCGGCATCGGCCCCGGTAATGGCGCGAAAGATAGATATACCCCAGAGAAGCGTCAAGCGGTTTGAGGTGTTTCAGACCTCGAATTTCCCCTGCAACCGCGGGCATTTTGGCGCACCGCGGTCGGCGCAACTCCCGCTCCCGGAAAATTCGCCGCCGATGGCCAAGCTGCGCCCGAAATAAGACGGGCCACCAGGTCGCCCCGGTGGCCCGTTAATATCAGAACCCCCTGTTTTTACGGGGAAATCTTTGTCTACTCTGCAGCAGATGCCGCCGGCGCATCGTCCAGGATGCTCTCGATCGCTTCCGGCGCCTCTTCCGCCTGCTGGGCAGCGAGTTCGCGGTCGCGGTCGGCGGCCTCCTGACGCAGACGCTTCATCACGCTGCCTGTGCCCGCGGGGATCAGACGCCCAACGATCACATTTTCCTTGAGACCGATCAGGTTGTCGACCTTGCCGTTGACGGCGGCCTCGGTCAGCACCCGTGTGGTCTCCTGGAAGGAAGCGGCGGAGATGAAGCTATTGGTCTGCAGGCTTGCCTTGGTAATGCCCTGCAGCACTGGCCGGCCGAGCGCGGCCTTACCGCCTTCGGCCAAGGCTTTTTCGTTGGCCGCATTGAATTCATGACGATCCACCTGCTCGCCGACGAGATAGGTGGTGTCGCCCGGATTGTCGACTTCGACCTTCTGCATCATCTGGCGCACGATTACTTCGATATGCTTGTCGTTGATGCGCACACCCTGCAGTCGATAGACCTCCTGAATCTCACGGATGATGTATTCGGCCAGCGCCTCAACGCCCATGACCTGGAGAATGTCGTGGGGCACAGGTGAGCCATCCATCAGAAGATCGCCCCGCTCGACCCAGTCACCTTCCTGAACGGAAATGTGCTTGCCTTTCGGGATGAGATATTCCTTCGGATCGCCATTTTCCGGCGCCACAACGATGCGCCGCTTGGTCTTGTAATCCTTGCCGAATTCGACCCGCCCGGCGATCTCGGTGATGATCGCATACTCCTTGGGCTTCCGCGCCTCGAACAGCTCCGCCACCCGCGGCAGACCGCCGGTGATGTCGCGTGTTTTGGAGGATTCCCGAGGAATACGCGCCAGCACATCGCCGGCGCCAATTTTCTGGCCGTTCTCAACCGACAGGATGGCGTCCACCGACATGAAGTAGCGCGCCTCGAGCCCGTTCGGCAGTGTCACCACCTCGCCCTGCTTGGACGTTTTCTTGGGCCGGAGGGAAATACGCGGCTTCAGGTCTGCGCCCTTGGGCTGCTGACGCCAGTCGATCACCACCTTATTGGCGATGCCGGTAGCCTCGTCCATGATCTCGCGCACCGAGATGCCTTCGATCAGGTCCACATAGTCGATGTAGCCTTCCTTCTCGGTGATGATCGGGATGGTGTAGGGATCCCATTCAGCGAGCTTCGCCCCCTTCACCACCTTGTCCTTGTCGTCGACAAACAGCTTGGCGCCATAGGGCACGCGGTGGCGCGCCCGTTCCCGGCCGGTCTCGTCCTTCAGCACCACTTCGGTGTTTCGGCTCATCACCACCAGCAGGCCGGTACTGTCCTTGACCACGCTTCGGTTGGCGATCTCAATTTCGGCGTCGAGGAGTGCCTCGACACTGGACTGCTCCGCACCACGCTGTGCGGCGCCGCCGATGTGGAAGGTCCGCATGGTCAGCTGGGTACCCGGCTCACCAATCGACTGAGCTGCAATAACACCCACGGCCTCGCCGATGTTGACCGGCGTACCACGGGCCAGATCGCGGCCATAACAGGAGGCACAAACACCGCTGCGCGACTCACAGGTCAGAACCGACCGGATGCGCACCGTATCGACGCCTGCAGCTTCCAGCGCGTCGCCATCTTCGTCGCCGATGATCGCGCCCTTCTTGACCAATATGTTGCCTTCAACCGGGTGCTTGATCTGGTCAAGCGACGTACGGCCGATGACACGGTCCGCAAGCGGCACGACCACTTCGCCACCTTCGACCATCGCCTTGGCGGTCAGGCCTTCCTTGGCGCCGCAATCCTCCTCGACAATGATCGCATCCTGGGCGACATCGACAAGACGGCGGGTCAGATAGCCGGAGTTCGCCGTCTTCAACGCCGTATCCGCGAGACCCTTGCGGGCGCCGTGAGTGGAGTTGAAGTATTCGAGAACCGACAGGCCTTCCTTGAAGTTGGCGATGATCGGCGTCTCGATGATTTCACCTGACGGCTTGGCCATCAGGCCGCGCATGCCGGCCAGCTGCTTGATCTGGGCTGGCGAACCACGAGCACCCGAGTGGGCCATCATATAGACCGAGTTTGTGGGCTCGCCCGGATGGATCGCCTTCATCTCGTTCATCATTTCGTCGGCGACGAGGTCCGAACAGGTCGACCAGGCATCGATCACCTTATTGTATTTCTCACCCTGGGTGATCAGGCCGTCCTGATACTGATCTTCGAATTCCTTGACCTGATCCTGGGTTTTCTCGATCAGCTTGTTCTTGCTGTCCGGAATCTTCAGATCATCCTTGCCGAAGGAGATGCCGGCCTTACAGGCATATTTGAAGCCCAGATTCATGATCCGGTCAGCGAAGATCACCGTCTCTTTCTGCCCGCAATAGCGGTAGACCACGTCGATGACATTGCCGACTTCCTTCTTGGTCAGAACCTGATTGACCAAATCGAAGGGCACGGCAGTGCTGCGCGGCAGAACGTCGGCCAGCAACATCCGCCCCGGCGTGGTGACCACGCGCTGCTTGATCGGCTCGCCTTTTTCGTCGACCGTCTCATAGATCGTCTTGATCCTGGTGTGCAGGGTGATATTGCCGTTCTCGAGCGCGTGCTCCAGCTCGCCCTCGCTGGCAAAGCGCGGCACCCGGTGGGCGGTCAGCTTGCCATCCTGCAGGCCCTTGAACACAACCTTCAGATCTTCAAGGTCCACGACCGTCAAGATGTTGCGGGCGTTCTTTATGACCACATCTTCGTGTTCTACCGCGCCCTTCAAAGCATCCAGGCTGTCGATGGAAACCTGGGCGCCGACCACATCCGGGCGCTCGTCGCTCAGATAGTAGATGCCCAGCACGATATCCTGAGACGGCACAATGATGGGCTTGCCGTTCGCCGGGCTGAGGATGTTGTTGGTGGACATCATCAACACGCGGGCTTCGAGCTGTGCCTCAAGGGACAGCGGTACGTGCACGGCCATCTGATCACCGTCAAAGTCGGCGTTGAAGGCGGTGCAAACCAGCGGATGAAGCTGGATCGCCTTGCCTTCGATCAACACCGGCTCGAACGCCTGGATGCCCAGGCGGTGAAGGGTTGGCGCGCGGTTGAGCAGGACCGGATGTTCGCGGATCACCTCTTCCAGGATGTCCCACACCTCCGGTAGCTCTTTCTCGACCTTGCGCTTGGCCGCCTTGATGGTGGTCGCGAGTCCGCGGTCCTCCAGCTTGGCGTAAATGAAGGGCTTGAACAGCTCGAGCGCCATCTTCTTGGGCAACCCGCACTGGTGCAGCAACAATTCCGGCCCAACCACGATGACCGAGCGGCCTGAATAGTCGACACGCTTGCCCAGCAGGTTCTGGCGGAAGCGGCCCTGTTTGCCTTTCAGCATGTCGCTGAGGGACTTCAGCGGGCGCTTGTTGGCGCCTGTGATGACCCGGCCGCGACGGCCGTTGTCGAACAGGGCGTCGACCGCCTCCTGCAGCATGCGCTTTTCGTTGCGGATGATGATGTCCGGCGCGCGCAATTCGATAAGCCGTTTCAGACGGTTGTTCCGATTGATCACACGACGGTACAGGTCGTTCAGATCCGACGTCGCGAAGCGGCCGCCATCAAGGGGCACCAGCGGGCGCAGTTCCGGCGGAATCACTGGAACAACATCCAGGATCATCCACTCCGGACGGGCGCCGGCGTCGATGAAGGCTTCCAGCAGTTTAAGACGCTTCACCAGCTTTTTGCGGCGGGCCTCGGACTTGGTCTCCTTCAGATCCTCACGGCAGCTCTTGCGCTCAAGGTCGAGGTCAATATCCTCGAGCATCATCTTCATCGCCTCGGCGCCGATACCCGCCTGGAAGGCGTCCGCGCCAAATTCGTCCTGGGCATTCCAGTACTGTTCTTCCGACAGCAGCTGATATTGCTCCAGCTCGGTCAGGCCCGGCTCGGTGACCACATAGCTCTCGAAGTAGAGCACCCGCTCCAGATCCTTGAGGGTCATGTCGAGGAGCAGGCCGATGCGGCTTGGCAGCGACTTCAGGAACCAGATATGCGCCACCGGCGAAGCCAACTCGATGTGGCCCATGCGCTCGCGGCGCACCTTTTGCAGGGTGACCTCCACGCCGCATTTCTCGCAGATGATGCCGCGATACTTCATGCGCTTGTACTTGCCGCACAGGCATTCGTAATCCTTGATCGGACCAAAGATGCGCGCACAGAACAGGCCATCCCGCTCCGGCTTGAATGTGCGGTAGTTGATCGTTTCCGGCTTCTTGATCTCGCCAAACGACCACGAGCGAATACGCTCCGGGCTCGCAATCGAAATGCGGATCTGGTCGAAGTCCTCCGTCTTGCGGACGGGGCCAAAAACGCTCATCAGTTCATTCATATGAACTCTCCCGTGGGCCCGCCGGAATGGGGCGGGCAATGTGATTATCGGGTCTCAAAATCGGCGACAGTCTCGCTGGCCAGCTACATGCTCGATTGCCGGAGTTCGACGTTCAGGCCGAGGGAGCGCAGCTCCTTCACCAGCACGTTGAAGGATTCCGGAATACCGGCTTCGAACGTGTCCGACCCGCGAACGATCTTCGCGTAGACATTCGTCCGTCCGGCCACGTCATCCGACTTCACCGTCAGCATTTCCTGCAGCGTGTAGGCCGCGCCATAGGCCTCCAACGCCCACACTTCCATTTCACCAAAGCGCTGCCCGCCAAACTGGGCCTTGCCGCCCAGCGGCTGCTGGGTAACCAGGCTGTACGGGCCAATCGACCTGGCGTGGATCTTGTCGTCCACCAGGTGATGAAGCTTCAGCATGTAGATGTAGCCAACGGTCACCGGCCGGGCGAACTGCTCACCCGTGCGGCCGTCCGTCAGGCGAACCTGGCCGGATGTATCCATGCCGGCGCTGGTCAGAAGGCGGTTGATATCGCCCTCATTGGCGCCATCGAACACCGGCGTTGCCATGGGCAACCCGTCCTTCAGGCTTGCGCCGACGTCGACCACGTCTTCATCCGACAGACCCTGGATATGGTTCTTGTACTCGCTCTCACCCATCACCTCCCGGAGGTGTGCGCGCAGGTCGGTCGCGGCTTTCTTGACGGAGCCGTCCCGGGCCTGCATTGCGAGGTCGCCGATCTGCTTGCCGAGGCCCGCAGAGGCCCAGCCCAGATGGGTTTCCAGGATCTGCCCCACATTCATACGTGAGGGCACACCCAGGGGATTGAGCACAATCTCGACGGGGGTACCGTCGTCCAGATAGGGCATGTCTTCCTGCGGCACGATCTTGGAGACCACGCCCTTGTTGCCGTGACGGCCGGCCATCTTATCGCCCGGCTGCATTTTGCGTTTCACGGCGACGAAGACCTTGACCATCTTCATCACGCCCGGCGGCAGTTCGTCACCGCGCTGCAGCTTCTCCACCTTGTCGTTGAAGCGGGCTTCCAGACGCTCGATCGATTCGTCGAACACCTTCGTGAGCTGCTCGATCTGTTTCTGCTGCTTGTCATTCTTGACCGAGAACTGACGCCACTGGCCGGGGGTGAACTCCTCCAGCACCACTTCCGTGATCTTGCTGCCAGCCTTCACACCCTTGGGCGCGGAGGCGACCATGTTGTTGAGCAGCAACTCCTGTAGATGGTTGTGATAGCTCCGCTCGAGAATCGCCTTTTCGTCGTCCCGATCCTTGGCCAGACGCGCGATCTCCGCCCGTTCGATGGCCATGGCGCGCTCGTCCTTGTCGATGCCGCGGCGCGAGAAGACCCGCACCTCGACGATCGTACCAGCGACACCCGGCGGCAGACGCAGGGACGTGTCACGCACATCCGAGGCCTTTTCACCAAAGATCGCGCGCAGCAGTTTCTCTTCCGGAGTCATCGGCGACTCGCCCTTGGGCGTCACCTTGCCAACCAGAATGTCGCCCGGCTCCACCTCGGCGCCGATATAGACAATGCCTGCTTCATCAAGATTTTTGAGGGCTTCTTCGCCCACATTCGGGATGTCCCGGGTGATTTCTTCCTGACCCAGCTTGGTATCCCGGGCCATCACCTCGAATTCCTCGATATGGATCGACGTGAACACGTCCTCGCGGGCAAGCCGCTCGGAGATCAAGATCGAATCCTCGAAGTTGTAGCCATTCCAGGGCATGAACGCGACGAGCACGTTCCGGCCAAGGGCCAGCTCGCCAAGGCTTGTCGACGGGCCGTCGGCGATGATCTCGCCGGCTGTCACCGTGTCACCCACCTTCACCAGCGGACGCTGATTGATGCAGGTGTTCTGGTTCGACCGCTGGAACTTCATGAGGTTGTAGATGTCAACGCCCGGAGATTCGTCGTCCGACCCCTGGGCAGCCCGCACAACCATGCGCGTGGCGTCCACCTGATCGACAATGCCGTCACGGCGGGCGACGATTGTGGCGCCCGAATCACGCGCAACAACGCTTTCCATGCCGGTGCCGACAAGCGGCGCCTGCGCCTGAAGCAGCGGCACAGCCTGCCGCTGCATGTTGGAGCCCATCAGCGCACGGTTGGCGTCATCGTTTTCCAGGAAGGGGATCAGCGCGGCGGCCACCGAAACCAGCTGTTTCGGCGACACATCCACATAGTCGATCTCCTCTGGCCGGGCCATTACATATTCGCCTGCTGCCCGGCAGGACACCAATTCTTCCACGAACTGGCCCTTTTCATCCAGCACGGCGTTGGCCTGCGCGACGGTGAACTTGGCCTCCTTGGTGGCGGAGAGATATTCGACATCGTCCGCGACCTTGCCGTTCACCACCTTGCGGTAGGGGCTCTCGATGAAGCCGTATTTGTTGACCTGGGCGAATGTAGCCAGCGAGTTGATCAAGCCAATATTCGGGCCTTCAGGCGTCTCGATCGGGCAAATGCGGCCATAGTGGGTCGGGTGCACGTCGCGCACCTCAAAGCCCGCACGCTCGCGGGTCAGACCGCCCGGTCCGAGCGCGGACAGGCGCCGCTTGTGGGTGATCTCCGACAGCGGGTTGGTCTGATCCATAAACTGCGACAGCTGCGAGGAACCGAAGAACTCGCGCACTGCGGCTGCAGCCGGTTTCGCGTTGATCAGGTCATGGGGCATGACGCTGTCGATTTCGACTGTCGACATGCGTTCCTTGATCGCCCGCTCCATACGCAGCAGGCCCACACGATACTGATTCTCCATCAGTTCGCCCACCGAGCGCACCCGGCGGTTGCCGAGGTGATCGATGTCGTCGATGTCGCCGCGGCCGTCTTTCAACTCCACCAGCAGGCGGACGATCTCCATGATGTCCTCGCGGCGGAGAACACGCATGGTGTCGACAACTTCGTCATCTTCAAATCCAAGGCGCGCATTCATTTTCACCCGGCCGACGGCCGAGAGATCATAACGCTCGGAATCGAAGAACATGGTCTTGAGCAACGCTTCGGCCGCCTCGACGGTCGGCGGCTCGCCGGGACGCATGACCCGGTAGATATCGATCAGCGCCTCTTCCCGGTTCATGTTTTTGTCGGCCGCAAGGGTCGTGCGGATGTAGGGGCCCACGTTGATGTGGTCGATTGCCAGCAGCAGCAGCGTATCGAGACCGGATTCGTTGATTTTCTCGAGGTTTTCCTCGGTGATTTCCTCACCAGCCTCGGCGAAGATTTCACCGGTTTTCGGCTCAACGATATCCCGGGCAATATACTGACCCAGCAATTCCTCGTTGGGCGCAATCCGCTCCTTCAGGCCATCATCGGCCAGCTTGCGGCCGGTCCGGGCGGTAATCTTTGTCTCCGCCTCGGCAACCACTTCGCCGGTCTTCGCGTCGACCATGTCAGCGACCAGAATCTGGCCGCGCATGCGGTCCGGATCGAACTTGGTCTTCCACCCCAGCTTGCTGCGTTTCAGCTCAATGGATTCGTAGAAGAATTTGAGAATGTCCTGGGGTGACAGGCCTTCGGCCTCCAACGGATCCAGGGTCTCGCCCTTCGGAAGCGCTGCCCGCTTGGCAGCGGTTTCGTCGTTGTCCAGTCCCATCAGGAACGTCGTCACCGGCAGCTTGCGCCGGCGATCAATGCGCACATGCAGCACGTCCTTGGCGTCGAATTCAAAATCGAGCCAGGAGCCGCGATAGGGAATCACCCGCGCCGAGAAGAGATACTTGCCCGACGAATGGGTCTTGCCACGGTCATGATCGAAGAAGACGCCCGGCGACCGGTGCATCTGCGAAACGATCACCCGTTCGGTGCCATTGACCACGAAAGTGCCGTGCTTGGTCATCATGGGCATGTCGCCCATGTAGACATCCTGCTCTTTGATATCGCGGATCGAGCGCGCATCGGTCTCTTCGTCAACGTCCCAGACAACCAGGCGCAGGGTGACCTTGAGCGGCGCGGCATAAGTCATGCCCCGCTGCTGGCACTCTTCCACGTCAAACTTCGGCTCCTCGAACTCATACTGGACATACTCCAGCATGGACTTGCCGGAGAAGTCGCTGATCGGGAAAACCGACTTGAACACCTCTTCCAAACCCCAGTCGCCACGCCCGCCGGGGACGGGCTCAGCCTGGAGAAAGTGATCGTAGGATTTCTTCTGGACCTCGATGAGGTTCGGCATGGGCGCCACTTCTCTGATCTGCCCAAAGCTCATCCGAACCCGTTCCCTGCCGGTGAACGTCTTGGCCATCGATGCTCCTTTCAAAGCGGTGGACCCTCAATGGGATCCGTGAACCATTTTAATCAACTAACGAACGGTACTTTCGGTCCCACAAATGCGGGGCCTACAGGCAAAACGCCGAGCGGGCCGCCAGGCAATGCCCGGCGGCCTGTTCGGTCGAAGCTGCAAAAGCGTTGCAAGGCCGAGCTACTTGAGCTCAGCCGTTGCGCCCGCTTCCTCCAACTTCTTCTTGAGTTCTTCTGCCTCGTCCTTGCCAACGGCTTCCTTGACAGGCTTTGGCACGCCCTCGACCAGATCCTTGGCCTCTTTGAGACCCAGGCCGGTGATGGCGCGGACTTCCTTGATCACATTGATCTTCTTGTCGCCAAATCCGGTCAGGACGACGTCGAATTCATCCTTCTCGGCCTCAGCAGCGGCACCGGCATCACCGGCGCCAGGCATTGCCGCAACTGCCACAGGTGCAGCGGCGGAAACGCCCCATTTCTCTTCCAACATGGTGCTGAGTTCTGCTGCTTCCAGTACGGTAAGCGAGGACAGTTCCTCAGCAATTTTTTCCAGATCAGCCATTGAATTACTCCTGGCGTGACGAGTTTCAGGTGTGGCTTACGCCGCGTCTTTCGATCCATAGGCACTGAAGACCCGCGCCAACTGTCCGGCCGGCGCTTGCAGTATACCGGCGACCTTGGTCGCTGGCGCCTGAAGCAAACCAACAAGCTTGCCGCGCAGTTGGTCCAGTGAGGGCAGCTTGGCCAAGGCATTAATCTCGTTTGTCTCCAGCACCTTGTCATTCAAGGCGCCGCCGATCACGACGAGCTTTTCGTTGTCCTTGGCGAAATCCACCACCACCTTCGCAGCCGCAACCGGATCGTCCGAATAGGCAATCGCGGTTGGGCCTTTGAACTGGTCGGCGAGTTCAGCGAACTTCGTACCTTCGATCGCGAGACGGGCGAGCCTGTTCTTGGTGACTTTGAAACGGGCGCCAGACTCGCGCATCTTCGACCGGAGGTCGGTGGATTCTGCCACCGTCAGACCAGACTGATGGGTCAACACCATCAGTTCGGCCCCGTCGAAAATGCCACGAAGTTCCTCTACCTGTTTCTCTTTCTGCGAACGGTCCACGTTCCGTCTCCGTTGCCTGGCTCCTTGGGACCGGCCTCTTGCGAGACCTGTCTTCCGGAAACCGTTGCATCCACCATTCTGTCTTTTGCCGGTTGCCCGGCGCCGGTCAGAATGGCCTGACCTGCCCTGGATGCGTCACGGTCTCCGTCCCGGTGAGCCGGGCCAGAATGCCGTTTTGCCTCCGTCTATTGCAGGCGGTAACCCCTTAGGCAGCGCCGCCTTTCGGCCTTGCTGCACCTACAGTCTTGGACAGGGCGGGACCAGCCACCTGGCTGCTCCCTAATCAACCCCCAAAATAACCCGATGGGTCACCCTGACGGCCGAAACTAAAATCCTTTCAGGTCACACCCCTAGGAGGAGACCAGATCTGACACATCAAGTTGGAGCGACGGCCCCATGGTCGATGTGATCGATACCTTTTCAATATACGTGCCCTTGACGCCCGACGGCTTGGCCTGGCTGATCGCGCGGACAAACGCTTTCACGTTCGCCGCGATCGAAGCCTCTTCGAAGCTCGCCTTGCCGACACCGGCATGGATAATGCCCGCCTTTTCAGCGCGGAACTGTACCTGGCCGCCCTTCGCATCCTCGACGGCCTTGGCGACATCCTGGGTCACCGTACCGACTTTCGGATTGGGCATCAGCCCCTTGGGGCCCAGCACTTTGCCCAGTTTGCCCACCACCGGCATCATGTCCGGCGTGGCGATAACCCGTTCGAAGTCGATTTCGCCGGCTTCCACCTTTGCCGCCAGGTCTTCTGCGCCAACAACGTCAGCGCCGGCGGCCGTGGCTTCATCGGCCTTGTCGCCTTTTGCGAACACGGCCACCCGCAACGACTTGCCGGTGCCATTTGGCAGCGTCACCGCGCCGCGCACATTCTGATCGGAATGCTTCGGATCGACGCCCAGATTCATCGCGATCTCGATGGTCTCGTCGAACTTGACGCTGGTCGCTGCCTTGAGCACGGCCACCGCCTCGTCCAGGACATAGACCTTTTGGCGGTCAATGCCTTCCCAGGCCTTGCGCATGCGTTTTCCGTTGTTCGCCATGACTAACCCACCACCTCGATACCCATCGACCGGGCAGACCCGGCGAGGATTTTGACTGCTGCATCCACATCATTGGCATTCAGATCAACCATCTTCAGCTCGGCGATTTCCTCGAGCTGTTTGCGGTTCACCTGCGCCACCATTTCGCGTCCGGGCTCGCTGGATCCCTTTTTCAGCTTGGCCGCGCGCTTGATGAAAAAGCTCGCGGGTGGCTGTTTCATTTCGAAGGCGAAGCTGCGGTCCGCAAAAACTGTAATGGTCACAGGGATCGGCATGCCCTGTTCCATCTGCTGCGTCGCGGCGTTGAATGCCTTACAGAATTCCATGATGTTGATGCCACGCTGGCCCAAAGCCGGGCCGACGGGCGGCGATGGATTCGCCTGTCCGGCGGGTATCTGAAGCTTCAGATAGCCGTCAATTTTCTTCGCCATTTCAGTCCTCTGTCTTTCTTTCTTGACCGGCCATTAAAGGCCCAGCCTGTCGTCGAGGCGCGTGGTCCGGCATTGGCCTACCTCCCACGCAGAAATCAGTACGCGCCGGCGGCCGACTGTTTAGGTCTTTTCCACCTGCGCATACTCAAGTTCGACCGGTGTGGACCGGCCGAAGATCGATACGGATACTTTGAGTCGGCTGCGCTCTTCGTCAACCTCTTCCACGAATCCATTGAAACTGTCAAATGGTCCGTCGCACACGCGGACCTGTTCGCCGATTTCGAAGGTGATGGACGGCTTCGGCCGCTCTACACCTTCTTGCACCTGTTTCAGGATTTGCTCGGCCTCGCGTTCGGTAATCGGCGTAGGCTTGCCCTGCGGGCCGAGGAAACCTGTGACTTTCGGCGTATTCTGTATCAAATGCCAGGTTTGGTCATTCATATCCATTTTCACCAGGACATAACCCGGGAAAAACTTGCGCTCGGCATTGACCTTGGCGCCGCGGCGTAATTCTACCACCTCTTCGGTGGGCACCAGAACTTCCGCGATCTGCTCGGCAAGTCCCTTGACCCGCGCTTGCTCGCGGATCGATTCGGCGACCTTCTTCTCGAAGCCGGAATAGGCGTGGACAACGTACCAGTGTTCCATGTCCTACCTCAGCCTCCCAGACCCAGCACGAACTTCACCAGGCTGCCGAGGACCCAGTCCACCAGCATGAAGAACATGGCGACCACGAGCGTCAGGACGAGCACCATGATGGACGTCTGCATGGTCTCCCTGCGCGACGGCCAGGTGACCTTGGACGATTCCTGCCGCACTTCGCGAATGAACTTCGGAATATTCAATCTACTAGTCCAATTCTCTCAGCTTTCGGGCCGCTTTCGGGTTTCCGCTCCCGGGTAAGGTGGCAGGAGTGGAGGGACTCGAACCCACAACCCCCGGTTTTGGAGACCGGTGCTCTGCCAATTGAGCTACACTCCTTCGACCGCCGCCTATTCGACGATAGCGGAGACGACACCCGCGCCGACGGTCCGTCCGCCTTCGCGGATGGCGAAGCGCAAACCGTCGTCCATGGCGATCGGCTGGATCAGCTCGACCTCCATCGCGATATTGTCACCCGGCATCACCATCTCTGTGCCGTCCGGCAGAACCACCGAACCCGTCACATCCGTCGTCCGGAAGTAAAACTGGGGACGGTAGTT
>JAJFFJ010000150.1 GCA_021776685.1 Alphaproteobacteria bacterium
TCGTTCTTCCACAGCCCACGGGTCAGGCCAATGGACGGCCGCCGCATCACCAGTTCACCCACTTCGCCGGCGGCCACCGGCTCGCCGTCTTCGTTGACAATGTCCGTACCGCAGCCCGGCACCGGCTTGTTGAAAGAGCAGGGTTTGTGCGGCTCGATCACCAGGCTGGAGATCAGTCCACCCATCTCCGTGCCACCGGAATAATTCATGATCGGCGCCTTCTTTTTGCCGACCACGTCGAACAGCCACCACCAGGCGTCCGGCGTCCAGGGCTCACCCGTGGATGCGAAAATACGCAGGCTTGAGACGTCGTGGCCGTCAAACTGGTCTTCGGGTCCGATCTTCAGGGTGCGGATCAGGGTCGGGGAGACCCCCATCCAGCTGACCTTGTGGCGGTCGATGATGCCCCAGATGCGGTCGGGCTCCGGATAGTTGGGTGCGCCTTCGATCAGCACCACGGTGCTGCCGATCAACAGGCCGCCGAAGACGAGAATTGGCCCCACCAGCCAGCCCATGTCCGACATCCACATGATGTGGTCTTCGGGCTTGAGATCCATGCAGATGCCCAGGTCCAGCGCCGTTTTCACCGGGAACCCGCAATGGCTGTGGACGACGCCCTTGGGCTTTCCTGTGGTGCCGGAGGTGTAGACCAGCAGGAAAGGGCTGTCGGCGTCGACTTCTTCCGTCGGTGCGTCGTCGGGCATGTCCGCGGTCAGCTCGTCCCACCAGTGGTCGCGCCCCTCGACCCAGTCCATCGGCGCGTCGTGGGCGCGATGGACGATCACGTGCTTCAGGGTGGGAATGTCCTTCGCCGCGTCATCGATCACGCTTTTCGAGCCCACGATCTTGCCACGGCGGGGCGAACCATCGACAGTGATGACCGCGACGGCTTCACCATCCGACAGGCGGGCGGCCACCGCCTCGGCGCCAAAGCCGGAGAATAGCGGCATGACAATCCCGCCGACCATGGCGACCGCCAGCAGGGTGATAATCGCCTGCGGAATATTCGGCAGATACATGCCGACACGGTCGCCCCGGCCGATGCCAAGTTTGCGTAACGCGCCCGCGAGGCGGCAGGTTTCCGCGTGCAGTTCCGCATAGGTCAGGTCGCGCCGGGCGCCGTCCTCGCCCTCCCACTGCACGGCATTTTTCTGCCAGGTGGAGGTGTCGCGGAATTTCTCCAGACAGTTCATGGCCACATTGGTGGTGCCGCCCAGGCACCATTTTGTGAAAGCGATTCCGGCGCTCTCGTCCAGCGCCTTTTCGTAGGGCTTGTAGAAACGATAATCGATGAAGCGGAAGAGCCCGTCGTGGAACCATTCCGGCTCCTCGCAGGAGCGGCGCAGCAGCGTGTCATAGTCGCTGACGCCAAGAGACTGCATGAACTGGGTCACCACCGCCCCGGCAATGACGTCCTCACTCGGCCGCCAGGCAATATCGTCCGTCATCGTCCGTCTCCCTCCACGTTTGGTCACCTTGACAGCCTAGCCGCCCTCCGCAAGGTTGCGGCGAACCCGACTGTGGGTGGAAGGGAAGTATCAATGCAGACGATTTTTGTCATGGTGAAATGCGAACTCGGCCAATCCTACAAGGTGGCGGGCGAGGCGGTTGAAATCCACCAGGTGTCGGAAGTGCATTCAATTTCCGGCCAGTGGGACCTGCTGATCAAATGCTTCCTGGAGGACGGTGACGACATCGGCCACTTCGTCACCGAGACCGTGCAACTGGTGCCGGGCGTGAAAGATACCTTCACCATGCTCACCTTCAGGGCCTTCACCAGTACGTTGAGATCGGCGGAATAAGGTGATGGACGGGGCTGCGATTTCCTTCGACCCCCGCACTCCGGAAGCGGTGCGCGACCCCTACGCTGCGCTCCGGCCTTTGCAGGAACACGCGCCGGTCTACTGGTCCGACGCATTGGGCGCCTGGTGCGTCACGCGCTACGACGATATCCAGAATGCGTTCCGGGATCCGCGCCTGTCGTCGGACCGCATCCGGCCGTTCATCGCGCAGGCGGCGGAACATATCAAAGATCTGGTCAAGCCTCTGGGCGACCATCTGGAGATGTGGGCGGTGTTCAACGACCCGCCGGACCACACCCGCTTGCGCGGACTGATGAACAAGGCCTTTACCAGCCGGGCGGTCGACTCCCTGCGGCCCAATATTGCTGAAATCGTCACCGACCTGCTTGATGACATCGAGCGGAAGATGGCGGCGACCGGCAGCCGCGAGTTCGATTTTATCCGGGACTTCGCCTACCCGCTGCCGGCCACGGTGATCGCCGACATGCTGGGCGTGCCGCGAAAGGACGTAGATCTTCTCAAGAACTGGTCTGACCTGCTGGCGAAATTCGTCCTGACGTCGCGCGCGGACCCGGAGCGTTATCGTCTCGCTGCCGAAGGGGTGATGGAGATGGAGGCCTATTTCCGGGACTTCGTCGACAGCCATGACCAGACGCAAGTTGACGTTACCACTGGCCTGGTCGAAGCGCGGGATGCCAGTGACCGGCTGACCCCGGCGGAGCTGGTGGCCAACTGTGTGCTGTTGCTGTTTGCCGGTCACGAGACGACCACCCAGATGCTGGCCAATGGCACCCTTGCCCTGCTGCGCCATCCGGAGCAGTTCGCGGATCTCAGGGCCAATCTGGACGATGTCGATCTGATCCAGAATACGGTGGAGGAGGTGCTGCGCTATGACGGCCCGTCACTGTCGATGGTGCGGGTCGCAGCTGAGGATTTCGACTGGCAAGGCCAACATATCAAGAAAGCGGACCGGATTTTCCTGTTCATGTGCCAGGGCAACCGCGACCCGCGGATCTTTACGAACCCGGATGTGCTTGATATCCGGCGTGAGGATGCCAAGAAGAATTTCACCTTCGGCTATGGCATCCACTTCTGCGTCGGTGCGCCGCTCGCGCGGCTGGAGGGGGAGATTGCTTTCCCGCTGGTCTTCAAGCGGTTCCCCAATCTGGAGCTGGTGAACCCCGACCCGCCCTGGACGGACTCGATCCTTACCCGTGGCATGATCGAAATGCCCGTCCGGGCGTAAACGGATGCGCCTCAGGCGTCCACTCGCCTATTCGTAGCTGTCGTGCAGCCGGACCCAGTCCATGGAGTAGGGCAGGCCCGCCTCGTTGCGGCCCTTGGGCGCGATATCGAGCAGATTGTAGGCGCCGATAAACATGTCGAGGCCACGCCCGAAAGTGGAGTAGGTATGGAAGATGTCGCCGCCGCCGTCCTTGTAGAAGCAGCTAATGCCCGGCGCCTCGCCCATGGGGAAAGTGGTCTGGCGATAGTTATAGGTGACCTCGCCGGCCGCCATCTCTTCTTCCGTATAGCTCACGTTGAAGTCGAAATTGAAGTCGCTGCCCAGGGACGATACCCATTCGAAATCCCAGTCCATGCGCTTCCGGAACGCATGCAGGGTCTCCAACGGCGCGTTTGACACCGCCACCAGCGCCACGTCGCGGGCCGCCAGATGGGGCTGGGACGGGCCCATGTGGTCGGCCATGAAGGAGCAAGACTTGCAGCCTTCCTCCCAGTCCGGGCCAAACATGAAATGCTGCAGGATCAACTGCTCGTGTCCACGGAACAGGTCCGCCAAGCTTTGCTCGCCGGCGGTGCTTTGAAAGCGATATTCCTTGTCAATCCGCCGCCAGGGCAAGGACTGGCGCTGCTCGGTGATCTGGTCGCGCAGGCGGGTAAATTCTTTTTCCTTTTTCAGAAGCTCATTGCGGGCGTCAAGCCAGGCCTGGTCGTCAACCACCTGATGGTCGGTCATGGAAAATCCTCCAGAAAATCGCCGCGTCCGGTGCGGCCGTCTTTATTTAACCAATAGGTTATATAATGCTATATGAAGCGACGGCAACACCTACCGGCCGGTAAATTGCGCCGGGCGTTTTTCGTCGAAGCTGTCGACCCCTTCCTGATAATCGGCACTCCCCTGGGCGAGGACGAACTGGTCCCGGTCGAGAGCGCTGGCGGCGCGACCCAGTGCGAACGCGGCCGCGTTGGTGGCCTCCTTGATCATGCGCACCTGGGCTGGCGGCAGGGCGGCGACGCGGTCGGCCATCTGCTGCGCGCCGGCGACAGCGCCTCCATCGGCGGTTACCTCGTCGGCAGCACCCCACTCGACGGCCTGTTGGGCGCCCACCTTGTCTGCCAGCACGAAGAAGCGCTTGGCGCGGGCGGGGCCCACCAGAGCCACGGTGCGGGGCACCGAGCCCCAGCCCATATTCATGCCGCGCTCGATCTCTGGCGCGTAGAGGGTTGCGCTTTCCGCCATCACACGGAAATCACAGGCCACCGCAATTGCCACGCCGCCGCCAATGCACCAGCCTTCGATCGCGGCAATGGTGATCGGTTCCACATCCTGCCACGCCTGGCACATGCGAGGACCCAGGGCGAGGCGCTCGCGCCGGTCCTGCAGATCGGCCTGCCGAACCTCGTTCGTTTCAGGGTCGCGGAGGTCGAAGCCCATGGTGAAGTTGGCTGCGCCCGTCAGGATGATGGCCGAGGTTTCGTGGTCGCCCTCGAAACTGCGCGCCGCGGCCAGAAGCTCCCGCATCAGGTCCAGCGACAAGGCGTTGGCCCGCGTGCCCCGGTCAAAATGGACGGTGGCGACGCGACCGTGGCGCTCGATGGTGATGTGTTCAAAGTCAGACATGGCGGTATCCCTGTGGCAGCAATGGCCACAGGGATATCCGAGGTGGCGGAAGATGAAAACCGTGGCGCGCGGCCAGGCGCGCCCGGATTTTCCGGTCAGCCGGGTCTAATAGGCCACGTAGCTGCGGTGTACCCAGCGGTCTTTGCCGCCAATCCGGGTTTCAGAAAAAATGCTCTTCTTGCTGCGCCGGAGCGCGACATCGACATTGCCCCGGCGGCGCACCTTCACCTTGCCGCCCTGGCGGGCCTTCTCCATGAAACCGCGCACAGCAGCCTTGTTGAGATGCTTGAAGGACGTCTTTTTTTGTTCGGCAATCGCCTCGGTCGCGGCAGCGTGCAACAGCTTCGGCCACAATTTGCGGAACAGCACCGGGTGTGCGTAGACATCCGCTGTGCTGACCTTGCCATTGATGACGACCACGACGCCGACAATGCCGGCGCCCTTCGGGAGTTTCGCCGCAAGGGCAGACTGATAGCCCTTGATCGAGCGGCCTAGTGCCTTGTTCTCCAGCGAAAGTTGCAGGCTGGTCCGGGAGGCCTTGGAGCGCACATCCGACTTTACGTTCTTCTCCAATTTCTTCTGAAGCTGCGCCACACCGCGCCAGACCCGGTCCTGGGTGGAGCCGCCGCGATGTAGCTGGACCCTGTGTTGTCCGCGATGCCGTCCGCCATGCCGCTGCAGTCGGGTATCCCTCGGCGCCGCGCCATAGAGGGCGATCTTCAACTTTCGGGAGGGCAACGCGGTCTTGGCGCTGGTGAATTGTTTGTCCGACTCCTTGCCACGCCGGGCCCAGCGCCCCCGCTCCACACAGTAGGCGCCAATCGGCACCAGCCCGGATTTGGGCGGCAGGATGAGATCGCTGGTGATGACACGGTCCTGCCGGCCACCCTTCAGGATGTCGCCGGCCTGGATGAAGATTTGTTTGTTGCTGAGATTCTCCACCTTCAGCCGGCGCACATTGCCGGTTTCATGAACGCGGACCAGCTTGCGCTCCATTGCCTCCTGCAATGTGATCAACTTGCCAGCGGCTGCCTGGGTGTCGCCCCGCACGAACCATACGGTCAGATTCTTGTGGGTGAATGGGCCTGATAGGCCCTTGGGTCCGGTGTCAGCCTGCGCGGGTGATTGCGCCGCGACCAGTGCCAGCGTCACGGCGCCGACGATCAAACGTCCTGTCATGGATCTGTTCCCTCTCTCCGATGAGCAGGGACAGGGTGTGCGCGGGATTGGGCAGGACCTCGCGCAGGGGGTGACCGGCACGTGGAAATCGCGTGGCGACAAAAAGGCAAACGGAAATTATCGGATCTGGATTTTTTTTTTGCTGGGAGTGACGGCCGTCACAGCGTGATGCGGCCCACCCAGTGATACTGCGCACACGTCGGGAGCGTTACTCCCGAGAGAGAGGAACCCAGGAGAAAATTATATGAACCTGTTCGCAAATAAATCCGTTTTGGGCGTTCTTTCCACCGCCGCTCTGGGCGCAGGCCTTGCTGCCGCGCCGGTCGCGGTCAACACCGCGTCGGCGGTGATCGTGGGCTCACCCAACATGCAGCAATATTGCAATCGGTATCATGCCCCCAGCGGGGCAATTTGGGCACAGCGGCGGAATCGCTGGGAATGCGCCAAAATTACAGGGCGCTTCAGCCGGCTCTATTATCGGGTCAACTATGCGCTCGCCTGCCGGACGACCCATGGCACACTTCGGTATCGCGCCTTTGGCAATCGTGTGCTGTGCGACCGGGTCGCGACCACCCGTGGGGGCGGTTTCAACACCCGCCGTCTGGTCTCGCCGGACCTGCGCAGATTCTGCTTGCGCAGCTATCGCACCACACGAGTGAACTTTGACTACCGCCGCAACCGGTTTGTCTGCTCGGTCCGCCGCGGGTACAGCCAGGTGCACTACATCATCAACATGCGCTCGGCCTGCTACTACACGCGCAACACCACCCGCGTGACCTATCTGGGCGGCAGTGCTCGCCAGCCGCGCTGCGTCATCTAGGGCAGCCAGGCTAAAGTTTAAGGGCAAGCGGCGTCGCCTTTGGGCGGCGCCGTTTTTCCATGGGCGGCTACACCCGCGGGGACGGCTCTTTGAACACCCGCCAGACGCCGTCGGCGGTCATCAGCACTTTGTCACCACAGGTAATTTCACCCTGCAGGAAGGCGATGGTGCGAGCCTGGCGCACCATCCGGGCGCGACCCTCGATCCAGCCGTCTGCCGCCATGCCGGAGACAAAGTCCACATTCAGGGAAATGGTGGCGGTCAGGCGCTTGGAGTTCGCTTCCAGATGCATACCCATGAAGCTGTCCGCGAAGGTGAACAATGCGCCGCCATGGGTGACGCCGTTCAGGTTGCCGTGGCGTCGGTCCAGCACCATGCCGAAGACGGCGTCTGCCAGCGGACCCTTCTGATAGAAGGTGCCGACAAGCTCGCTGAAATTGTCCTTGAGCTGGCAGGGCTCAAAGCCTTCGGGGATCTGGACGGTCATGATGGTGATTTTCAGGCGGTCTGGAAAGGGCAGGAGCCCCGATTATAGCAACCCCAGGCTCCGGAAGGATGCGTGATCCTGTCCTCCGACGATCACATGGTCATGAAGGGTGATGTTGAGGGTCGACAAGGCCGCTTTGATCTGGCCGGTCATCTCGATATCCGCACCTGACGGCGTGGGATCACCGGAGGGGTGGTTGTGCGCCAGGATAACCGCCGCGGCGCCCATTTCCAGCGCCCGCCGGGCAACCTCTCGGGGGTAGACCGGCGTATGGTCGATGGTGCCTTGTTGCTGCACCTCGTCACCGATCAGACGGTTCCGCCGGTCCAGATACAGCACCCGAAACTGTTCGATCTTCTCGAAGGACATGGCGCCCTGGCAATAGTCCAGCAGCGCATCCCAGTTTCCAATCACCGGCTCCTCCCGCGCCCGGTGGGCGAGAAGACGAATACCGCAAGCCTGGACGGTCTTCAGCGCCGTCAAGACAGCGGGGCCGACGCCGCTGACCTCTTCCAGCCTTTGGGGAGCGGCGCTGGCCACCGCCCCAAAGCTGCCAAAGCGGCCGATCAGCCTCTTCGCCAGCGGCTTGACGTCGCCCCGGGGGACCGCGAGAAACAGCAAGAGTTCCAGAAGTTCATAGTCCGCCAGCGCGTCAGCACCGCCTGCCAGAAAGCGTGTCCGCAGACGCTGCCGGTGGCCCGCATGTGCGGCCGCGGGGCCGGCTGTTGGGCCAGTTGTTGTTCCGGTCGTATGGTCTTCGTTCCCGTTTCGGGCCAAAGGCTGTTCCGCACCGGTTCCCGGTTGACGGTCGGCTGCAAGCCCGGGCAGGGTAGATTGGCCATCCAGCATCGCATTCCTCCCTGGAAATCATAATGTACCCGAAACGTTCCAGGAATATCAAGGGTCCATAGTTAACATGGCAGATTCGGAATTAACCAAACCGCCAACTGGTGCAAAGACGGGGACCAAAAGACCCAAGTCGAAGCTGGGATGCTTTGGCGCTATTTACGTTGCCGGCTTCCTGTTTACGACGTTGTGGTACGCCATCACCCTTTTCGACGGAACCTGCGATGCGCGCAGCCTGCGGGGCCGCTGCCTCGACGGCAGCATTTTCGAGATCCTGATCTATGCCCTAATCTGGCCGCTTCACTGGCTATTCGAACTGCTGGAAGCGCTGGGGGTCTAGGGACCTAGGCGTAGGGGGGGCAGGTGTGGCCGGCGGGCGACAGGGTGAATATCTCACAGCCGTCGTCAGTCACGCCGATGGAATGCTCAAACTGGGCGGAGAGGCTCCGGTCCCGGGTCACTGCCGTCCAGCCGTCGGACAATATTTTCATGTCAGGACGGCCGACATTGATCATCGGCTCGATGGTGAAGAACATACCGGACTCCAGGACCAGCCCTTCATTCGGGGTGCCATAGTGGAGCACCGACGGCGCGTCGTGGAATATCTGGCCGAGGCCATGGCCGCAAAAATCGGTTACGACGGAAAACCGGTGCGGCTCCACATGGCTCTGAATGGCGTGGCCGATGTCGCCCAGGGTCGCGCCGGGGCGCACGGCCTCGATACCCTTCATCAACGAGTCGTAGGTGACCTGCACCAGTTTCTTTGCGCGGACGCTGGTCTTGTCGCCCACCAGATACATCCGGCTTGAATCGCCATGCCAGCCATCCACCGTTGGCGTCACGTCGATATTGACGATATCGCCATTCACCAGCTTCCGGTCGCCGGGGATGCCATGGCAGATGACATGGTTGATCGAGGTGCAGATGCTCTTGGGAAATCCCCGATAGCCGAGTGGCGCGGAAATGCCTCCGCGTTCGGCGATAAAATCGGCACAGATTTTGTCGAGATCGTCGGTGGTCACACCCGGTTTCACATGGGGTGCGATCATGTCGAGTGTTTCGGCGGCCAGGAGCCCCGCCGCGCGCATTCCAGTGAATTCTTCGGCGCCGTGAATCTTCACAGCTGTGCCGGAACCGCCGGTTTTGTCGAATATTTGTGCAGTACGCATATGGATAGATGTCCGCCTGTTACCGGGCAGATAGCTATTTATTCGAGAATCGGCAAGGGTCCAGCCACTGTGATCTTCTCGGTGGTGATGTCGCAGGTGTAACAGATCGCCTCCACACCGGCGGCGCGGGCAGCCAGGAAAGCGGCTTTGTAGGCGGGGTCAATGTCGCCTGCGAGCGCGAAGCGGTCACAGTCCACGCGCTGGACCAGATAGAACATCACGGCCCGGCATCCCGCGGCGACCATATCGGCAAGCTCGCCCAAATGCTTGGTACCGCGCGCGGTAACGGAGTCCGGGAACTCCGCCAGACCGGGCATTGCAGGGTCGCGCTTCAGGTGGACATTCTTGATTTCCACATAGCAGGGCGGTTGACCGTCCGCTTCGAGCAGAATGTCGACGCGTGAATTCTTGCCGTATTTCACCTCACGCCGCAGCGAGGGGTAGCCGGTCAACTCTGCGATCTGGCCGGCTTCGATGGCCTCCGCCGCCAGCTTGTTGGGGTTGTTGGTGTTGATCCCCACCAGGTGCCCGTTCACCCGCAGCAGTTCCAGGTCCCAACTGAGCTTACGGTTGGGATTCGTGGCCGGCGCAACCCAAGCTTCCAACCCGGGATCTTTCAGCCCCAGCATGGATCCTGGATTGGCGCAGTGTGCGGTCACCACCTGTCCATCCTCCAGCTCGATGTCGGCCAGAAACCGCTTGTAGCGCTGCAGCAGGGTGCCGCGAATAAGGGGACTATGAAATTTCATTTTGCCGGGCATGTTGCGGGGAAGAACGGACTGTAGTATCCGCCCCTGTGAGCGCGGTGCGACACACAAGCTGACGCACGCCCGACTCCGTCAACAACAAACTACGGTATGCTGCCAGCCATGGCTGATACGGAAAAGACCGAATACACCGCCTGCCTGATCGTCATCGGCAACGAGATCCTGTCCGGGCGCACACGTGATGCGAACCTCCAGTATCTGGCTGAAAAGCTAAATGCCTGGGGCATTCAGATGCGCGAGGCGCGGGTGATCCCCGATGTGGAACAGACGATCATCGATGCGGTTCACGAATGCCGGGTGAAGTATGACTATATCTTCACGACCGGCGGCATCGGGCCCACCCACGACGACATTACGGCGGCCACCATCGCCAAGGCCTTTGGCCGCGAGCTGGCGCTCGATCAGGAAACCTATGACCGGATGGCGTCACATTATTTTGCCAACAACATGGGTGACTTCAACGCGGCCCGGCAAAAGATGTGCTACGTGCCGGAAGGCTCGACGCTGATTGGCAACAGCATCTCCATCGCGCCCGGCTTCCAGGTGGAGAATGTGTTTGTGCTTGCCGGCGTGCCGTCAATCATGCGCGCCATGGTCGATACGCTGCAGAACCGCCTCGTGGGCGGCAAGCCGGTGCAAAGCCGCTCCCTCAACATGTTTATGGGCGAAGGTGCGGTCGCAGAGGGGCTGACCAGCCTGCAGGCCGCGTATCCAGAAGTTGATATGGGGAGCTATCCTTTCTACCGCGACGGCCGGTTCGGTACGAGCTTGGTCATTCGCGCCGCGGACGAAGCGAAGTTGGAAGCGGCTGCGGACGACCTTGCGGCGTTGGCCAATTCCCTGGACGCCGAGTGGCACTGGGCGGCCGAAGAGGGTGAGCCATAATGGATGCGGCAATGCCGTATATTCTGGGCGGCCTGGGCGGCGGGGGCGTGTTGTCGATCTACTATGGATTCAAGCAGGTGATGGACAATGAACGCCAGTCAGTCGAGCGCAAGCGCGGCCTGTGGCTGATCAATCTGGGGGTTGTTCTGCTCGGCATCACCCTTGCCCTCATGCTTTGGATCAAATAGGGGCAGCGGAGTCTGAACCAGATGCGCGTGTCGATTTCACTGATCTATCTGATGTTCATCCTGCTGCTTGGGCTGGTCTGCGCCTGGGCGGTCTATGCCTCGGGTCTGTCGCGCGCCCACGAAGCGCGCCGGCTCGACGGTGACACCTATCCAACCAGCATTGCCGTGCTCGACCGCTTGCACCGCGACGCCTTTCTCGCCCTGCGCAAGGGTGGGCTTCAGCAGGACGCGTGGGTTGAGAAGGTGGACTGGCAGATGATGGGCGGCCGGGTGACCATCGCGCTGGCGTCGCCGGACAAAGCCAAGGCCGCGACGATTGTCAAATTGGTGAGCGCTCATCCCGGCGTAGACGAGGTCACCGTCCGCGTGGTGTCAGACCTGAAAGTGCGGGCAACGGCGCGGCTGAAAGCCGATGGGCTGGACAAATACGCGTTGGTGGAAGGGGTCCGGGGCCGGGTGCCGCTGGTCAAGCTGACCGATGAGACGCCAAAGACATCGGCGGCGGTGGCGCGCAGCCTGGGTCAGGTGCGCGGCCTGCTGTGGCGCAATGCGGCCCGGACGTATTTCGGCAACTTGCGCCAAATGGCGGTCAACGCGCTCAGAAGCGCCGGCCTGGGTCGCCTCGTACGGGTGGGCCGGGCAGACGGACGCATACTCCACCTTCAATTGGCCAGTGCTGATTCCGCAACGGCCAAGAAGGCGCTCAAGACGGCTGGGGCGGTGCCTGGTGTCCTTCGGGTGCAGTTGTCCAAGATTTCCCTCGATTCAGAGGAAGCTGTCACCGAGGCTGGCGCCTGTGACCTGCTGCTGCGCGCGGTCAAAGACGGCGGGCGCATCCGGTTCCTGCCGAGGGGTAGTCAGATTGACAAGGCCAGCCATCCCTTGCTGGACCGGATCGCAAAGGCAATCAGCCGTTGCAAAAAATTCATTGTCGAAGTCGGCGGGCATATGGACAAATCCCGCCGCGGAACACGCGCTGTTCGTGACAGCGGCAATCGCGCCAATGCGGTGGTCGACTATCTGGTGACCAAGGGCATTGAGCGCCGCCGTCTGCGGGCGCAGGCCTATGGCGGGCGGCAACCGCTGGCCAGCAACGCGACCGATGCCGGGCGCAAGCGCAACCGGCGCATCGAATTCAAGACTATTGCAGCGGGGGGCGGCCGATGATCTGGCTGATTTCGGAAATTCTTTTGCCCATCATCGTTGCCGGCCTGCTCGGCCTCGGCTTCGGAATCTGGGTCGCCAACAGGTATTTCGACCGCAAGGTGCAGGAGCGCGATGCGCAGATCGCCCGGCTGAAACTGGAGCGGGACAATGCGGCCGCCAACCGGCCGGGCACGGGCGGGCAGGTAGAAGTGGCGCCGGTGCGGCAGCCGGCCAAAGACGAGACGTCGAAGCCAAAGCCCATCAAGCTGGATGACGACAAGCTCAAGCCTCGCATGGAGCCGACGCTTGCCAACGGCAGCGCGGCGCCGGACGTGGCGGGGATCAAGCCGGACGGTCTGCCAAATCCGGTGGACGGCAAGCCGGATGATCTGAAGGAGATCACCGGCGTGGGGCCGAAGATCGAGCAGTCGCTGCACGAGCTGGGTATCTACCACTATGACCAGGTTGCACGCTGGTCAGAGGCGAATGCCGCATGGATCGACGGCATGCTCAAGTTCAAGGGCAGGGTCGCCCGGGAGAAATGGGTCGAGCAGGCCCAAGAACTGGCCGGCGACCAAGACGGGTGAGTGTTCATCCTGACACACCTACAGGCGTTGTATTGAGCGAACCCGCCCCCCACGATACCGTAGGCGCCTTCAGGCGGCCCGCTTGGTGGAACTGGTAGACACACAAGACTTAAAACTTTTCGTAATTCGTCCCAAGCTTAGGATGCCCCAGAAATCCTGCGTTTTAAGCGTTAGATACACAAGACTAATTGGTGGACTGGTTGAGTCCCAATATTGAGAAACCTTTTCCGGGTGTTGCAGCACCGTTTTCGCGTGTTGGGAAATGCCGTTGGGCGCAATAGATGGTGTTGATATACAATTCAAATCAATACCGTTCCGCGGGCGTGGCGAAATCGGTATACGCAGCGGACTTAAAATCCGTTCTCTTTGGAGTTGGGGGTTCGAGTCCCCCCGCCCGCACCAACTGATGGGCAAAGTATGGCTGACAAAGAAAAAGATTCTGAGGAAGAGACAGTAGCGCTGCGCGCGCTAGGACCCGGGGCAGATGAATTCGCCGACGCGTCGAAAGGAACTGGAGCCTCCCTCGGTCGTACAGCATTAACAATCGCTCGAACACTAGAAGAGGTTGTACATTCTCCAAGGCTAATTATCATTGGGTATAAAAAGATTAAGGAAAAATTGCTACCACTATTAGATCGCAAACTTGAAGATGTTCCAGAAGATAATATTCAGATGCCCTCAATATCAATTGCTGGCCCGACGCTAGAAGCCTTACGGTTTTCTATCGATGACGACGATATTACCGATCTATTTGCAGGATTACTTGCATCATCGATGAATAAGAAATCTGCGAAATTTACCCACCCGTCGTTCGTGACAATAATCCAACAGCTGTGCCCTGATGAAGCAAAAATCATTAAATATTTATCTGGAAAAGCGGACTATCCATTGTTAGAAATTAGAATGGCTAAAGATGGATATAAAATAATTGAACAAAATTTTACTGATATAAATAGTCAAATTGATTTAGATATTCCAGAATTAGCTTCTTCATATATTGATAATTTATCAAGACTTGAAATAATTACGACGTCGGTTGATATTTATATAAATGATGCAAAAGTGTATGAAAATGTAACTAGTTTGGCGAACAAAAAATATGAATACTTTGCTAAAGATATGCCTAATGACCTGGAGGGTTACAAACTTGATTTAAAGAGAGGTATGATCCGTATTAGCAATTTTGGGCGAAATTTCATTAACTGCTGCGTTTCTATATAAATTCTGGCTATAGATTGCTGCAATATGTGCTGCAGGAATTCTGCAGCATTTGCAGCATTGTTTGAGAAATGTATGGGAAGTACTGGGGAGAAGTGCAGGTCCAATTAGACTTAAAATCTTGGGCTTTCGGGCGTGCGAGTTCGAGTCTCGCAGCGGGCACCACTTATCCCAAATACCGCCGGACCACATGCCGCAGTGTTTTGGTCTGATTTGCGCCACAAACTTTGGGTCAATTCCCGCGTCAATTCCCCATGCTCATCCGCGCCCCGGGTTTGCCCCTGACCGGCCCGGTTTGCGGACGGAGAAGCCATGGATTCTGTCTTGAAATTTTTGTCGATGGGTGGCTATGCCGCTTTCGTGTGGCCCGCCGTTGGTGTGGTGGCGCTCGGCATGTTGTTGCTGCTGTTCCATACGCTGCGCACCCTGAAGCAGCGGGAGCGCACCCTGGCAGCCCTGACAACCAACGGCGGCGAGGCGGCGGACAATGAAGAAACCTAAACGGCAGCGCCTATTTTTTGTTGTGGCCGGCGTGTGCCTGATGGCCGGCGCCGTCGCATTGGCGCTAGTGGCCCTGGGCGACAGCGTCGTCTTCTTTCACTCGCCCAGCGATGTTGCGGAAAAGAAAATCCAGGCCGGTAAGAAGTTCCGACTTGGTGGTCTGGTAGAGACCGGCAGCGTCGGCAAGCTGAAGGACGGCGTTACCATCACCTTCAAGGTGACCGATTGCGCGCGCTCTATCCCGGTGCAGCATCGCGGCGTGCTGCCAGACCTGTTCCGGGAAGGACAAGGCGTGGTGGCGGAAGGAACCCTTCGCGCTGATGGCGTGTTTGTGGCCAGCCGGGTGCTGGCGAAACACGACGAGAAATATATGCCGCCTGAAGTGGCGGAGGGGCTTAAGAAAGGCCACAAGGCCGGGATGAAGCGGTGCCGCCGATAACCCGGGCCTTGCGCGCCGGATTGGTGCTGATGATCTTTGCAGCGGGCGCGGCTCCCGCCATGGCGCTTGATCCCGGCGAAGCACTCAAGGACCAGAAACTGGAAGTTCGGGCCCGGGGAATCAGCCGCCAGCTCCGATGCCTGGTGTGCCAGAATCAGTCGATCGATGATTCCGATGCACCGCTGGCAAAGGACCTGCGCCGCCTGGTGCGCGTGCGCCTGGTCAAAGGGGACAGCGACTCCCAGGTCATCGGCTACATTCGCGCCAGATACGGCGACTACGTGATGTTGCGTCCCCCGGTTCAGCCCGGAACGTGGTTGCTCTGGTTCGGGCCGGCGCTGTTGTTGCTTATTGCCGTGGTGGCGATTGTTATTCGGGTTCGCTTCCGTCCAGCAGCCGCCGAGGCGGCGCCCCTGAGTGCAGATGAACAGGCGAACTTCGAGGCGCTGTTCGGCGATGACAAGCCGGGCCGGGAAGGCGGCGCATGATTTTCTGGATAGTTGCCGCTTTGCTTGCGGCTGCGGTTCTTGCGGTCCTGCTGGCCGCGGGCCTGCGGGAACGCGGCACGTCGGCGCAAAGGGGGAGCCACGATCTCGCCGTCTACCACGACCAGCTGGCCGAGCTGGAACGGGATCGCGCACGGGGTGTGATCGGCGCCGAAGAAGCAACGGCTGCCGAAGCCGAAATCAAACGGCGGATGATGGCGGCGGCGGATACGGATTCGCCGGTCGCTGACACCGCAGGCCGGCCCAAAGGTATCTGGCCTTTTGCGGTCGCCTTTATGGTGCCCTGCGTCGCCATTGCCCTCTACATGGCGCTCGGGCGGCCCGACCTGGCGATTGACGGGCGCGAGCAGGCACGGGGGCCATCGGCGGAAGATGTCCGTCGTGCGGCCGCCATGTCGCCCCAGGACCGCGCCCGTATGATCCGCGGCATGGTCGAAGGGCTTGCTGCCAGACTGAAGAAAAACCCCAACGATGTTGCTGGCTGGATGCGTCTGGGCCGGGCCTGGACCGTCCTGAAGGAATGGGCCAAGGCGGCTGGCGCCTACCAGCAGGCAATGCGGCTTCGGCCGAAAGATCCAGCGGTATTGGAGGGGTTTATCGCGGCTCGCCTGCGGACGGTGCCGCCCCGCACGCCCTTGCCGCCAGACCTGCGAGCGGCCGTCGGGCAGCTGGCGATGGTGCGCCCCAATCACCCCTTGGCACTCTATTTCGGCGGCGTCATAGCGGCGGAGGGCAAGAAGTATAGGGTGGCGCTTGGCCTGTGGCGGGTCCTTCTGGCCCGGCTTCCGGAAAAGTCGCCCCTGGCGCCAGTCCTGAAACAGCGCATTGCGGCCGTAGAAAAGGCCATGGCAGGGACAGGAAATAAATAGGTGACCTGCCCGCACGGAGGCCTAAAATCGCTCAACCCGCGGCGCAGTTCGCCGCCAGCAGTCTGAAGGGCCCCCATGAGCGGATATCGAAGCTATACGGTTGGCCGGTCGAGCAAGGCAGATATTGTGCTCGGCAGCGTCGACTCGAGCGTCTCCGGCGTCCATGCGGAACTGGTTGTGTCCACGGAAGGCCGTTACTTCCTGAGCGATGCTGGCAGCAGCAATGGCACCTTTGTACGCGAAGGCGAGGAATGGTCGCCCCTGCGTCAGGGCTTTATCGAACCGGAATCCGAAGTCAGGCTGGGCAATCAGCGTCTGGTGGGAAAAGACCTGATCGCCAAGTTGCCGGCCGGGAAATGAAACCGGCTGCGCCGGAGGGGATGACATGAACGGAACTAACATGCGCCGATTGATGACGGGTATCGCGGCTGCCGCAGTGTTCGGGCTGGCGCTGGGCGGATCCGCGATTCTTTCAGGCGCGGGGGTTGCTCCGGCATCAGCGGCGGACAAGGCCCGGCTGGAAGATCTGCGCCTGCCGGTGGTCAAAATCATCAAGGTCTCGCGGAAAGGCGCGGGGGTTGGCACCGGGTTTTTCATTGCGCCCGGTATCATCGCCACCAACCGGCATGTGATCGGCACGGATAAAGAAGCGCGCCTGTTCGTGTTGCTGCGCCGCGGCGGCAAGCCGGCGATCTTCGTCGGCAAGCGTATTGCCGAGTCCGGTAAGCTCGACCTCGCCATCATCAAGGTGCCGCTGACGGATCATGCGACCCTTAAGATTACGACCAATATTCCGGATCTGGACCACCCGGTCTACTCGATCGGCTATCCCGCACATCTGGAGGCGGTCAACAAGGTAAAGCTGCGCGAGGCGCTGAAGGCCGGGGGTGGCCTGCGCGCCTTCCTGCTCGCCTATGTGCGCGAGCTGGAGCAGACCAACGTCACCAAGGGGACAGTCTCCAAGGTGGATATGTCCAACTGGGGATTTCCCACCCCATCCCGACTGAAGGTGATTTTTCACACGACTAAGATTTCCGGCGGCAATAGCGGTGGACCACTGGTTGACCGCTGTGGGCGGGTTATCGGCGTCAACACCCGTGTGCTGACTGCCGTTCGCAGCGCCGGCACCAAGGACGCGACCTTTGCCGCCTACAGTCAGGCGTCGCGGGCGGAAGACCTGGTCCAGTTCCTCAAACAAAACAACGTGCCCCACACCCAAGTGGGTGACAGATGTGTTCTGGCCACCGCTGGCGCAGCTGGGCCTGCTGGTGTGCCGATCTATTTGTGGGCGGTTATTGGTCTGGTCGGGCTGCTGGCACTGTCTTCCATGGGCTTCGCGATCGTTGCACCGCGCAGGGCGAAACAGATGGCAGCCTCTGCGGGCGGCGCCATGACCCAAATGACCCGGCGTATGGGTACTGTGGTCAACCGTCCCACGGCGCCGCGCATCAAGGAAATCCGAATTGTTGGCGAAGGCGTGGACCTGCAGATTGAGACCGCCGGCTTGCTCAAAGGCTATGTGATTGGCCGAGACCAGACCCTGTGCGACGCCGTGTTGACCATCGGCAACGCCTCACGTCGTCACTTCCGCATTCGCCACCGCGGCGGTCGCGCGGTGATAGAGGATCTGAGTTCTACCAACGGCACTTCTCTGGATGGACAGGTGTTGAAGCCCTACCAGTCTTCACCACTGAAAACCGGCTCGAAGATCTCGATTGGACAGACAGATATGGAGGTTACAATCGTGTAGCCCTGGGCGGCCCAAATCTGGCCGTTGCTTGCAAATAGTCCGTATACGGATTATTTCTAAAATATACGAAGATCCGCCATCGAACAGGGGGCGGGCATAACGAGGAGGAAGCGGAACAATGGTGACAGGAAGAGCATTAGCCCTTGCGGGCGCTGCGATGATTGCGGCCACCGGGATGGCGGAAGCGCGTGAGATCAAGGTTGGTTTCGTCGCGCCTAAGTCCGGCGGACTGGCTCAGCTGGGTGATCAGCTCGAGAAAGGCGCCCGGCTATATCTCAAGCTTCACGCCAAGGAACTGGGTGGCAACACGATCAAACTGATTGTGCGCGATTCCAAACGCCCGGGTGGCCCCATTGCGAAGGCGGCAGCGGCAGGGCTGGTCGCGCGTGATAAGGTCGAGATCCTGACCGGTGTGATTTTCTCGCCGAACGCCATGTCGATTGCGCCGATCGCAACGGCGGCGAAAGTGCCGTTCGTGGTGATGAACGCCGGCACCTCCTGGATCACGAAATTGTCGCCCAATATCGCCCGGGTGTCCTTCACGATGTGGCAGGCTGGCTTCATTATGGGCGAGTACGCGGTCAAGGAGCTTGGCTGCAAGACGGCAATCGCTGGCTATACCAACTATCCCCCAGGCAAGGACAGCGCCAACGCCTTCAAGCGTGGCTTTGAGCGTGCGGGTGGCAAGGTTCTGGAACTGTTGCCGATGGGCGGCCCAAGGACTCCGCCGGACTTCACACCGTTTTACCAGCGCGTGAAGGACAAGAAGCCGAACTGCTTCTACGTCTTCGTGCCGGGTGGCAATCATTCGGCCGCCGCGTCGAAATCGTATGTGCAAATGGGCTTGAAGCAAGCCGGCATCCGATTCATCGGCCCGGGCGATGTGACCCACGAACTGCAGCTGCAGAGCATTGGTCCGGCCATTGCCGGCACAGTGGTCGCGATCCACTACCACAGCGACCTGAAAAACCCGACCAACAAGGCCTATGTGAAGGCGTTCAAGGCCGAATATGGGCCAAAGGCGATTCCGGACTTTGTCAGTGTCGGCGGGTATGACGGTATGGCTGCGATCTTCCACATCATCAAGTCGGCAAAGGGCGGTAAAATTACGGCGAAGGCCGCGATCGATTCGTTGCGCGGCTGGAAGCACAACAGTCCGCGTGGACCGATCATGGTCGATCCGAAGACCCGCGATATCGTGCAGAACATCTACATTGCGCGGATCGTCAACGACAACGGTACGCTCCGCCACAAGACGATCAAGACGATCACGGCGGTCAGGGACAAGTGCAAGGAACTGGGCATCGGGCGCTGCAAATAGCAGCTGCGTGAGGCACATTTAGTTGAACCTGTGGCAGCCGGCTGCGTTTTCGCGGCCGGCTGCATGGTTCTGTCGGGCTGATCTGTAGTCCTGCCGCGCAGGCAGGATTTGGGGGTATGGGGGGCTGATGGGCGAAATCCTCGCCAACGCGACGACCATTTTGCTCTTCGGCATCGCCTACGCGATGCTGTTGTTCATTATTTCCGTCGGCCTTTCGATCACCATGGGCTTGATGGGGTTCGTCAATCTGGCCCACGGCTCCTTCGCCATGGTCGGCGGCTATGTCACCGTCACTCTTGTGTCGGGGGAGGGCGTGCATTTCTTGCTCGCCTTGGTGATTGCGTTCGTCGTCGTCGCGTTGCTCGGCGTTATCCTCGAGAAGAGCCTTTATCGCTGGATCTATCGCCGACCGGAACTGGACCAGGTGCTTTTCACCATTGGCATTGTCTTTATGTCTGTGGCTGCGGTGACGTTCGTTTGGGACAACAACCCGCGTAACATTCCGACACCTGATCTACCGGGGTTCCTGACCGGGAACCTCGATCTCGGCTTTACCCAATTTCCGGCCTATCGGGCGTTCATGATTCTAGCTGGCGGTGTGATCGTGGCGGCGCTTTTCTACGGACTTGAGCGGACGCGCATCGGCGCCCAGGTCCGTGCGGCCGTCGACAACCGCCGCATGGCGGAATCCTGCGGCATCAACACCACCATGCTGTTTACCCTGGTCTTTGCGCTCGGCAGCGGCATGGCGGCGCTCGGCGGCGGCCTCGGCATCCAGATCCTGGGCGGGCTCAAACCCACATTCGCATTCGACTTTCTGGTGATTTTTCTGATCGTGGTCGCGGTCGGTGGCCTGGGCAATATCCGCGGCACCTTCTTCGCGGCCCTTCTGCTCGGCATCATTGACTACGCAGGCAACTACTTCCTGCCATCAGGGGGCGGATTCTTTATCTACGGCGTGACCTTCATTGTCCTGTTGCTTCGGCCCCAGGGCCTGTTCGGGAAGGCCGGTTGATGGCGGACGCGAACATGACGCCCCAGCCGAGCCCGGCGGTACAGCAGCTGCTGCGCCGGCACCGCTTCCGTGTGGTCGAGCTGTTGCCCTGGATCGCCGCCATCGCGGTCTTCTACCTGTTCCCTGGCTACCGCTTGTTGGCGACCCAGGTTCTGGTGCTGATCCTGTTCGCGTTGTCGGTGGACCTGATCGTCGGCTACGCCGGCATCGTCACTTTGGGCCATACCGCCTATTTCGGCACCGGCGCCTACGCGGCCGCCCTTCTCGCCCGGCCGGAGTGGCAGGAGACACTTTGGAACGTGGGCGCCCAGCCGCTGGTGGGGATCGCTGCGGGCACAGTGGCAGGTGCGCTGTTGGGCTTGATATCCGGGTGGATCATCCTGCGCACGCGCGAACTGACGTTGCTCATGCTCACTCTTGCACTGACATTCCTCCTGCACGAACTCGCCAAGGACATTGACGGCCTGACCGGCACCCTGATCACCGGCGGCTTCGACGGTATCAACTTCACGATGAACCCGATCCTCGGCATCTTCGAGTTCGATCCGATCTTCTACAGCACCAACTACTGGTATGCGTTTGCCGTACTGGTGGTCGGGTTCTTGATTGTCCGAACTATTGTGAATTCACCCTTTGGCGCGACCCTTGTTGGCATCCGCGAGAACGTCCGGCGCATGCATGCTGTGGGCTCTCCGGTTCAGCGTCGGATGCTGATGGTTTACGTGATTTCCTGCGCGATCGCCGGGTTGGCCGGTGCGGTCTGGGTACAGGTCCAGGACAACGTCACGATCGCCGTCTATGAGTTCGAACTGGCCGGCGCCATCCTGATCATGGTCATCCTGGGCGGCACCGGTCGTCTGTATGGCGCCTTCATCGGCGTGCTTGTCTACATGATCCTGGAGAATCTGACAGAGACGGTCCTCGGCACCGATCCACCCTATTGGGAGTTGGTGGTCGGCGGCGCCCTGGTCCTGACCGTGCTGTTCGCGCCCCGTGGCCTCCTCGGCATCGGCGAAGATGTGAGCACCATGCTGGGGAGAAAGCGCCGATGAATGCGGTCGTCGATAGCGGCAGGCCGATGCTGGAAACCCGGGGCCTTCGCAAGAATTTCGGCGCGCTCGAGGTCGCCCGGGATGTCGACTTCACGCTCCACGCTGGCGCCCGTCACGCACTGATCGGGCCGAATGGCGCGGGTAAAACCACTTTCGTCAACCTGATCACCGGCGCGTTGGACGCCAGTGGCGGCGATGTCTTTCTGAATGGCGACCGCATCACCCATGTGTCCGAAGCTGGCCGGGTAAAGCGCGGTCTTGTCCGCACCTTTCAGATCAACACGTTGTTCACGGGCCTGACCGTATTGGAAAACCTCTACCTTGCAGTGTCCGAGCATGCCGGCGTGGCGGCCAGAATGCTGCGTCCGGTCGGTTCACGCCCCAAGGTGGTGGCGGAGGCGATGCACCTTCTGGAAATGCTGCAACTCCAGGACGATGCTGCCCGGTTAATCACCGAACTTCCCTATGGGCGCCAACGCCTGGTGGAAATCGCAATTGCGCTTGCGCTCGAACCTAGGGTGCTGCTCCTCGACGAGCCCGCCGCTGGCGTGCCGAGCGCGGAAAGCCACATCATTCTGGACGCAATCTCGGGGCTACCGGAAGAGATCGCGGTGCTGATCATCGAACACGATATGGATGTGGTTTTCCGCTTTGCCGAAAAAATAACCGTGCTCGTTTCGGGCGCCGTCCTCGCGACGGGCACACCCGACGAGATCGGCAGCAACGCGGAGGTGAGGTCGGTCTACCTGGGTGAGGGGCACCATGCCTGACGCCATCCTCACCGTTCACGACCTCAATGCCGGCTATGGCCAAACCCGCGTCCTCGAGAACGTAGACCTTGAGCTTCCACGTGGCGACTCGATCAGCATCATCGGCCGCAACGGCGTCGGCAAATCGACGTTGCTCGCGACGCTCATGGGCCACACCACCCTGCACAGCGGCAGTGTGTTCTTTAACGGCCAGGATATGAGCCGGACGCCGGTTTTCCGGCGCGCTACCAGTGGCATTGGCTATGTCCCGCAGGAACGGGAGATATTCCCGTCGCTGACAGTGCGCGAAAATCTTCTTATTGCCGCCCGGCCGGGCGAGTGGACTGAGGAGCGGATTTTCGCGCTGTTCCCCAATCTGAAAGACCGGCTGGCCAATGCAGGCAACCAGTTGTCCGGCGGCGAACAGCAGATGCTGTCGATCGCCCGGGCGCTGATGTCGAACCCGGTTCTGCTCCTGATGGACGAGCCCACGGAAGGCCTCGCGCCGGTCATTGTTGAGCAACTGTCGGCGGCAATGAACGAACTACGCCGGGACAGCGATTTGTCGATTATCCTGGTGGAGCAAAACAGCCGGGTTGCGCTCGACTTTTCCGACCGAACCATTGTGCTGGACCGGGGCCGCGTCGTCTTTGATGGCGCTTCCAGTCACCTGCGGGACAATCCGGACGAACTGGACCGGCTGATCGCCGTCAGCGCCTGACGGGCACCATTTCTTTACGACGATCTGCTATAGGCAGCCCATGATTCTGTCTCAAGATCGCATCCTCACCACCCTGGCGGGCAGCCTGCCACGGCCGGATGATCTGGTCGAACTGTTGCTGGCGCAGGATGGAGGCGCTGGTGATGACGCCGCCCTGGCCCCGCGCGTGCGCCAGGCGGTTGCCGATGTGGTGGCGCAGCAGGTAGACGCCGGCATCGACATCGTCAGCGACGGCGAGATGTCGAAGATTTCCTACGTCAATTATCTCAAGCATCGGCTCGACGGCTTTGGCGAAGAAGCGTCGCTCGACTGGTCAGCTCAGGATATCGATGAACATCCCGGTTATGGCGCCACCCTGGGCGGCCCGCTGGAGAAGCGTCCCACAGGCGGCCCGCCGGCGTGCAGAGGGCCGCTGTCGGTCCGGGACAGGTCGCTGCTGGATGACGACCTGGCCAATTTTTCCGCCGCAGTTTCGGCCTCGCCTCCCGCCGGTGGCGCCTTCATGAATGCGGCGTCCCCGGGTGTGGTCGCGCAGTTCATGCCCAACAAATTCTATCCGGACGACGATGCCTATATCGAAGCACTGGGCGACGTGCTGCAGGAAGAATATGAGGCGATTGTCGGCGCGGGCTTTCAGCTGCAGCTCGACTGCCCCGACCTGGCCATGGGCCGTCATATGGTATTTGCAGGCCGGCCGCTGGACGACTTCCGCGCCCGGGCCCGGCATATCGTCGAGGTATTGAATCACGCCACCCGGAACATTCCGCCGGAGGCGATGCGCCTGCACATCTGTTGGGGTAACTATCCCGGCCCGCACACCCACGACGTGCCGGTGGCGGATATTGCCGACATCATCTTTCAGGTGCGTCCGCAATATCTGCTGTTCGAAGGCGCCAATCCCCGCCACGCCCATGAGTGGGAGGAGTGGGCCGGCCTCGACATCCCTGAGGACAAGGTCCTGGTGCCAGGGGTGATCGACACCAACAGCAATCACGTGGAGCATCCGAAGCTGATTGCTCAGCGGCTCTGCCACTATGCGGATATTGTCGGGCGGGAGCGGGTGATTGCTGGCACCGATTGTGGATTTGCGACATTGGCGAGCCTGCCGCGTGTTTGGCCCAGCATCGCATGGGAAAAATTGCGGGCGCTGGCCGAAGGCGCTGCGCTGGCGAGTGAACGGCTTTGGCCGCGGGTCAGTTCACGGGTGGAATGAGGGGAGTTAGCGCAGCGACTCCGATGGCCGCCGCGTAAAAAGGCCAGGACCCGAGGCTAACCGTGCCATCGTCCGAGATTCGATTCCGAAATCCCTTGCCATGGAGCTGGGGCCCGACGCGCACGGCCTCCGCCGTCACGGCCATCAACATGATGAAGTTCAAAGGGTCGATCCCCATCGACTGAACGGCCGGATAAGTGATCATCGCCGCAAGACCGACACCAGTCAGCGGACCGGCGAGGGCACCAATACCAAGACCGACGACAAGCGCAATCATTACGACCAGGTATGGGCTCTGTGATACCTGCTGGGCTGTCCCGGCGATCTCCGAGGGCATCCCCGCGATTGCGAATACATTCACAAACAAGTTGAGCGCGATCAGCAAGACAATCGTCATTACCGCTGCTCCGGCCCCGCGGATAATACCGTCACCAAAAGCTGCACGGGCGTTTGCGGACAGGCAGATGTGCAAAATGATGACTACCGTGGCCAGGATGGTTGCTGCGCCTATCGCGGCCGTCGGTGTCAACATGCCGTCGGCTGTCGACAGGATAAGAAGGACCATGAATGCAGGCGGCACGGCGCACGACAGGACAAGACTGGGTGTGTCGGCCGGCAAAGCAGGGTGGCGCTCGCGGCGCGATCCAGTGAGCGCGGTCGGGAGGAAGATGGCCAGATAGATCAGCGACAAGCCGATCAACGCCGGTAGCATCGTTGTAAGGGCCTTGGTGATCGAGCTATCGGTTAACATCGACAGCAGGATGACTGCGGCCATCGCAGGCAAAGGCAGTCCGAGGGCTCCACCGGAAAACCCTGTAGATCGATCGAGGGGTAGCGCGCTGTCTTTCCCACCAAATGGTAGGGCCATCACTGTGCCGCAACGCTCAAACACAGCGCCAAAAAAAACCAGGAGGACCAGTGCGGCGGATACGTACGACGTAAGAACGGTATAAATCGAGCGGGAGGCCAACTCCGTAACCGCGTCAGAACTGATGCCCATGCGCGCGCTGACGACGACCACCATGCCGAAGCTGGCGCCGATCAGCAGGGCCAGCGGCGGCGCAATCCGAACCAACAGTCCACCAAGTATGAGAACCGCCAGGATCACCCAGTCAATCATTCGCCGGCTCCCCACCGGAAGATCGGCTCCAATCTGACGGTAGAATGGAATGGGCAAATCGCAACAGTGCGGCCATGGTTGCACCACCGCCGAAGATCAATAATGGGATCCAGGTGGGCAATCCCAACACCTCTGTACGTTCTTCAATATAGATTCTGGAAAGTCCGGATTGAATGGCCACAGCCGAAAGCCAGATCCACATCGCCGTCTCAGCAGAGGCCGCCACGTGGCCCAGCAGCCCGCCTGAAGACCAACGCGCCGTCAGCGACGCCACGACAGGGAGGCCAAATCCTGCGGCGATGGCGATGCCATACGCAACAATTTCCGCCTCACCGACTATATGTGAGCCTTCTTGGCGTCTGATGACGCCGAAAATTAGCAAGGCGCCGACCAGTAGGATCGTGAAGCCGGCAGCGGATGCAAAAGCCAAAACGAAAGGACGCGCCAGATCGGTCGGCGTTTTGAAAACAGATTCGCCCATTGATCTCCCCCAAATTCCAAGGAAGTATTCGGGCTCAAGCGATATGGGTCAACCCATGTGGATATGAGGGAATAGCGGTCGAATGAGCATACAATTCCCAGAGGGACACGATCTTTCAGGCAAAGTTGCAATGGTCACCGGTGCAGGCTCCGGCATGGGCGCGGCGCACGCGGAAATCCTGGCGGAGCGGGGAGCGCATGTGATTGTCCAGGATGTCGGCGGCGATGATCGGGCAGCCCAGGTTGCGGATGGCATAACGGACAAGGGCGGGCAGGCCGAAGCGATGGTCGGCGACGTTTCCGACACGCCTGACCTGAAAGCCAAGATTGCCGACGCTATCGAACGCCATGGTCGCATCGATATCCTCGTCAACAATGCCGGGATCAGTGGCCGGCAGACCCCGTTCCTGGAAATCGACGAAGACTTCTTCGACCGCATGTTCCAGGTCCATGTGAAGGGCGCATTCTTTGCCAGCCAGGCGGTGGTGCCGGCCATGCAGGCTGCGGGCTATGGCAAGATCATCAACATCTCGTCCAACTTCGCCATGCATGGAGGCACGGGCATGGCCCACTACACGTCCGCGAAGGGCGCGCTTCTTGGGCTGACCAAGGTGCTGGCGCGGGAATTCGGCGCGGACGGTATCAGGGTCAACGCTGTTGCGCCTGGTCTGGTGCACACCGCCATGACTGACCGGTTGGGGGAAGAAGGCTTCGAGGCCTTTCGGGTGAATGTGCCGATCAAGCGCCTTGCGGTGCCCCGGGACGTGGCAGAGACGGTCGCCTTTCTGGCGTCCCCCGCGTCGGACATGATCACGGGTCAGACCATCACGCCCTCAGGCGGCGACCCGATCGTCGGCTACTAGTCCCGGCACAATACACACGCACACGTGAAGCTGGCCTGTCGTAAGCGCGTGAGCCAAGCCCGGTTTTCCGTTAGACTGCGCCGATGGGCGCCTTCCGCCAGAGTGTTGCCGGATGTTTCTTCGCCATGTTGCTGCCCATGGGCAGCGCCGGGGCCGAGAAGGTCGACCTTGAACTGATCCTTGCCGTCGACATCTCCGGCAGCGTCGATGCCTACGAGGCGCGCCTGCAACGGCAGGGCTATCTGCAGGCCCTTGTGCATCCCACGGTGATCCGCGCGATCACGTCCGGCGAGCGACGCAGGATCGCAGTGACCTATGTGGAGTGGGCAGGCGTGCACTATCAGCGTGCTGTTGTCGACTGGACGGTGGTGCGGGATGTCGCCAGTGCCCGCGCCTTCGCCGCGCGGATCGCCCGGGCGCCGCCGATGCGCGAATACTGGACCTCCATCAGCGGCGTTATCGACTATTCGCTCCGGCGGTTTGCGGCCAACCCTCACAAGGGCACCCGCCGGGTGCTTGATATTTCCGGTGATGGCCCGAACAACTCTGGCCGCCAGCTGGAACCAGCGCGCGCAAGAGCGCTGAAAATGGGCATCGTCATCAACGGCCTGCCGATCGTCAACAACCGGCCCCAGCCGTGGGGAGGTCCGCCGCCGCGCAACCTCGACCGCTACTATGCGCAGAAGGTTATTGGCGGGCCGGGGTCTTTTGTGATTGTCGCGCGGGGCTTCAAAGACTTTGGGCGCGCCGTGCGCATCAAGCTTGTGCGGGAAATCGCGGGCAGGCGGCTCCTGCATGACCGGCAGAAGGCATCGCGAAGATGAAACTGGTGTTGATGATTGCCCTGAGTGCACTGGTCCTGCTGGGTGGCCGCACGACGGCGACTGCGGAGCAGGTTGACCTGGAACTGGTACTCGCGGTGGATGTTTCCGCCAGCGTCGATACCTATGAGGCCAGGCTGCAGCGGCAGGGATATCTGCGGGCGTTGGTGCACCCGACGGTGATCCGGGCGATTACGTCCGGGGAGCATCAGAAGATTGCAGTGACCTACATCGAATGGGCCGGATCGGACAAACAGCACATCGTGGTGGGCTGGACGATCATCCGGGACGCGGCAAGCGCCCGGGCCTTTGCGGCGCGCATTTCCCGCACCGCGCCGGCGAGCGAGTGGTGGACATCCATCAGCGGCCTGATTGACTTCGCCATCGGGCGGTTTGCGGCCAACCGCCACAAGGGTGATCGCCGGGTGATCGATATCTCCGGCGATGGCCGTCACAACGAGGGCGGCAATCTGAAGGCCGCCCGTGCCCGGGCGTTAAAGGCCGGCATTACCATCAATGGCCTGCCGATCGTGAATAACCGGCCCCAGCCTTTTCTGGGCGGTGCGCAGCGGAACCTCGACCGCTATTTCAAACAGCACGTGATCGTCGGCCCCGGCGCTTTCGTGATCATCGCGCGCGGATTCAAGGATTTCGGCCGCGCCATCCGCATCAAACTGGTGCGCGAGATTGCGGGTTCGCGCTGGCCACTGGCCGCCCGCCCCATGACCTTGCCCGGCACCTTGCCGGTCCGTCGCTAGATTTCCAGATCCAGCTTGAAGGCGTCGCCGTTGCGGATGATGCGCCCTGCCGTGGGAGACGGGAAGTGGGCCGTCAGAATGGTCGTGTTTGTCTCACAATACTGGTCGATTACGCGAGTCCGCGTTTCCCGTGACATGACGGGATCCCAGCAGAAGCGGCTGGAGAGCGAGGGCTGGGCCAATTGCGCCGCCGTATGCAGCATGTCGCCCACCATAATGGCGTGATCGTCCGCCTGCTTGGCGTGCAGGATGACGGCGCCGGGGGTGTGGCCCTCCGCGGGCTCCAGCCAGAGGGAGTCGTCGAGCGCGAAGTCGCTGTCCACCACCTGATGTTTGCCGGCCTCGATCACCGGCAGCACACTGTCGAACCAGCAGCCGTGATTGAGTTCAGCCTCCCGGCCTTCCTGCTGCGCCTGGTAGTTCTCCTTCTCCCAGAACTCGAATTCCTTCCGGGCGAAGACATATTTCGCGTTGGGGAAAGTCGGTACCCAGCGGCCGTCCACCAGCTGGGTGTTCCAGCCCACATGGTCGCCGTGCATGTGGGTGCACATGACATAGTCAATGTCTTCCGGCTGCACCCCCTGGGCGCGCAAATTGTCGAGAAACGGGCCCTTTTTGTGGTGCCATGGCAGTCGGTTAGGGCGTTCCTTGTCGTCACCGATGCAGCTGTCCACCAGGATGGTGTGCCGGTCGGTGCGGATCAGCAGGCTGTGAAAGCTCATCATCACATGCTGATCATCCGCATCCAGGAAGTTGGGGCATAGCCAGTCGCCGGCCTGGGCGATGATTTCCGCCGGGTTCGACTCCGGTAGCAGAAAGTCGAGCGCTGCGAACTTGCCCTCCATGTCGACCACACGGTCGACGCGGATATTGCCGATGGTTTGCGTTTTCATCTGTTTCCTCCCCAGAACCGGTACCGGTTTATTTGAACTGCGCCAGGCCGCGTTTTTTCAGCTCGGCATTCAGGATTTTTTCCATGGCGGCCCGGAGGACGCGAAACTGCGGCCACCAGCGGCGTTCGACGAACGTGCGGCCGGAGCTGGCGACGCGGACGTTCTTGCCGTCCCATCCCAGGACGAGCGTGACACCGCCCCGATCATACACCTTGCCGCCATCACGGGTCTCGATGTCGGTGAACCGGTTGGCGCGAAACAGGCGCCACAGCCGGTCAGCGGTGGCCGCCGCCACCTTGAACCTGAAGTCGTACTTTTGCCGCCGATGCCGACCGCGGACATGGCCCTTGTGGCCGCGAATCTCCAGCCAGCGATAGGTTGGCCGCATGCCACCGTCGAAGTTGTAGCGAAATTCTGCATTGGCCGGCCGCTTTGACGGCATGGTCTCGGCGCAGGCGGGCAGGGCCAATCCCAGCAGCAGCGCCAGCGCCCGGGCCAACGTACGGGTCGGCGTGCGCACTCAGTGCTGCTCCAGCAGGCGGCCATATCCGCTGATGCGGTCGTCGATGCCGGCCTCACGCAGCGCCAGCCAGAAGGTGGCCGTGTTGCTGCTGATGACCGGCTTGCCGAGCCTGTCTTCCAGCCGGGCGATCACATCCAGGGTGGCGAGATCGGTACAGCTGAGCAGCAGCGCCTGCGCCTCTGGCCGGTCGACCCGGCAGGCAAGGTCGAAGACTTCGCTGCTCTCAATGCGCGAGACGTTGCGATATTCCTGCGGACCGGCCGCGCCATAGCCGAGCCCTTCAATCGCCAGCACCTCGAATCCCTGCTCGCTGAGGAACGCCACCTCGTGATCATTCAAAGCGTCGTGATAGGGCGTGGCGACGGAAAGCCTGACCACATCAAGCGCCCGCAACGCCTCAACAATCGCCTGCGCGGTGGTGACACTGGGCTTGCCGGCCGCTTTCGCCATGAACTCCGGCAGGCCGGTCACGGGGGTCACCATGGAGCCGGCGGTGCAGCCATAGGCGATGACATCCGGGCCAAGTTGGGCCAGGTCGCTGGTGAAGCGCTGCACGTCGTCGTAGAGCGCCGCCTTGCCAGCCTGGCTTTCGGTGTCCGTGTGCAGCGGCATGCGCGCGGAGTGAATGGTGACGCCCTGGGGCGCCATGATCTGCCATTCCGCCTCGTTCGACGTGTTGGTCGGTGGCACGATCACGCCCAGCTTGGCGCGCGCGCCGTAGACGGTCGGACGGTCCAGAAGGCTTTCCGGCATGGGTGCTTCCGGATTATTCCGCGGCGGCGCGGGCGGCAGGCACCAGTCGCTGGATCACCTCGTCGGCAGTCATCACGTCTGCGATTGTGATCGCCATGCTGGACAGCGCGGCGTTGTGGATCGCGTCGGTGTATGTGGCGTTGCCATCGCTCACCATGACCACGTTGAAGTTCAGCTGCATGGCGTCACGGGCGCTGGATTCACAGCAGACGTTGGTCAGGGTGCCGACCATCAGCACATTGTCGATCCCGCGGGCCTTGAGCTGCGCTTCCGTGTCTGCGGCGCCCGGCAGGAACGCGCTGAAGCGGTTCTTCTCGACCTTGAGATCCTCGTCCCGGACGTCCATCTCCGGCCAGAATTCATGGCCTTCCCTGCCCGGGGTCAGGTTGTTGATGACGGCCTTCGACTTCTCATCAGAATAGGTGCCGCCGAAGAAGCTTTCCCATTCCTTGAGAGTTTCTTCGGTCATGGTCGAATAGACCCAGGCGACGACGCCGCCGGCGCGGCGCAGTTCATCGCCGAGGCGGTTGATCGTCGGCACGATCTCCCGCGCCATGGGCACTTCCGACGGGCGGCCTTCTTCCAGGAAGGCGCGCTGCATGTCGATGACCACCATCGCCGTGCGGGAAGCGTCCAGGCTGTCATGTACGTGCAGCTTGCCACGGCGCTTCATGATCACGTCGATCGTATCGGGGTGCAGTTCGGTCTTGTGCATGTCTATCTCCCTGCGATTGGGGCCTAGGCGACTTCCGCCCATTTCTTCTCAAAGTCCCAGACGTCCTGAAATCCCATCATAACCGAGAAATCCTGGAAGTCTTCTACTGGCTGATTCATTCCGACGCTGGAATAGTTCTCGCGGAGATGGCTGTAGACGCCCTTGAGCGCATGACCCATCGCCAGGAAACCGGTCGCCGGGAAGATCGCCAGGGTATAGCCGATATCCTTCAGTTCGTCGGCGGTCAGCACCGGTGTGGAGCCGCCCTCGACCATGTTGGCAATCAGCGGCTTGCCTTTGAAGGATTCGCCGATCTTGCGCATCTCCTCTTCCGATTCCGGGCTTTCCACGAACACGATGTCCGCGCCGGCTTCGGCAAAGGCCTCGCCACGGCGCAGTCCTTCGTCCAGGCCATAGAGGCCGCGGGCATCGGTGCGCGCCATAATCAGGAAATCCTGGCTGTCCCGGCTTGCCACCGCGACCTTGATCTTGGCCACGGCGTCCTCGATCGGGATCACCCGGCGGCCGGGCGTGTGGCCGCATTTCTTGGGAAATTCCTGGTCTTCAATCTGGATCACAGCTGCCCCGGCGCGTTCATAGCCGCGCACCGTATGCTCCATGTTCAGGAGACCGCCATAACCGGTGTCGCCGTCGGCGATCAGCGGCGTCTTGGCCACCTGGCAGATACGCGATACCCGGTCGATCATGTCGGAATAGGTGGCGAGCCCTGCGTCAGGCAGGCCCAGATAGGACGCGACCGTGCCATAGCCGGTCATGTAGAGCGCCGGAAAATCCATGCTGTCCGCGACACGGGCTGAGATCAGCTCAAAAATTCCCGGAGCCGAAAAAAACTCAAGATTGCGGATACGCGCCGCAAGGGCGGCATTATCGGCTGCGCTGGCCATGTGTTCTCCTCAGACGAAGTGCCCGGTCTGGCCGGGTCTGTGATGGTTGTTGGGCGCCATTGTATACAATGTTCCGCCCCGTAAAAAGCCCAGGGTAAAAAGGCCAGGGTCAAAAGGCTGGGTCAAAAAGGCGGGGCAAAAGACCAGGGACCATCAGTCGCTGAGCAATTTGTTCAGGTCCGGATGGGCCATGCCGCCGTCCAGGAAGCCGTGCGTGCCCTGGTCGCGCAGTTCCTCCGCGCCCTGTTTGACCAGGCCGTAGGCAAGGCGGGAGAAGCCGCCGCCGATGCTGACCCGGGCGACGCCGGCGGCCGCCATCTCTGTCGCTGTTGGCCCGCCGGGCACCGCGAGAGTGTTGACCGGCCCGTCGATGCCTTCCACCAGCTTGCCGATGATCTCCAGGTCGGTGACGAAGGGGACGAAGACGCAGCCAGCCCCGCCTTCCAGGAAGGCATTGCCCCGGCGGATGGCTTCGGCCAGCGGGTCATCGATAGCCTTGTTGGTGGGGAAGAAAACATCGGTGCGGGCGTTCAGCACTGCGGGCACGCCGCTGTCTCTGGCTGCCGCCGCGCCGGCGGCGATGCGCATCACCGCCATGTCGTAGCCGTAGACGGTGTGGCCAGTCAGGCCGTCGCTGTCCTCGATATTGCAGCCGACGCCGCCGACGGCGATCATCTCCGTGACGCAGGCCGCGACCGCCTCTGGCGCGTCGCCGTAGCCGTTTTCAAGATCGAAGGTCACCGGCAGGTCGACCGCGCCTGCAATCCGGCCGCACCAGTCGATCATCATGTCCCGCTCGATGCCCTGGCCGTCTGCATGGCCGAGCGCCCAGGCGGCCCCGGCGCTGGAGGTGGCAATCGCCGGATAGCCGGCAGCGGCGACGATGCGCGCGCTCGGGATATCCCAGACGTTGGCGAAGACGACCGGTTCGCCTGGCGTGTGGAGGGCGAGGAGGGTCTCGGCCTTCTGAATTTGATTGGTCATATCGGTTCCTATTCCGCGGCTTCCTTGGCGGCGGCCATCTTCCGCTCGAAGGGCGTCCAGTAGCCATCCGTGGTGGCCATCTCCGCCCGCATGTCGAACTTGGTGGGATCGGCCTCGATGCCGAAGCCTTCCACCAGCCGGTTCATGAAATTGGCGAGGCAGGTGAGCGCGATGGTGATGTTGAGCGCCGCCTCGTCCCAGCCGGCGTCGAAGCAGGCATCCGCGTCCGCCTGGGTGATCTGGTTGGGCGTGTGGTTCAGCTTGTGGGCGTAGCGGAGCAGGGGCTTGAGCGCGTCATCCACCGGCGCGCTGTCGATGTCCACATTGAGCTTCTCCAAGGCATCCGGCGGCAGGCCGAGCTTCACCGCCGAGGTCGAGTGGCCGCCGAAGCAATACTGGCAGGCGTTCTGGCCGGAGACATAGGAGAAGATGGTCTCCCGGTCCTTCTGGCTGAGCGGCCCGTCGCCGCGAAACGCTAGGTCGCTGAATTTGGCGATGGGTTCATACATCTCCGGCCAGGCGGCAAAGATGTCGAAGGCGGTGCCGTGTTCCGGAAGCGATTTGAAATGGGGCATGGGTCTCTCTCTTGGCGAATACGCTGTACCAACACGCGATGCAGTTACGGGTCAGCGACGGGCGAGCTTCGGGGCAGCTGTTGGTCAGATAATGGCGCGCGGGACTGGTCTGGCGCACCCTGGCGGCTATAGTGCCCGGCAATGAACTAGGCTGCAATTCGGGAGGAAACAAACCATGGCAGGCATTACCTGGGAACAGGCGAAAAAAATCATCGATGTGGCGCTGGCCACGGGCAAGAAAAAGAAAATGAACCCGCTGACCGTCGCCGTACTGGATGACGGCGGCAACCTGGTGGCCTTCGCCAAAGAGGGCGGCGGTCCGCTGCGCGAAGCCGTCTGCCGCGGCAAGGCCTGGGGCGCCGTCGGCATGGGCCGCTCCTCCCGCGCGCTCGGCCAGATGGGCGAAGAACGGCCGATGTTCATGCAGGCCCTGATCGACGCCTCCGGCGGCAGGGTGGTGCCGGTGCCGGGCGGTGTGCTGGCCATGAAGGGCCGCACCGTGATGGGCGCCGTCGGAGTCAGCGGCGACACCTCGGACAATGATGAAATCTGCGCCATTGCCGGCATCGAAGCTGCCGGGCTCAAATCCAAGGTGTAATCCGGTTCGCGGGCTCCGACAGGGATTAAGGCTGGGGCAGGGCTTGGCACTGGGCGGCGCGGCGCTTGTTGCCGCCTCTGCCGCCCCTGCCGCCTGTGCCGAGCCGAAGCCGCAACTCGACCGCCGCATCCGCGCGCTCTGGATTGACAGCTTTAAGCTCGGCAATCTTGAAAACGACCACGAGCTCAAGGGCTATCGCCTGAAGACGGTCCTGAACGATCAGCGCGTCCGCCCCATGGCCAATGTCTGGGTGCGGCCCCTAAAGATCGGCGCACGCACTGGCTTCCAGGATGTGCGCTTTTTCGTCGAGGCGCGCGGCGGCAAGCTCTACCGCGTCCACCGCGTGCTGCGCGCGACGCCGGTGGACCGCTACCGGCTCTACCTGAAAGAAGCCCGAACCAAGCTCGGCCCCGCCACCATCGAGAAAACCACGACAAACCGCCTGGAGCGTATCGCCCTCCACATCTGGACCACCGCACCCATGGCCCGCGCCGGCACCCGTCTGGAATACCGGATTGTGTGGCGGACGAAGCAGACGGGGAGA
>JAJFFJ010000016.1 GCA_021776685.1 Alphaproteobacteria bacterium
CGATCCGACCATCACCTTCACGATTACCCTGTCGCAACCGGCCACAGAAAATGTGCAGGTGACGTTTAACACCATGGACGGTACCGCAACCGGCGGCGCTGATTATGTTGCCATCGGTATCGCCAACGTGACGTTCCTGCCGGGTCAGACCAGCCAGGATGTGCAGGTCACGGTGCTCGACGATGCGATCCTGGAGAACCTCGAAAACTTCACGCTGGAGTTGAGCTCTGCTGTGTTTGATCCGGGCGGTGCGAACACCCCCCTCGTGATCACCGATGACTCCGGTCTCGGTAACATCCAGGATAATGAGCGGGACCTTCTTCCGGATGCCGACGACGACATCGACATGGTGCGCCTCGGCGGCAACGACACCACGGGCAACGTCATCACGGGCGTCGACACCGATGTGGATCCGGTCAACCAGGGCATGCTGGACGACGATGTGGAGGGCAACGCCCCGGCCATCATCCGCGAGATCAGCCACGACGGCGCGGTCTACACGCTGAATGTTGCGGGCGACGACGTGACGGCGGCGGGGGCACCCCACGGGCCGTTCTCCTACAACGACGCGACAGGTGAGCTCACCTTCACCACCATGCTGGGTGGCGAGATCACCATCAGCCTCGATGGCGCGACGCCGGGCTTCTACACCTACACGTCACCGGCGAATGCCGCGGGCGACATACTCGACTTCACGGTCAATGCTGATCCGGGCTTTGGTGGTGCGGCAAGCTTCACCTTCCCGAACGGGATTGAGGTGACTGCGGTCGACCAGGATCCGGGCGACGGCAACAATCCGCAACTGGTGTTCTTCAACAGCGGTGGTGCAGTTGGCATCGGCGGCATCTCCAACGAGAACGGCACCAACAAGTTCTTCGAGAACGAGGCGCTTGATGTGACCCTGCCAGACCCGGCATTCGACATCACGCTAAGCCTGGCTGACATGCCGGCAGCGGATGGCCGGCAGGTGCGTGTCACGGTCGAAGGCACAGACGTCAACGGTGCCCCGATCACAGCGGTCCTCGCCATCCAGGGCGTCGGCGCTGGCCAGGAAGCCAACGATTATGTGCTTAACCAGGCGGATTACATCCGTGTCGGTGGCGGTCCGATTGCCGGTCCGATCTCGATCAACAGCTTCACGATCGACTCGTGGCAGGGCAACGATCCGGAACTCGGCTTCAACTCCAACGAATCCTCCTTTGTGGTCCACGGGATCACAACAGGTCTCGTGCCGATGGAGATGCTGACCTACACGATCGAGGATACCGACGGCGATCAGTCGAGCGCCGACCTGATCTTCAAGCTCAAGCCTGAAGCCGATGGGGTGCCGACTGCCAAGGACGACAAGTTCTTCGTCGATGAATCCGGCGCGGGCACAACGGATGTGGTCATCGTCTTCGATCACTCCGGCTCCATGGGCGACGACCCGAACGTTCCGGGCTTCGCCAACCGCTTCGATCTGGCCCGGGACGCCGTCGCACAACTGGTGAATTCACCAGGCATCCAGAATGTGATGGTTGTCGGCTTCGATGATGACGCGACCCACTCCAACTGGGGCACGCCTGCACAGGCGCTGGCCGTCATCGATACCTTCCTGGTCGGCCAGACCACCAACTACGCCGCCGCGATCGAAGAGGTGATGAACAACTTCGACACGGGCGCAAATCCGCGGCCGCCGGCAGCTGACACGACCAATATCTACTTCCTGTCTGACGGCGTTCCCGTTCCGAGCAGTGCCGACCTGAGCAGCAATGGGCTGGTCGGACCGTGGGAGAACTTCCTGGCCGCCAACAATGTCGATATGGCCTTTGCGGTCGGCATCGGCAGTGGCGTCTCCGGCGGCGACGCCGATCTGGAAGAGATCGCATGGCCGAATGGCGACCCGGGCAACCCGGTGATCCTGCTGGACGAGAGCGAACTCGCGTCAACGCTGGTTGGCACGCTGCCGACGGTACTTGAGGGCAACATCCTCGAGGACAATGGCAACGGCGCGGATATGTTTGGTCCTGACGGTATGGGTCAGATCCTGTCGATTGAAATCGACGGCGTCACCTACAGCTACGACGTGGGCGCGGACACGATTACACCTTCTGCGGGCCCGGTTATTGCCGGTAGCACGCTGACTGTGATGACGGCGCTCGGTGGTGATCTGACCTTCGAATTCGCAGATGGCCCAGGTGGTATCGACAAGGGTGACTTCGAATACGCCTCGCCAACGGTCGACATGGATGAAGACGAAAGCTTCACCTACACGATCGCAGACGCCAACGGCGATCTGAGCACGGCCAACTTCGATATTTGCATCAAGGATGACCCACCGGATCTTGCAGGCAAGCTCCTGATCAACGAAATCGGTCTGGGTGTCGGTACACCTCCGGGCTCGCCGCCGCCGGTAATGACGCCGGGTACAGGCACGGGCACCGGCAAGGGAACCGGTAAAGGCACGGGAACGGGCACCGGCAAGGGCACCGGCAAGGGCACGGGTACTGGCAAGGGCACTGGCACCGGCAAGGGAACGGGTACTGGCACTGGCACGGGCACTGGTGGCACCTGGGGTGAAACTGGTACGGGAACCGGTACGGGCACAGGCACAGGCAAGGGTACAGGTACTGGCACTGGCAAGGGAACCGGCACTGGCTCCGCTAAGGGCACGGGCACTGGTTCCGGCAAGGGAACCGGCACTGGCACGGGTAAAGGAACCGGAACCGGTAGCGGTAAAGGCTCCGGCACTGGCTCTGGCAAAGGCTCTGGCAAAGGCACCGGCACCGGCACCGGTACGGCGGCCGATTGCGATGATGTTCATGGCAGCGGTACCGGCACGGGCAAAGGTACCGGAACTGGCAAGGGTACCGTTGGTACGGGCTCCATCGGCACCGGCAAGGGCACTGGCACTGGCAAGGGTACCGGCACCGGGTCCGGCAAGGGCTCAGGTACAGGCTCTGGCAAGGGCACGGGCACAGAAGCTTCGGGCACCGGCAAGGGCACAGGCACAGGTTCGGGTAAAGGCACCGGCAAGGGAACAGGCACCGGTTCCGGGAAAGGCACCGGCATGGGCGGTGGCTCCATGGCCAGCGGTGGCAAAGGCGATGGCGGCACGGATTATGTGGAAATCCGCAACGTCTCTGATGAGGTCATCACCGCCGGCGATCTCGATACTGTGACCCTGGAAGTCGTTGGCGACAACGGCGCTCAGGTGACGATCAGCCTCGCCAATATCAACCAGTCGATCCCGGCTGGCGGTTTCCTGACCGTCTATCAGACGGGTGAGTTCTCCATCACCGACGGCTCAAATACCGTGTCTGTCGGCACATGGACCAATGCGCCCTTCGGTTGGAACCTCGGCGATGACACCGGCGATGCGCTGGCGGTCAATCTGGTCGAGGATGGCAGCTCGTCGATCGACGCCTTTGCGGCCAACAGCGCGGATACCGGAGGGCTCTCTGGTGGCGCCGCGTTCAACGGCCGCGTTCTGGGCGGCGGTTCGGGCCAGCAGGCTGCGATTACCGCACTTGCCTCGCTGCTTGGTGTTGCGGTTGCAGATCTGCTCGACAACGAGCAGTTCAATGGTCGCATCTCCGACCAGGAGCAAGTGCTTCAGGCGCTCGGCATTGATGTGCCGGACAATACGGCGGCTGGCCATTGCGGTACCGGTGAGCATGTCTTCTCCCGCGTCTACGGGCCCAACGATGGTTCGCCGCAGGACACGAACGCCATTGCTGACTGGACGACCAGCGACGAGCCGACGGAAGGCGCGTTCAATACGGCCGCCAATGACTTCAATAACCAGGACAATGACGACGACTTCGACCCGCGTCAGAATGAGGGTGTGAATGACCCGAATGCAGGCCAGCAGGTGCTGGATACTTCTGCCGACGGCAACACCATCCAGGGCGGTCGCGGGCCTGACTTCCTGTACGGGACGGACGGCAGCGACTTCCTGTTCGGCGGCGACCACGACGACATGCTCTACGGTGGTGGTGGTGCTGACATGCTGGATGGCGGCGGCGGCGCTGATCTTCTGATCGGCGGCGAGGGTGACGATACCCTCGACGGTGGCCGGGGCGATGATGTCCTGGTCGGTGGTCAGGGCGGTGACTTCTTCGTCTTCGGCGAGGATGCCGGCGACGACATCGTTGCGGACTTCGTCAAGGGTGAAGACATAATCGCCTTCGATACGACCCATCCGTTCACCAGCTTTGCTGATCTGACGGGCAATATCAGTATCGACAGTGGTGATACGCTGATCGATACCGGCAGCGGTGATAGCATCAGGCTCTCGGGCTTTACGGATCCGCTGGACATTGCAGACTTTATGTTCGGTGTCCCGCCCTGTGCGCCGCTGGCGCCATGCATGCCAGGTCTGCCGGGTGATCCGGCGGCGGCAATCGCGGCACTGCCGGATGCGCAACCCAATCCGGAAGACACTGGCGACAGCTACTTCATCTTCGGTGCGGGCGGTCCGCAGCTCACATCCCTCTCTGACTTGGGCGTTTCCAACGGTGGCGGGCTGGTCCTGTCGATGGAGGACAACACCGGCGACGGAAGCCGCTTGTTCATGGTCTTCCAGGCCGGTGGCGACGGGGTCATCGATCTCGGCACTCTGGGCGATATGGACGGCGATGGTACGCCGGACGGCGCCAACGAGCTGGCGCTCAGCTTCCAGGATGTCATGGATCTCAGCGAAGACACCGGTGGCCTTGTGGTTCATGGCAGGGATGGCGATGCCGTCAGTGCCGACCTCCGCGGCCATGCGGTCGCAACAGAGGATCACGGTGCCTTCAACCGCTATGTCATCGACGGCGGTTCAGCCCAGATGGATATCGACAAGATGGTGCAGCAGAACATCGTCACCGATCACGGCTAGGTCCTGCGGGGCACAGTCAGGGATTGAAACGGAATGCGGGGCGTCTGGTAGAAATACCGGCGCCCCGTTTCTTTTCAACATTACCCGGCCAGAAACCTATGAAGGCGTCGCACTGTCAGGATTATGAGTGGTGGCCGCTTAAGAAAATCATAGTAAATCATCGGTTAAGCTGACGGCGGTCTGATTGGGTTCCCTATGGCTTTGCTGGCAACACAAACATCGAACTCTGTCGAGGCTGCGCTGGAATGGGCGCGGTCCGAGTTCGGTTTTGTGGAAAGCAAGGCCATCACCAATCACCCCTGGGCCAAAACGATCCGCCTCGATGCAGATGGCGGAGCCGCCTACCTCAAGATTTTGCCGCTCGATCCGGCGCGACGCGTGCGGTTGCTGAGCCGGCTGGCCGAATGCTTCCCCGATCATACGCCCCGGCTGCTGGCGGCCGATGAGGCCTCAGGGTTTTTGCTTTACTGCGACCATGAAGGCGCGAGCCTGGACTCTAATCCTGATCACGATACCCGACTCCAGCTGCTGGCCATATATGCTGAACTACAGCGCGGTGCAGCGGAGTCGCCTGCGCTTTTGACAGCGCTACCGGTTCAAAATGCTGGCGAGCAGATCGACCGCCTGCTTGCATTCCTCTCTGGCGATGGATTGCCTGACGGGCATGTCGGTGCCCAGGCGTATTTGGGAGCAGGATCAGCCGCCCGGTATTTGGGTGTTTTCAGTGCCGTCGAGGATGTGTTTCGCGCGTTCCTTGCCGACGCCGACAAACTGACCCCGACCGTCAATCATTGCGATCTCAGGCCGGCCAATGTGGCCCGCCGTCCAGACGGGAGTTTGGTGATTTTCGATTGGGATGATGCTGTTTCCGGTCCACCCGGTCTCTCTCTCCATAACTTTTTCCGCGGGTGTGTTCGACCCTGGCAGGTTTTGACCGGCGAGGTGAATGAGCAGGATGAGACCGCCAAGCGCGACCGTGAACTGCTGGAGGCATATTGTCAGACTCTCAGCCAATCTGAGGGCTGGGGCTACGCTTCACTGACAAAGGTCCTGCCGTCGGCGATTTGCGCGGGAGTGATCAAATTCATTGTCAGTTTTGGCGAGTTCCCAACGGAAAGCGATCGTCTGCGGAAGACGATAGGCAGAAATATTCGCCGCCGTCTGAGCAGTCTTATGGATTTGTCAGCACTCCTGGTGCACGACAAGCCCAAACAAAAGGAAGCACTTGCACAGGCGTTTATCGGGGCCGGTCGAAAGGAGCGGGCGCAGGCGCTCACCGGTCTAGGTGGGCCAATCAAAGTTAAGGTTCGTTCAGGTGGTGTTATCACATCACACGACAGCGGCGAGTTCCCAGCTATTGCGATTTCCAGCCACGAGCACAAGAACGGCAATCTGGATCGCGAAAACCATGACAAGGCCGTCACCTTGTTCGACAGCCATGGCGCCCTCCTCATTAAGGACGCATTGCCCATGGCCGCCGTCGAGCGGTGCCGGGACGCATTTTTTGAGCGGTACGACAAATACCTGTCCGACGTGAAACACGACGACGCCCTTAGGGTCGGCAACAAACGGTTCATGATTACCGTTGAGCTTTCGCCGCCATTCAGCGATTCCGAAATCCTTACGTCCCCGATGTTCATGCCAATTGTGCAAGAGTTTCTGGGCGAGGACCTGATCCTGGGTAGTCTCACCTGCGTCGCGTCATTACCTGGGTCCAAGACCCAAAGTTTGCATAAGGACCACAAGGCGCTGTTCCGTGAGAAACCTGAGCTACAATTGCCCAGCTTCGCTATGTCGGTCGTCGTGCCGTTAATTGGGCTCGATGCGGCTACGGGGGGAACGCGGGTGCTTCGGGGCAGCCATCGAGTGAGCTCGGATGACGCAAAATCGATGCCTGGCCAGACCGCCGATATGCCGCTTGGTTCTTGTTATCTTATGGATTATCGCCTTTCTCACCACGGACTGGCTAACCGTTCGGACAAAGTGCGGCCGATTCTCTGTATGATCTTTCACCGCCCTTGGTTTCGCGATTATATCAATTTTGGCAAGCAGAATCCCATGGTCATACCGCCTGGTGCCAAAGCCGGTCTGTCAAAGGAAATCAAGCGCATGACTGCCTGGGCATCCCAGGAATAGTGTCCAAAAAGGCCTGTTGAAGGCGCCGGATCGGGGTTGCCACCGGGTTCGCCTATGTACCGGGGTCCCCCAACAAAGCTGGCTTTTTTTGAGTCCCGACCTCCGGTATTCATGACCCATGAGGCCGGTTTGGGCAGATCTTACTCGGCGGCGACTGCGTCAGCGTCCTGCTTCTGGATAAAGGCCAGAACATCAAGGAACCATTCACTAAGCGGCGCGGTTGCGGCATTGGCCAGGGCCCAGCGGGCGCCACGCTTGCACAGCCGCTCGACGCAGATGGCGGCGACGCCGATTTTGTCGCCCTTCATGCAATAGTCGAAGTCCCACCACTCGCCGTCGCGCAGACGCCGATAGACGATCAGCTCTAGCCTGACGGTCATGTGGAACACGCCAAAGGCGAGCAGGTAGAGGAGCGTCTCTTCCGTGCTGTCAAAGCCGCGTGAAAATCGGCCGATATGATCTGTGAGCACCCGCGCTTCGATCTCGGGTTCGTCCGGCATGAACTCGTCGCCGAGCAGCCAGGCCAGATCATCCGGCGGGTTCCGGCGGCCGCAATGCTCCCAGTCGAACCAGGCGCAGGCGCCATCATCACGAATCGCTGCGTTGCCGGGCCGGGAATCCCATTTCACCACGGATGCCGTGCGAACCCTCAGAAAGGGCACCAGTGTGTCCAAATCCAGTTTGGGCGCGTCGACGCCGATTTTCTTGCCGATCTGCCGCGGGTTGCCAATGAGCTTTTCAATCCAGTCCCGTTTGAAGCCCAGCAGGTGGGCGGATTTCAGCGGCTCTGCCGCACGGGAGGCGTCGTGGCAATTTGCGAGCCCCACGACCGCGGCCTCCATGGCGTGTTCCCGTTCGTCGCGGTCATCACCATTGAGCACAAAAGACAGACGGCGGTTCCCAAGATCTTCCTGGACCATCCACAGGCCGTCAAAAGCGAATATCTCTGGCACCGGCCCGCCATTCTCGTGCAGAGCGCGCAGGATGCGGGCTTCGCGCCGTGCCTTGTCGCTGTCCGGGCGCCGCGTCAGGATGCGGGTCTGATCGCCGAAATGCAGGCGCACGGATTCGCGGCTCCTGCCCCCGGGGTAGGTGACGTTATCCGGGCGTTCGCCGATCAGTTTTTCACAGACGTCCAGCGCCTGCAGTTTTTCGATGCCTTTTCCCATGCCCTATTTATGGCCCAACAGTCCTTTTCAATTGGTAACCAGAATTCCCGCGCAGTTAACCATTTCCCAGTGTCTGAAACCTTAGGGTGGCCATTCGCTGCCCGAGATGATGTATCACTCCCGAGGCAAGAATAGATCGCCCGATAGATGAGCACAAATTCAGATAACGGCCTGGATATCTCCACGTCCCGCGGGTTCGCCCGCTGGCTTGCCGATACTGGGGTCAGTATCGCCGTTTCAACGGATACGGCGGGCAAGTTGCTGCTTGTCGGCCTCGATGGCCATGGCGAGGTGTCGGTTTTCGAGCGTGCATTTGACCGCACCGGCGGCCTGTGCTTCGACCAGGGCGGCCTGCTGATCGCAACCCGCTATCAGATCTGGCGTCTGGAAAATGTCCTGACAGACGGGCCGACCGCGGACGGATATGACGCCCTGTATGTGCCCCAGGCGGGCTGGGTCACCGGCGCAGTACAGGCCCACGACATTGCGGCGACGCCCGATGGCAACATCCTGTTCGCCAACACCATGTTCAGCTGCGTCGCGGCCGCCAGCGCCCAATACAGCTTTGCGCCCGTTTGGCGTCCGCCCTTTATCGATGCATTGGTGGCGGAGCAGCGCTGCTATTTGAACGGTCTGGCCGTGAGCGGCGACCAACCCGTATTCGTGACCATGGCGGCGGAGACCGAGGCGCGGCGGGGCTGGAAACAGTCCATCATCGGCGGCGGCGCGGTCTATGACGTGGAGACCAGCATTCCAGTGATCGGCGGGCTGACCCTGCCGGCCTCGCCCCGTCTATATAGCGACCGGTTGTGGATGCTGGAGTCCGGCAGCGGCTATTTCGGCGTCGTCGATCCGGCGAACGGTCGCTTCGAGAAAGCGATTTTGTGCCCCGGTTTCGTGCGGGGATTGGCCTTCCATGAAAACTTTGCGGTAACATCGACGTCCCGCCAGTTCGCTGGCCAGGACATCAGCGGCATGCCAGTGGAAGAGAATCTGCAGAGGTCCAGGGCCGAGCCCCGCTGCGCCCTGGTCGTGCTGGACCTGCAACAGGGTGTGCTGGCCCACTGGATGCGCATCGAAGGCCAGGTGTCCGAGATCCAGGATGTGGCGATTCTGCCGGGGGTGCGCCGGCCAGCGGCTATCGGCCTGGATGGCGAAGAAATCCAGCGCATTCTGAGCATTGCTCCGGAGCAGCCGCGGTAGGTCAGCCAGCGCCCCGCGACAGGTGGGTGATTGCACCCGGCAAATGCATATGGTGATTTGGACCGACGGTCATCAACACAGAACTTTGCCCCGGAACAATGGAAACACCCCGCTTCAAAACCCTCGATGACGTGGACGCTGCGGGCAAGCGCGTGCTGGTTCGCGCCGACCTGAATGTTCCCATGCAGGACGGGCAGGTCTCAGACGCCACCCGCCTGCGCGCGGTTGCGACGACGTTGAGTGAACTCTCGCAGAAGGGTGCCCGGGTGGCCGTGATATCGCATTTTGGCCGGCCCAAGGGCGTCCACGTGCCGGGCATGTCCCTCGTGCCGGTGGTGTCTGCGCTGGCGACGGCGGCGGATGTTGGGGACATCGCGTTTGCCGACGACTGTGTTGGCGGTGTCGCAGCGACGGCGATTGAAGCCCTGCAGAATGGGCAAGTGGTTGTTTTGGAGAACCTGCGCTTCCATCCAGGTGAGGAAACGAATGACGGTGATTTCGCGGCCGCGCTCGGCGCCCTGGCGGACCTGTACGTCAATGACGCCTTTTCCTGCGCCCACCGCGCCCACGCCTCGACCGAGGGCATAACACACCATCTGCCTACATATGCTGGCCGGGCCATGGAAGCAGAGTTGAAAGCCCTGGCCGGCGCGCTTGATACGCCCGAAAAGCCAGTGGGCGCCTTGGTGGGCGGGGCGAAGGTTTCCACAAAGCTGGATGTGCTCCTCAATCTGGTGAAACGGGTCGACCACCTGCTGGTCGGCGGCGCCATGGCGAACACCTTTCTGTTTGCGCAAGGAGTGAATGTGGGGCGCAGCCTGCACGAACCTGACCTGGCGGCGACGGCGCGGGAAGTGATAGCGGCGGCGGAGGCTGCGGGCTGCACTCTGCATTTGCCGTCGGATTTCATTGTTGCGGCCGACCTAGCAGTCGGTGTTGAAACACAAGAGGTCGCGGCGGACGCGATCCCACCGGAGATGATGGCGCTGGATGTGGGCGACCAGACAATCGAGGCCTATTCCAGCGCCGTGGAAACCTGCCGCACGCTGGTATGGAATGGTCCGCTCGGCGCATTTGAAATCGATCCATTCGATGCCGGTACACGCGCTGTCTCCGTTGTGGCCGCCGCCCGCACCGAGGAGGGGCTGCTGAACAGCGTTGCCGGTGGCGGGGATACCGTGGCCGCGCTGGCGAAGGCAGGCACCATCGACTATTTCAGCTATATCTCGACCGCTGGCGGCGCCTTCCTGGAATGGCTGGAGGGGCGCGACCTGCCCGGTGTCGTGGCGCTTGGTGTGAAAGGGTGACACGAATGGCTTTGCGCGCCGCATTTGCCCTGCTGCTCGCCACATGGGCGTATCCCGGTGGGGCGGTGGCACAAGGCGCCAGCTTTGATTGCGCCAAGGCCCGCACCTTGACCGAGAAGCTGATTTGCACTCACCCCCGGCTGGCCCGACTGGATGGATATCTCGGCAAAGTTTATGGCGATGCCCATAACGCGCAGCCGACGCCGGGCCGCAATCCCCTGTACCACGAGCAAATCCGGTGGCTTAAGCGGCGCAATGTCATCTGCCAGGTCAGTGCGAACTTTTCCCGGAACGAGGTGATGGCCCTGGAGCGGGTTGCGTGTCTGGCGCGCTGGACCGTTGTCCGGATTATTGTACTGGCCGGGCGTTTTCGGCAGGCCACCGGGCAGGATCATCCCATTGCCGACGCCTTGGGCAATGAATGGGAGAAGTCCCGGCGCTAGCGGCCTAGTCCTCGGCCGGTGTCACCAGGAAATTGGCGTTGATGGCGGCCACCGGCTTTTCCGGATTGTCCTGCCAGGCTGAGGCGTGGACATTGGCGACCCGCGATCCAAGCTTTGTCACTGTTGCTTTTGCCAGGGTGTCTACCGGCCCGGCGGAGCGCAGGTAGTCCACCGTAATGGTGATGGTCTTTGGCACCAGGATGCTTTCCTGCTGCCAAAGCAATTGCAGGATTGCCGTCGTTTCCAGAAATGCCCCGACCACACCGCCATGCAAGGCGGGCAGCTGTGGGTTGCCGATGTTGCTGTCGCGATAGGCGAGGGTGGCGAGGAGCTGGTCACCCTCCGGCGCGACGGTGATGCCCAGAAACCGGGCATAGGGGATAGCATCGACAAACTGACCGAGATCGCGGGCCTGCTTTGCCGAACGGATCAGGTCTGCGGTGCTGCCCGTGCTGGTCATGACGACTCCGCCGCCGGCCGTTTGCCGGTAAACATGAAGGTTGCAGTCGCTGAGGCGACCAGATCGTGCGGGTCGTCCTCGTAGGCCTCTGCCTTCAGAAACGCAATCTGGCGGGTCAGCTTGTAGACTTCTGCACGGGCGAACAGGTCGCGACCGGGTTTCGCCGGACGAAGATAGTCGATGCGCAGATCCAGGGTCGCAATGCGGCTGGGCACCTCCGGCGCAGAGATGCCGGCAAAACCGCAAACGGTGTCGATCAGGGTTGTCACCACGCCGCCATGCAGGACGCCCGTTTCCGGATCGCCCACCAGATGTTCCTGATAGGGCAGCTTGCAGATGGCCATTCCCCGGGCTGCGTGCACCGGTTCGATCCCCAGTTCGCCGCTGTGCGGGATCATCTGGAGGCCGTGAAACATGATCTGTTCGGCAGGGCTGAGATTGTCTTCGTTCATGGCGGGGCCAATGTCATGTGCAGTCCCTGTCTTGTCAGTGACGCCTCGAAGGGTCAATTTGCCATCATGTCTCAAAACACATCCAAAGGGCCGCCCGCGGGCCAGAAGACCGGCCCCAATGCCTGGCGGGTGCCGCCCGGCGACGACCGGGAACGCCTGGTGTGCAACGACTGTGGGTTCGTCCACTACGACAATCCCAAGATCGTCGTGGGCAGCGTCGCCTTGTGGGAAGACAAGGTCCTGCTGTGCCGCCGGGCGATTGAACCACGGGTCGGCTACTGGACCCTGCCAGGCGGGTTCATGGAATTACACGAAACCACGGCTGAAGGTGCGGCTCGGGAAGCGTGGGAAGAGGCCCGGGCAAACATCGAGATCGTGGACCTTTTCGCCATCTACAACATTCCCCGCATCAGCCAGGTGCAGCTGTTCTACCGGGCACGGTTACGTGGTCCGGACATAGAGCCAGGTCCAGAGAGCCAGGAAGTGCTGTTGTGCACGTGGGACGACATCCCCTGGGACGAACTGGCATTTCCCAGCTCGCGATGGGCGCTCAACCATTTTGATGAAATCAGGAACACGGAGGTCTTTGAGGTGCGCACCAATCCGCCCGGTGAAACCGCCAGCCTGCGACGCGACTAGGTCGCCTTCTCAGGTCTGGGGGTCATCCGGCGGGGCGCTGCCCTCTTCAGCCTCCGGCTGGATCGTGTGGCGCACGATCAACGGCATCATGGCCAGGGCGAAGACGATGGTCAGGGGCATCACACCCCAGACCTTGTAGTAGACCCAGGTGGACTCGCTTTGGGTCCGCCAGACTGCCTCGTTGACGATGCCCAGAAGAATAAAAAACGCGCCCCAACGCAGGGAAAGCTTCCGCCAGCCTTCATCGTCCAGATTAAACACCGGCCCGAACAGGGGTTTGAGCAACCCCTTGCCGAACAGCAGTCCGCCAAACAAAGCGGAGGCAAACAGGCCGTTGACGATGGTCGGTTTCATTTTGATGAATTGGTCGTCCTGCAGGATCAGCGTGAGGCCGCCAAAGACCAGCACCATCACCATGGTCACCAGGGGCATCAGGGGGACGCGCTTTTCCCGGGTATAGGTGATCGCCACCGTAACGGGGACCGCCACCATCAGTACTGCAGTGGCGGCCATCAGACCCTTCAGGGGAAAGTCCTTGGGGACGAGGTCGTCCCAAAACAGGTAGGTGCCGAAAAAAAGGACCAACGGCCCAATCTCCAGGAAGAATTTGAACACCTGGTCCTGGCTTGGCGCCACGGTCTGCGGGGAGGCTTGCTGCGCTGCTGGCCGGTCGTCCGTCATGCAAGTCCCATCAGGCTGCGCGCAAATTCCTGCGCGTCGAAGGGTTTCAGATCCTCGGCGCTTTCGCCAACGCCCACGGCGTGAACCGGCAAGCCAAACCGCTCTGCCAGGGACACGACCACGCCGCCTCGGGCCGTACCGTCAAGCTTGGTCACAACGAGGCCGGTCACCTCTGCCATGTCACGAAAGGCTTCTACCTGACTGTGGGCATTCTGGCCAACGGTCGCGTCCAGCACCAGCAGTACAGAGTGGGGAGCGGTCTCGTCCTGCTTACGGAGGACGCGGACAATCTTTGCCAGCTCCTCCATCAGCTCGGTCCGGTTTTGCAGCCGGCCGGCGGTGTCGATCAGCAGGATTTCGTCGCCCCGATCCCGCGCGGCGGCAAGCGCATCAAAGGCGAGACCAGAGGCGTCGGCGCCGGGCTCCCGCGCTTCGATAGCGGCACCGGTCCGCTCCGCCCAGATCTTCAATTGGTCGATGGCCGCGGCGCGGAAGGTGTCGCCGGCGCAAAGCGTTACCTGGCGGCCTTCCTCGCGAAAATTGTGGGCCAGCTTGCCGATGGTGGTGGTCTTGCCGCTGCCATTCACTCCCACCACCAGAACCACATAGGGCCGCTGGGCGGGATCGGCCAACAAAGGCTGCGCGACGGGCGCGAGAATGTCGGCGATATCCCTGGCGAATTCCTCACGGATCTGCTGGTCATCCATTTCGGCGTCGAATCGACGTTTTGCCAGTTCTGCCACCAGACGCGCCGCGGTCGCGGGCCCGAGGTCCGCGGTGATCAACACCTCTTCCAGCTCTTCCAGCAGGTCATCGTCGATCCGCCGTTTTGCGCCGCCAAATATGCTGCCGATGCCATCGGTCAGTTTCGAGGATGTTTTGCCCAGCCCCGCGGACAGGCGGGCAATCCAACTGCGCGGTTGTTCCGGCTGGTCTGCCTTATTGTCCGCGCTTTCGGCCGTCTGTCGGCGGAACAGCGCCATCAGGCAGCCTCCGTCAGCAACGCGCCGTTCTCGGCGCCCAGCACCCTGGCATCGGTGATGCTTCCTGGCGTGCGGGTGTCGGCAAAACGAACTACCGCGAAATGCTCGCTGCGTCCGATATCCGGCTTTTCCGCCAGGACAGAAATGGTTTTCCCCTGCATGCTGCGGAGATAGGCCGCTTCTGCGGCGGCGCCCTTGGCGCGCAGCCGGGCCGCGCGCTCTTTGCGAATAGTGACCGGCACTTGCGGCATCAGCGCCGCCGGCGTACCCGGTCGCTCCGAATAGGGGAAGACGTGCAGCCAGGTCAGCCCGCAGGCATCCACCAGATCGAGGCTCTGGGCGAACTGTTCTTCGGTTTCTGTGGGGAAGCCCGTGATGATGTCTGCGCCGAAAACCACGTCTGGCCGGACGGCGCGGATTTGATGGCAAAAATCGATGGCTTGTTCCCGGCTGTGACGCCGCTTCATGCGCTTCAGGATCAGATTGTCACCGGCCTGCAGACTCAGGTGCAGGTGCGGCATCAGCCTTGGCTCGGTGGCGATGAGATCAATTAAATCCAGGTCTACTTCGACCGAATCAAGAGACGTGAGGCGCAGGCGCGGCAGCTCCGGCACTGCCATTAGTAGCCGTCGCACCAGCTGACCAAGTGTGGGCTGCCCCGGCAGATCGGTGCCCCAGGACGTGATGTCCACACCCGTCAGCACGACCTCGCCATAGCCATTTTCCAACAGGGTCCGTACTTGCTCCGCAACTGCGCCGATGGCGACCGAGCGGCTGTTCCCCCTGCCAAACGGGATGATGCAGAAAGTGCATCGATGGTCACAACCATTCTGGATCTGCACAAAGGCACGGGCCCGGCCATCGAAGCCAGCGACCAGGTGGGACGCTGTCTCGGTCGCCTGCATAATGTCATTGACGCGTACCGGCTCGACGTCCGCCAGGAATGTCGCAGCAGTGAAGGACTGGGGGTCCAACTTTTCCTGATTGCCCCAAACCTGGTCGACTTCCGGCATCGCGGCCCAGGGGGCCGGATCGATCTGCGCGGCGCAGCCGGTAACGACAATCCGTGCGGAAGGATGTTCCCGCCGCGCGCGGCGGATCGCCTGCCGCGCCTGTCGCTCTGCCTCGGCGGTGACGGCGCAGGTATTGACGATTACTGCGTCATCCATTTCCGCCGCCTGGGCATGGGTGCTCATCACCTGCGATTCGTAGGCGTTCAGGCGGCAGCCGAATGTGATGATCTCGGTATCGCGCATGGAATTCCGGTTTGGTGACGCCCCTAACTAGAGGGTTGCACCATACTAAACCAGTTCCCTGAATTGTCGCGGAAGACCGCTTCAATTCCCCAGGGCCGGTCGGTGGGCGGCTGGAGGAATTCCACGCCACGCTGGCTATAGGCGTCATAGGTGGCCTGGCAATTCTCGGTCTGCAGGAGGCCACCACCGAAGGCGCCCTTTGCCACCGCTTGGCGGGCAAGCGCCGCGGCCTCTTCATCGACGAAACCGCCGGCGCTGATCGGCATCAGGACAATTTCCAGATCCGGTTGCTCGGGCGGGCTGACCGTCAGCCAGCGAAAGCCGTCGAACTCTGCGTCCTCGCCCAGGGAAAACCCCAGGGTCTGCGTGTAGAACGCCTTGGCGTCGTCCTGGTCCAGCACGTAGACGGAGCAATGGGTCATTCGGGTGATCATACCCCGGTCTCCCGCCCTGCCAGCGCCGGGTCGAGGGTGCCGGAAAAGCTGATTGCGGTGGGGCCGGTCATCAGGACGTGGCCGGTGTCTTCCAACCATTCGATGATCAACTCACCACCATCCACCTCTACCGCGACTTTACGGCCGGTCAGGCCCCGCCGTACCGCCGATACAACTGCGGCGCATGCACCGGAACCACAGGCCAGCGTGAGCCCCGCGCCGCGCTCCCAAACGCGCAAGCGCATATGCGCTGCGTCCCGCACCGCGGCCACGCCGATGTTTGCCCGTTCCGGAAACAGCGGGTGGTGCTCCAGCGCCGGGCCGAGCGTCTCGATCGCGATTGCCGCTACGTCATCGACGAAGAATACTGCGTGCGGGTTGCCCATAGAGACGCCGACTGGATCATCCAAGGCGCCTTCGGCAATACCCATGTGAAGGGTGTCGCGGGCCTCGGCCAAGGGAATATCCTGCCAATCGAGTTTCGCCGGCCCCATGTCCACCGTTACGCGCCCATTGGCATCGCGTGTGCAATCGAGCACGCCGTGCTGGGTTTCGAGGCTAAGGGCGTTTAGGCCGGTTTCCTCCATCAGCAGCCAGGCAACGCAGCGGGTGCCGTTGCCGCAGGCGCCGGATTCAGTGCCATCGGCATTCAGGAATGTCAGGCCCGCATCGGCCTGGCGCGAGGACGGCGGCGTTATCAGCACGACCTGGTCGCATCCGACGCCCCGCCGCCGGTCGGCGATCGCCGCCGCCGCCGCCCTGCCGGGCGCTTCACCGCCGGCGCGCAGATCCAGCACAACAAAGTCGTTGCCTGCACCGTGCATTTTCAGGAAAGGCTGTCCGTTCATCGTATGCCACTACATGTATTTCTAGGTATCTGTCGTGCCGGCCGCGCCAGCATAGCGCGCCTACCTATCATGGGCGGGTGTGTTTGCTGATATTCTATCGGTCGGCCGCGACGTAGATCCCACCATCATTTGTACTAAATGTGGCGCGCCGCTGGGCCGCGTCAATGGCCTGCGGAATTATGCGGCAACCCGGCGGCGGTCCCCGCCCGGCGTATTTTCTAGAACGACGCGATCTTCCGGGAACCACAGGGACACGACCGTGCCTTGTCCCTGTTTGCTGTCGATCTTCAGACTTCCCTGATGCAGTTCCATCATCATCCGGGCGATCGGCAAGCCCAGTCCGCGACCTTCGGGCTGATCCGCTTTCGATGCTTCGGTTCGCTTGAAACGTTCCAGCACCTGGGGAATATCTTCTTTGGCGATGCCGGGTCCAGCGTCGGTGACCGTCATCGTCATGCCCGACCCCTCGTGGCGTTCCCAGTCGATCTCAACATAGCTGCCGGCCGAGGCATAGTTGACAGCGTTGCCTACAACATTGGTCAACACCTGGGTGATGAGACGTGCGTCCACGTGCACCAGTGGCGCGGAGGATATGACCCAGTCGTCGATGGTCACACCTGCGCGGCGAACCCGCTCGCCCAACAGCACCTTTGCCCGTTTTACCAGATCAGCAGGCGCGATTACGGACTCTTCGAAGCTTGGTTGGCCGGATTCAGTCTGGCTGACATCCAGGAGATCGTTGACCACCGACATAAGGTGGGTCGCAGATATGTGAATATCGTTGGCATAGTCCCGGTACCGCGCCGGCTGGATTTCGCCGAATGTCTGATTGCGGATAGCTTCCGCGAAACCGAGTATCGTGCTCAACGGCGTGCGGATCTCGTGGCTGACATCGGCAACGAATTCGGATTTTGCCTGATTGGCCGCCAGCGCAGAGTCGCGGGCCTGCTCAAGTTCCGACGCGAGAATGCTGAGTTCTATGCTCTTTTTTTCAAGCTCGTCCTTGGCATCCCGCTCCGCCCGATAGTTGGCATGCTGCAGGCGGCTCAGATTGTGAATGCGGGAGGCCGACATGACTCCGACGCCGTTGGCGACCAGCAAAAGGAAACTCTGCATGGCAACATCGGCTGGCTGAAACATATCTCCAATCACCACCACGGTGAGATAGGCCACGGTGACAAAGCAACTGGCTGTCAGCATCATCCAAACTGGGGTGCGCGCGAAAAAATAGAATCCGAAAACAAAACAGGCCGTCACCATTGGATAGGTGATTTCGGAATAGGGGCTGACGTCTACCGGCCTGATCGCAATGACGGTGACAAATGTAGCGGCAAACAAAAGCTGAAACAGAAGAATCAGGTGGTCGATCCGGGCCGGCGGCCGTTGGCGCCGGATCGCGTCAAATGCGGCGGCGCCGGCAATGGCGACCAGCAATCGGAGCGCCAGGATCAGTCCGAAGGTTGGCGAAAGGCCGAGAAACAAATAATCCGGGATCGAAAAAGCCAGGACCACAATGATGAAGACGGAAATTCCGATCAGGTGGACGCGATCGATTTCACATCGCACAGCCTCACGATATTCTGCCTCATCGGCTGGATCGCGAAACTGCGCAAGAAACCGCCTGATAGGCGCAATTCCCGTGCGATTGTCGTTCATGGTCGCCAACTGTCCAAAAACCCCCCTGTCGGGATAATGGATTGGCCCGGTGAACCTGTTGTTAACCGGTAAGGTTGATATTTCTTAACACACGAAACACATATTCACGTTTCAACCTTTTGGCGCAGTTTTGGGGAAGTTGAGAACATATGCACAGGTTTGAAGCGCCGGTCCCGCTTTCGAGGTCCCTGATCTGGTCCCTGCAATCGCAGAGCTATCAGGCAGGGATGCGCGCGTGGGAAGCGGGTATCGTCCCATCTCACATTAGTTCCAACGCATTTGTGGCGGAGCGCTATGCACGTGTGATCGAGGGGTTTGCACGTGACCGCGGCGGCCGTGATGGGCCTGTCACAATTGTAGAACTGGGCAGCGGCTCTGGCAGATTGGCCTTTTACATCCTGCGGAGCTTGGAGAAAATCTGGCAAGCCGCCGCCGGATCGCTGCCACCGTTCCGCTATATCCTGACTGACTTCGCCACTGACAACATCGATGCCTGGCAGAAGAGCGGGGCATTCGACGACTTTGCGCGTCGTGGACTGGTGGACTTTGCGCACTTCGATGCTGACATGCCCAGCAGTCTGGCCTTGCGCCAAAGCGGCGACCAGATCGATATCGATGGGCGTCTGCCCAATCTGGTGATGGTCGCGAACTATGTTGTGGATAGCTTGCGGCAGGACGAGTTTCACGTGGAGAACGGCGTTTTATCCGAAGTCCGCGTCGCTGCCGCGTCGTCGAAAACCGGCGAGTTGACCGATCCTGAAGTGCGCGCCTCTATTGAATTGGAGCGAGAGCGGGCACCCATCGATCTGCCCTATTACAATGACAAAATCCTCGATGGTCTCCTGGAGCGCTATCAACGGAAACTGCTTCGTTCAACCTTCCTGTTTCCCACCGCGTTTGTCGGCGCGATGGTGTTCCTGCAGCGCATGACCGCCGGTCCGATGCTCAGTCTCGTCGGCGCAAGGGGCTACCGGTCTCTGGCCGAGATGGAGGGCCTGGAATCAGCGCCCCTGAATCTGGCGGATGGTTATTTCTCGATGCCGGGCAACTTTGACGCGCTTGGTGGAGTCGCCGCTGCTCATGGAGGCGGCGCGATGGTGAGCGAAGATGTGGACGGCTTGTTCCTGACCGGCGGCTTCCTGATGGGCGCCCGGCCCGCCGCCATGCCCGAAACGTCCAGAGCCTTCAGAAATGCGCTTGGCAATGGCGGCGCAAGGGACACCTATGGGCTGCTATGGAACATCGGCGGTGTGGCCGGCGACCTGCCGCCGTCGACCGCTCTGTTTGCGCTGCGCCTCAGCAACTACGATCCGCGAACGATGATGCACCTCTCGCCTGCGATCGAAAAAGCGGCGAAATCAGAATCGCGCCGCGTGCGTGCGGCAATGGTGGATGCCCTCGAAAAGGTGGCTGAAAACCACTATCCGCTGGGCAGCAGCCGGGACATGATTTATCGCCAGGGGCGGCTGTTTCAGACATTCGAGGCCCATTCCCGTGCGCTTGCCTGTTTTCAGGAATCCGCCAACGACTCCGGTGACCACTACATGCGTCACTACCGGATGGCCCAATGCCACGTCGCCATGGGGGAAGTCGCCAAGGCGCGGCAGCATCTGGATCATTGCCTTCAGGAAAATCCGGAGTTCGACCGTGCGCTCAAGATGCAGGCGAAGATCGCCAAGCTCTAGTTCGAAGCACTGTCCTCAGGCAGCCTGTTTGGTCTGCACACGCGATGCCGGAAATGTCATCGCGGTCACGGTGCCACGGCCCAAATCGCTCTCGATACTGAGACTGCCACCGTGCAGCTCCATCATCATCTTGGCCAGCGGCAGGCCAAGGCCGGTTCCCTCTGCGCGAAGCGCCCGCGCATGGTCGGCCCGGCCATAGAGTTCCATCACCCGGGGTAGCTCTTCGGCCGCGATGCCTGGGCCGGTATCTGAGACAGCGATTGTAAAGCCGCCATCAGGCTTCAGAATCGACGACAGACTGACGATGCCGCCCTCTGGCGTGAATTTGACCGCGTTGGTCAGCAGATTGAGCAGCACCTGGCGAACAACCCGCTCGTCACCGGTCAGCAGGATGTCCTTCGGCAAGGGCGCGATGGCCAATTCAATTGCTTTTTCCTTGGCATGGTCGCGCACCATACGCAGGGCGGCATGCCCTACATCAGCGACAATGAAGACGTCGTCTTCCAGCTCGAAACGCCCTGCCTCCACCCTGGAGAGATCAAGCAGGTCATTGATGACGGCCAGAAGATGATTGGCGGAAGATGAGATGTCGCCAATATAGGATTCGTAGGGCCCTAAATCTGCCGGGCCCAGCGTTCGAGCCTTGACCACATCAGCAAAGCCAATAATGGCGTTCAAGGGCGAGCGTAATTCATGGCTCATCTGGGCAAGGAAGTCGGATTTCGCCTGGGTGGCACCCACCGCTTCGTCGCGGGCGGCTTCGAGGTCACGGGAGGCCGCGAGAAGATCCGCCTCTCTTTGCGCCAGCGCGACCCGCGCTGCGCGCTCTGCGTGGTAATTGGCGTATTGCCGGCGGCGCAACACATGAACCCGGTAAACGGTGAAGCCGAGCAACAGATTGCCAACCAATTGCAACGCAAAAGCGATGACCGTCTCGGGATTGGGCAGCCCGGGGTTGAGATAGGCGCCCACGTTATAGGCGACGGTAACAGTAACGCCGGCCGCCAGTGAGAACAGGAACCGCATATTGAAGAACAGGTAGGCGGCAACCATGAGTGCAATGCCGAGCACCTGATACGTCAAGGGGTCCTCCTGCCCGGGCGGAATCGGACGGAGGGTGGTATTGACCACAAAGGCGGCGCTGTATGTCAGCAGGAAGGCCAACACTGCCCAGTCACCGGCACGTTGGCCTTTCGTGCGCCATACAGTTATGGCGACGATGGTGCCGGTGCCGATTGCCAGCACGCGGCTGATTGCCATTAGTGCCAGATCGCCGGACCATGTGAGCCGGAAGAGATCCGACAGCTGAACCAGCACCATGAATCCAGCCAAGACGAAGATGCCGACCAAGTTGATGCGACGCCATTCCGGCGCAAAGCTGCGCCGGTAGTCCGCCTCAATATCGGCGCGTCCAAACTCGCCGGTAAACCGACCAAGCGAAAGCGTATCAGTGGCGCCGGCGGCGTCTGTTACGACAGTTTTGGCGGGCAGGTTGGGCTCGGGCCGGTGGGACATGACGCTCCGGTTTCAGCAGCAAAATTCAGGACAACCGCTGCCGGCAATCCAGTGCGCCATGGATAGCACCGGCCCGCCGCTTGCGCCATTTGCACCCGTTGCGCTTGCTTGACATATCCACAATGCCCCCATAGCTTTCAGCGAGTTCATATTCGGGTTGCCAGTCAGCTCCCGAGGGGGTCCGTTCGTCCGCGAGGGTTCGCGCACGGGCGCGTTTGTCGTTTGGCGCAAGCAATTTGTTGCGCAGGATTTTCGGGACGCTCGGGAGCCACGGTGAAAGAGACCAGATGTTTGACAGTCTGACGACCAAACTGGGTGATGTCTTTGACAAGCTGACCCGCCGGGGCGCGCTCCGCGAGGACGATGTCAATACCGCCATGCGGGAAGTTCGTGTGGCGCTGCTGGAGGCCGATGTCGCCCTGCCGGTGGTGAAAGACTTCGTTGCCCAGGTCAAGGAACGCGCGCTCGGACAGGAAGTGCTGCGCTCGGTCACGCCCGGTCAGCAGGTCATCAAGATCGTCAACGATGCCCTTGTCGATACCCTGGGCCGGGAGGCCGTGCCGATCAATCTGGCAGCCGAGCCACCGGCAGTGATTTTGATGGTCGGCCTCCAGGGCTCCGGCAAGACCACCACTTCGGCGAAGATTGGCTACATGCTCCAGGGCCGTGAGCGGAAGAAGGTCATGCTCGCGTCCCTCGATACGCGCCGCCCCGCCGCCCAGGAGCAGTTGCGCGTACTGGGCGAGCAGGCCGATGTGCCGACCCTGCCGATTGTTGAAGGGGAACAACCGGTCGCGATCGCCAAGCGGGCGCTCAAGTCCGCCCGCAGCGAAGGCTTTGATGTCCTCATCCTGGACACTGCTGGACGCCTGCACATCGACCAGGAGTTGATGGACGAGGTCGCGGAGGTCAGCAAAGTGGCCACACCGGTGGAGACCTTGCTGGTGGCCGACGCCATGACCGGCCAGGACGCGGTCACCATCGCCAAGGAATTCAACGACAAACTGGGTGTCACCGGCGTTGTGCTTACGCGGGTGGATGGCGACGCGCGTGGTGGCGCGGCGCTGTCGATGCGTGCGGTGACGGGCCGGCCTATCAAGCTGATGGGCATGGGCGAAAAGTTCGACGCGCTTGAGCCATTCCACCCAGACCGGATCGCCAGCCGCATCCTGGGCATGGGCGACGTGGTCAGCCTGGTCGAGAAGGCAGCCGAAAATTTTGAACAGGACGAGGCCGAGAAGCTTGCAAAGAAGCTGCAGAAAGGCCGGTTCGATTTCGAGGATATGCTCACTCAGCTGCGCCAGATGAAAAAGATGGGTGGCCTGGGTGGCCTGATGAATCTGCTGCCGGGCATCGGCAAGATGAAGAAGCAGTTGGCGGCCGCCAACGTCGACGAATCGATGCTCAACCGCCAGGAGGCGATCATTCTGTCGATGACCCGCCGCGAGCGCGCCAATCCGCAGATCATTCACGCGTCCCGCAAGAAACGCATTGCCGCCGGCTCCGGCACATCCGTGCAGGAGATCAACAAGCTGATCAAGCAGTGGCAGGAGATGAACAAGGTGATGAAGCGGATGAAGAAGATGGGCGGCAAGTTCGACCCTTCACAGCTTCCGCCGGAGCTTCGGGCTCAGCTTGAGCAGATGGATGGCGGCGCCCCCGGCGCCGGCCTGCCGAACATGCCCGGCGGCCTTCCTGGCGGATTGCCGGGGCTCCCCAAAGGATTCAAATCTTAGAATTCACGAAACCAACGAACCCGCGGCAACCAACACCCGCCGCATGCAGGAGAAATCAGAAAATGTCCGTAAAAATTCGCCTGGCCCGAGGTGGCGCCAAAAAACGACCCTTCTACCGGATCGTCGTTGCCGACACGCGCATGCCGCGCGACGGCCGCTTTATCGAACGGGTAGGTTCCTACAATCCGATGTTGCCCAAGGAACATCCGGACCGTGTGGTGCTGAAAGAGGAACGCATCAAGCATTGGCTGAGCGAAGGTGCTCGCCCATCTGACCGTGTGGCGCGCTTCCTGGGTGACGCTGGCCTGGCCGAGAAGCGCACTTACAACGAGCAGACCAAACAGCATCTGCCGCGCGCGAAGACGCAGGAGCGTATGCGTGAGGCGGAAGAAAAGGCCAAGGCGGCGGCGGAAGCTGCCGAGTCCGCCGAAGCCGAAGCCGCGGAAGCACCTGCAGAGGTTACGGCTGAAGAGGCACCGGCTGAAGAAGCTGCTGCGGAAGAGGCCGCCGCTGAGGAAGCCCCTGCCGAGGCCGCCGCTGCTGAAGAAGCCCCCGCTGAGGAAGCTCCCGCCGAAGAAGCAGCCGCAGAAGAGGCCCCAGCTGCGGACGACAAGGCTGACGACGACAAGAAGGAAGCCTAGCGGCGCGGACGCGCCGCTAGCGGCGATATGGCCGCAGCCGACCGGCCGGCAGGTTCCTCTGACCCGGGCATCGTCTGTGTGGGCGCTGTCGCCGGCGCCCACGGCGTGCGCGGCGGCGTGCGGATCAAGCCCTTCACGGATGACCCGGAAAGTGTTGCTGCCTATGGCAAGGTGCGGGACGAGTCGGGCGCCCGGGTGTTCGACCTTCGCCTCACGGGCAAGGCCAAGGGGGTCGTGTTGGCGAAGTTGTCAGGTGTCGAATCCCGGGAGGCGGCAGAGGCGCTCAAGGGGCTCAGGCTCTACGTGGAGCGGTCCGTTCTTCCTCCTGCTGATGCCGACGAGTTTTATCACGCGGATCTGATCGGGCTGCCGGTGGAGGATACCGAGGGCCAACATTTGGGTGTGGTCCACGCGCTGCATGATTTTGGGGCCGGCGATCTGCTGGAAGTGAAAACGAGCGCGACGAAATTGGTGGTCCTGCCCTTTACCGAGGCAGTGGTGCCGGTGGTGGACGTGGCGGGTGGCCGGCTGGTGGTGGCGCCGCCGCCAGGGCTGATGGATGACAAAGATGCCGAATAGGCGCCCATGTGCTGACATGAAGTCGCCGGATTGCATGGCTATCGTGGGAAGATATTTCCCACTGCAGGCAGTGTCCGGATGAAACTTTTCCTCCTCCCCCTTACCGTTGTTTCTTTGGCCTTCGCGACCGGCGGAACCTGGGCGCAGCCCACTTATGGTTGGCGTCAGGGGCAGACGCCGGAATCGGCGGGCAACCGGCTGGTCAACCGGTTCACGCCGCCACCCGGTTTTGTTCGCCGCACTGTCAGCCCTGGCAGCTTCGCCCACTGGCTGCGCCATCTGCCGATGAAACCGCCGGGGACGCCGGTGCGTCTTCACACTGGTCGCCTGAAGGGCAATCAGTCCGTTCACGCGGCTGTGGTAGATATCGATACGGGCAGGCGCGACCTGCAGCAATGCGCGGACGCGGTCATCAGGCTGCGCGCAGAATATCTCCATGCCCGCCGCAGCTATGGCGCGATCCGGTTCCATTTCACCAGCGGTGATCTTGCCCGGTTTGACCGGTGGGCCGCAGGCTGGCGCCCACGTATCCGGGGCAACCGGGTGCGTTGGGTGAAACGGTCGGCGACCGGGTCGGGGCGGGCCTCGTTCCGGCGCTATATGCGCACGGTATTCACCTATGCCGGTACTATATCGGTGCGCCGTGAGATGAAGCGCGTGCCGGTATCCGGCATGCGGATCGGTGATGTCTTTGTGGAGGCAGGCTCGCCTGGTCATGCCGTGCTGGTGGTGGATATGGCCTGGCACCCAAAAACGCGCAAGCGGGTCTTTATGCTTCTTCAGAGCTATATGCCGGCCCAGGACATGCACATTCTGCGCAATCCTGCGACGGGCGGTGTCTGGTATCCAGCGCGTTTCGGGAAAACACTGACGACGCCGGAATGGCGTTTCAAGACGTCGGACCTCAGGCGGTTTGGGCCCGGCGGGACATGACCAGCAGCCCTGACACCCCCTGGCATGCATCGGTGGTGACGATTTTCCCGGAAATGTTCCCGGGTCCGCTGGCGCACTCCCTGTCCGGCAAGGCGATGGATGCGCGCATTTGGACCCTCGAAACGGTGGACATTCGGGATTTTGCGCGCGATAAACACGCCACAGTCGATGACACGCCATTCGGCGGTGGGCCGGGTATGGTTATGCGGCCAGATGTTGTCGATGATGCGCTTCGATCTGTCTTGGACGGCCGCCCGGCGATATTTCTGTCGCCGCGAGGCCGACCGTTTGATCAGGCGCTGGCGAGGGAAATGGCTGACGCGGCAGGTGTGGTCCTGTTAGCTGGCAGGTATGAGGGCATCGACCAACGCGTGATTGACACGCACCGGGAAGAGCACGGATTGACCGAAGTCAGTCTGGGCGATTTTGTTCTCTCCGGCGGCGAAGTGGCCGCGATGGCCCTGCTGGATGCCTGCGTTCGTTTGCTGCCCGGTGTTGCCGGTAATGCGGCGTCGCTGGACGAAGAAAGTTTTTCGCGGGGCCTCCTGGAGTACCCGCAATATACCCGGCCACAGGGATGGCAGGGGCGGGAGGTGCCGGAAGTTTTGCTTTCCGGACACCATGAGAAAATACGGGCCTGGCGCCAAGCCCAGGCAGAGGAACTGACCCGGCAGAGGCGCCCAGACCTGTGGCGCAGCTGGGAAAAAGCCGAAGGACAGGACAGATGAATATCATTCAGGAGATCGAGCGCGAACAGCTCGAACAGCTCGTTGCCAAGCGGCCGGTGCCGGAATTTGGACCTGGCGATACGCTGAGGGTCAACGTCCGGGTGATCGAAGGCAACCGCGAACGGGTTCAGGCGTTTGAGGGCGTGTGCATCGGCAAGAAGAATGCCGGTATCAACAGCGCTTTCACCGTCCGTAAGATCTCATACGGAGAAGGCGTCGAGCGTGTCTTCCCGATCTACACCCCCAAGATCGAGTCGATCGAGGTGGTGCGTCGGGGCGATGTGCGCCGAGCCAAACTTTACTATCTGCGAGGGCGCACCGGTAAGGCCGCGCGTATCGCGGAAAAGGTGGTTCATCGCCGGGAAGATGACGCCAAGCCGGAGAGCAAGACTGCCAAGCGCAAAGGGGCGCGGGCTGCCAAGATGGCTGCCAAGGCCGAGCGCAATCAGAAGCCCGCCGAACCAGCGGCGGCGCCTGAGGTCGAAACCGAGGCCAAGTCCGAGGAATAGGGCGACGCGCCGGCGGGCGTTTCACTTACGGCCGCCACTCAAAATTGGATTTGCTTAGCGGGAGGCCGCCATGTCCCAGCCAAAAACCCTGTTCGACAAGATCTGGGATAGCCACCTTGTCGCTCAGGAAAATGACGACACCTGCCTGATCTATATCGACCGCCACCTGATCCACGAGATTACAAGCGCTCAGGCGTTTGGCGGGTTGCACGAGAGTGGTCGTCAGGTGCGGCGGCCGGATCTGACACTGGCTGTGCCGGATCACAACGTCCCGACCGACCTGGGCCGCGGCATGATCGTTGATGACGAAGAGGCGCAGATTCAGATCGACCTGCTGCGCAAATATGCGACCGAAGCAGGCATTCAGTTTTTTGACATCAACGACATACGCCAGGGCATTGTCCACATCATCGGCCCCGAGCAAGGGTTCACGCTGCCCGGGACGACCGTTGTCTGCGGCGACAGCCACACGGCGACCCACGGCGCGTTTGGCGCGCTTGCATTTGGCATCGGCACGTCTGAGGTGGAGCATGTGCTGGCCACACAGACGCTGATCCAGAAACAGCTCAAAAACATGCGCATCGAAGTGGACGGCTCACTGTCCAACGGCGTCACGGCCAAGGACATGATCCTGGCCATTATCGGCCATATCGGGACAGCCGGAGGGACCGGCCACGTGATCGAATATACCGGCCAGGCCGTGCGCGACCTGTCGATGGAATCGCGGATGACCGTCTGTAACATGTCGATCGAGGCGGGCGCCCGTGCCGGCATGATCGCGCCGGACGAGACGACGTTCGAGTATCTCAAAGGCCGGCCGATGTCCCCAAAGGCCGGCGCCTGGGAACAGGCAGTGGAATACTGGAAGGGCCTGCCGTCGGACGCGGACGCGGTCTACGACAAAGAAGCCAAATTGAGTGGTGGTGATATCCCACCCCAGGTGACTTGGGGCACCAGCCCGCAGGAAGTGCTGCCGGTGGATGGATCAATCCCGCGGCCAGATGATGCCGAGTCCGACAGCCAGCGGGAAGCCTGGACCCGCATGTACGACTATATGAACGTGGAGCCGGGCCAGAAGCTGACCGACATCAAGGTCGATCATGTCTTCATCGGCTCCTGCACCAATGGCCGGATCGAGGATATGCGGAGCGCCGCTTCGGTCGCCAAAGGCCGCAAGGTGGCCGATGGCGTGCGTGCGATGATCGTGCCTGGTTCCGGCCTGGTCAAAGAGCAGGCCGAGCAGGAAGGCCTCGACAAGATCTTCACCGAAGCCGGTTTCGACTGGCGTGCGCCGGGTTGCTCCATGTGCCTGGCGATGAATGCAGACAAGGTGCCCCATGGCGAGCGCTGCGCCAGCACGTCGAATCGCAACTTCGAAGGCCGCCAGGGGCGTGGTGCGCAAACTCACCTTGTGAGCCCCGGAATGGCTGCTGCTGCTGCGATTGCAGGACATCTGGCGGACGTCCGCGACTTCCAGTAAACTCTCCGCCGTCAAAGCAGTGCGACATGCGCTGTCCGGTCTCTTCAGGCCGGTTGTTCAACTTGGCTTGAGGGGAGTGTTATGACTTATCCGCAATGGTGGGAACGGCTGGTTGCCGCCGTCATCGATGGCATTATTCTTGGTGTCGTATATTTCATCATCGAAGCGATTTTCAGATCGATCGCAGTGTCAATGATCATGAGCGGCAGCATTTTCGTAGGCCAACTCGTGATGGCCATCTCCGTGCTGATCTATATTGCCATTGTTGTGGCGTATAAGGCCTTCTTTGAAGGCGGAAATTGGCAAGCGACACCCGGTAAGATGGTGTTCGGCCTGAAGGTAATGGCCGAAGGCGGCGGCAAGGCTGATCTCAAGTCGGTCGTGATGCGCACGTGGCCATGGTGGCTTAACATCGTTGTCGCCTTAGCGTGGCTCATTTCGCTCACCCTGGCAGGTACTCTGTACTTCGTCATTATGGTGGTCATGATCGTCGTCGCAGCGAGCTTCTTCATGGCGCCGCTCGGACGGTGTATTCACGATCAGACTGCTAATCTTCACGTCGGCAAGGCGGGCAAGGGCATGTTTGGTGGCTAACACCGTCTAAACCATCACAAAGAAAACGGCCCGGTGTCTTCTGACGCCGGGCCGTTTTTTGTTGCCAATTTTCTGCGGATTAACGGTCTACCTGCGTGGCGTCGTCCGATGGCCCCTTGGGCGCCTCTGCCTTAGGTGCTGGCTTGGGTGCTGGCTTCGGCGCCGGTTGAGGTGCCGGCTGGGCGGCCGGCTTTGCGGCTGGTTTGGGGGCTGCCTGACCGCCACCCGCCGAGCCGCCAGCAGGCGCTGCGTCCATTGAGGCGAATTCCTGCTTGTCAGCGGCGCCAAGCGTCAGGATCGAGCGAATCACGTCGATGCCGATATAAAACAGCAGAAAAAGGACATAGCCCAATACCGGCGACAGCGCGGCAATGGCGTACCAATAGAGCGCGTTCATCACACCGCCGACCGCCCGGCCGGGATCGGCCACCGACTGGATCAGCAGGACGAATGACATGATGCCTGCGACGACGATGAAGATGCCGAAGAACAGCGGCACCGCCTTGTAGAGCGCCTTAAGCGCAAAGGTCAGGATGCCGATGGCTTCCTGACCAATGGAAGCTTCAGGCGAGTGCCGCACATTCACCCGCCCCGGATTGAGCGCCAGAATGCCGATATAGAGCGCAAGCGCGGTCTGGCCGACGAGCTCCAGCGTGCTGTAGTTGCCGGCGATGGCGTCGATGATGCCGAGCACCAGCGTTACCGGGATGCCGATGACGCCAACTAGAATTAGAAGCACGGCCACCACATTCAGAAAATTCTCTGACCGGATGGCGGTGGGGGTCGAGGCGATCAGTCGTTCGTTGGTGTCCAGGAGTTTGATTGCCACCCAGTGCAACAGGATGCCAATGGGCAACACGGCGATCGCATAGAGGATTAGTTCCATGTTTCCCGCCCGTGCACCCAGGATCAGCATGCCCAGAAACAACAGGATGGTCACCACATACAGCCCCCAGCCGCCGACCATGACGGCGACGCTGTCGGTGCGGTTGATCACTTTTTCGCCCAGAAGGGCACGGCATAAATCCAGGACCTTGTCGATGATCCAGACAGTGGGATAGGTCATCGTTTCTTCTCTCGTTTGCCAAAGCGCAGACCTCCGGTAGCGTTGATGCCACAAGAAGCGGCGAAAGTGTGCCACACGCGACTGAAGATTCAATGCCGGGCTATGGTTAGGGCGGCGATATGGCGGTTGGCGATGTGGAATGCGTGTGTTACCACCCCTCCATCGCGGGATGAATGGGCGGTTTTCGCCCGGTTTCCCCCGGATTTTTGCGGATTTGAAGCATGGACAAGTTCACAACGCTGAGCGGCATTGCCGCCCCGCTGCCGATGGTCAATGTCGACACCGACGCCATCATTCCCAAGCAGTATCTCAAGACCGTCAAGCGCACCGGCCTTAAGGTGGGTCTGTTCCACGAGTTGCGCACCGACAAGGATGGCAAGGTCACGGGTGATTTCATTCTCGACCAGCCCGCGTGGGAGAATGCAGAGATCCTGGTGGCCGGCGAGAATTTTGGCTGCGGCAGCTCACGCGAACATGCGCCTTGGGCGCTGCTGGATTTTGGCATCCGCTGCATCATCGCGCCGAGCTTTGCCGATATCTTCTTCAACAACTGCTTCAAGAACGGCGTCCTGCCGATCGTCCTGCCGCAAGAGATCGTGGATGAATTGATGGACGACGCGCAAAAGGGCGCCAACGCGCGCCTGAGCATCGATCTCGAGGCGCAGGAGATCACCCGTCCGGACGGGCAAAAGATCAGTTTTGACGTCGATCCTTTCCGCAAACATTGCCTTTTGAATGGTCTCGACGACATCGGCCTGACCATGCAAAAGGATGCGGCTATCGCGGACTATGAAACCCGCCGCAAACAGGAAGCACCCTGGGCGGTCTGAGCTGTCTCTCGCTTAGGGGCGCGGCTGGTAGGTGAAAAACTGCCAGCGGCCGTCGGCCTTGGCCCAAACCGCCAGATAGTCATAGTCGAGCGTACGGTCGTTGCCGTTCCGCGTCACGTCGGCATCGATATGACCGAACAGCACCGCTGTGTCGCCCAAGATATGCACCTCCGGCACGTGGGGCCGAACCTCGCGGTAGACCATGCTGCCCTGACGCATCTGTGCGAGGTAAGCGTCCTTTGCGTCCCGGTCGCCGGTGGAATGCAGATAGAGCAATTTTTCTGACAACAATCCGTCGAGCGCGTCGATGTCGTTGCGGCCCATAGCCTCCAGGCGCTGGTGCTCAAGCGCCTTGATTTCGTCTTCCATGCTGTCCTGCCTCCACGTTTGATTCCGAGTCCATTATGTCGCCGCGGGGCCGCCCTGTCTTGCCTGGCGCGCGCCGATGGGGGAAGACTGCGCGCAATTCTGGGAGAGAGGAACGGAAAATATCATGAGCGCCAACAAGAGCTTGCTGATCCTGCCGGGCGACGGCATCGGCCCCGAGGTCATGGACGAAGTACGCCGGGTCATCGACTGGTTCGACCGTGGCCGGGCGGTCAAATTCGATATCGAAGACGGCCTGGTAGGCGGGATTGCGATTGACGAGGAAGGCGCGCCTATCTCGGACGCAACCATGGACAAGGCCAAGGCGTCGGATGCGGTTCTGTTTGGCGCCGTTGGTGGCCCCAAATGGGATGGCTTGCCCTTCGAAATGAAGGCCGAGCGCGGCCTGCTGCGCCTGCGCAAGGATATGGACCTGTTCGCCAACCTGCGTCCGGCGCTGTGTTTCGAGGCGCTTGCGGACGCGTCATCGCTGAAGCGTGAACTGGTTGCCGGCCTCGATATCATGATTCTGCGGGAATTGACCGGCGGCGTCTATTTTGGCGAGCCGCGCGGTGTTGAGGATCTGCCCGATGGCACCAAGCGTGCGGTGGACACCCAAGTCTACACCACGCCGGAAATCGAGCGCATCGCCCGGGTCGGTTTCGAGATGGCGCAGAAGCGCCGCGGCATTGTCCATTCGGCCGAGAAGTCGAATGTGATGCACACGGGCGTACTGTGGCGTGAAGTCGTCCAGCGGGTGCACGACGAGGAATACCCGGATGTGGAACTGCACCATATCCTGGCCGACAACTGCTCCATGCAACTGGTCCGTACACCAAAGCAGTTTGATGTGATCGTCACCGACAACCTGTTCGGCGACATGCTGTCTGACGTGGCGGCGATGTTGACGGGCTCTCTTGGCATGCTGCCTTCGGCGTCACTCGGCGCGCCCGATCCTGCCACCGGCAAGCGCTATGCGCTCTACGAGCCGGTCCATGGCTCGGCCCCCGACATTACGGGTCAGGGCATCGCCAATCCCTGCGCCAGTCTCCTCAGCTTCGCCATGGCGCTGCGCTATTCATATGATATGGGGGACGAGGCGGACTTGCTGGAAAAGGCAGTGTCAAACGTACTCGAGGGCGGCATGCGCACCGCGGATATCATGCAGGATGGCAAGGCACGGGTATCCACCAGCGTCATGGGCGACACCCTCCTCCGCGAACTGGACAAGCTGAACGGGTAGGCTATTCGCCCCAGAAGATCCAGCGGCCGACACGGTCGAACAGACCGATGACCATGACAATGCCGGTCAGCAGGACAAAGACGGCAATTGCCAGAAAGGTGAAATAGCCGCCGTTTGTGCTGAGCAGGCGGCTGAAATAGGGCGCGGCCTGGAATTCCCGCACCTTGGTTGCCACCGTCTGGCGTAGCTTGTAGCTCGTGGCGCAGTCCCGAGGCAGCGGCAAGGGTTTATTGCCGTTTTTAGCCTGCCAAGTCTTCAGCCGGCCCTGGTAGCATTCCCGGCTGAGGATCGCCCAGCCCTGTTTGCCGGTTTTCAGCACGACCTCGTTGGCCTTCACCGGCGGCTTTTTTGCTGTGCGATACTGATAGGCTGTGCGTTCGGCAACAAAACCGGTGTCGAAATGATAGTGCGCGACCGTATAGGCAATCGGCACCAGGCTGAGGATGATCAGCACCAGGCCGAAGCGCTTTATCTTGGTGTCGAGGATGCGGGCGAGCATGACATGCCGTAATTTTGGGGTCCCGGGAGCCGAGCGCGGCATCTAAGCCTGAAAGTCTGGGCCGAATAAACCCCTTTGGATCGCCCACCACAGCTTTCCGTAATATGGCGTCCCCAAATTGCCACTTTATACCGATGTCAAATCGGGCAATAATGGGATGTCGGAATTCGCTGTCCGGGCAGCTGTGATGGTTGCTGCGCGGGCATGTGTGAAAAAGAGGATGCTCATCATGCGTATCGTCAAAGCTGCCGTTATTGGTCTCGCCCTGGTTGGTTTCACGGGCACGACCGCCATGGCCTGCGGTTGGGGCAAGGGCAAGAAGTCCGCCCAGACCATCAAGCCGGGCACCAAGCAAACCACAATTTCGAGCGACACCAAAAAATAGCGCTTGGGCTGGCTCCGCCGCCCGGATGCTGGGCGGGAGCAAGCTGATACAAAATCTAGCCCCCGCCCGTTTGGGTGGGGGTTTTTGTTTGCGCGCTCAGACTGGCTTTTTGTCGGTGCCGTCCCAGACCTCGTGGCGGGCATATTCGCCCTTCAGGCGGCCGGTCAACCAGGTGAAGAACATCCGGAAGTCAGAGATCAGCGACCAGCCCGGATATTTGAATGTGGCGGGCTTGTTGTGCTCCACAAGAAAGTGGGCGAGCCAGGCGAAAAAGTAGCCAGATATGAGTGCGCCGGCGAGCAGCCACCAGATCTGGGTGACAATCGCCACCACCAGAAGCGTCAGGCCCATAGTGGTGCCGAGATAGTGCAGATAGCGGGTGGCTGGCTTTGTGTGTTCATGCAGGTAGAAGGGCCAGAACTCGCGATAGCTCTGGATTTTCTCGATTGGCGGTTGATAGGCCATACCGGCCTCCCGATGTTGGCCGGTGGGAAACGTTCCGGCCGGAAAGAGTGACAAGCTGCCGGTTTGAATGCCGACATTGTTGACCCTAAGTTTGATATCAGATTGCCGCGGCGCAGGTTGCCGATCAAGCGTTGTCCGCGGCTGAAACAAGGACGAAGCCCATGGGCTATAAAGTTGCAATTGCGGGCGCCACCGGCGCGGTTGGCAAGGAAATGCTCGACATTCTGGCGGAACGGAAGTTTCCCGCAGATGATCTAATCCCGCTCGCGTCGGAGCGTTCTGCCGGCGATTTTATCGATTTCGCCGGTGACGGTCTTGAAGTGCGCAACCTCGCCGAATTTGATTTCAAGGGCGTGGAAATCGGCCTCTTCTCGCCTGGCGGCGCGGTCTCAGCGATCCATGCGCCGCGCGCGGCGGAGGCTGGCTGTGTTGTGATCGACAATACCTCCCATTTCCGCATGGACCCCGACGTGCCTCTCGTGGTGCCAGAGGTGAATCCGGACGCCATTGCGGGCTATACCGCACGCAACATCATTGCAAATCCCAACTGCTCAACCATTCAGATGGTGGTTGCCCTGAAGCCCCTGCATGATATGCAGCCGATCAAGCGCGTGAATGTCGCCACCTACCAGTCCACTGCAGGCGCGGGACAGGCCGGAATGAACGAGTTGTTCGAACAGACCCGGTCGGTGTATGGCGGCGGGTCGGTGGAGCGCACCGAGTTCACAAAGCAGATCGCATTCAATGTCATCCCCCACATCGACAGCTTCATGGACGACGGCTTCACCAAGGAAGAGTGGAAGATGCGCGTCGAGACCCAGAAAATTCTCGACCCAGCGATTGAGGTTTGCGCCACTTGCGTGCGCGTACCGGTTTTCATCGGCCATGGCGAGGCCTGCCATATTGAGTTCGAGGGGCCGATCGACGAGGACGCGGCGCGAAAGGCGCTTGAGGCGGCCCCTGGAATTTCGGTCGTCGATTACCGCGCTGACGAAGGCTACGTCACGCTTGTAGAGGCCGCAGGCGAAGACAAGGTCTATGTCAGCCGCATCCGCAAGGATCCGGATCTCGACAATGTGCTGTGTCTGTGGGTGGTTTCCGACAATCTGCGCAAGGGCGCGGCGCTCAATACCATCCAGATCGCAGAAGAACTGATCAAAGGCGCATTGGCCAAAGCGGCGTAGGTTTAGCCTGTCTGACGCCGTCGGAATCTGACATTCAACTGAAGATTCTCGGCTGGCGGGACGAAATGGCCATGGCGATTCAGCATCACACCTGCTCTAATGGGCGCTTCCGCTGCATGCGCTGTTTCGGGACAAGGCGTCGCTCAGGCTTTGGTCTGGGGCGGCCGGTCCGGCTGCGTAGACCGAGAGAACATAATGGCAGTTGCTGGCTTGAAAACCGACAAATCCGATCCCCTTGACCCGCCGCAACAGATGCCCCGGGCAGAGGGCGATGCGCCCGGTCACCGTTCCTGCATGGGATGCGGGATCAACTTCGAGAGTGAAGGCTGGCATAATCGCCTTTGCCCCCGGTGTCGCAAGCAAAGCGCGCCGGAAGGCTGGTAGGAAAGCCCTCCCGAGCCGCGCCCGGAGATACGAACAATCCCTTGACTTGTCGCCGTTGGTCCCTACCTATTCGGCGACAGCAGGCGTTTTCGCACTCGACGTGTGCACGATAAATCGCCAGCAGCTACCGCTTTCCCAGAGATATCGGTACAAATTCTTCGCCGGGCCCCTGCTCGGCGGAAATAACTTCTTGATTGGATACGCGTATGACCAAAGGAACCGTTAAGTGGTTCAACCAGGCGAAAGGCTACGGCTTTATCGCTCCCGACGATGGATCAAAGGATGCATTCGTCCACATCACCGCTCTTGAACGCGCCGGCATTGACGGCCTCGCAGAAGGCCAACAGGTCGAATACGAGCTGAGGACCGGTGACAATGGTAAGGCAGCTGCCGAAGACATCACGCTGGTCGACTGACCCGATGACGTGACACTGCAATGAATGAAAGGCCCGCGCCATGCGGGCCTTTCTGTTTGCAACGTCCCGATGAATGCCCCTGAACTCATTCAAGAGGCATGCAGCTTTGTCTTCCTACATCACCGCTGGCGCCACGGTTACCGGCGCCGCCACGCTCTCTGAACCGCAAACGTCTGGTCGCCAGCTCCGGCAACAGGTGGCCCGGTACCAGGCGCCGATACTGCACAAAAGCCTGCTGCAGCTTGTGACATCCATGGGAGGGTTCGTTGCCGTCTGTACGGCGATGTATCTGAGCGCAGATGTCTCATACTGGATCGCGATTGCCTTGGCGCCACTAGCCGCAGGTTTTCTCATCAGGACGTTCATCGTCCAGCATGATTGCGGGCACGGCTCCTTTTTCCGCTCACACTGGCTGAACACGTTGTTTGGCCACCTCTGCACATTCATCACTTTCACGCCCTATGCGTCCTGGCACCGGCAGCATGCCGGCCACCATGGTGTCTGGAACAACCTCGACCGGCGGGACACCGGGGTCGACATGTATTCGACCTGCCTGACCGTGAAGGAATACCGCGCCCTGGGTCGCCGGCAACGGTGGTGGCACCAGCTGACGCGCAACACCGTATTCGCGAATCTGCTCCTGCCCCCGTTTGTGTTTCTGGTCCTCTACCGCGTACCGTTCGACATGCCCAAAGGCTGGCGCCGTGAGCGGCTCGGCGTCCTGCTGACCAACCTGATGCTGGGCGGCCTGTTTGTCGGCCTGGCCTTTGCGGTGGGCTTTGGCCGGGTTGCCGAAATTCAGATCCCGATTATTGCGCTGGCGTCGATTGCCGGCGTCTGGCTGTTTACGGTTCAGCACCGTGCCGGAAAGGTCGTCTGGTCCCGGGCCGATGGGTGGACATCGGTCAAGGCGTCTCTTGAAAGTTCGACCTACCTGCGGATGACTCCGGTGTTGCAGTGGTTCACCGGCAACATTGGCCTGCACCATGTGCATCACCTGGATCCCAAGATCCCCAACTATCGGCTGCAGGAATGCCACGATGCCGTTGCAGAGTTGCAGGATGTCCCGGTCCTGACCTTGCGCACGGCCTTTCGGACCATGTCCCGCGTTTTGTGGGATGAGAGCCAGGAGCGTCTGGTGACCATCCGCTCGACCACAGTGCGCCGTCGGAAATAGCTTCGGAGTCTGGCGCGGCGCCTGAAGCGTCCACCCGTCGCGGTCATGCAACTGGCCAGCGACATGCTGGATATAGGATACTTCCGCCGATCTAAATCCTGCGGGAAGGAATCCTCATGAAACCTGTCTGTCTTGTCATCGGCGCGGGGCGCGGCATCGGCGGCCATGTGGCCATGCGCTTTGCGAAAGAGGGCTATCATTCGGTGCTGTGCCGTCGCACGGATGAAGCCGGCCTTCAGGAAATGGTCGATGGTATCAAGGCCGACGGTGGCGATGCCTCCGGTTTTCTGCTGAACGCGGTCAAGGACGGGTCCATCGAGGAACGGATCGCCGCTGTCGAGGCGGACATAGGGCCCGTGGAGGTTCTGGTCTATAATCTGGGTGCCCAGATCGGCGACCATTCGTTGGCCGACACCAGCCTCAAGGCCTACGAGATGGGTTGGCGTTTGGCCAGCTTCGGGCTTTTCCGGGCGGCGCACATGGCCTGCCCCCTGATGGTCGGCAGGGGCGGCGGCACCATTCTGGTTACTTCCGCAACAGCTGGCATGCGCGGCAACAAAGGCCAGCATAGCCACACCGCGGCCATGGGCGGACGACGCATGCTGTGCCAGTCGCTGAATGCAGAGTTCGCCCCCAAAGGAATTCATGTGGCCCATATCCTGATTGATGGGGCCGTGGATGCGCCGGATACGCTCGGTCGGATGTTGGGCCCAGACGCCTACCAAGAACTTCGGGAGACCCGAGGCATGGAACATGATGGCCTGCTGGTGCCGGCCGCCGTGGCGGACACTTATTGGCATCTCTCCCAGCAACATCGGTCGGCCTGGACCCATGAGATTGACCTCAGGCCCTTCTCCGAACAGCCCTGGTGGAACGATTGATTATGGGTATGAAGCTTTACATGGTGCCGCTGGCGCCCAACCCCACAAAGGTAATGCTGTATCTGGCTGAGCGCGCGCAATTGGGCGCGGACCTTCCGATCGAGCAAATCATGGTCAATACGCTCAAGGGCCAGCACCGGGAGCCGGCGCACCTGTCACGCAATCCCTTCGGCACGCTGCCTGTCCTGGAGTTGGACGATGGCACATATCTGATCGAATCCCTGGCGATCATGGAATATCTGGAAGACACCTACCGGGACGGCGCCTTGCGGCCCGGCGATGCATTGGCCTGTGGCCGTGCCCGGGATCTGGAGCGCGTGGTCGATCAGCGTATCGGCGTGCCCATCGCGGCCTACGTGCACGCCACCAAGTCGCCGATTGGCTGGGACCCGGAACCCGAAGTTGCTGCCAAGATGGTCGAGACCATTCAGATTCCACTGAACCACTTAGAAGGACTCCTGGCTGACGGGAGGCCGTATCTCAACGGCGAGCGGGTCGATATCGCCGATTGCACGCTGGCAGCCGGGATGCAGTTCCTGCGCTTCATAGAGGAGGATCTGATGGGTGACCGCCCGAACCTGCGAGCCTGGGACGAACGCTACCGGGCACGGCCAGCGGCTCAGGCTGTCCTCAAGTGGTAGCAATGGGAGATTGACTCCGGAGGGCGGCGTGACTCCCGAAGAACTCATCATGGTCTGTACCAGCGACATCGCGGGTCAGGTGCGGGGCAAGGCGTTGACGGCGGTGGACGTGGATGGTGGCCAGCCGCCCCAGGTGCCTTGGACGCCCACGAACATCATGATCACGGCCCACGGACCGATTGCGGACAGTCCGTGGGGCCCGCTGGGTGACCTGATGCTGACGGGCGATCCGTCGACCCATGTCCGCCTCGTTTTCGGCGATGGCGATGTTCATCGGTTCATGCTCGGCGATCTCTCGGAGCCTGGCGGCGCGCCCTGGGCCTGTTGTCTTCGCGATTTCGCCCGCCGCGGCCTGGCCGCGCTGGAGGCGGAATTCGGCCTGACCCTGCGGGGCGCGATGGAGCACGAGTTTCACTATGACGGCGTCGAAGAACGTCCAAACTCGGCCTACTCCCTGGATGCCCTCCGCCGGCAGGGAGCTTTCGCCGGCGACCTCCTGGCGGCCTTGCGCGAAGCCGGACTTACGCCCGAGTCCTTCATGCCGGAATATGGCCCGTCTCAGTATGAGGTGACTGTGGCGCCCTCCGAAGGACTGCGTATTGCCGATGAGGCGGTGATCCTGCGGGAGGTGTCTCAGACAATAGCGGCGCGGCACGGGGGGCGGGTCAGCTTCACACCGATGGTCCGCCCCGATGCGGTAGGCAACGGCGTCCATGTCCATTTCAGTCTGTGTGGCGAAGGCGGCGCGCCGGTCAACCACGACCCGGATGGCCCCGCCGGCCTGTCCGCTGTTGCGGGCGCCTTCTTGGCCGGCATCCTCTCCAAGCTACCGTCCCTTGTTGCGCTAACCGCCGCCAGCACCATCTCCTACCTGCGGCTGGTGCCCAACCGGTGGAGTGCGTCGGCGGTAAATCTGGGCCAGCAGGACCGCGAGGCGGCGGTGAGACTCTGTCCGGTCTTTGCCGCACGCGGTGCGGTTGAGGATCAGTTCCATTTCGAATACCGGGTCGCCGACGGGACCGCGAGTCCCTACCTGCTACTGGGCGCTCTGGTCTGGGCCGGGCTTCACGGCTTGCGTCAGGACCTGCCGGCACCGCCCGTGACCGAGGAAAATGTGGCGGAGATGTCCGGGACTGATCGCGCCGCGCTCGGCATTCAGGCCTTGCCCACGTCCCTGTCCCAGGCGCTCGACAGTTTGGCGGCGGACGATGATGTGATCGCATGGATGGGGCAGGCACTTCACGAAGCCTACCAGCGCCACAAGCGTTTTGAAGTGGGATTGATGGCCGACCTCGATCCCGCTGCGCAGTGCGCGCGTTATCATCTGGCCTATTGAACTGCGGCTACGCGGGAGGCGGCGCTCTGCCTCCCCGGGAGATGAATGTTGAACCTATGGTTTCGACTGTTCGGCTATTTACTGACCCTCAGGCTGCGGCCCCGGCTGACGCCGCCGCTGGAGTCGTCGCGTCTGCGCTTCAGGGTCTGGCCGAGTGACATCGACATGAACCTGCACATGACAAATGCGCGCTTCCTGTCGATTTCCGATTTTGGCCGGATCGACCTGATCGTCCGCACCGGTCTCTTCCGCGTGGCCAGAAAAAACCGGTGGGTCCCCATTGTCACCTACGCGGCTGTCGTTTTCCGGCAGGAGATAAAACTGTGGAAACCCTTCGAACTCGAAACCAGGATTGCCTATTGGGACGATTCCGTCACGGTCTTCGAGCACTGCATCCGGCACCGGAAAGGCGCCAATAAAGGTGTTCTGGCAGCGCTGGCATTTTCGGCTGCATCGCTCTACGACCGTCGGAATAAGCAATTCGTGACGGTCAATGAGATGCAGGCCGCAGTGGGCATGAAAGACATTGTGCCATCGCCACCGTCGACTCCCGAAATTCAGACCTTTGTCTCTGCGCAGCGGGCCTTCAAGGATGCGGCAGCAAAAAAGGGAGCTTAGGGCGCCACAAACTATGCGGTATGCGCCTGACGTGAGGTGTTGAAGCCACTTGTGGCCGGGGCCATAGTGGGCTGACCGATGTACCCGCCATGGGGGATGGCAATGCCACAGGCCGATCAGCTTTTTGCCGAAGACTTTGAGATTGGCGCGCGCTTTGAGGGCGCCACGAACCCGGTCTCCGAGGACAGCTTTGCCGCTTTTGCCGGCATGACCGGCGATGCCCACCCAATTCACTACGATCAGGCCTATGCTGAACAGACCCCGCTGGGCGGGCGGGTCGCCCATGGGCTGCTGCTCATGTCGATGACCGCCCTGGGCGCGACGCCGCTGTCGGCCCGTCTGAACGACGCCATGGTCGCCTTCCTCGACCAGGGCTGCCGGTTTCTCAAACCTGTGTTCATCGGCGACGCGGTCACGTCGAGCTTTGAAGTGGCCGAGGTGACGCTGAAGCCCGGTCGGGACACTGGAATCGTTCGTTTCGCCGTGACGTTGACCAGCCGGGCAGGGGAAACCGTTCTGGACGGTCATCACCTTTACCTGCTCCGGCGGCGGCCGGCGGGCTGAAGGCGCGGACCTGAACATGGCCGCCGACGCTCCTTCCTATGATGAGGCAATCGCACGGTTCGACTGGGCCGATGTTCTGGCCAACCTTGGCTGGACCGGGGAGTCCGGGGTCAATGTGGCCGAGACGGTGGTCGACCGTCATGCCCGCAGCAGCCCGGCCTTGCACTGGTATGGCCGGGATGCCGAGACAAAGACATTCACCTATGGCGAGCTGAGCGACCTCAGCAGCCGGTTCGCCAACCTGCTCGACAGCCTGGGCATACGCCAGGGCGACAGGGTGGTGGGTGTTCTGCCCCGGGTGCCGGAGACCATGGTCGCCATGCT
>JAJFFJ010000151.1 GCA_021776685.1 Alphaproteobacteria bacterium
CCTCAATGCCATCAATGTTTGCGAAGCCATACCCCTTTTCCAAGTCAAACCATTCAATGGTCGCAGCTGTATCACCGTACAAAACTCCTTCTGATGGCATTGCGTTGTACTCGATGGTATCGCCAGCTTGGCCAATCTCATCGTTGACAGCATATCTCTCGATTTTTTGCACTGATTCCCGCTGGCAATCGTACTCTGTCGTAATTGGAGTCTGCATGAACTGGCTGTCTTCGGTCGACAGATAGTCCCAGAATGTACGCCTGATACTTTTCGAGTCATCCGCCGAGGCCTCGTTTGATTTGGCCATTCCGCCTATCAATTTTGCGACGTCATGATTTGCAATCGCCGTTGTAATCGCCATTTGCTCAAAAAATGAAGTGTTGTATGTCGCCAACCGCAAATGACCAATACCACTAAATGCTATCGCAAGCTTCTGAGTGGGCAATAGGTGCCTATTTGAAGGGTCATATGGTTCTAGTAATCCTGCATCAATTAGATTCAACAACGATGCGTCGACCGCAGCCTCGCTACATCCCATTGCGTCGAAATAATTGAATATAGATTTGACACTAAGATGCTTCTCTTCGGCTGTTTTTGCGGCATCATAGATTGATTTAAGAAGTGCCAGTATCCTTATGTTCATCAGTGGAGATTGCTTAATTTTGTAGTCTGCCTGATACACGGGAAATATATCGTGGCCTTCTGTCTTCTTGAAAAACTCATAGTCGCCTTTGAGAAGCGCATCCATGAATTTAGTATAATCCGGCGCAAGGAATTCCCCGGATGCGTACGAAATAACAAGGTCCTCGATCCGAAGTGCAGAGGACGTAATTACTCTTTTGCACAGCCTAAGTGCTCTGCGAATATTGTAATTCGACAACTCGCCAATCGTCTGTGACGTGTAGTCCTGGTCCACAAATACGTTTTCGAGTGTATGTGCAAAACCATCCAAATCATCAATCGAAATTCGAATTCCACGAGCGGTAAAGTACTGCTGTCGAATATCTCTATCGTCTTCCTCTGTAAGGCGTTGCCTTATAAAATCTATCCGTTTTCGCAACACTTCTCGAGGAGGCGGAGTTGGTAGGAAAAACGAGCGGGACTGGTAGATTGAGAACATGTCAGTTTTCGAGAATGCCCACGCAGATTTATCTGTTACGGGAAAAATCAAGACACAGTGCTTCGCTTGGCGCCGAATCGATTGGGCAAGTTGAAAAATATCCTGCTTATACTCCATCTTAAACTCATCGGTGTTGTCTATGATTAACACCGGTAGTTTCTTGCGATTGTGCACTGCATCTGTCACCAACCGATGTAGATAACCCTCTCTATCCTGGGATACACGTTCATCTAAAAATTGACCAAACCGTTCTTTAAATTTGTCTTTATCATTTATGTACAGTACAGCATCTACGCCTATTCTACGCCGCTCATAATCCGAAAAATACATCCCTTGGAGTTCGTTGTAACTCGGCACCCCATTTTCAAAATTGTGATGTTCTATCGATGCAATAATCTGTTCTATTAGCCAGGAATGTACATTTTCGCGATGCCCGGTCGCGTCAAGACAGTTTATACGAATATCCAAACATCGTTCGCGGAGGACAGAAGACAGAGTCTTCTTAAAGAACCGGTCAAGAAATGTAGTTTTCCCCGCGCCAGTAGGGCCAACAATAAACACGGTCTGCCCATCTTCAATTTCCACTGCACCTTCAATAAGGTGGGCTAACTCTTCTCCAATGCTCGAATCCGCGGGTGAGATGTTCCCAAGAATCTTTGCAGTTAGCTTTTCCAAAGCATAGTCAGCAATTTGGCTTTCTCGCGTTTCGACGAAACATTCGACCAGTAAATCCGGATCTGCATCGCCTTTCATTCGGTCGAAAAAGACGTCAAAGACGCGTTCTAGATCAAAAGCCAAGTCCGATTTCTTCGAGATGTCAATTTCTGACTCTGGGATTGGTGGCAGCAACGAATTTGTAAGTAAAAGACGCTGATGGTGTATCGGATCAAACACTGAGTTATAGATTTTCTTAGAAAACTGAGGTTTCGATAAAAGGTCGTAAAATTCCTCGAACCCAGCTAGCACAGCCTCAGAAGAAGGATAAACAATTGCTTCCTTGTCCCGGAAGTTCTCGCCTGGGATAAACGTCTTAAATACGATCCAAGCTATGCCATCGGTCAAGATAGCGATTTGCATGCCATTTGGTGTCGCATAACTGGCGGCCTGATCAATACCATCTGAAACATCGGTCAAACCTGGCCCAGACAGTTTAAGAGTCCGACGGTTCACAGGCTCCCTAGTGTTGATAGACAGAATTCCAATTCGCTTCGCTTCAATTAGCAATACTGGACTACCATCATCGCTGAGAACATAGTCGGAAAAACCCGTCTCATGTTTTCTTTCACAATGTATGTCTGCGAATTCCCAGCCTAAACATTCAGTTAGCATGCGGGTAATGATTTGGACCTTGGCGTCCTCTTCAGAACGAATCTCTTCAATGTGACTTTTCGCCTCTGAAAGAATCGACTCTGCGGCTTTGTATGAGTCATCCATTGTTGCCATAGTTAAACGACCTCCCGTCGTCCGCGCAATTGAGTCACTGCTTCAGTTCAATCTATGTGCACTGCGATTATGAAGGTTTTCAGGCCCAGTAAAAGGGAATTGATAACACAAGTTGTAGGACGCTAGCCCCCCGTTACCCAGCTCCCCTCCAAACCGGCACGACTGCATGTGTCGTAGTTAAACAGTCAATTAGAATGAAAACGGCCGATACACCAATATTTGCGTGCCATCGATGCAAACATGGTACCAATTCAGTACGCGGCGACAACATGGACACGTCCAACGTGGAATTCCGGGTTGGCTCACCTTACTGAAATTCCGGTAACAGTTTACTTTTGGCCGAGTCTGGCGGGATTGTGAGTCACAGGGGAAAAAGGCTCAGTGATCTCCACCAGACCTCGTCTTGCTCTGTGAGAGACTTGAGCGGAAATTTTGAAGTACGAGTCATCTGGAGGACGGCAACAACAGAAATCAATGCCCACCTCGCGAAAAGACTTGACATTTTACCATTTTTA
>JAJFFJ010000152.1 GCA_021776685.1 Alphaproteobacteria bacterium
GGGCGGCAGCTTGTAGCCGGCTGCGGCGCAGCGGCGGCGCACTTCGACAGTGACCGGATTGATCGGGTCCCGGCTGGCGATGCCATAGACGCGGACGAAGGCGAGCTTGTCCTGGTGAAAGGTCATATAGGCCAGAAACGGCTGTTCGCCGGTATACCGGGCCATGGCGTTCCTGGCATTCACCAGTCCGCAATAGGGCCGCGGGCTCTTTCCCTTGCGTGCGGTGAAATCAAGGAAACGGAATTTCGCCGACTTGCCGTCGAGCAAAAGGGCGCGAACTGCATTGGCCACGCGTTTCTCTTCCGCGGGCAGGATACCGGCGGCGGGCTTGGGTTTATTCTTTTGCGCATACGCCGTCGCGGCAGGCGCAGCAATCATCATGCCTGCGAGGGCAAGGCTCATCAGTCTGGTCATAAGTGCGGACAGTCTTGTTGTTTCCCTGCTCCGGCGGCCCTTCTTATTTTTTTATTGGGGCCACCCGGCGCCTGCAGATTGTTACGTCCCCGCAGCGTCGCCTATCCCGTGGGGTATATCAGGCAATTAGGCGTTCGCAAACGCCCGTAGATCTATTCCGGCAGCGCCGCGCGCAGGACGCGGAGGGAATTGCCCATCATGATCATGGCGATGATCGAGGGCTTGAGCTTGTAGTCCATCTCCAGCACCCGCGCGATCAGGCCGACGCCGCGGGCGTCGAAGCCGATGGGGGCATAGCCGTCGAAGTCCGAGCCGAGGCCGATATGGCGGAAGCATCGGGGCGCCAGTTGAGCGGCAGTGGCCGGGGTCACCGGGTCAGCGACGCCACAGGTGACGCGCGCCACATGCATCATCGCCCGCGCCGCGGCCTTGGCGGACGCCACCGCGCGGTTGGGCTCTGCAAGCAGGTCGGCCTGGCAGTCGTCTTTCCGCTCCTTGCCGCGCCGTGGGCCGACTGCATGGGTCCAGAAACCAACACCGATCACGCCGTCGGTCTCCACCACCAGCTTGATCTCTTCGTTCGTCAGGTTGCGGGTCGGCGGACAGGTGCCCTGGACGCCGGTATGGGACACCACCACCGGCCGGACCGGCCGCCCGCTGGAGCCGATGGCTTTCAACTCGGCCACCACCGCCTTGAAGGTCGGCAGTGAGGCGTGGGCGAGGTCGATCACCATGCCTTTCTTGACCATCGCCCGGATCAGGTCGCGGCCCTTCTCTGTCAGGGCGTGGGCCTTCTCACCATGGCGGGAGCCGGCAAAGGCATTGTCGATCCAGTGGGTCAGACCGAAAAGACGGAAGCCGGCCTTGAAGAACACGTCCACATTCTTCGCGTCGCCCTCAAGCGCGTGCAGTCCCTCGACCCCCAGAAGACCTGCGATCAGGTCCGGGTTGGTGCGCCGGTCGGTGAGAAAGGTTTCCAGATCGCGGCCGGTGCGGATGATGCGGAAATTGCCGTCCGCCTTGGCAAACCGGCGCAGCTTTTCCGCCTGCCACAGCGCCCGGCCCGACAGGCTGAACCAGGTGGACAGGGGGCTGATGCCATAGACATGCTTGATGCCCACAAGGTTCGGAAACGGCTTGCAGCCCGTGGAAAAACAGGCCGGTTGGTGGGTCACGGTGGTGAAAACCTGCAGGCCCAGCTTGCCCTTGCGCAGGCGCGGGAAGTCCACGTGGCCATAGGTGCCGGTGACGGTCAAGTCGCGGTAGGACAGGAGCGGGTCGGCGTGCCAGTCAATCGCCATCAGGGGTCGGCCCGGGGCCAAGTCTGCCGTCGCGGGGGTGCCCTTGTAGGTGTAGGGCGGTTTCGATTTGGCCACGTTGGCCCGCTGCTCCGCCTGTTCGGCCAGGATCACACAGCCCACCTGCCCGAACAGCAGGAAGGTTGCAAAGGTGTAGAGCGCGCCTTTCAGAAACTTCATGGCCTTCTCCCCAGAATACCCCAGCCTAGCACAGGCAGGGACCGTGTGGCTGCGTTGCGGCAGAACGTGGTTAACGCCGCTATCGCCCCGGATTTGCTTGCCCTGTGGGCCTAATGCGCTTACCTGTGAGCACAACCTGGGCATGTCCACCGGAGAGCCGTCATGGGTCTACAAATCCATCGCAAGGTCGAGCATCGGCCTGAATCCCGCATCGATGACGCCATCGCTGTGCTGAAGCAGCGTTTCGGCGACCGGCTGTCCACTGCTGACTCCGTGCGCGAGCAACATGGCAAGGGCGAGGACCATCATCCGGTGGTGCCGCCGGACGCGGTGATCTACGCCCAGAGCACGGAAGAAGTGTCGGAGATCGTCAAGGTCTGCGCCGAATACAAGGTTCCGGTCATCCCGTTTGGCACCGGCACGTCGCTGGAAGGCCATGTGGCGGCGTTGAACGGTGGCGTCACCATCGATGTCTCCGAGATGAACGAGGTGCTGGAGGTCAATGCAGAGGATCTGGACTGCCGCGTGCAGCCGGGCGTCACCCGCAAACAGCTGAACGAATTTCTCCGCGACACCGGCCTCATGTTCCCAATCGATCCGGGTGCGGATGCATCGATCGGCGGCATGACGGCGACGCGCGCGAGCGGCACCAACGCCGTGCGCTATGGCACCATGCGGGAGAACGTGCTGGGCCTGACCGTGGTGACCGCCGACGGCCGCATCATCAAGACGGCAAAGCGGGCGCGGAAGTCGTCCGCCGGCTATGACCTGACGCGCCTGTTTGTTGGCTCCGAGGGCACGCTCGGCGTCATCACCGAGGTCAACCTGCGCCTCTATGGCATCCCGGAATCCATCGTCGCCGCCACCTGCACATATCCGAGCATGGAGGCGGCGGTGAATACCGTCATCCAGACCATCCAGATGGGCATTCCCGTTGCGCGGATCGAAATCGCCGATGAAGTGCAGATGGAGGCCTTCAACAAATATTCCGGCACCGACCTGCCGGTGGAGCCGATGCTCTGGTACGAGTTCCACGGCACCGAGGCGGGCACGACGGAGCAGGCCGAGCTGGTCAAGGCTATCTCCGACGAATGGGGCGGCGGCGAGTTTCAGTGGACCGCCAACCAGGAGGAGCGCAACAAGCTGTGGCAGGTGCGCCACGATGCGGCCTATGCGGCCAAGGCCTTGCGCCCCGGCGCGGAAGTCTGGGCGACGGACGTGTGCGTGCCCATCAGCCGCCTGGCGGAATGCATGATCGAAACCCAGAAGGACATCGCGGAGCAAGGGCTGATCGCGCCCATCGTGGGCCATGTGGGCGACGGCAACTTCCATCTGGTGCTGATTGCCGATCAGGCCGACGAAGACGAGATGGCCCGGGCCAATGGGGTCAATGAGCGGCTGGTGCACCGGGCGCTGGCCATGGACGGCACCTGCACCGGCGAGCATGGCATCGGCATGGGCAAGATGGACTTCCTCATCGCCGAGCATGGCGAGGCGGTCTCGCTCATGCGCACCCTCAAACAGGCCTTCGACCCGGACAACATTATGAATCCGGGGAAGATTCTCACCGTCTAATGGAAAGGGGCCGCCTTCAGGCGGTGTTGCGGCCGTCGGGTGCAGGCTGGCCGCCGACTTCGGCCTTTCCCACCATCTCGCGAATTTCAATCGACCGCCGGATAAACCTGTAGCGCAGGCTACAAAAGATCCGCTCGGCCAGGGGCAGCCGCGGCTCAAAATCGACGATCAGGACTACGCGCCGTTGGTCTGTATCGTTTTCTACCAGGTGTTCCCTTGTGTCGTCGAACAGCAACGGCTCGCCCTCGCGCCACGAATGGCGGTTGCCTTCTATCGCGAGGAAGCAGGCGTCCCGCTCGTCCGGGACGATCAGCGGATAGTGGCATCGCACGACGCCGGCGGCCCATCCGCGGTGTGCTGGAATTGCGGATCTCGCGTCGAGGATGCTGAACACTGCTGTGTGCATGCCGGGAATCCGCGATATTGCGGCAACAGTCGCCGGGCACCGCGCCCTGTTGACGTCAATATGGTTGCCCCAAAGTGACAGGATATAGTTGCGCCACTTCGCCGAAGAGATCGGTGCGTCCCGGGGATGGATTTCATGGAGCAGTGGGATGGTATGGTTGCCATCCAGCAATGACGTCAGCTCTGCTTTGATGTCGTCATGGGCGGCTTGAAGGGCTGCGATTTCTGGAAACATTGCCACCGCGCTGTCGCCGCTCACTGGCAGCGGTGGGAGCTTGGCCTTGATCCGGTCACTTATCCAAAGATTGAATTTCTCTAGCGGCTTTTGGGGCACCCACAGATGGCGGGTGACATAGATCCGACCTTCACTGCCTACTTTCTTGGACAAAGTTGCTGTCCCTGACCGCGTTTGAAAGCTGGTTTGCCGGGGCACCGTCAACTATAGGCTGGCGTTGCTCATTGGTCGATGGCGGGATGTGATATGTCCGCCTGTTGCAGGGTTAATATATCGGGGTTTCCGCTTTGCCCCAGGAAGCGATCCAGTTCGTCCTGGAGGATCGCGATCGAGCGGTCGACGCCGGCGCGGCCGGCGGCCGCCACGCCATAGAGAGTGGCGCGGCCGACGAGGCAGAAATCTGCGCCCAGTGCGATGGCCTTGCCAATATCGGAGCCGCGCCGGATGCCGCTGTCCAGCATCACCACCATGTCGTCGCCGACAGCCTGGCGCACCGCCGGCAGCACAGAGATCGGCGCGGGGCCGGTGTCGAAGTTGCGGCCGCCATGGGTGGAGAGCAGAACGCCGTCGCAGCCATGGGTCTTGGCCAGTTCGCAGTCCGCCACCGAGGTCAGGCCCTTCAGGACCATCGGTCCTTCCCAGGCGTCACGCATCCACCCCACATCGTCCCAGGTGAGCGACGGGGTGACCTGACTGGCGATGAAGGCGGCGAGCGACTGTGCGCTGGCGTTCGGGTCGGCGTAGCGGGCAATGGTCTCGAACTTCGGTGCGCCGTTGCGGATGAACTGCCAGGACCAGCCCGGCCTGCGCGCCGCGTCGGCGATGTGCCGGAGATTGAGTTTGAGCGGCAGGATGAAACCATTGCGGATGTCCCGCTCGCGCTTCGCCGGGATCGGGGTGTCGACGGTCACCATCAACACCTTGGCGCCCGCATCCGCCGCCCGCTGAAACAGGTCGCCGGTCACGTTGCGGTCCCGCTGGGCATAGACCTGGAACCAGAAATGATCCGGGACTTTCGCGGCGATCTCTTCAATCCCGCTGCTCGCCGCGGTGCTCAACGTAAACGGCAGGTCGGCGGCGGCGGCTGCTTCCGCCAGTGCCACGTCCGCGTCTGGCCAGACGACGTTGGCCATGCCTGTGGCGCCGAGGCCGAAGGGGCTGGCGAAGGTCTGGCCGAAGATTTCCGTCCTCTGGCTGCGCTCCGCCACGTCCACCAGATATCTTGGCGTCACCGTGATGTCGCGGAAGCCGGACGCGTTGCGCGCCTTGCCGACCTCGTCCTCGGCTGCTCCGTCCATATAGTCGAAGACGACCTTGGGCAGGCGCCGGCGGGCGGCCTCGCGCATGTCGGCGATATTGACGATTTTCGAAGGGTTCATGTTGGCTTCCGGGGCTGGCATCTTTTGATGGTTGGCGGCATGGTGCGCCTCCACGCCAAAATCTGCCGCAATCCGACCGGAAGTGCGAGCCCCTTCAAGAAAGCCTGCGATGCCCACAATTGCCCACGCCCCTCTGAAGACTGCAGCCCGCGCCGTGCTCGCCGCCATGGGCAGCTCAGAGACGGAGGCCGAAATCGTCGCCGATCACCTGGTGGAAGCGAACCTGAAGGGTCATGACAGCCACGGCGTCGGCATGATCCCCCACTATGTGCGGAACTGGCGAGACGGCACCCTGGTACTGAACCAGACCCTGACCATCACCCGCGACGACGGCACGTTCCTGATTGGCGATGCCGACGGCGGCCATGGCCAGGTGATGGCGAAGGATATTACCGAGCGGGCGATCTCCCATGCAGAGACGCAGGGGGTTTGCATCGCCGGGCTGACCAATGCGCATCACATCGGCCGGGTCGGCACCTATGGCGAGTGGGTCGCCGAGGCGGGACTGGTCTCGATCCACTTCGTCAATGTGGGCGGACATTCGCCGTCCGTGGCGCCCTTCGGCGGAGCCGATGCGCGTTTTCTCACCAACCCGATCTGCATCAGCGTGCCGGCGACGGCCAACCGCCCGGCAACAATTCTGGATTTCGCCACCAGCGAAATCGCCCTGGGCAAGGTGCGGGTGGCCATGAATGAGGGCCGGCAGGTGCCGGACGGCTATCTGATCGACAGCGAGGGTGAGCCAACAACCGATCCCCGGGTCATGTTTGAAGACCCAAAGGGCGCGCTGGCGACTTTCGGCAAGCACAAGGGCTATGGCCTGGCGTTGATGGCGGAACTGCTGGGCGCGGCGCTGATTGGTGGGATCACGATTCATCCGGACAAAGGCTGGGAAAAGGGCATCCGCAACAACATGCTGATGATCGTGATCGATCCTGAGCGTTTGAGCGGACGCGATCCCTTCCTGGCCGATGCGGAAGCGATCATGGACTGGGCCACCGCCTCGCCGCCCGCCGATGCCGATGCGCCCGTGCTTGTCGCCGGCGACCCGGAACGCGCCCACAAGGCGTCACGGCTTGAGGCCGGTATAGAGATTGACGACGTCACCTGGGCGGAACTCTGCGAAAGCGCGGACGTTGCCGGCATGGGCCAGGCAAAGTTCGAGACGCTGGCCCGAGGCTAAATGCCGGGCTAGGCGCCACCCTTCTGCGCCCGCAGGTCGCTGACCTCCGCCCGTAGAGCCTTGATCTCCCGCACCAGGAGGTCGGTCTGGTTGTCCACCTTGTGGTTCAGGTCCTGGGTCTGTTGTTTGACCTCGGCAGTCAACTTCCGGGTCTGCTCGGCAATATCTTCTTCCAGGGTTTCCGTGGCCTCGGCCAGTTCAGCGGCCTGCTGTTCCTGCATGGCGTTGACGATGACCGCGATGAACAGGTTCAGCACCGCGAAGCTGGAGATCAGGATGAAGGGCACGAAAACCAGCCACGCCATCGGGTAAATTTTCATGGTCGGCCGGACGATGCCGTGGGACCAGCTCTCCAGGGTCATGATCTGGAACAGCGAGTACATGCTGCGGCCTATGGTGCCGAACCACTCCTGCAGGTCGGCGTTCGGATGTACGCCGTAGAGCTTCGTGCAGATGACAGCGAAGACATAAAAGATCAGCAACAGCAAGGCGAAAACCGAGGCGACGCCCGGAATTGACGCCAGCAGCGCCTGCACCACCCGGCGCATGGCGGGCACAACGGAGATCAGCCGCATGACCCGCAGCACGCGGAAGGCGCGCAGCACCGCCAGCGGCCCGCTGGACGGTACCAGGGCGATACCCACCACCAGCAGGTCGAAGATGTTCCAGCCTCGCTTGAAGAAGCCCAGGCCATAGGCGAATAGCTTGAGCAACAGCTCGGTAACAAAGACGCTCAGAATGATCTGATCGACTGTCAGAATCAGATTGCCCGCAGACGCCATTGCGGTTTTGGAAGTTTCCAGCCCAAGAGTGAGCGCGTTGAGCAGAATCAACCCGATGATTATCCGCTGGAAGATAGGGTGTTCCACGAACTGGCTGGCCTTGAAACGCACACGCGTAAATAGGTTCGCGTCAGGCGCTAATGCCCGTTCCTCTACCTCGCGCTTCAGCCTGACAGACGGCGTTTCCTGCCGCTTGACCGAGCCAACCCATCTTCGGCCCCTCACATATCCCTCCATTGGCCGCTACCGCGGCGATGGCCAAATTCGCGCGATATATGAATAAGGCTGATGCATTTCACAAGCCTCGGTGCGTCGCAGTTGGGGACAGCTGGAATCAGCTGACGGCTACACTTCTCTTCACAAGTTTGTGGGAGGGCTAGCGTTGCGCCCCCGGTTTCCTATCTGATTGGCAGCGCCTGCGCAGGGTGGGCGAGAAACGCTATTTTGGAGGACCCGATGATCCAGTCCCTGACCCGCCGGTCATTCGCGGCGCTGGCCGTAGTGGCGGCCATGTTCGCCGGCGCAACCGTGCTGCAACCAAGCGCGGCCGACGCCAAGAAATTCACGACAATAATCTACCAGCCCAGTGGTGGTGTCGCGATCCACGGTTACGACCCGGTCGCCTATTTCACCATCGGCAAGCCCACAAAGGGCAGTGCCGCCCATTCGCTGAAATGGAAGGGTGCGACCTGGCATTTCTCCAGCGCCAAGCATCTGGCCATGTTTAAGGGCAATCCCGAGAAATATGCGCCGCAGTTTGGCGGCTACTGCGCCTATGGCCTGGCCGTGGGTGGCGTTGTGCCGACCAAGCCAGACGTCTGGGCCGTGCATAAGGGCAAGCTTTACTTCAACGTTCACAAGAAGGTTCAAGGCTGGTGGGATAAAGACCGCGATGGCTTTATCAAGAAAGCCTGGGCCAAAAAGCCCGTGGTCTTTAAAGATCTGAAATAGGCACAGGTGATCCTGCCTGTTTCGCCAATGCCAAAGGGCGCCGTTGGACAGCCACACCCATCGGCGCCCTGACTGTTTCTCTGCCCGAGCCTGGCACCGGCCAGGAGAGGGCCACAGAAATCTGAGTTCAAGGGGCACACCATGACCATGTTTGTTACCCGCCGCGCCCTGTTTGCACTGATTGCCGCTTTAGGTGTTGCGAGTGCACTCAGCGGATCGGCTCACGCCGCCGAGCCACCGGTCTTTCAGGATGGTGGCGTTGCCATTCGCGGCTATGACCCCGTGGCGTATTTCACCCGCGGCAAGCCAGTGGCGGGATCCGCAAAGCACACACTGCGCTGGAAAGGTGCGGTCTGGCGCTTTGCCAGCGCTAAACACCTGGCCATGTTCAAGGCTGATCCGGCGAAATACGCGCCGCAATATGGCGGCTACTGCGCCTATGCGGTCTCGCGTAACTATACCGCCAAGATCGAGCCCGACGCCTGGACGATCCACAAAGGCAAGCTGTACCTGAACTACAACAAGTTCATCCGAGCGGCCTGGGAGCGGGAAAAGCCCGCCAACATTGTCAAAGGCGACAGGAACTGGCCGGCGGTGTTGCAGCGCTAATCCCCACTGGACTTTGGGCCGGCAACGGCCGTGGACATGCCGGGTTACCCCTGCGTATAGAGTTGACGGGGATTGCGGTGCCGCACAGGCATCGTGGAGAGTTTTATGAACATCGTTGGAAAATCCGTGACCGCGGGCTTACTGCTCGCGGCCGCTGCAGGCGTGTTGGCCGGCGGCGTGACTTTTGGTACCTCGGACGCAGAAGCGCGAAGCTGGAAACACCGCTGGAAAGCAGGCCCGGCGCGTATGAAATGGCGGCGCCACCACGTCCGCCGTCAGCAACGGCCAGCGCATGCCCGGTGGCGCCGTGGACACAAGGCGACCTGGGGCAATCGCAACCGGCGCACCTGGGTGCGGCGGGGGCACGGCCGCGCAACCGGAGTCCATGTGCGCCGCGGGCCCTTCGCCAACCACGTGGCGGCACGCCATATGCGGCGGGTCGGTCCTGGACGCTGGGCCACGGCAGGCGGCTACGCCAATACCCGCGGCGGCGGCTTGCTTTACCGTGGCCAGGCGCGGCGGATCCGTGGCGGCGTGGTCGAGCAGGGCCAATGGGCGGCGCGCAATGGCGACCGTGGCGTCTACCAGCGGGTTTTACGGCGCACCGGGGCCGGCTGGCAACGCAGCCTGACGGTCACGAACCACCGGGGCCAGACCGTCAGCCTCGACCGTGGCTGGCGGCGGGAGGCCGATGGCAGCCGTACCTGGGAAGTGCATGGCCAGGGTGCGGATGGCCGCGAAGGTGGCCTCCGCTGGAATTCGCGCACCGGCTGGTCCCGCTACTAGGGGCAGGACAGGCCCAGATTCAACCTGAGGGCCAGGGTCAAGAGTCAATCACCGTATCCTGGCCCGTTGCCGGGGATGGCTCGGCAGAGTGCGCCGTAACGATCATGAACGTGGCCGAAAGGCTTAGGCTTTATCCGCATTTTCCGATGCGGGACCCGACACGGGACGGACACTGTTCAGCGCGACATTTCCCCACTACTGGGAACCGGGCCTTCGGGCCCGGTTTTTTTTGCCTGCGTGCCGGAGGGAGAAACACTGGTAGGATGAACATCCGATGTCTCTGCCAGCGGGAACCACCTAATGCTTCAACTGAAACCCAGCTGCGAATGCTGCGACCGCGACCTGCCGCCGGAGTCGGCGGACGCGCGCATCTGTACATTTGAATGCACCTTCTGCGCCGCGTGCGTGGAGACCCGATTAAACAACCAGTGCCCCAACTGCGGCGGCAATTTCGTGCCGCGACCGGTGCGTCCGGCGGCCTTGCTGGAGAAATTCCCGGCCTCCACAGAACGCGTCTTCAAGCCGGAAGGCTGCGCCGACGCGGCGTGACCCGGGACCTGTAACCCCATGCGTCTGACAAGGCGGAGATTTGTGGCGGGGAGCGCTGCCATGGCCTCTGTTATCGCCTATCGGGCAAATGCCAGACCGCCGCATCCCTACCTGATGCCCGACGAAAATGCCCGCCACCAGCGCACGTGGATGGCGTTTGGCCCGACGCTGGAAATATGGGGCAGCAAATTGTTGCCGGGCGTTCAGCAGGCGCTGGGACGTATCGCAAGGACTCTCGCCCGCTACGAGCCGGTCACCATGCTTGTTCGGCCGGACGAAATGCACCTCGCACGCCGGGTGGCGGGGCCGGGTGTGACTCTGCTGCCGGCGGCGCTGGACGACCTGTGGATTCGTGATTCAGGGCCTGTTTTCGTACGCGCGCCTAACAGGCAGCCTGCTGCGATCGATTTCAATTTCAACGGTTGGGGTGGGAAACAGATCCATGCCCGCGACGCCCGGATTGCAGCCTTTGTGGCCAACGCCGCAGGGGTCTCCCGTGTCAGATCAACTCTGGTGATGGAGGGCGGTGGCGTCGAAGTGGACGGCGCCGGCACCGCCATCGTCACGGAAAGCTGTGTCCTGAATCCCAACCGCAATCCCGGGGTCACCAAGGCCGCAGCCGAAGCCGAACTTTA
>JAJFFJ010000153.1 GCA_021776685.1 Alphaproteobacteria bacterium
AGTGTGACTTGCGTGGCGCAGAACTGAGTTACGCGAACCTGCATGACGCGGACCTCCCGGGCGCTGACCTACTCTCGGCGAACCTGCGGGGTGCACTCCTGCATAATGCGGCCCTGTGGGACGCAAATCTGCGGGGGGAGCACCTACGTGGCGCCATGTTGGGTAACGCGGGCCTGTGGGGAGCGAATCTGTCGGGCGCAGACCTGTTTGCCGCGAACCTGCGTAGCGCTGACCTGCGTGACGTTGATCTGCGTAACGCTGACCTGCGTGTTGCAAACCTACGGGACGCCATGCTGCAGGGTGCGAAACTGAACGGCGCAAAATTCTGCAATACAATTATGCCCAGCGGCAAAGTCAGAAACGACCACTGTCGGAAACAGTGAAGGTCTCGTCAGCCGCGCCGCTTTGACAGCGCCGCCCGTCTGGCGGCCCCCAAATCATACGGTAGTGGCGGCGGCGAAAGGCGGAATTTGCTAAGCAGCCGTCACTGCCGAAGAAAGGCAGCTTGATCCGGTTTCAGAGGAAGCGCCAACCCACGGCGAGCCGTCGCCCATTGGTCCCCTCTGGCGATCAGCAAATTGAATCTTCACGATCCTCCCGCCGAACCTGAATTCCAGTGGCGCATGGGTGCTCTGCCCGTTCCCGGATTTCCCTGAGCTGTAGGCCCGTGCTATGCCGCGGAGGCTCGGACACTTCTCAGGCTTTTTTCGGCATGCCAAACCAGACTCCTCAGCCCCTCTATCGCTGGGTGATTGTGATCGCCTCTGCGGTTATGCTCGCGCTCTCGATGGGCTTGCTGATTAATGGCATGACCGTATTTTTCCTGCCGCTGGAGAAAGCGTTCGGCTGGCAGCGCGGCGAAATCGCGCTGATCAATTCCGCCGGCCTGATTGGCTGTGCCGTGGGCGGCATTTTGATGGGGCGCCTGGCTGATCGCATCAGCACCCGCCGCATCTGCATTTTTGGCGCCATCGTCCTCGGCGGCTGTGTTTTGGCATCTGCTTACGCCGATCAACTGTGGCAATTCTATACGCTCTATTTTATTGCCGGCGCTTTCGGCGGCGCCGCGTTCTTCGCGCCGCTCGTTGCCTTGGTCGGCAACTGGTTCACCGCTGGCGCAGGCTTGGCAATCGGCATCGTTTCAGGCGGCCAGGCGCTCGGCCAAGGCGGCATCCCGCTTGTCGCCGCATTGCTTATTGCTGAACTGGAATGGAATGGCGCGCTGACAGCCCTGGGTGTCGCGATTCTGGCGATTGTCGTGCCGCTGGCGTTCCTCCTGCGCGATCCACCAGGCCTGGCCGTCAACGCCGCAGCTCCGCCCGATGAGCCGCTGGCCGGGCGTCTGCCCCACAATGTCGTGGTCGTCACGATGAGTATAGCGGTCATCGGGTGTTGCACGCTTATGGCTGTGCCGCTGATGCATCTGGTGCCGTTGCTACAGGGCGAAGGTATCGCCGCAGCAGACGCCGGTGGCGTCATGCTGGCCATGCTGACCGCGGGATTTTTCGGCCGGATATTCTTCGGGCGGCTGGCGGACATGATCGGCGCAGTTCCCGCGTACATCACAGCCTCGGCCCTGCAGACTGTGTTGGTTTTCGGCTTCACCCAATTCCAGAGCCTCAATGCCTTCTACTTTTATGCAGTCCTGTACGGCTTCGGCTATTCGGGCGTGATGACGGGCATCCTGACAACGGTCAGAGCCCTGACGCGGCCGTCGCGGCGGGCGGGCGCCACGGGCATCGTCGTCGCGTTTGGCTTCGTCGGGCACGGCATTGGCGGCTGGCAGGGCGGTATGCTTTTCGATCTCACCGGTGATTACATGGCGTCATATGCCGTTGCTGCTGCGGCAGGTATTTTCAACCTTCTCGTGATGACGACATTGCTGATGCGCATACGCCAAAACCGGGAACCGCAATTGGCATAGTTGCGCTGCTTCAAAGCGCTGGGTCAAAGCGCTGGGTCAGCGCCGAACCGATTCCCATGCCGGACAAATGGCCGATTATGCTTGGCGGCCTGCACGAAGGCCCATAGATTTGCCAAATGCAATTGAGCTGCAATGTTCGTAGTTGAAGCACTAGGACTGCCGATTTTAATAATGCCGGTGATCTTGAGTTCTTGCGGTGCCAGTCGCGACGGTGCGACTGGAAAGGGGCAGAGTGTCAGTTGGTAACCAGACCTTCTCCTGAGATTGAAGCTGTAGTCGGCCGTTGGATGGAAGCGCACAGCAGCAAGAATGCCCGGCCGCTGACCAATATGCTGTCGACATCCGAACATCTTCGATATCTCGGTTCTGCCCCGGATGAATACTGGTCAGGAACCCTGCTTCGCCGCGGGCTTGCGCAACACCTTGCTGAAGTGCCGGATTGGACGGCGAGCGGAACAATCGTCGAGGGGTTCGAACGCGGTGAAGTCGGCTGGGCGATATGGCGGGGTCAATTGAGCTTCGCAGGTCGCGATGCCGTGTTGGACGTACGCTTTTCATTCGTTCTCACGTTGGATGAAGGGGTTTGGCGGCTCGTCCAGGTCCATTGTTCAATGGGCCAGCCAAATCTTGAGTTTTCAGGCATTGAACACAACGCCTTCTCGGATTTGATCGACGCGGCCAAGACGGGTCACATGACTATTGGCGGGGAAGGCGCGGCAGTGATCATGTTTACCGACGTAGCCAATTCGACCGAGATCGCCAATGCCGTGGGTGATCGCGACTGGGCGGTGGCGATAGGCCGACAGCTCGATCTACAGTCATCAGCGATCTCCAAATATGACGGCGCTTTGGTCAAGACGTTGGGTGACGGCTCAATGTCGAGCTTTGGCGCTGCAAGCGGCGCAATGCGCGCTGCTATGGAAATCCAGTCCGCCGCGGCGGAAAGCAACTTTGAGCCGACTCTGAAGCTGCGGGTCGGAATTCATGCGGGCGATCTAATCCGGACCGACGACGATTTTTACGGGACGGTGGTCAACAAGGCCTCGCGAATCACGGGGCTTGCCCAGCCGAACGAGATCCTGGTTTCGGACGTGGCTCGGGCGATGGCCGGAGAGAGTGGTGAATTCACTTTCGGCGAACCAATCAGCGTTGCGCTGCGGGGTATCGAGGGACGCCATACCGTCTCCGATTTGCACTGGTTCGCCTGAAGTATAATCTTCTGAAGTGTTGGAAAGATCAGTCGTCATAGGTGCGACGTTGGTGCTGCCTCTTGGCGTCACCGATTTTAGGCAGCTGGCGTGAGCTTTTGACGGCCCGACGCAATTGCCGAGCGGCGGCGATTGTGTCCCCTTTGCGTTACAAGCGGAAGCTCACGGCCCCAGTGGCAATTGCCTGCTTCTGAAGGAAGATCGGACTAACCTGGGGCGCACCTGCTTTGCCCCCGGGATCGGCGACGGCTCAGGCCCTAGAATTTGCCGTTTTGGTTCTTCCACTCGCTGGGCGGGGGAATCGCTTCGATGGTGTCCCAGTGTTCGACAATCTTGCCCTCGGCGAGGCGGAAGAGGTCGTAGAAGGACGTGTGGACGCCGTCCAGGGTTCCTTCGCTGACGGAAAGAACGAAACTCCCCTCGGCCAGCACGCGGTGGCTTTTGTCGTAGCCGATCATGACGCCGTCGACGGATTGGGCCTCCAGCGCCGCGCGCAGGGCGGGAAGGCCGTCTGCCATTTCCGGGTTGTGCTGGGTGAAGGGCGTGCCGCCGATATAGGAGTCCAACCTGTCCAGCCTGCGGGAGATCAGGATGTCTTCGACAAAGGATCGCACAATGGCCCGGTTGGCCTCGGTGCTGTCGGGATCGGCCACGGTGGTCGCGCCATCGACCATAGTGTGACCGGATGGATTGGGCCCCCGTCGCGGCTGGATATTGTCCCAGTGCTCGACGGCCTGGTCGCCCTCGAAGCGGAAGACCTCGAAACCGATTCTGCGGGTCGCGAAGTCGTATTCGGTATGGGCGAAGACATAGTCGCCATCGGAAAAGGCCCGCACGATGTTGACCCGCGGTGACGTCTTGGACAGCCGTTTGAACAGGGCTGCCAGACCCTCGCTGCCCTCCTGGGTCTGCGGGTTGTGCTGGATGTACTTGTCTTCGTTGACCACGGCCACCGCTGCCGGGTCGCCGGTTTCTATGCCTTTCAACAAGGCGCGGATGCTGTCTTTTCGTTCTGCGGTCAACGCCACCGCTCCTCGTATCCAGGCCGCTCTGGCAATCGCCCTAGCGAAACGCTACCGCACAAAGCCGCCGATCTGGCTGTATTGCACGGCCCCCATGCCGCCCATCATTTCCTTCAGCTTGTCGTCCGGGTCGCCATAAAGGCTGGTCTTGCCCATCTTGCAGATGGACATGAAGCGGCCGGCGAATTGCCCGCCGAAATTGCCCATATGAACACGGGTCGCGTCTGAGTCCTGATAGCGCTCGTAGATGTGGCAGGTCTTGCCGTCTTCGCTGATGAACCACTCATAGTTCAGCGCACCCGGCTCGTTGGCCTGGGTCGCCTC
>JAJFFJ010000154.1 GCA_021776685.1 Alphaproteobacteria bacterium
GCCGCTTATGCGGCGTAGCCAAGCGGCACAGCGGCGCCCGGCGACTGAGGGAACAACATATACTCGCCGGGACGTGCGTCTCCGACAAGCACCGCTCTAACCGGAGTGCCGCCTGCCAGCGCCCGGCGATTGAGGGAACACAAACTACGTGTTGTTTGTGATCGAGATATAATCCGGATCTTCCAGCGCCCGGCGCTCGAAGCTGAGGAAATCGTAGTAGCCGCAGCGCCGGGTGCCGGGGAAGTCGCGGCAGATGGCGGGCCTGGCTTCGTAGATGGTGCAATGGCGCTTTTCCGCGTGCAGGAACCGGCAGGCGGTGCCGAAGTGTTCGTCCAACTGGTGGCGCAGAATCACCTCGCCCTTTTCGTGACCCTTCTTGGTGAAACGCTCGGCGGCAACCTCAAGGGAGAGACCGAAGTGCTTGGCCAGGCGCTTGATGTCGCGCTTGGTGACGCAGATACGGGGATAGCTGCAGCAATAGCTCGGGCACCGGTCGCAATTGTACGAATTCTTCGGCGGTTTCTTCTCGGTCTTCTTGGGCATGGGGGCTCGCTTCGTTGGTGGTGCCGGGGCGGTGCCGGGGTGGGGTCGGGCTCAGCCGCCCAACAGCGCGGGCGAGGCGTGCCAATGCATCACCCAGGCGCCGGCGTCAAGTCGTGCCAGGCAGCAGACGGCGGCGGTGGGAAAGGCGGCGACGGGCATGCCGTCGCGGCCGGCCAGCATGCGCGACACCACGCGTTCCATGAAGGGGTTGTGGCCGACCACCATGGTGTCGTCGGTCCAGCCGGCCACGGCCTCGATCAGGGGTGCCGGATCGTCCATCGGCGACAATCCCGTCATCTCCTCGATCAGTCGTCCCGGGCCCAGCACCTCGGCCAGCAGCAGCGCCGTTTCGGCCGCCCGGGTCTTGCCTGAATGCACGACCCGGACCGGTGCCGCGCCGGAGCGTGCCAGGAACGACGCCATGCGTTCCACGTCGGCGCGACCGCCGGCGCTCAGCGCCTGCTGCGGGTTCTCATCCTTCGGCATGGCGCGGCCATGGCGCACCAGATAAAGACGCATGGCGGGTGTTCCCCTCCCGGATGGCCACTCACGTTTATCGGCCACGCCACAGACTAGAGTGTCCAGCAGCCGATGTCATGACTTGTGCCGGGTGGCGTAAAGCAACCGACCCGCGACGCCATCCAGGCAGTCACTCTCTCGCACCATGCCGATGCCTTCCAGCACCCGGCGGCTGGCTTCGTTGATATCGCGAGTGACGGCGACGACGCGGTTCAGACCGTGCATCCGAAGCGCGTGGTCGAGCGCCGCGCCGGCCGCCTCGCGGGCGAAGCCGAGGCCCCGGTGGTCCGGGTCGATGGCGTATCGGAGTGCCCAGCCTTGTCCGTCCTCGCGCATCCAGAGGCCGGCGATGCCGAGGTAGAATTCGTCCGACCGGCGCAGCACCGACCAGATGCCGATGCCGTGCGCCTGCCAACTGGCGCGGTACTCGGCGTAGAGCGCCTCCACCTCGGCGGTGTCCAACACGCCATGCTTCATGCCGCCGACCACGCGCGGATCCCCGTGCAGACGTCGGAAGGCGTCCAGATGGATGTCGCACACGGGCGTCATGCAGAGCCGTTCGGTGGTGATGTCGACCATGTTTCATGCTCCTCGCCAAAACAAAAAGCGCGGCTCCCGAAGGTGCCGCGCTGGGTCGAAAAATTCCAGTGGGTTGGATCGGTTAGCCCGAACCCGCCCCGTCGGCGGCTGCCTTCAATTGTTGTGCGATGCCCAAACGTCGCTCTGCCTCGGCACGGCCGTCGTCGTCGGCGCCGGAAAGCGCTTCCTCGGCGGCGCGCACACGTTCATCGGCCTCGGACCGGTCGATGTCGGTGGTGGCGACGGCTTCCTCGGCCAGCACCGTGCAACGCTCCGGCGAAACCTCGCAGAAGCCGCCGCCGATGAAGATGCGCTCCTTCACCGAGCCGCCCTCGTGGATGTCGATGACGCCCGCCCGCACGGTACAGATCAGCGGCGAGTGGCCGGGCAGCACGCCGATATCGCCCTCGGCCCCCGGCACGACGACCATCTCCACCGGCTCCGACTTCATCAGTCGTTGCGGCGAGACCAGTTCGAATTCGATGGTGTCGGCCATTCAGGATGTCTCCTCGTCGCGTGTCCGCCCGAAACGCCCTAGGCGGCCTCGGCCGCCATGCGCTTGGCCTTCTCGACTACTTCGTCGATGGTGCCAACCATGTAGAAGGCGGCTTCCGGCAGGTGGTCGTACTCGCCGTCCAGGATGCCCTTGAAGCCGCGGATGGTGTCTTCCAGCGACACCAGCACGCCCGGCGAGCCGGTGAACACCTCGGCGACATGGAACGGCTGCGACAGGAAACGCTGGATCTTGCGTGCCCGCGCCACCGTCAGCTTGTCCTCTTCCGACAGTTCGTCCATGCCCAGGATCGCAATGATGTCCTGGAGCGACTTGTAGCTCTGCAGCACTTCCTGAACGTCACGGGCCGTCCGGTAATGCTCCTCGCCCAGGATACGCGGGTCGAGAATACGCGATGTGGAATCGAGCGGATCCACCGCGGGGTAGATGCCCAACTCTGCGATCTGCCGCGACAACACCGTGGTAGCGTCAAGGTGGGCAAACGATGCCGCAGGCGCCGGATCGGTCAAATCATCAGCCGGCACGTAGATCGCCTGCACCGAGGTGATCGATCCCTTGGTGGTTGTCGTGATCCGCTCCTGCAGCGCGCCCATGTCGGTCGCGAGCGTCGGCTGATAGCCCACTGCCGACGGAATTCGGCCTAGCAGCGCGGACACTTCCGAGCCCGCCTGGGTGAAACGGAAGATGTTATCGACGAAGAAGAGCACATCCTGGCCATCATCGCGGAAGCCCTCGGCCACCGTCAGGCCGGAAAGACCGACGCGGGAACGTGCGCCCGGAGGCTCGTTCATCTGGCCGTAGACCAGCGAGCACTTGGAGCCCTCGCCACCGCCTTCCTTGTTCACGCCGGATTCGATCATCTCCCAGTAAAGGTCGTTGCCTTCACGGGTACGCTCGCCGACACCAGCGAAAACCGAGTACCCGCCGTGGGTCTTCGCGATGTTGTTGATCAGCTCCATGATCAGCACGGTCTTACCCACGCCCGCGCCACCAAACAGGCCGACCTTGCCGCCCTTGGCGTAAGGCGCCAGCAGATCGACGACCTTGATGCCCGTGGCCAGCACTTCGACCTCGGTCGACTGCTCGATGAATTCCGGTGCGGCCCTGTGGATCGGCGCTTTGGCCTTGGCGCCAATCGGTCCGGCTTCGTCCACAGGTTCACCGATCACGTTCATGATCCGGCCAAGGGTTTCAACACCCACCGGAATTTCAATCGGGCTGCCCGTGTCGGTCACCTCGTGACCGCGAACCATGCCGTCAGTCGTGTCCATGGCGATGGTGCGTACAGTGCCCTCGCCCAAGTGCTGTGCCACTTCAAGAATCAGCCGAAGGTCGCCAATTTTCGTTTCCAGCGCGTTCATGATTGCCGGCAATTCGCCTTCGAACTGCACGTCCACCACGGCGCCCAGGACCTGGGTGATTTTTCCGACGTTGTTGGTCGCCATTGCTCGCTCCTGTTGCTTTCCCTACAACGCTTCCGCGCCGGAGATGATCTCGATCAGTTCTTTCGTGATCATCGCCTGGCGTGTGCGGTTGTAGGTGAGCGTGAGTTTATGAATCATATCGCCCGCGTTGCGGGTTGCGTTGTCCATTGCTGTCATCCGCGCACCATGCTCACCGGCCTGGTTCTCCAGCAGCGCTCGAAACATCTGCACTGCCAGATTGCGCGGCAGCAGGTCATCGAGAATTTCTGCCTCGTCCGGCTCGAAATCATAGACCGACCGGTCCGCTTCGGTATCGCTGGCAGCCTCGTCTGACTCGTCCGCCTCGGGAATAGCGAACGGCACCAACTGCTGTTCGGTCACGATCTGGGCGATGGCAGACTGGAACTTGTTGTATATCAGAGTGCAAACATCGAATTCGCCTGCATCGAACAACTCGCTGATCTTGTCGGCTACCTGATCGGCCGCATCAAACGTCAGTTTGGGCCGGTCAAGTTCCGAGTAGGACTCGATAATCTTGTCGCCATGGTCGCGGCGCATCAGGTCCCGCGCCTTTCGGCCAACGCACATCAGCTTCACCTGCTTGCCATCACTCAGAAGCTGGCTGATTTTTCGCCGTGCGCGCCGGGCGACCGAGCTATTGAAGCCACCACAGAGACCGCGATCAGACGTCACCAAAACCAACAGGTGTACGTCTTCCTTGCCGGTGCCCGACAGCATGGGCGAAACACCTTCGCGCCCCTGTACTGCCGAGGACAGTGAGCCGAGCATGCGTTCCATACGCTCTGCGTAAGGACGCGCCGCCACGGCGGACTCCTGAGCGCGCCGCAGTTTCGCCGCCGCGACCATCTTCATGGCCGACGTGATTTTTTGCGTCGACTTGACGCTCGCAATGCGGTTGCGGAGTTCCTTCAGGCTGGACATGGCCGCCTATCCCCTGCCCGGCCTAAGCAAATGCTTTGACGAAGTCGTCAAGGAAGCCCTCGAGCTTGGCCTTGTTGTCGTCTGACAACTCACCTGTATCCCGGATGCCGGCAAGGATGTCTTTGCCCTTTTCCCGGATCTCGGAAAGATACTCCGCCTCGAACCGTGTCACGTCGCGCACGTCTATGCCGGCGAGATAGTTCTTGTCGCTGACGCCTGCGAAAATCACGACGACCTGCTCTTCCATCGGCAGAGGCGAATACTGGTCCTGCTTCAGCAGCTCGGTCAGCCGGGCGCCTTTGGCCAGCAATTGCTGGGTGGCGGCATCAAGATCCGACGCGAACTGGGAAAAAGCTTCCATCTCACGATACTGCGCCAACTCCAGCTTGATCGAACCGGCCACCGACTTCATCGCCTTGGTCTGAGCCGCAGAGCCCACACGCGACACCGACAGGCCGACGTTAATCGCCGGGCGGATGCCTTTGTAGAACAGGTCGGTTTCAAGGAAGATCTGACCGTCCGTAATCGAAATCACGTTGGTCGGGATGTAAGCGGACACGTCATTTGCCTGGGTTTCAATGATCGGCAACGCCGTCAGCGAGCCCGAGCCATTATCGTCGTTCAACTTCGCCGCACGCTCCAGCAAACGGGAATGCAGATAGAAAACGTCGCCCGGATAAGCCTCGCGCCCCGGCGGCCGGCGCAGCAGCAATGACATCTGCCGGTAGGACACTGCCTGCTTGGACAGATCGTCATAGACGATCACCGCGTGCATGCCATTATCGCGGAAATACTCGCCCATGGCGCAGCCGGTATAGGGTGCCAGAAACTGCAGCGGCGCCGGCTCGGAGGCCGTGGCGGCGACCACGATGGAATATTCCATCGCGCCCTGTTCCTCGAGGGTTTTGACCACCTGCGCAACAGTCGAGCGCTTCTGGCCAATGGCGACATAGATGCAATAGAGCTTCTTGCTCTCGTCGTCGCTGCTGTTGTTGTGCTTCTGGTTGATGAAGGTATCGATCGCCACCGCAGTCTTGCCGGTCTGGCGATCGCCAATGATCAGCTCGCGCTGGCCGCGGCCCACCGGCACCAGAGCGTCGAGCGCCTTGAGACCGGTCTGGACCGGCTCATGCACCGATTTGCGCGGAATGATGCCCGGCGCCTTTACCTCGACCAGACGGCGTTCCACGTCTTCGAGCGGGCCCTTGCCGTCAATGGGGTTGCCCAAGCCATCGACCACGCGGCCCAACAGGCCCTTGCCCACCGGCACATCGACGATTTCGCCGGTGCGTTTGACGATGTCGCCTTCCTTGATGGTGCGATCATCACCAAAGATCACGACGCCCACATTGTCGACTTCCAGGTTCAGGGTCATGCCCTTGATGCCACCGGGAAACTCGACCATTTCACCGGCCTGGACATTGTCCAGTCCATAGACACGGGCGATGCCGTCACCGACGGAGAGAACCTGGCCGACCTCTGCGACGTCAGCATCAGAATCAAAATCCTCAATCTGCTTCTTGAGGATTGCAGAGATTTCAGCGGCCTGGATGTCCATGCCTCAACTCCCCTAGGCGGTCGCGCGCATGGCGCGCCCCATACGTTGAATTTTGCTGCGAATTGATGTGTCGACCATGCGCGAACCTACGCGCACGACCAGGCCGCCCAGCAGACTCTCGTCCACTTCGGCCTCGATATTCACCTTGTTGCCGACGATGCTGCGAAGCTTCTCCGTCAGCGCATTGATCTGTTGATCGCTGAGCGTCCGTGCAGAGGTGATATGAGCCGTCACTTCACCGCGGCGCGTGGCAAGGATCTGCAAGAACTGATCGATAACGGCGCCCAGTGCGAACAACCGACGGTTCTGTCCGACGACGCCCACTAAACGGCGCGTCATGTCAGTGACGCCAGCGGCGGCAACAACGGCGAGGACCGCGGAAGTTTGCTGGCTGCGGTCCAGCAGGGGCGAACTAAGGAGGTAGCGCAAATCCTTGCTGTCACCCAGAAGGCCTTTCAGGCCGCGTAGATCGTCCGCCACGGCATCCAGGCTGTTATGTTCGTCGGCGAGGTCGTAGAGCGCGGTCGCGTAGCGACCTGCAATCCCACTCAGTCCTGTTGCATCTGAGGCCACTGACGAAGGTCCTGATCGGCGTTGTTGTTACCCGGGGCCACGCGGCCCTGACTCCCCGCGCAAACGGTCAAAACGTCCGGTATTTGCTTGAAATCCAGCAGCCACGAGCAGAACGCCCTCTGGCTGATGCGCGGCGGTTTCGTAACATGGCGATTTGGGCCATGCAACCAAGCGACGCCATCCGTTTTGCCGCACCTTTTCCGCCATATTGGGGGCTTTTGACGTCGGGAACGCCACCCTGCCTCAATGCGTAAAATCATTGAACCAGATAGCGCCGTCAAAACGGCGCAGAAAACCGTTTCCCGGGGACATCCCTGATGGGAAGCGGCGTGTCGAGGGAGACACAATGGGCGTTACAACGGTTTTTCGAATTGGCCGCGGCGAAATCAACGACATCGTCATCGACGATCCGTCGATCTCGCGCGAGCACGCAGAATTGCGCCGCAAGGGCAAACGCGAATTCACCCTGGTGGATCTCAACAGCACCAATGGCACCTGCGTGCGGGCGGGCAGCAAATGGATCGAGATAGAAAGCGCCACGGTCGACAATGACGAGCGGGTGCTGATTGGCGAGGTTGTGACCACGGTGGACGGGCTTTTGGAGACCTGCGCGGTCGAGCCACAGCCGGAAGAAAAGCACGCGCTTTTTGGTCTGAAACTGCCTTCACGACTTCAGCGTACCGATTTTGACGCGCCCACCAATGATCAAGCAGGCAACCGTCGTGGCGAATTGGAACGAAGCGCCCAACGTCTGACGGATCGTGATGTGGCCCAACTGATCGGCCCCTACAGATCGGCGCATCTGTCGGCCGGCCCCGTTGAAGCAGCGTTTGAAACGGAGCGGTCAGGCGCCGAGCCCGCCTTCGCCCGCGGCCGCCCCTCGGCGAATGAAGTGACAGAGCCGCGAGGCCCCGCCTTTGCAAACAGACCTGCCGTATATGACGGTCTGGAAGCTGACCCGAAAGTTGCCCCTGAAATTGGCCCGGAAGTTGGCCCGGAAGTTGCCCCTGAAATTGACAGTGCATCAATCGTGGTGGGGCGCTCTGGCAGCTTTCGCGCCAGCACGCCCCGTCCTGATTGGACACCGCCACGGGAACGCCGGTTCCGCGGACGGGGCATCAGCAAGTGGGCGGCCATCAGCCTGGGGTCGATCTTCCTTGTCTCCGCCGCTGCCGCCGGGGTTGTGGTCTACACAACCGAACCTGAAGACAAGGCCAGTGAGCGCGGCAACGACGTCACGCCAGCAATCTTTGCCCGCGTGGTAACGGCGAAGAAGCCCGTCACCGGCCGGCGCGCCGTAGCCCCTCCCGCGATCAAGCCTGCCGCGGTGCCGGCCAGCCTGATTGGCACAGAGGAGTCCCGCACGATCAGCGCCATGAACAAGTCTGGCGCCAAATATTGGGCCCGCACCTATGGCGGCGAGGGCCAGAGACGGCTGATGGCGATAACGCCGGCGCGTGGCGGCGGCGCCTTTGCCGCCGGTTCGGTCAAGGATCCTGTGACCGGCGACCACAACGCGTGGCTGATGCGTCTCGACTCCTACGGCAATGTAATCTGGCAGAAGAAGATCGGCGGCGCCGGTGATGACCATGCGCTCGCGCTCCGCGCCACCCGGAAGGGCGGCGTGGTTGCGGCCGGTTCTGTTGACGGCGGCAAATCAATCTGGATTGGCCGCTTCGACAAGGTGGGCGAACAGATGTGGCGCCGCACGGTGCCCACCACCAAGGGCGGGCACGCCACAGCAGTCATCCGCCTGGGCAAGAGCTTTGTCGTCAGCGCCATTGACCGGACCGGCAACGGCGTCCGTTCTCTGTTGATCCGCCTGAAAGGCGATGGCGAGATTGTTTGGCAGCGGCAAATTGGCGGCGCTTATACCTGGGTGAGCGATATTGCACGCGCCGGCCGCCGCGGCCTGCTTCTGGTCGGCGTCACCCGGGAGACTGCTGCGGCACCCCGGACACTCTGGGTCATGCGCACTGACGGAAAAGGCCTCAAGGTATGGCAACAGACCTATGCCCGGACCGAGGGCGTGGCATCGTCGGCTTTTGTGCGGCGGGCACGACGCAAGTCCTTCATTATCGCAACGACCCTTGAAGGCAAGCCGGGCGCGGCGAGCGCGCGGGTAATGCGGATCAAAAAAGACGGCACTGTGCTTTGGGACCACGTGCTTCCTTCCCAACGGTCTGACAGGGTTGCGGGCCTGGAGCTGCAGCGGGGCGGTGTAATTCTGGCCGGGTCGACCGGGACGGACGGTAAAAAGGGACGCGACCTATGGATTGCGCGCCTCAATGTGGACGGCACTCTGGACTGGCAACGCCGGTACGGTGGAAAGCAGCATGACGGCGCAGCGGCATTAGCCCAGGGCCGGCGTGGTGTTCTGTTTGTCGCCGGCGCCACCACCGCGGCCAAAGGTCAGGGTTGGGTGCTGAAGCTCAATCGCCGAGGCCAGCTTTCACCTGCCAACAAGGCTGCGGTCGGTCAATAATTCCCCATAATTAGACAATTGGCCGGGATTTCGACAAGCTGACACTGTGCCGACTGCCAGACTTGGGATATAGTCTGGGAAGACAGGCACTGGCGTTACCGCCTATACGTGCCGGATCGTTGCCGGGACAAAGGCGAACCCATGACCGGTTCGGGGACCAAGCGCTATCAGATCGGGCGGGACGAGGGGAATGATATTATCATTCGCCACGCCTCGGTTTCTCGGCTGCACGCGCTTTTGGACGAATTGGGCGGCAACCAGTACCTCCTCACAGACATGAGCAGCACATTTGGGTCGGGCATCGAGCGCAATGGCAACTGGGTGCAGATCCAGAAGGCTGTTGTGGCCCATCATGACCAGGTTCGCCTGGGCGACGAAGTGGTCACCGTCGCGGGATTGTTGTCCCTGGCGGGCGCGGCCGAAGCACCGCCCCCTACAGGACGGGCAACCACAATCATGGCGCGGAGCCGCCGGCGCAGTCCCCTTGGCGCCATGGCGGCCGTGGCCGTTGTTCTGGCGTTGGTTGCCGGCGGATTATGGTGGCTGACCCGGGGCGAGAGCAGCACACCACAACAAGCGTTTGTTGCCGAATGCATCGCCAATGGGCACAAGACCACAACGTGCCGCTGCCATGCGAAGGTTCTTGATGCCCGCCTGACCGACCGGGAACTCAAGACCTACACTGCCCATTTGCGCGACCGGTTGAGTATGCCGGTTACCCTGATTGCCAAGGTATTGCCGGCATCAGGTTCCCTGCGCGCCTGCGACCGCCGGTAAGCCATCATCCGCTGATGCGGCGCAATTCGCGGCATGCTAGGTTCCGCACAACACAGACGACGAAGGGGATCCCTCCGCCATGGCCCGTTACAGCATTGGCCGCAGCCGCGAAAACGATATTGTTTTGTCCGACACGACAGTGTCCCGCCAGCATGCCGAAATAGAGGATCTCGGCGGCGGGCGCTTCATTGTGCGCGACGTCGGCAGCAGCCGGGGCACATTGGTGCAGCGGGGCGGCAACTGGGAAGATGTGACGGAAACGGAAATCACCGCCGATCAACCCATCCTCCTGGGCGAGCTTGAAACCAATGTGGGCGCATTGTTGCAGGAGGCCGGCATTGCGGTAAGCGCGCCAGCCGCAGGGGCCGATGCCTCTGTAGCGTCGGCGGCGTCAGCGACGCCATCCAGCGCTGCCCAAGCTTCATCAGGTGGCGGACTTTCACCTGCCGCCAAATGGACTCTTATCGGTGGCGGCATTTTCTTTGTTGTTGCCGTGGTCACCGCGGTTGTTCTGGTCCTGGTTCTGGGTGACGGCAAGGGCGGCGGCCTGGCCGGTGGCAGTGGCGGCGGCACGGGCGGAACATCCACCGGTACGGGGGGTGGTGGCGGCACGACCAGCAGCAATACCGCCTTCCAGCGCGCCTGCGAGACGCGCATGGCGCGCAACCCGAGCACGCAGGCCATCGCCGGCAAAATCTGCACCTGCATCGTTGACGGAGTGCGGAAATCCAGTGCGATCAGCGATGCCGACCGGAGCCGAATCCTGAAGATCAAGAATTTGAACAGCCAGCCACAGCAGGTTTCGCCTCAATCCCAACAGGCCTTCCTGAAGATCGTGATCGCCTGCGCCAAGCGCTTCCGGCGCAGTCAATAGCCTGCCTCAATAGAAGCTGAGCGGGTCGATATCGACCTTGATGGTGACACCGGACGGGCTCTTGGCGGCGCCGAGCCAGTCCGTGATTACTGCCTGCACATTCACTTCCCGCGCCGCCTTCACCAAAAAGCGCTGCCGGTGATGCCCTCTCAGGATCGCCATCACCGCAGGCGCCGGGCCCAGTATCGACACGTCGGTCAACCGGGGTGCGGTGCGTAGCAGGTTGCGGCACGCCGCCTGCACCCGTGCCTGATCCCGCCCGGAAACGATGAGCGACGCGAGCCGGCCAAATGGCGGCAACCCCTGGATGGACCGCGCCTCCAATTCACCATCCAGGAATGCGTCCACATTGCCTTCCGCCAGCGCCTTCAACACCGGCTGCTCGGCAAGATAGGTTTGCAGCAGGACATGCCCGGGGCGCTCGCCGCGGCCGGCGCGACCACCCACTTGCGACAGCATTTGCCATGTACGCTCCGCTGCCCGCGGGTCGGCGCCGGCAAAGCCCAGGTCCGCATCCACCACCACGACCAGCGTCAGCTGCGGGAAATGGTGCCCCTTGGCCATCATCTGGGTGCCAATCAGGATATCCACTTCCTGCGCCTCCACCCTGCCGACCAGTGCCGCCGCCGCGTCCGCGCCGCGGACCGTATCGCTTGTCATCAGCGCCAATTCGGCATCCGGGAACAGGGTCTGCACCTCTTCCGCCAGACGCTCAACGCCCGGTCCGCAGGCGACCAATGCATCTTCGTCATCGCACACCTGACAGCGGCGCGGACGGGGTTCGGCGTGGCCGCAATGATGGCACACGATGCGCCCTGCCAGCCGGTGATCCACCAGCCAGGCGGAGCATTGCGGACACCCATAGCGGTGGCCGCACGTGCGGCAGAGCGTAAGCGGCGCGTATCCCCGCCGGTTCAGGAACAACATCACCTGGTCGCCGGCGTCCAGCGCACGGGCAATGCCCGCCTGAACCACCGGTGACAACCAATGCTGTGGGGGCGGCGGATCGCGGCGCAGATCAACCAGGGCAATCTTCGGCATCGCGGCGCCGGCGTGGCGGTCCGGCAGCATCACATGGCCATAGCGGCCCGCTTCCACATTGGCCTGGGTTTCCAACGACGGCGTCGCTGACGCCAGCACAACCGGGCAGCCGGCCAAATGCCCGCGCAGCACTGCCATATCGCGTGCGTGATAGCTGACACCATCCTCCTGCTTGAACGAGCCGTCATGTTCCTCGTCCACAACGATCAGGCCCAGATCCTGAAATGGCAGAAAAAGTGCCGACCGCGCGCCCACAACCACAGCAGGACCACCTTCGGCGACTTGCCGCCACAGCTGCCGCTTTTCGGGTCGGCGCACATCGGAATGCCAGCAGGCCGGCGCCACGCCGAATCGATCTTCGAAGCGATTCAGCCACTGAGCGCTGAGTGCGATTTCCGGCAGCAGCACCAGGCATTGCCGGCCCGCATCCAGCGCCGCGGCAATGGCGTCGAAATAGACCTCGGTCTTGCCGGAGCCGGTCACGCCTTCCAGAAGGGTCGTGCTATAGCCGGCCCCAACATGATCTCGCAACACACCAGCCGCCGACGCCTGGTCAGGCGACAGCTCAGCCGATGTATAGGCAAAGCCTGGATCGCGCGATCCCGTGGGCGTCACGTCTTCCCGGCGCAGGGCGCCCGCCACCACCAACCCCTTGATGACGGCTGACGACACGCCGGCCTTGCGCGCCAGATCCGCGGCCTGGAACCGGCTGCCATCCGCCACCGCCGCCAGCACCCGTTTTCGGGCGTCCGTCAGCTTCAGCCCCTGCGGCAGCGGCGCGCCCGAAAAATAGGTCACCGCTCGGGGCGGCTGAAGCGCCTCCGGTACAGACATGGCCATCCGCAGCACCGCGCCGGGCGGTGAGACGGTATAGGCCGCCACCCGGTCAATGAACCGCCGATGCTCGTCTGACAGGGGCGGTGCCGGGAGAAGGTCGACCACGGGCTTCAGCCTGCCTGCTGCAATGTCACCATCACCGGCACCCCAGACCACACCGGTGCGCTCCCGCGGCCCGAGCGGAACCGTTACGAAATCACCAGGGCTTAGGGTCATCCCGGGCGGCACCGCGTAGTCATAGGCGCCAGTCAGCGGAAGCGGCAGCAGGACGCTTATCCTCTCTGTCAACGTTGTTTCATCCGGCGGTGAGGAATTCAGGTTCATTGTGGCTGGTCTGCAACTGGTACGGCGCACCTTGATGGGTTATACATCGCCTTGCCCGGCCATGCGTATGGCTGATGGCGCAAGAGTAACGAAATTTAGCGGAGTCCTCGCCTGATCCATGCCCCGGCTCGGGGTTCAGGAAAGGGATGGAATGAAGTTCTTTATCGACACGGCAGACTTGGACGAAATTCGCGACCTGGCGGCCACCGGCCTCTTGGATGGGGTCACGACCAACCCGTCGCTGATCGCGAAATCGGGCCGCGACATGCTGGAAGTAATCCGGGAAATCTGCGACGTGGTTCCCGGCGACGTCAGCGCCGAAGTGACGGCGATGGACTATCACAACATGGTCCGCGAAGGGCAGAGGCTTGCCAATATTGCGGATAATGTGGTGGTCAAAGTGCCGTTGACCATGGATGGCCTCAAGGCCTGCCGGACACTGAGCAACGAGGGCACGAAGGTCAACGTCACGCTCTGTTTCTCCGCCGCACAGGCGCTGCTTGCCGCCAAGGCCGGCGCAACCTACATCTCGCCCTTCGTCGGCCGGCTGGACGACATCGGAACGCCGGGCATGCAGCTCATCGAAGACATCGTCGACATCTACCTCAACTATCCGGACCTGGAGACGGAAGTGCTGGTGGCGTCGATCCGCAGTCCCATGCACCTGGTGGACGCGGCCAAGGTGGGCGCCCATGTGGCAACCCTGCCGCCAAGCGTCCTGCGCCAGTTGTTCAGCCATCCGCTGACTGACAAGGGCCTGGCCGACTTCATGGCCGACTGGGAGAAAACCGGCCAGTCGATCATGGATGCGGGCGGGCAGGATGCTGCATCGGAAAGCACTGGCTAGGTGGTCGGCGATGGCGCATACACAGATAATGGTGAGTACGGCATTGTGAGCAGACCGAAGCCCATCGCCACCGAATTGCGGCGCCCGCCTACCGGAGATCAGGTCGCTGACTTCCTGCGACGCAATCCGGATTTCCTGCAGCGCCACCCGGACCTTGTGGAAGTGCTGCAGCCACCGACGCGATCGCCCGATGGCAACGTGGTCGACATGCAGCATTTCATGATCGAGCGGCTGCAAACCCGCCTGAATGATCTGGAACAAGACCATCGCGACCTGGTGCAGACCACGCGCAACAATATTCAGACCCAGGGCCAAATTCACGCTGCGGTTCTGGACATTCTGGATGCCCGCACCTTCGAGCATTTTGTGCAGGCGATCACGTCGGAAGTGGCGATGCACATGAGGCTGGACGTGATCGCCCTGTGTATCGAACGGGAAAAGGGCGACCGACCCACGACCCGCACCGGCATTCGTTTCCTGCATCCGGGTGAGATAGACACCTATATCAACCCGGATGAACCGGCGGCCCTGCGCAATGACATCCGGGCCGAGCGGCGCGTCTATGGTCCTGGCGCTGCACTTGTTCGCTCGGACGCCTTGCTGCGCCTGTCGATCAGCGAGGAATCGCCCCGCGGCATGCTCGCGCTCGGCTCGCGCGAACCAGACAACTTCCCGGATGACCAAAATCTCGACATGCTGGTTTTCCTTGGCAACGTAATCGAAAGCACCGCTCGCGCATGGCTGGACCTGCCGCGGTAATCTTCGAATTCGACGACGCGGCGCTACACCAGGCCGCAACTGACTGGTACGGCTGGATCAGGAGCGAGCGCCGCCTGGCAGACCACACGCTTGAGGCCTATGTCCGCGACCTGCTCGGGTTTATCGACTTTATCAGCGGCCATGTGGGCGACACCCCAACACTGAAGAATTTCGCGGATTTGAAGGCCGCAGACTTTCGTGCCTGGCTGGCCCGGCGCGCGATGGGCGGACTGGCAAAATCTTCAACGGCGCGGGCACTGTCCGCGGTCCGTAGCTTTTACCGATTTCTCGACCGGCGCGACCTTGCCCACAATGCGGCCATCGGCACGGTCCGGACGCCAAAGCAGGACCACGCGGTCCCAAAGCCGCTGACCACCGGAGAGGCGGCCTCGCTCATCGGCCACGCCTCCGCATCTCACCCCGAGCCGTGGATCTCGCTGCGGGACACCGCCGTTCTGCTTCTGCTCTATGGGTCTGGGTTGCGGATTGCCGAGGCGCTGGATCTCGACCGCGGACAGGCGCCGATGGGCGACACCCTTATCGTGCGGGGAAAGGGTGGCAAGGAAAGGTTGGTCCCGGTCCTCCCGGTGGTGCGCGAGGCAATCGATGCCTATCTGGCCGCCAGCCCCTATGAGTTGGGTGAGGATGAACCCCTGTTTGTCGGCGCCAAGGGTGGCCGGCTCAATCCCCGGTTGGTCCAGAAGCTGGTGCAGCGGCTTCGTGGGCTGCTGGACCTGCCGGACACCGCGACACCCCACGCCCTCCGTCATTCTTTTGCGACCCATCTGTTGAGCGACGGTGGCGACCTGCGTGAGATCCAGGAATTGCTGGGCCACGCCTCGCTGTCCACCACGCAGCGCTATACCGCCGTGGATGCCAGTCAGATGATGAAGGTCTATGAAGGCGCCCACCCGCGGGCAGGCAAGCGCTAGGGATCTACCCCGCCGATGACGGTTCCCGGAAAAAGACGCCGTCAAATTGCAGCATGCGGGCGATATGCCGGCTGAAATAACCCGGGATGATCAGGTGCGGTTCGTACCCCAGGTCGATCAGCACATCCGCCACTTCGCGCCAGGGCGGTTCACCTTCATACATCTGGACCAGAGACAGTTCCAATTGCCAGCCATCGATGCGCGGCATGCTTTCCATGGCGCCCAACAGGACGGCGGACTCATAGCCCTGGGTATCGACCTTGACGAACACCCGGTCATCCGGGCTGGCGTAGCGGCTAAATACTTCGTCCAGGGTCGTAAGACCGACCTCTTCCGTCGCCGTCATTTTCGACGACGGCGTAAAGCCGAGCGCTTCTTGGGTCAGTGGCAGGATCGAGCTCATGTCCGATTCGGCGGAGCGGTTGATCGTCGCCTTGCCGATGCGGTGACCCAGTGCCATGCGCGGCGCCACTGTCCATTTGCCATCGCCGGCAGCCGCGTCCTGCAACATCGCGTGGGCATCGGACAGGGGCTCGAATGATACCAGATGACCGGTATAGCCTGACTGGCGCAGCCAGGTTGCGTATTGGCCGGTATTGGCGCCGATATCGAAGACCGTGGTGACCGCGTTGGCCTTGAGGATGGCCGCCAGATGCGCCCAGTGAGACGACAGCTTCGCCTCTTTCGCCTTCTTCGGTTTTCCGCCGCTGGCCATGATGTCGTTGTTCTGCCCTGGGGCCGCTACATGTTGATCGGTCGACCGTCGACCGCGAGAGCCGCCTCTTTCACTGCTTCATTGTAGGTAGGATGCCCATGGAAGCAGCGGGCCAGGTCTTCAGCCGAACCACCGAATTCCATCACATTGACGACCTCATGGATCAGGTTCCCGGCCTCAGCGCCAATAATGTGGGCGCCCAATATCCGGTCTGTCTTCGCGTCGGCCAGAACCTTTACGAAGCCGTCTGTCTGATCGTTGCAGATGGCGCGGCTGTTGGCGCTCATGGGGAACTTGCCAGCCCGATACTCGACGCCCGCTTCCTTCAATTGTTCCTCCGTCTGGCCGACAGAGGCCACCTCTGGCCACGTGTAGACGATGCCAGGCACCGTACCGTAATTCACATGCCCTGCCTGCCCGGCCAGTATCTCCGCCAGGGCCACGCCTTCCTCTTCGGCCTTGTGCGCCAGCATGGGCCCCGGGATGACGTCGCCGATGGCGTAGATTCCGTCGACGGCCGTCTTGTAATGACTGTCGACCTGGATAAAGCCACGGTCATCCGTGGCTACTCCCGCACTGTCCAGCCCCAGGTCGTCGGTATAGGGGCGCCGGCCGATAGCCAGCAGCACCACGTCTGCCTCGATCGCCTCCGCGTCGCCGCCGTTTGCCCGCTCGATCGCCAAGCTGACTTTGTCGCCAGCGACAGTCGCACCGGTGACCTTCGCACCGAGGCGGAATGTCAGGCCCTGCTTTTTCAGGATACGCTGGAAATTCTTGGCGACTTCGCCGTCCATGCCCGGGGTGATCCTGTCCAGGAATTCGACGACCGTCACCTTTGCGCCCAGGCGCGCCCAGACCGAGCCCATTTCGAGGCCGATATAGCCGGCGCCAATCACCACCAGGTGATCGGGCACCTTTTCAAGCTCCAGCGCGCCGGTGGAGGTCACGATCCGCTTTTCGTCCACTTCAACGCCTTTGAGCGGCATCGAATCGGAGCCGGTGGCAATGATGATGTTCTTCGCGGAATAGGTCGCGTCACCCACCTGGACCTTGCCGCCACCGGCGAGTTTCCCGTGGCCGTCGATATGATCGATCTTGTTCTTCTTGAAGAGATAGGCGACCCCACCCGTCAGTTGCTCGACGACCTTGGTCTTGCGGGCCAGCATCTTTTTGAGATCGAGCGAAACCTTGGCGTCGATCCCGTGGTTTGCGAAATCATGCTGCGCTTCGGCATAGAGGTGCGAACTTTGCAGCAGGGCCTTCGACGGGATGCAGCCCACATTCAGGCAGGTGCCGCCCAGGGTCTTGCGCTTTTCAACGACGGCCACCTTCATGCCCAGCTGCGCCGCACGGATCGCGCAGACATAACCGCCGGGGCCCGCCCCAACGATGATCACGTCGTAGGATTTGCCGTCTGAACTAGTCTCCGCCATGGATCTTTCCTGCCGCATTGCGCCTGTCGCTTACAGGGAGACATAGCGCATGAAAGAGCGGGCGCAAGCGCAAACGTGCAGCAGGCACGGGCCTGCGTCCTGCTTGCTTGGCCTGGTCCGATGAAAGAGATAGATTCGGGCCAGCAAATGAAACCAGCCCCCGAAGCCGGGCAACGAGGCGATTGATGGATAAAATCTGGACGGCAGTGTGGAGAAGCTTGGAAAACGGTGTGCCCAACGTATTGTTGGACGTGGGCATCTGCACCGCTTTGCTGATCGTGGCCGTCGCCATCTACATCTGGATGACGCCTTGGGAGGATCTGAAGCTGGTGCAGTCGGGCAATACCGCCGCCGGCGTGGCGCTGGGCGGCATGATCCTGGCCATGGCGATCCCCCTAGCATTCAGCCTCAAGCTATCCACCCACTGGATCGACCTTGTGGTGTGGGGCACCTTCAGCCTGATCCTGATGATTGTGGTCTTCTTCGCAATAGACCTGCTTTTGCGCGGCCTGCCGGCGCGAATTCGGGACGGTCATGTGGGCGCGGCTATCGTCCTGGCCAGTGCCAAACTGGCAATGGCCGCGCTGATTGCCGCCGCGGTCTCCGGTTAAGCAGCCGGCAGGGCCAGCATCGTGTATCGCGTCGTTCCGCTCATCATTGTCGTGGTAGCGATTGCCTTCGGTTTCCTCGCCGGCGGCGGCGAGAATAAGGGCCGCGGCGCCCGCGACGGGGCCCAAAAGCCGTGGAAGCAGCGCCGGCGCGGCAGCGCGCCAGACTATGGCAAGACCAAGCCATGGAAGCCGGGTGACCGGCGGGTAGCACGAGGCGGCCGCGCTTTGCCGCCGCCATCCTCCCGGGATCCGGCGGTGTTCGTCGAAATATCGCAGGAAAAGCGCAACAGTTCCGGCACCGCCTTTTCGATCAGCGCCAACGGCGTCTGGATGACCGCCCGGCACGTGGCCGATGGCTGCGAGCGCATGTACATCCTGACTGCGCCTCGCAAGGGCATGCGGGTACGGCGGATATATATCCACCCGCAGGCGGATATCGCGCTTCTGAAGACAGACAGGGGGGCGCCGCCACTGGCGTTCTCCGAGGCCGTTCTGCGTGTCGGCCAGGATGGTTTCCACATGGGCTTTCCCAAGGGCCAGCCGGGTGATGTCAACTCACAGCTGATGGGCCGGAGCGTCATGCGGGTGCGTGGCCGCTATCGCACCGCAGAACCGGTCGTCGCCTGGGCGGAGCAGATCCGCGTTCCGGACACCTCTGGCGGCCTGGGCGGTATCAGCGGCGGGCCGGCCTTTGATCAGTTCGGGCGGGTCATCGGTGTGAATGTGGCCGGCAGCAAACGGCGCGGCCGCGTGTTCACCGCGGCGCCCCGCTCGATTCGCGCTGCTATCCAGCGCGCCGGATTTGCACAGGCATCGAACACAAAGCCTGCATTTGGTGAAATCGACCGGCGCAATTTTGCGAATGTGGGCCGCCGCCTGCGCAGCAGCCTGCAGATCGCCAAGGTCCTGTGCTTTGCGCCCAAGCACCGGCGCCGCCGGCCCAGGTGGAACTAGTCGGCCTGTTTTGCGGCGACGAACTTCTCTGCAAAATTACGATAGCTGGAGGGCGTCCGGCCGAGAATCGCCGTGAGCGCCAGCGGATTGCCGCCTGCCAGCCCGTGGCTGTCATAGTGGGCACACATCTTGGCGTAGGCTTCGACGAAATAGTCCGTCGCGCCGCGGCCGCGGGCTGCGGCCTTCCAGTCTTCCAGGCTGCGCTTCTCCGCTGTGACGGTCCGGCCCAATACATCCGACAGGATCGCGGCCATCTCGCTGTGGGTCAGACGGTCGCCACAGAGGTCGTAGCAGCCGCCGTGTAACGCGGGATCCAGCACCACCTTGGCGGCGGCCTCCCCCAGATCGTTCGTATCGATCGCCGCCATCACCCGGTCCGGCGAATAGGGGCGTGGATAGACGCCGCCCTCCGTTACCTGTTGCCACTCCATGTTGAGATTCTGCATGAACATGGCCGGGCGAAGGATGGTGAAATTCAGCCCCGACTCGATCAGGTGTTCCTCGACGTCGAGCTTGCGCGCATGATGGTCGAGCCCACGGACCTGCGGGTTGAAGACGGAGCAGTAAATGAAATGAGCGACGCCGGCGGCTTTGGCGGCATCAATGATACGACTGCCCGCTTCCGCTTCGTCGGCCTGAAAGCGCGGCATGACGAAAAAGACGGTCTCGACACCGTCCATGGCGCGCGCAAGATCACCTGGCTCCCGAAGGTCGCCCATGATCGTTTCTGCTGCGCCCAGCGCCTTCAGTGTTCCGGCAGACTCATCATTGGACGTAAGCGCCCGGATCTGCGCCCCTGCGCCCACAAGCGCCTTCATGGTCGGCTTACCCACGGCGCCGGACGCACCAATCATCAGTATCACGCTGTTACTCCCTCAGGGAATTTGGCCGGCTACATATCCAGCAGGATGCGCTCTGGTTCCTCGACGCATTCCTTGATGCGTTTCAGGAATGTCACCGCCTCGCGGCCGTCGATGATGCGGTGGTCGTAACTGAGCGCGATATACATCATCGGCCGGATCACCACCTCACCATTAATCGCCATGGGCCTGTCCTGAATCTTGTGCATCCCCAGGATACCCGACTGAGGTGGATTGAGGATCGGCGTCGACAGCAAGTTGCCGAAAATCCCGCCATTTGTGATCGAGAAGGTGCCACCTGTCAGGTCGTCAATGGCCAGCTTACCATCCTGGGCGCGGCTGCCCAGCTCTGCAATCGAGCCTTCGATTTCGGCAAAGCTCTTTGCGTCGCAATCGCGAACCACCGGCACTACCAGACCCGAGCCGGTGCCTACGGCCACGCCGATGTCATAGTGATTCTTGTAGACGATTTCGTCGCCGTCGATTTCCGCATTGACTGCTGGCACTTCCTTGAGCGCCACGACGCAGGCTTTGACGAAATAGGACATGAACCCGAGCTTGACGCCGTGCTTCTTTGCGAAAGCGTCTTTGTGGCCGCTGCGGGATGCCATGACATTCGTCATGTCGATCTCGTTGAATGTGGTCAGCAACGCCGCCGTGTTCTGCGCCTCCTTCAGGCGCTCGGCGATACGTTGGCGCAGGCGGGACATCTTCACCCGTTCTTCGCGCGCGCCCGGCTCGCGACGGGCGGCAGGCGCTGGGGTTGGTGTGGGCGCTGGTGTTGGTGTCGGCGTCGGGGCTGGCGCGGCAGGAGCTGCCGGCGCGGCCGCTGAGGCTTTCGCCGCTTCCAAATGGGCAAGAACATCGCCCTTGGTCAGCCGGCCATCCTTTCCAGTACCGTCGATGGCAGCGGGGTCAAGATTGTTTTCTTCGATCAACTTGCGCACCGCGGGCCCGCTGTCGTCCGCCGCTGCTGGAGCGTCCTGACTTACCGCAGGCGCCTCTGCAGGTTCCGGCGTTGGCTCGGGCGTCGGTTCTGGCGCGGGAGCCTTTTGTGCTTCCGAACCACTATCGGAAGTGACCGTCGCTTTGCCATCCGCGTCCACCACACCCAGAACGGCGCCAACTTCCACATCCTCGCCTTCCTCAGCGGTGATGTTGGCAAGCACGCCGGCCACCGGCGCGCCAACTTCGAGCGTCACCTTGTCGGTTTCCAGCTCCACCACCGGCTCGTCGAGTTCGACGGCTTCGCCGACCTTCTTGAACCATTTGGCGACTGTCGCCTCGGTCACCGATTCGCCGAGTACGGGTACGACAATATCCGTTGCCATTTTCATGTTCCTGTTGGCGGGCCGGAAAGGCCCCGCAGTTGGAGTCTCTATCAGTTATGAAAGGCTGAGGGCCTGGTCCACAAGGGCTTCCTGTTCGGCCTTGTGGCGGGCGGCAATTCCAGTGGCGGGAGAAGCCGATTCGGCACGCCCCACATACCGGGGACGTGCGTGGGACATACCAACCTGCCCCATCACCGCCTCCAGTCGTCTGTCAGCGAAGTGCCAGGCGCCCATATTCTGGGACTCTTCCTGGCACCAAATCACTTCCGCCTGCTTGAAGCGGGCAAGCTCCTCGCTCAACGCCTCGACCGGGAAGGGATAGAGCTGTTCCAGGCGCATCAAATAGACATCCTTGATGCCCCGCTTCTCACGCTCTTCCAAAAGGTCGTAGTAGACCTTGCCCGAACACAGCACGACCCGCTTGATCTGGTCGTCAGCGGCCAGATCGCCGTCATCCCACAAGACCCGGTGGAACGACGTACCCTCGGCAAATTCCGACAGCTTCGACACCGCCAGTTTGTGACGCAGCAATGACTTGGGGGTCATCACCACCAATGGTTTGCGGATTGACCGGCGCACCTGCCGCCGCAACACATGGAAAAAGTTGGCCGGCGTGGTGCAGTTGACGACCTGCATATTGTCTTCGCCGCAGAGCTGCAGGTAGCGCTCAAGCCGGGCTGATGAATGTTCCGGCCCCTGGCCTTCATAGCCGTGGGGCAGCAGCATGACCAGGCCCGACAGGCGCAGCCATTTGGATTCACCGGAGGCGATGAACTGATCGATGATGATCTGTGCGCCGTTGGCAAAGTCGCCGAACTGTGCTTCCCAAAGCACCAGGCAGTTGGGCTCGGCCAGACTGTAGCCATACTCGAAGCCCAGCACCGACATCTCCGCCAACGGCGAATCGATGACCTCGAAGGTCCCCTGTTTGTCGGATAAATTATCAAGCGGCAGGTATTTTTCTTCCGTTTCCTGATCCGTCAATACCGCATGCCGATGGGAGAAGGTTCCCCGGCCGCTGTCCTGGCCCGAGAGCCGCACCGGAGTCCCCTCCGCGAGCAATGTGCCAAATGCCAGTGCTTCGCCAGCAGCCCAGTTCAGCCCCTCGCCGCTGTCAAACATCTTCTTCGTTGCCTTGTGCTGACGGGCGATCTTGCGATTGAGATTAAAGTCGGCAGGCACTTGAACCAGCTTCTCGCCCAGCGCCTTCAGCGTCTCCAGGTCTACCGCCGTGTCGCCGCGGATATATTCGCCACGGGATGGCTCCAGCCCTGTCCAGGCGCCTTCCAGCCAATCTGCCTTGTTGGGCTTGTAGCCAGAGGCCGCGTTGAATTCTTCCTCCAGCATGGCCTCGAATTCGGTCATCATCCTGGCGGCTTCGTCAGCCGTCGTCACATTTTCCGCCGCCAGAAGTTCGGCATAGAGCTGCCGGACGGTCGGGTGCCCGCCGATTTTCGCGTACATCTTTGGCTGGGTAAACGCGGGCTCGTCGCCCTCGTTGTGGCCGAACCGGCGATAACAGAACATGTCGATGACGACATCCTGCTGGAATTCGTGCCGGAACTCGGTGGCGATGCGCGCCACGTGAACCACGGCCTCCGGGTCGTCGCCATTCACATGAAAGATTGGCGCCTGGATGATCTTCGCCATTTCCGTGCAGTAGGGGCCGGAGCGGCTGTGCACGGGATTGGTGGTGAAACCAATCTGGTTGTTGACGATGAAATGAATGGTGCCGCCGGTGCGGTAGCCGCGAAGGTGGGCGAGGTCGAGAGTCTCCGGCACCAGCCCCTGGCCGGAAAAGGCCGCGTCGCCATGAAGCAATAATCCAGCCACCTGTTGGCGGGCCACCTCCAGGTCGCCAGCGCCATTCTGTGCGCGCTGTTGCTGCTTGGCGCGTACTTTACCAACGACCACAGGATTCACTGCTTCCAGATGCGAAGGATTTGCCGTCAGCGACAGATGCACATTGTTGCCGTCAAATTCACGGTCGGACGATGTGCCCAGATGGTACTTCACATCGCCGGAGCCATAGTCGATCTCGGGCCCGACCGCGACGCCGGAAAATTCGTTGAAGATGGCGCGAAATGGCTTGCCCATCATATTCGCCAGCACATTCAGCCTGCCGCGATGGGGCATGCCGATCACCATTTCCTTGAGGCCCAACTGACCGCCGCGCTTGAGAATCTGCTCAAGCGCCGGGATTGTCGCCTCACCTCCATCCAGGCCAAAGCGTTTGGTTCCGGTGTATTTTTTGTCGAGGAAATTTTCGAAGGCTTCCGCCGCCGTCAGGCGTTCCAGAATCGCTCTGCGGCCATTGACCGAGAACTCGGTGCGGTTCTCGATCTCCTCAATGCGCTCCTGGATCCAGTTCTTCTGATCCGGGTCCTGGATGTGCATGTACTCGACGCCAATATTACTTGAATAGGTCGCCTTGCAGCGCTCGACAATTTCCTTGAGCGTCGCGGTGTCGCCCAATCCCAGGTAATTGGCGATGTAGATCGGACGGTCCAGATCCGCATCTGAGAATCCGTAGGTGCGATAGTCGAGCTCCGGATGGTCTTCGCGATGTTCCAGGCCGAGCGGGTCGAGGTCGGCAAGCAGGTGGCCACGCACGCGGTAGGAGCGGATCAGTATCAGCACGCGGATTGAATCAAGCGCCGCTGCTTTGACCTGATCGTCCGGCGCGCCCGCCGCAGACGTCTGGGTCGCAGTTACAACGGCATCTGGAATGGCTTCCGCCGCGACGGCATCACCGTTTGCGAGTCCGCCTTCCCGCGGCGCCCAGCTGGCGCCAGTCAGATCGGCCAGCGCCTCTAGCTCGCTGTCGCCCAGGTCGGCAAAGAAGCTGCCCCAGCTGCCGTCCACACTTTTGGAATCGGCCAGCCAGCGTTCATAAAGGTCGGCGATAAATGGCGCATTGGCCCCGTGCAGAAACGAGGTGCGTTCAAATTCGGCTGTCGTCGTCATTCTCGTACCACCTGGTGCACCCCTATATGGCGCTGCCGTCAGGTGGCAGCGGCCTGGTCAGGCGCCCATCGCCTCCAACATTGTCTCGCCCAGGCGCGCCGGCGAATCCGCCACCACCATGCCTGCGCCTCGCATTGCCTCGATCTTAGCCTCTGCCGTGCCCATGCCGCCGGAAATAATTGCGCCAGCATGGCCCATACGTTTGCCGGGAGGCGCCGTGACACCGGCGATGAAGCCGGCAACCGGTTTCTTGACCGGCGAGTTCTTCAAAAACTCGGCTGCGTCTTCCTCGGCGCTGCCGCCGATCTCGCCGATCATGATGATCCCTTCGGTTTCGTCATCGCCAAGAAACAGATCGATACAATCGATAAAGTTCGTGCCGTTGACGGGATCACCGCCGATGCCGATGCAGGTGCTTTGCCCCAGGCCGGCCGCCGTCGTCTGGGCGACCGCTTCGTACGTAAGCGTGCCAGAGCGGGATACAATACCGATCTTGCCACGCCGGTGGATATGGCCTGGCATGATGCCGATCTTGCACTCGTCAGGAGTGATAATCCCAGGACAGTTGGGACCGATCAACCGCGAACCCGAACCCTGAAGCGCGCGTTTGACACGCACCATGTCGAGCACCGGAATCCCCTCGGTTATGCAGACGATCAGCTCGACCCCGGCGTCAATTGCTTCCAGGATTGCGTCGGCTGCAAATGGCGGCGGCACATAGATGACGCTGGCGTTCGCGCCCGTCGCTTTCACAGTTTCAGCAACCGTATTGAAAATCGGCAGGTCCAGATGGGTGCCACCGCCCTTGCCAGGGGTGACGCCGCCGACCATTTGCGTGCCGTAGGCGATTGCCTGTTCCGAGTGAAATGTGCCTTGGGCGCCGGTAAAGCCCTGGCACATCACCTTGGTATTCTTGTCGACCAGAACTGCCATAACTATGCCGCCTCCTTCACTGCGGTGACAATTTTTTCCGCAGCGTCCGCCAGATTGTCGGCGGAGGTGATCGGCAACCCCGATTCCGCCAGAATTTTCTTGCCCAGATCCACATTGGTGCCTTCAAGGCGCACCACCAGGGGCACGTGCAGGCTGACCTCGCGCGCAGCAGCGATGACGCCTTCCGCAATCACGTCGCAGCGCATGATCCCGCCGAAGATGTTGACCAGGATGCCCTCGACGTTCGGATCGCTGAGAATGATCTTGAACGCCGTGGTCACCCGTTCCTTGGTCGCGCCACCGCCCACATCCAGGAAGTTGGCCGGCGCGCCGCCATACAGCTTGATGATATCCATCGTCGCCATCGCCAGACCCGCACCATTGACCATGCAGCCAATATCGCCATCCAGCTTGATGTAATTGAGGTCGTGGTTGGCGGCCTCAAGCTCCATCGGGTCTTCTTCGTCTTCGTCGCGCAGCTCGGCCACATCCTTGTGGCGGTACATGGCGTTGTCGTCGAAGTTCATCTTCGCGTCGAGAGCGATGACTTCGCCTGCGCCAGTGACCACCAAGGGGTTGATCTCGAGCATTGATGCGTCGAGTTCGTTGAACGCCTTGTACATGGCGGACAGAAACCTGGTGGCCGATTTGATCTGGTCGCCTTCCAGACCGAGCCCAAAGGCGACAGTGCGGCAATGATGGCCCTGCAGGCCGGTAGCCGGATCGATATCCAGGGTGATGATTTTTTCAGGGGTGGCCTCTGCCACCTCCTCGATTTCCATGCCGCCCTCGGTCGAGGCCATAATGGTGACGCGGCTCGTGGCACGGTCAACAAGCATGGAAAGGTAGAGTTCGCGGGCGATGTCGCAGCCATCTTCCACATAGATGCGTTTGACTTCTTTACCGTCAGGGCCGGTCTGTTTGGTGACCAGCACCTGACCCAGCATCTCGGCGGCGTTTTCCTTGACCTCGTCCGCGGATTTGACGACGCGCACGCCACCTTTGCCGTCGGGATTATCTTTGAAGCGTCCGGCGCCGCGGCCACCAGCGTGGATCTGCGACTTCACCACCCAGACGGGGCCGCCCAGATCGTTTGCTGCTGAAATTGCTTCGTCCGGCGTATAGGCGACCTTGCCGTCCGGCACGGCTACGCCGTATTTCCGGAGCAGCTCTTTCGCCTGATATTCGTGGATATTCATGGCTTCTCCCCCCTGGCGTCGCCGGGCGTTTTACATCATCGCCTTTGCAGCATCGACCAGGCCTTTGACCGCCTCGACCGACGTCTCGAACATGGCCTTTTCATCGGCGTCGAATTCGATTTCGACAATCCGCTCAACCCCGTTTTCGCCCAGAATCACGGGCACGCCAATGTAGAGACCGTCGACGCCATATTCGCCCGTCAGATAGGCGGCGCAGGGCAGCACACGCCTCTTGTCCCGAAGGTAGCTCTCCGCCATCGATATGGCGGCCGACGCCGGCGCATAGAAAGCGGAGCCTGTCTTGAGCAGGCCAACGATTTCCGCGCCGCCATCCCGGGTGCGCTGGATAATCTCGTCCAGCTTCTCCTGGGTGGTCCAGCCCATATTCACCAGGTCCGGCAGCGGAATGCCGGCAACAGTCGAATAGCGCACGGACGGCACCATGGTGTCCCCATGGCCGCCCAGCACAAAGGCCGTGACATCCTCGACGGAGACGTCGAATTCTTCAGCCAGGAAATAACGGAAGCGCGCGCTGTCGAGCACGCCCGCCATGCCGACCACCTTGTTCGTGGGCAAGCCGCAAACTTCGCGCAGGACCCACACCATGGCATCCAGCGGGTTGGTGATGCAGATAACAAAAGCGTCGGGCGCATACTGTTTGATGCCCTCGCCCACCGCCTGCATGACCTTGACGTTGGTGCCGATCAGATCGTCCCGGCTCATGCCCGGCTTGCGCGGCACGCCGGCGGTGACGATCACCACATCTGCGCCTGCGATGGGCGCATAGTCGCTTGCGCCGGTCATCTTCGCGTCGAAGCCCTCTACGGGCGAGGCCTCGACGAGGTCCAGCGCCTTGCCCTGGGGTACGCCGTCGACGATGTCGAACAGTACCACATCGCCGAGTTCCTTGAGGCCTGCAAGCAGCGCCAATGTGCCGCCGATCTGGCCCGCGCCAATCAGCGCAATCTTGTTTCTAGCCATGGTCTTTCCTGGATCTTTCCTGATCTATCCTCAGCCCGCCAAGGCGCAAACCGACAGGATTTCCACGCGGTTTCACCCTGGGTGAAACGCGCCAGCCTGCGGGCGCGGCGGGGAATGCAACAATTTCGCGGTGTAGCGCGTTTCCCAGGGGCGGGCAAGGCTGCGGCTCGCGCGATATGGCGCACCGGTGCAGGTTGAACGGCGGTAGCTCACCCGAGTATCTCTGCGCCTTGGATTTAGCCGGCATGCTGGCCCGAACGCGCAGCAGAAGGACCCCCCGATGGAAAGCTTTACCAAAACACTTATCGAAACCGGCACCGAATATGGCCTCAACCTGATAGGCGGCCTCTTAATCCTGATCGTCGGCTGGATAGTCGCGAGATGGGCGGCCGGTCTAACCCGCCGGACACTGGCCAAAAACAAAAATATCGACGGACTTCTGGCTGGGTTTCTGGCCAATCTGGTCAAGTATCTGATCTTGGTCGTTGCGATTGTCGCGATGCTCAATCGGTTCGGCATTCAGACCGCCAGCCTGTTGGCCGTTCTCGGCGCCGCCGGCCTGGCGATTGGCCTGGCGCTGCAAGGCACCCTCAGCAATCTGGCCGCAGGTGTCATGCTGCTGATATTCCGGCCCTTCAAGCTCGGCCAGTTCATAGAGGTTGCCGGCCACAGTGGCACGGTAAAGTCAGTGCGCCTGTTCACAACAGAGCTTGCCACCGGTGACAATCGGCAGATCATCCTGCCCAACGCCAAGGTCTGGGGAGACGCGATCGTAAACTTCAGCTACCATGACACCCGGCGGGTAGACATGGTCTACGGCATTGCTTACGGCGATTCGATCGACCGGGCGATGGAGATCATCAAGGCGCAAGCCGATGCTGATAACCGCAGCCTCAGCGAGCCTGCCCCCCAAATCGTCGTCGGCGAACTGGCCGACAGCTCGGTCAACATCATCGCCCGGGTGTGGTGCGAGGCTGGCGACTATTGGGGGCTCAAATTCGACCTGACCAAGAACATCAAGGAGGCGTTTGACGCCGCGGGAATTTCGATCCCGTTCCCGCAGCAGGATGTCCATATGCACCAGGCTGCCGCCTGATTTAACTGGCCCAAGTGCGCGTCGGGCTTGACCTGGCGCGCTGAATGCCGATTTTGCCTCAACCCCCGCCGCCCGAGAGTGTCTTCATGTACTGGAAAACCGACGAACATCACGGCCTCAAGCACAATCCGTTCACCGCACTTGTGGCGCCACGTCCGATCGGCTGGATTTCCAGCTATGGCCCCGATGGCGAGCCGAATCTGGCGCCGTATTCCTTTTTTAATGGCGTTGGGTATTCGCCACCACAGGTGATCTTTTCTGCGGGTGCCCGGGGCGCCGGCGAAGAAGCAACGGCAAAGGATAGTTTGGCCAATGTCGAACGCACCGGCTGCTTCGTCGCCAATCTGGTGACATGGGACCTGCGGGAAGCCATGAACATCACATCGGCCGAATGCCCGCCGGAGGTGAATGAGTTCGAACTTGCGGGCCTGACCATGGAAGAAGCGCAGATGGTGGCGGCGCCGCGCGTCAAGGAAAGCCCGGTGCATTTCGAATGCGAACTGGTGGATATCTTCCCCACCAAAAGCCGCGATGGCACGTCGCCCAACATGATCGTTCTGGGTGAGGTTGTCGGCATCCATATCGATGAATCGGTAATCACCGAGGACGGCATGATCGACTACGCCAAGACCCAGCCCGTCGCCCGCCTCGGCTATCTCGCCGACTACGCGGCAACCACAGATCTATTCCAGATGCGCCGGCCTGATTGGCCGTTGAAGGCAGAAGAAGCGGCGGAGTAGAAACCTATATGACTTTTGAACTCTGGATGCTGCTGGGGGCGGCGGCGTGGGGGCTGGTGCACATTTCCGTGGCATCGTTTGCCTTCAAGGCGCAGGTGGGCAACAGATACACGGTGGGCGCCCGCGACGAGGCGCGGGTCCCCACGGGCATGGCTGGCCGTCTGCACAGGGCACAGGTCAATTTTCTGGAGACGTTTCCGGTCTTTGTGGCTGCGGTACTGGTGATCCACCTGGCGGGCATCAGCGGTGATTTCAGCCGCGGCGGCGCGCTCCTCTATGTCGCCAGCCGAATCGTCTACCTGCCCCTCTACGCCATGGGCGTGCCCTGGTTGCGCAGCCTCGCCTGGGACATTGCCACTCTCGGCATTGTCCTTATCGGCCTACAGACAGTGCTTTAGCTCAAAAAGCCAGGGTCCTTGCGCTCCATCATGCGCACCAGCGCCGGCCATTCCAAGGTGCCGTAGTTGTCCAGCCGCGTGCCAGCGTCGTCCTGGTGCCACTGACTGAAGGTATGCCGCCGGACGTCTTCTGACGGCTGGACGATTTTCTGTCCCGAGGCCAACACATCCACCTGCACACGGCAGGCCATTTCCAGATAGTAGATATGGCGGAATGCTTCGGCGACGCTGCGGCCACAGGACAGAAGCCCGTGGTTGCGGAGGATCAGCACATTCCTGTTGCCCAGATCCTCGACCAACCGCGCCTGCTCGTCGAGGCTCAGCGCCAACCCTTCATAGTCGTGATAGGCGATGGCGTCGTGGAACTGATAGCCCTCCTGGTCCATCACCACGAGCCCGCCGTCCATGGCGGAGACGGCAATGCCGGCGCGGGTGTGGGTGTGCAGCACGGAGCGTACGTCGTCCCGCGCGCCGTGGATGCAGCCATGAATGATGTAGCCGGCAGGGTTGATCCGCGCGTCCCGGTCCAGCGCCGCCTCGTCAATGATCGTGCCATCGAGGTCGATCTTCACCAGGTTCGACGCCGTGATCTCGGAATAGTGCAACCCGAATTCGTTGATCAGGATCTGGTGCTTGCCGTCCGACGCATCTTCCGGCACGCGGGCAGTGATGTGGTTGTAGATCAGGTCGGTCATGCCGTAGTGGTCGATCAGCCGGTAGCAGGCGGCAAGATCAACACGCGCCAGCCATTCGGCCTCGGAAATATGGGCGGGACGGGCAGCGGAATCAGCGATAGGCGGGGTTGCGATGTTCATCAGAAATCTCCTTGAAGCACTCCAGTATTGCGCGGGATGCCGCTGTTGTCACGCCGCCTCGGCCTGCTCGGATATGTATTCCACGCTCTGCATTTCCATCAGGCGTGAGACGGTGCGCTCAAATTCGAAACTGTGGGCGCCCTCGGCATAGAGATCGGGGGGCGAAACGGCGGCAGAGCAGATCAGCTTGACGCGCCGTTCGTAGAGCGCGTCGATCAGTGTTGCGAAGCGTTTGGCCTCATTTCGTTGCTCAGGCTTCAGGCGTGGAATATTGGCGACGATGACCGTGCGATAGGCCACTGCAATGGCGATATAGTCCGCCGCGCCCAGGGGCTGCTGGCACAAATCTGCAAACGTGAACCAGGCGACCCCGCGGGCAGCCTTCGCCACCGGCACCGTCCGCCCCTTTACCGTCAGGGACGATGGGTTGGCCGGCGCGCCATCCGTCAGATCCTGGAAGGCTTGCGCCAACGCCGTGTCCGCAACCGGGCCCAGCGGCAGGTGGTAAACCTGCATGGTCATCAGGCGGGCCAGGCGATAGTCCCGTTCGGCTTCCAGGTGCAGCACGTCCAGCTTCTGCTGGATCAGCGCAATAAAGGGCAGGAACAGCTCTCGTTGCAAGCCGCCTTTGTAGAGATCATCCGGCGGCCAGTTGGATGTGGCGATGACAATGACACCGCGCGCAAACAGCGCCTCGAACAGGCGCCCGAGAATCATGGCGTCAGCGATATTCGTCACATGGAATTCATCGAAACAGAGCAGCCAGGCGTCCTCGGCGATCTGCGCGGCCACTTCCGGCAATACGTCGTCCACCCTGGCGGCGCCGCTGCGTAAAGCGTGCAACCGGTCATGGATCTCCAGCATGAATTCGTGGAAATGCACCCGGCGTTTGCGTTTCACGGGTGCTGTATCGAAGAACAGGTCCATCAGCATGGATTTGCCGCGGCCGACGCCGCCATAAATGTAGAGCCCACACGGCGGCTCCTCGTTGCGGCGGCCCAGGCCCAGCCGGTCAAGCCAGGATCGTTCAACCAGGGGCTCGTAGCCGTTCAGCGCACGATGCAGGCTCTGAAGCTTTTCCGCCGCGAGTTCCTGAACCGGGTCATGATCCAGCCCGCCTTCCCGCACCCGGGCGCGCCAGGCTTGAAGGGGGCCCACGCCAGCAGTTGCAGCTACGTCATTCATGCTAGAGCCGGAGATATTTTTCCGGTGCGCCAATCAGCAGATCGGCCGCCTCGGTCACAACGCGTTCCACCAGCACGGCCGCGTCGGGAATATCCTGGATGAGGCCCGTGCCTTCGCCCGCAATCACCGGCGCAACGCTGAAATCATGCTTCATCGCCGCCTGCTTGTATCTTTCGCGCTCCCCTTCCAGATTTTGGATCAATTCGTCGTCGCGGCCTTCCCACTGACGGGCGAAATCATTGCGCAACACGCGGCCGGTATAGGTTTCAGGCCAGCCCACATCCCGAAGAAGATCGAACAGCTTGCCGCGAATCGTGGCATCGCCGTCTGCTGCAACAATTTCAGCTTTCGCTTCAGGGCGGCCGCCAGCCTCCTGGGTCGCATAAAACCGGGTGCCCATCAGCACACCTGCCGCGCCCAACATCAACGCCGCAGCAAGGCCCCGGCCATCGGAGACGCCGCCGGCCGCCACGACGGGGATATCTCCCACTGCATCAACAACCTCTGGCACCAGGGTCAAGGTGGCCCGGCGCTGACCGTGACCGCCGCCCTCCGTCCCTTGGGCAACGATGATGTCGGCGCCATTGTCGGCGGCACGGCGAGCCTGCCCGACGGTCTGGATCTGGCAGATCAGTTTCGCGCCGGCATCCTTGATTTTGCCGGCAAAGGGTTCCTCGTCGCCGAATGACAGCATGACCGCAGGCGGCGCGTGATCGAGCGCGGCGTCGAGCAGGCCAGGGTTGAGCGCCAGGCTCCAGGTGATGAAGCCGACGCCGACGCGGGTATTGCCGGCGGCACGCCATTGTGTGTCGAGCCAGTCCGCCTGGCCGTAGCCGCCGCCAATCAGGCCGAGCGCCCCTGCATCCGTCACTGCCGCAGCCAGTTCACCCGTGGCGACGACATCCATCGGCGCCAACAAAATCGGGTGCTCTATCCGCAGAATTTCCGTGAGGTCTGTGGTGAGATTCATGGCGCACTTCATACCGTCCGGCGTAGGTGAAGACCAGCAGGCAAGTGCGTCTCCTAGCGGCATTGTGAAATGCTCAATCTTGCAAGCGCAGCCGAAACACCCCAAATTGTCGATATGAAACAGATCCTTATTTTCACGTATCTGGTCTTCGGTTTTGCCGGCACGGCGTCAGCGGGTGACCTGACCGCCCCTGATGCCTGGGTGCAGGCGAAGGCGGGTACGCTCATCCTGATAGACGTGCGCTCGCCGGGCGAATGGCGCCAAACCGGTATTCCGAAAGGCGCCAAAGCGATCACCATCCACGACCCCGGCGGCATGGCCGCTTTCGTCGCCAAAGTGAAGGCGGCTGTGGGCGATGACCGGTCCGTTCGAATTGGCCTGATCTGTGCCGCGGGTGTCCGCTCCCATCGGGCGCAAGCAATGTTGCGGCTGGCAGGATTTACCAATGTGGTCAATGTGCGGGAAGGCATGATGGGACGCAGCGCCGAATCCCCCGGTTGGCTACGGCGCAGCTTGCCCACCCAGCGATGGTCGCCCGAATAGTATGGCCGGACAGGGGCCCAATCTGGACAGCGTGCGCGCAGCCCTCGTACCCACGGGCGATCTCAGGGCGGCAATCAATCTCGGCAACCCGCTGCTGGTGACCGGTGAGACGGCGGGCGGCGAGCCTGTGGGCGTCAGCCCGGACATGGCGGCCGAGATCGCCAGGCGTCTGAATGTGGGACTCCGCTATGTACCCTACCCTTCGCCCGGGGAACTGGGAGATGATGCAGGTGCGGACGCCTGGGACATCGGCCTGATCGCCGCCGAGCCCAAACGCGCCGAAACCATCGACTTCACCGCGCCCTATTGCGAGATCGAAGCGACCTATCTGGTGCCGGAGGGATCGCCCCTGACCAGCGTCGACGTGGTGGATCAGCCGGGTGTGCGCATCGCGATTTCCGCGCGCAGCGCCTTCGACCTCTATCTCACGCGCACCCTGCAGCATGCGGAGCTGGTCCGAGCGGAAGGACTCTCCGCCAGCCTGGACCTGTTCAGGGCAGAAGGACTGGACGCCCTCGCCGGCCTGCGTCCCGGGCTGCTGAAGAATGCGACGGACCATCCCGGCACCCTGGTGCTGGACGGCCATTTCACCACTGTTCAGCAAGCCATCGGCGCGCCGCGCGGCCGGGCGCCCGAAGCAGCGGTTTTCCTGGAAGCATTTGTCGCCGAGGCCAAATCCAGCGGCCTTGTTTCCGACCTGATCGCGCGTCACGGCGTCACCGGACGGCTGTTGGTCGCCGGCTAACGCCCGCCAGACACATTCAGCACGGCGCCGGTGATGTAGCTCGCCCGGCCCGACAACAAATACATGACCGCATCTGCGACCTCTTCCGGCGGTGCCGCACGGCCCATGGGCACGGTCGCGGCCATGCGGTCGACCCGCCCCGGATCACCAGCTGCCGCGTGAATGTCAGTCTCGATGATGCCCGGCGCAACCGCATTGATGCGGATGCCCTCCTGGGCCACCTCTTGAGCGAGCCCGTGGGTCACCGTCTCAACCCCCGCCTTGGAAGCTGCATACCAGACATAATCGCCGGCGCTGCCCAACTCCGCCGCTCGGGAAGAAATATTGACGATGGCGCCGCCCTGGCCGCCATGACGGGTCGACATCCGCTGCACGGCCGCCCGCAGGCAATAGATCAGGCCGGTCAGGTTCAGGTCGACGACCTGGCGGATCATGTCCGGATCGGCCTCGTCCAGCCGGCCCGCGAGCCCTGTTGCGCCGGCATTGTTGACCATCGCCGTCACGGGGCCCAGATCGCGCTCTGCCGTCTCGAATAAAGCCGCCACATCGTCGACCACCGCCATGTCTCCCTGGCAGGCGACGGCCCGGCCGCCGTCGCTGGCGATATCTGCACAGATGCTGCCCGCAGCCTCCGCATCGCGCAAATAGTTGACCACGACGCCGTAACCGGCGAGCCCGGCGGCTCGCGCCACAGCAGCGCCAATGCCCCGGCTACCGCCCGTCACGATCATCACACTCATGAGTTATTCCGCCGCCTGAGCGAAGGCGCCGCCGAAGGTTTCTTCCATCTCCTTGCGGACGCGGACGGCGGTGTCCGTATTGTCGACCTGTACATCTGCCCAGGTGACAGTCTGGTCTTTTGCCACCGGCCGGATGACCTTGACGTTGCTGGCGAGGCCGATTGGTAAGGCACCATCGGCGAGCGAGGCGGCGGCAGGCATCAGTTTTGCAGATACGGTGTAGCCGCCTTCGCCGTCCAGCATGTCGCCTACAGCCAGATCCCGCTTCGCCGTGGCCACCGCATCTGCGCGCCACCCCGTGGCGGAACCTGTAGGCTCCCGCCGGATACCGACGCTCGCGACGCTGATGCCCAACTCCAATCCGATCAGGTGCCAGCGTTTGTACATGACCGCGTAGCGGCCGGAATCGTCGGTCGCCAGACCATATTCCCGGAAGCAGCGCGCTACATAATCGTTGGCCGCCTCGAAGGCCACGAAGACGCCGTAGCGGATGTTGTAGTCGATCAACTCGCCGGTCTCGTCGAGCGAACTGATGACCTCCACCTGGCCCTTGTGATCGAGAACGCCGCCTTCCGCCATCGGGCGGCAAAGGTTCGGAATCTGGTCAATGCGTCCCGGCGGAAAGTTGAGGCCGTGGGGCGCGGGCGTGAGGCCCGTAACATTCGCCACGGCGGTGCTTTCGATGGCAGGCTTGGTGCCGTCCAGAAACGAAGTGAACATCTTCGGGTTCATCCCGCCCAGCGCCGCCTGCTCCGGGCTGAGGCCGTAGCCGTCCCAGACATTGTCCGGCGTGTAGTAGCGGAACTCCGGCTTCCACTTGTGGCCGCGGCCGGCGGCGACCACGTCGAAGCCGGCCGCCCGCGCCCAGTCCACCAGATCGCAGATCAGCGCCGGCTGGTCACCATAGGCGAGCGAATAGACGATGCCCGATTCCCGCGCCTTCTTCGCCAGCAGGGGTCCGGCCAGCACGTCCGCTTCCACGTTGACCATGATGATCGATTTACCTGCCTCGCACGCCATCAGCGCGTGACGCACGCCGGCCGGCGGATCGCCGGTGGCATCGATCACAACTTCAATGGTGGTGCTTGCGAACAGAGCACTCACATCGTCGGTGATCCAGGTGCCACCGGTGCGGCGGGCATCGTCGAAATCCCGCGCTGCATATTGTTCGGCGGGCCACTCAATCCGCGCCAGATTCTCGCGTGCATTGTCCGGGTTGAGATCGGCAATCGCCACCACATGCATGCCCGGCGTCCGCAACGCCTGCGCCAGATACATCGACGCGAACTTGCCACAGCCGATGACGCCCACGCGCACCGGGTTGTCGTTGGCCTCACGCTGCTGGAGAAGAGTGTAGAGGTTCATTTGCCCTACTCCGCCGCGGCCGCAGGCGCCAGTTCCCTGAGGCAGCCGTCCGGCAGTGGTTCAATCGGTGCAAAATCCCGGTGGGCGATCCATTCCGGGCGTTTGAACTGGCGGATGTGATTGTCCACGTGGCAGAGCGACAGATATACAATGGAGCGGCCCCAGGGAGACATGTTGGGCGAGGAGGCGTGCACCATTGTTGAATAGAACATGAGCACGGTGCCGGCCTCGCCTTTGGCGGAGAAGATGCCGGCCTGCCCGGCCAGTTCCGCCACCTTGGCGTTGTCGAGGGTCCAGAGCGGATAACTGGTGGTCTGCAGGTCGTGCCCTGCTTCGTAGACCCCTTCCCGGTGGGAATGGGGAATCAGCCAGAGCGGGCCGTTGAATTCCGTCACGTCATCGATAAAGACAGCGATGTTCATGGCGCGGGCCTCGGGCATCAGGTCATCCCGGGCCCAGGTGCCATAGTCCTGATGCCACTGCCAGACATCACCGTCGAAGGCCGCCTTGGCGTTGACCTTGTACTGGTGCATGTAGACCGGCCCGTCGAGCAGTTGCATCACCGGTTCCACCAACCGCGGGTGACGGCCCAGGCGGGCGAAGGCCTCGTTATACTGATGGGCCGCGAAGGCGGTGCGGGCGCTCTTGCTGCCCTTCTCCCGCACTACCTCTTCCCGGTCGAGCGCGTAAACCGCCTCGGCATTTTCCGCCAGGACAGCCGCCTCCTGCGCATCGAACAGGTTCGGCAGCATCAGATAACCGTCGCGATGGAAATCCTCGATCTGGGTGTCGGTAAGTTTCATATGTCGCTTCCCGGGGGCTCGACCTTGGGGTCGGGTAGTCTATCTTGACGTCAAAGGTAGCGCGGGCATCCCAATGGAGCAATTGGGGCGGACCATCAAGCCCGGCGCTTCAGCAATTCAATTCTTGGGGGGAAGAACATGAAAGCAGCCTATATCGACCGCCACGGCGGACCGGACGTGTTCATCTACGGCGACCTGCCGGACCCGATAGCCGCGCCCGGCGAGGTGGTCGCGGATATCCACGCGTCCACCGTGAACGCCGCCGACTGGAAGGTGCGGTCTGGCGAATATGGCAATCCGATCCAGACCTTCCCCTATATCCTGGGCCGGGATTTCTCGGGCGTGGTCACGGAACTGGGCGACGGCGTCAACGACTTCGCCATTGGCGACGCAGTTTTCGGCGTGCTGGTGCCGGGCCACGAAGGCACCTATTGCGAAAAGGTGGCGGAAAAGGCGAGTGTTCTGGCGCGGAAGCCTGACAGTTTAAGCCATGCCCAGGCAGCGGCACTGGCGCTCACCGGGCTGACCGCCATCGTCTCCATTGAGCACACCATCAACCTGCAACCCGGCGAATCCATCCTGATCCAGGGCGGCGCGGGCGGCGTCGCCAGCTTCGCGATCCAGCTTGCCAAGCACATTGGGGCGACGGTCATCACCACCGCAAGCCCGGCCAACCATGATTATGTCACGGCCATGGGGGCGGATCAGGTGATCGACTATCACAGTCAGGACTTCACCGAGGTGCTGTCCGGCATCGACGCTGTCTTCGACACGGTGGGCGGCGATGTGGAGCAACGCTCATTCGCCGTGCTGCGCCCCGGCGGCCGCGCCGCCTTCATCGCCTCTGGCATGACCGCACCGGATTGCCCGCGGGATGATGTGGAGTCCCTCCGCCCGGCCGTCGGCCGCGACCGGCCCTTTCTGGATCGAATCGTCGAACTTTATGAGGCAGACGCCATCCAGATCCCGGAGATCACAACCTATCCCCTGAGCGATGCTGCCGAGGCCCACAAGGTTAGCGAAGCGCGCCACCTGAAGGGCAAGTTGGTCTTCAAGCTGCGGTAGGTCTATTCGGCGGCTTCCGCGGTGACTTGATACGGCGCGCTCTGGCCGGCGAGGCGAGCCTTGGCGGCGTCATACTCGGCGCGGAGTTTGGCGACCACCTCGCCCGCCGGCGCCACTTCCTTGACCATGCCGGCGCTTTGCCCGGCGCTCCAGATATCCTTCCAGACCTTTTTGACGTCGCCGTCGCCGCCGAGGCCGGTGGAGCCGAAGTTCATCTTCGACTTGTCGCCCTCGGGCAGATCCTTCGGATCCATGCCCAGTTCCTCGACGCTTTTCGACAGATAGTTGCCGTGCACACCGGAGAAGAGGTTGGTGTAGACGATGTCTTCGGACGTGCTCTCAACCACCATGTCCTTGTGGCGCTGTTCCGCATTGGCTTCTTTGGTCGCGATGAAGCGGGTGCCAAGATAGGCGAGGTCCGCGCCCATGGCTTGCGCTGCCAGCACCTGGTCGCCGGTGGCCATGGAGCCTGAAAGGATGATCGGTCCGTCGAAGAATTCACGCACCTCCGCCACCAGCGCGAAAGGGCTCAACGTGCCCGCATGACCGCCCGCGCCAGCGCACACAAGAATGAGGCCGTCCGCCCCCTCCGCCAGCGCTTTCTTGGCGTGGTAAATGTTCGTGACATCGTGGAACACCAGGCCGCCATAGCTGTGGATCGGGCCCGCGACCATTGTGGGCGCCTGCAGGCTGGTGATCACCACCGGCACCTTGTGCTTCACGCACAATTCCACGTCATGCTCCAGCCGGTCGTTCGACTTGTGCACGATCTGGTTCACCGCAAAAGGCGCCACCGGCTTGTCCGGATTGGCGGTTTGATAGGCGTCGAGCTCCGTGGTGATCCGGGTCAACCACTCGTCCAGCATTTCTTTCGGCCGGGCATTGAGCGCTGGAAAAGAGCCGATGATCCCCGCCTTGCACTGCTCGATCACAAGATCAGGATTCGAGACAATGAAGAGCGGCGCGCCGATCAACGGCAGCGACAGACGGCCTTCAAGGGAAGCGGGGAGTGACATGGGAACCTCGTCAGATTTTGCGGGCCTGGCCTTCCCAGAAGGGATCGCGCAGTTTTCGTTTGAATATCTTGCCTGAGTCTTCACGCGGCAGACTGTCGTGGAATTCCACAACACGAGGCGCTTTATATCGGGCCAGCTTCTCCGTCACCAGAGCCTGAATGGCCTCGCTGGTCACGTCGCCATCTGCCTCCACCGCGGCGGCAATCGCTTCGCCATACTCCGGATCGGGAATCCCGAAGACGGCGCAGTCCCGAACCTGCGGATGACCGATGATCACCGCCTCGATCTCGCTGGGGAAGATATTGACGCCGCCGGAGATGATCATGTCTTTGGCGCGGTCACACAGATACAGAAAGCCGTCTTCGTCGAAATACCCCACGTCGCCGTTGGAAAACCAGACCCCGCCCTGGGTCTCCGGGTCGAGATCAGGGCGGTTGCGGTAGGTGAACGCCGTGTTGTCGGTCAGCTTGATGAAAATCTCGCCTTGCTCGCCCATCGGGAGCGCATCGCCGCCCTCGTTCCGGATTTCCACATCACGTCCCTCGAACAGCGGACCAACGGAGCCGGGTCGTTCCAGCCAGTCCTGGCTGCCGATAATGGTCGAGATGCTGGCTTCCGTGGAGCCGTAATATTCCCAGATCACCGGGCCCCACCATTCGATCATGGCGCGCTTTACTTCCGGCGGACAGGGCGCAGCGCCGTGAATGATGTGCTCGAGGGAACTCAGATCGTGACGGCTGCGCACCTCTTCCGGCAGGCGGAGCAGGCGCGTGAACATGGTCGGGACCATGTGCATATGGCTGAGCCCGCGCAGTTCGATCAGGCGCAGTAATTCCGCGGCGTCAAACCGTGGCATCAGGGTCATGTCGCCTTCCAGCCGCAGCGAGCTGGTCATGTAGGAATAAGTCGCGGAGTGATAGACAGGGCCGGTTAACGCCGCACTCATGCCGTGGCGCAGGCCAAACATTTCCGCCGCATACCTGCCGCCGAGTGCCAGCATCGCCGGGTCGGTCACTGCCCGGGTGACGCCCTTGGGCTGCGCCGTGGTGCCGGAGGTGTAGATCATCGTGAAGCGGCCGGTTACCGGATCGGCGAGCGGGGCGTTATCATCAATCAGCGCCTGCCAGTTCAGAAAGCCGTCCGGCACCGGGGTTGCCGCCTGACCATAGGCGGCGGCTACCTCTACAGGCGTCTCGGCAACGATCAACCGGGTGCCTTCCGGTACATGCCCTTCGACCACCGGCAGCAGATCCGCCTGGATCACCAGCGCCGCTGCACGGCAGTCGGCCAGGATCGCCGACACTTCGTCACCGCGCAGATGCCAGTTGATCGGCGTCGCATAGGCGCCGGCCAGATTGGCGGCCGTCACCGCCGTGGGAAACGGAAAATCATTGCGCATGAAGACGGCGACCACATCGCCGCCGCCAATGCCGAGCGCGCGCAGCCCTGCCGCGGCGCGCTGAGCATCTTCGCCCAGGGCCGGCTTTGTAATCGAGCGATTACCCAGCCAGATTGTGCCGTCAGGCAGCATGACAGGTCCGCGGTGTCGCCGGCCTATTCGGCAGCCAGATCGATATTTCCGCTGGCATTATCGACAATCACGGGCGTCTGGAAGTAGCGCACGTCGGGGCTGGCGCCGTATTTTTCTTTCAGCAGCGCGCGCCAGTCGTCGTTGAAGATGGCTTCCGCCGCGGCCCGGTCCTCGAACAGATAGCAGCCGCCGCCGATGCCGGTCTCCGGATCGTGCAGATAGTATTTGCGGACCAGACCGGCCATGCCTTGATAGCGGGGGGCGGTTTCCTGGAACAGTTTGGCAGCCGAGTCTTCGGTCAGACCGTCCGGCAGCTTGAAATTCACGATGGCGGTGATCATAGGTCTTCTCCTCTCAGGCGGTTTATTTTGTTCAAGGCATTCTAACGGGTTCAGGCTTTTTCCGGTAGCGGGTGGCCGGGAAGGATCTCGTAGGGGTGTTCCCAACCCGGCAGCGTCTTGACCCGGTCCAGCCACGCCGCGATGCCTGGATAGGCGGCAAGATCGTAGCCCACTTCCTCCGGCCAGTAGAAATAGCCCGTCATGGAAATGTCCGCGATGGTCGGTCGGTTTCCGACGATCCAGTCCCGCCCGGTCAGGTGTTTGTCGAGGACTTCCTGGGACTGGGTCATGCGGCCGTGCAGGAATTGCACCACATCGGTCTCGCCCGCCTTCAAAATCGTGCGCAGGAAACGAAGCGGCCCCATATAGCCGGCGCATTTCTGGTTGTCGAACAGCAGCCAGCGCAGGATTTCCCGGCGCTCATCCTCGCTCTCCCAGCGGAACTTGCCGAATTTCTCCGCCAGAAAGTCGAGGATCACACCCGACTGGCTGATCTTCGTATCGCCAAAGGCCAGGACCGGCGCCTCGCCCATTTCGTTGACATTTTCGCGGTACTCGGCGGAGCGGGTCTCGCCGGCAAAAAAGTCGACAAAGCGCGGCTCCCAGTCCGCACCCACCAGATTAAGCATCAAGGCGGCCCGGTAGCTGTTGCCGGACTGCGCGAAGCCGTAGAGCGTGTATTCGGCCATGAGTGTTCCTTCTCCCGGTGTGCTGAACGACGTAGGGGCGGGTTTGAAACCCGCCCCTACGCTATCTCGACTTGTGCAAAAGGCCTACCGCCGCATCACCATCAGTTTCTTGATCTCGGCAATCGCCTTGGCCGGGTTCAAGTGCTTGGGGCAGGTCTTGGTGCAGTTCATGATCGTGTGGCAGCGGTAGAGCCGGAAGGGATCCTCCAGCTGGTCCAGCCGCTCGCCGGTAAATTCGTCCCGGCTGTCCGCGATCCAGCGATAGGCTTGCAACAGGACGGCAGGGCCCAGATAGCGGTCGCCGTTCCACCAGTAGCTCGGGCAGCTGGTTGAGCAGGAGAAGCAAAGGACGCATTCCCACATGCCGTCCAGCTTGGCGCGCTCTTCCTCGCTCTGCAGCCGCTCCCGCTCCGGCGCGGGCGTATGGGTCTTGAGCCACGGCTCGACCGAGGCGAGCTGGGCGTACATCTGGTTCAGGTCCGGCACCAGATCCTTGATCACCGGCATGTGGGGCAGCGGATAGATCTTCACGTCACCCTTGATGTCCGACAGATGTGTCGTGCACGCGAGCGTGTTGGTGCCGTCGATGTTGAACGCGCAGGAGCCGCAGACCCCTTCCCGGCAGGAGCGCCGGAAGGTAAGCGTCGCGTCCATCTCGTTTTTGATCTTGATAACCGCGTCCAGCACCATCGGCCCGCAGGTGTCCATGTCCAACTCATAGGTGTCGAGGCGCGGGTTGGCGTCCTGGTCCGGGTCGTACCGGTAGATATGGAAACGGCGGATATTGGTGGCGCCCTGAGGCGCCTTCCAGACCTTGCCCTTGCCGACTTTCGAGTTTCGCGGCAGTGAGAATTCAACCATGCGTGTTTCCCAAGTCGTGACCGTCGCCCAATTTACTGGTGCCGGTCAAAATCAATACACCCGTTCTTTCGGCGGGATCGGCTGCACCTCGTTGGTCAGCGTATTCATGTGCACGGGGCGATAGTCGATGCGGACGCCGCCGCCCTCGTCGCACCAGCTGACCGTATGCTTCATCCACTGGTCGTCGTTGCGGTCCGGGAAGTCTTCGCGGGCATGGGCGCCCCGGCTCTCCTCGCGATTGACCGCGGACTTGATCGACACCATGGCCTGATAGATCAGATTGTCGAATTCCATGGTCTCCACCAGATCGGAGTTCCAGATCATCGAACTGTCTTCCACCTTCAGGTCCTGACGCATGGCCCAGACCTGCTCCAGCTTCTCGACGCCTTCCTGCAACACCTCGCCGGTGCGGAAGACGGCGCAGTGATTCTGCATCACCCGCTGCATCTCCAGCCGCGCATGGGATGTGGAGGTGGAACCCTTGGCGTAACGGAACCTGTCCAGCCGGTCCAGCGCCAGGTCAGCAGCGCCATTTTTCAGCGGCTTGTGGCTTTCGCCGGGCTCGATGGTCTCTGCGCAGTGGATCGCGGCCGCGCGGCCAAAAACCACCAGATCAAGCAGCGAATTTGAGCCGAGCCTGTTGGCGCCATGGACGGAGACGCAGGCTGCCTCGCCAATGGCCATCAGCCCCTGCACGGTCGTATCCGGGTTGCCATCCTTGGGGATCAGCGCCTGGCCTCTGTAGTTGGTCGGCACACCGCCCATATTGTAGTGGCAGGTGGGCAGGACGGGGATCGGCTCTTTGGTGACGTCGACACCCGCGAAGATTTGGGCGCTTTCAGAAATACCAGGCAGGCGTTTGCCGATGACCTCAGGGTCCAGATGGTCGATATGCAGGAAGATGTGGTCGCCATCCTCGCCCACACCGCGCCCCTCGCGGATTTCCATGGTCATGGATCGGCTGACCACGTCCCGCGATGCGAGGTCCTTCGCGGATGGCGCATAGCGCTCCATGAAGCGCTCGCCCTCGCTGTTGGTGAGGAAACCGCCCTCCCCGCGCACGCCTTCGGTGATCAGCACGCCGGCGCCATAAATGCCGGTGGGATGAAACTGGATGAACTCCATGTCCTGGGCCGGCAGGCCGGCGCGCAGCGCCATGGCCGTGCCGTCGCCAGTCTGGGTGTGCGCGCCCGTGCAGGAGAAGTAGACCCGGCCATAGCCGCCGGTCGCCAGAACAGTCTGGTGCGCCCGGAAGATATGGATGGAGCCGTCGTCCAGGTTCCACGCGACAACGCCCATCACCTCGCCATCCTCGACCAGCAGGTCGAGGGCGAAATACTCGATGAAGAACTCGGCATTATGCTTGAGCGACTGCTGGTAAAGCGTATGCAGAATGGCGTGACCGGTACGGTCGGCTGCAGCGGCGGTCCGCTGGGCAATGCCCTCGCCATAATTGGTGGTCATGCCGCCGAAAGCGCGCTGGTAGATCTTTCCCTCGGGCGTGCGGCTGAAGGGCACGCCATAATGCTCCAGCTCGATGACGGCCGCGGCCGCCTCCTTGCACATATATTCAATGGCGTCCTGGTCGCCGAGCCAGTCCGAGCCCTTGACGGTGTCGTACATGTGCCAGCGCCAGTCGTCGTCGCCCATGTTGCCAAGCGCCGCCGAGATACCGCCCTGGGCCGCCACGGTGTGGGACCGGGTTGGAAAGACCTTGGTGATGCACGCAGTCTTCAGGCCTTTTTCCGCCATGCCGAAGGTGGCGCGCAGACCCGCACCGCCGGCGCCGACGACAACGACATCATATTCGTGGGTAGTGATTTCGTAGGCTTTCGCCATGTTGAGTCTCTCTTTGGTCTACCGCTTCGCTGCTTGAGACCGGTTTCTTTGGCCTACCGCTTCGCTGCTTGAGGCCGTTTCTTTGGCCTACCGCTTCGTTGCTTGAGGCCGTTTTCTTTGGTCTACCGCTTCGCTGCCTGAGCCGCTTTCATTAGCCTATCGCTGCGTTGCCTGAGACTGGTTCCTGCTTTTTCTTTATCCGCCGGCGACCGGTGCTGCCCGGCCAAACACGATCCAAAGCTGCGCCAGGATCGCTGCCAGGCCAAGGACAATAGCCGCGTAGCGGATGCCGACGATCAGGGTCAGTTTCAGCCACTCTTTATGGACGTAGTCCTCAATCACGGCCTGCATACCCAACTGTCCGTGATGAAACGCCGCGACAATAAACAGGATCATCAATCCCGCGTTCCAGGGCTGGCCCAGCCAGGCAAGCGCCGCAGCATGAGGCGCGCCCACATGGGTGACCACACCAACGACGAACCAAAGGGTCAGCGGGATCAAAGCGATCGCCGTCAGGCGCTGCGCCCACCAATGCTCGACGCCTTCTTTCGCTGCACCGAGGCCGCGCACGCGGCCCATGGGAGTCCGAAAATCTGTCATCTCTGCCTCCTACAACAGGCCATAGGCGATGACCCAGGCGACCACCGTCAGCAACACTGCAGCCAGCAATGCCAGAATCCCGGTGGCCTTCGCCGGACCCAACGCCAGCGCGCCGCCGGCGTCCCAGATCAGATGTCGGATGCCATTACACAGGTGATAGAAGAGGCAGAGGGTCCAGCCGAACAGCATGATCCGGCCCAGCCAGGTACCCCAGAACCATTGCGATGTTGCGTAATGTTCGCCGCCGGCTGCCGCGGCAATGATCCACCAGCCAAAGGCAACCGTGCCGATGACGAGCGCGATGCCGGTGAGCCGGTGCAGAATTGACAGCGCCATGGTCCACTGCCAGCGGTAAATGCCGATATGCGGTGACAGCGGCCGCGGCCGCGCCACCGGCGCGTCGTTCGATGCCATAGGGTGTTCTCCCTCAGGAGCGCCAATGCCGGCAAACCGAGCCAGCGCGGCAGTAGAATTCGTGCTTTGGGTTTAGTGCCCACCCCCACCCAAGTCAACGCGACGGCGTGGCTTCAACCGCTGGGCGGGGATGGATGGATCAGACCGAGGCAATCTTCACGGCGAGGGCCAACAATCGATGCGCCTCCGCCACATGGAGATTTTCCACCAACCGGCCGTCAACAACGACCACGCCCTTGCCGTCAGCCGCCGCAACCTCGAAGGCGGCGATGATCTTGCGCGCGTCGGTCAACTCCTGCTCTGACGGCGCGAAGGCGTCGTTGGCGGCGGCGATCTGCTTTGGATGGATCAGGGTTTTGCCATCGAACCCCAGTTCACGTCCCTGGCGGCAGGCGCGCGCCAGGCCGTCGTCGTCTTCCAGGTTCAGATGCACGCCGTCGACGATGGCCAGACCATTGGCGCGTGCCGCCATAACAGCCATGCTGAGAGGCGCGAGAAGCGGAAGCCTGTCCGCCGTATGCAGCGTGCGCATGTCCTTCGCCAGATCGGAGGTCCCCATGACGAAGGCGGTCAACCGGGACGACGCCGCGGCGATCTCTGCCGCATGGAGCACTCCCAGAGGCGTCTCGATCATGCACATGATGGCCATATCCGCAGGCGCGCCCCACTGGTCCATCAGGCTTTCCAGGTGCCAGACCTGATCTTCACTCTCAACTTTGGGCAGGAGGATCGCGTCGGCGCCGCTGACCGCCACCTTGGGCAGGTCGAAATGCCCCCACGCTGCATCGAAACCGTTGACCCGGATAATCACCTCGCGCTGGCCATAGCCACCGGCCTTCACCGCCGCCACGGCCTGTTCCCGGGCCCGTTCCTTTTCCGCCGGCGCCACCGCGTCTTCCAGATCGAAAATCACGCCATCCGCTGGCAGATCCCGCGCCTTCTCCAACGCCCGCGCGTTGGATGCCGGCATGTAGAGGAGCGAACGACGAGGCCGAGCCGTCGGGTTATCAAGGTTTTCAGATACCAGGGGGTCAGGTGAGGTCATGGTAAATGGATCGTTAACGCTTTCGGTGATAGAGCATGACGCTAACCTTTTGCGCCAGAGCTGTCTCAATCATCTGCAGATGAGCATACTTTCTATCCAGTCTTTCGTCTCCTATGGCCGCGTCGGCAACCGCGCGGCGTCCTTTGCGCTGGAACGGCTGGGTCACGAGGTCTGGCCGATCAACACGGTGACTTTTTCCAACCACCCGGCCTTCGGCAGCCATAAAGGCGGCATTCACCATCCAGACGACATCCGCGATATTGTCAGCGAGCTGGAGGCCAGAGGCGCCTTAGAGCGTTGCCGCGCGGTGATCTCCGGCTATCTGGGCGACCCGAAGACCGGCGAAGCATTGCTCGAAGTGGTCGACAAGGTGCGCCGGGCGAACCCGGAGGCGCTGTTCATTCTGGATCCGGTGATGGGCGAGAAAGACGGCGGCGCCTATGTGCCGGAAGCGCTGCAGGAATTTTATAAAGACCAGGCCGCCGCCCGGGCGGATGTGCTGATGCCCAACGCCTGGGAGCTCTCCTACCTGACCGGTGAAGAATTCGACGACGTCGACGCCGCCGCCAACGCCGCCAAAAAACTCCTGGAGTTGGGCCCGAGCGCGGTGGTCGTCAGCGGCATCCGCCATGATGATGAGGTGAGCGTTTTGCTGGTGGCCGGCGATCAGGCCTTCCAGGCGACCACACCTTATGTGGATGTGAAAAGCCACGGCGCAGGCGATCTGTTCGCCGCCATGTTCCTCGGCAACTATCTGAACCGCGGTGACGCCCGCTGGGCAGTCGCCCGGGCCATGTCGGCCACTTACGGTATCCTGCGCCGAACCAAGGAATCCGAAGCCGATTCTCTGGCCATCGTTCCTGGCCAACGCGAGATCATCAGCCCCACCGAACGGGTGGCTGCACTGCCGCTTTGGGCGACGCCCTAGTCCCCTGTCTCACATGAAATTCGTGGCCACCAGGCCGATGAAAGTGAAGGCGTTGACGCCCATGTGGCTGATCACCGTCCAGCCGATACGCTCTGTGCGCCAGGCGATCACGGCCCAGACCGCGCCGAGGAACGCTGCACCTCCCACCATCGCCAGCGGCCCGCCTTCGACGACGACGCCGTGGGCAAAGGTCAGCGGCACGTGCCAGGCGACAAACAACACCCAGCCGAGCGCCTGAAACGGCCATCGGCCAACCGATTGCTCCAACCACGCGCCGCGCCAGAAAAACTCCTCGAGCACACCGTTGATGGCGGCGGCGGCGAACGCGATGCCCACGACCACCGCTGTGACACCGGGCGGCAGTTTGGCGATGCTGACCACACCGATCAGCACGACGAGCCCGACGGCGAGCCACGGCACCCACCGGTATTGGCCCACAGCCAGACCAAACCGCGTGCGCAAGCTGCGCCGCGACTGGAAGATCAACCCCATGGGCAGGCAGAAGGCGAACCAATAGATGCAGAACACCGCCAGATAACCGTGTGCCGGCCCCAGCCTTTTGGTCAGCTCCGGCACCAGCCAGAACATCACAGCGATCATCACCGCCGACGCGAACACCAAAGCGAATGGTTTCTGCAAGGCCCCTCCCCTTAGATAATCGGGCGCTCAGATATTCGGGTTATCGGTGGGCAATCCGAGCGCGATGCGGCCCCAGGTGGCGCCATTCATATTCATGCTGAAGCCCACATGGCTGCAGATCGCCTGTATATCCCGAAAATAACGCTGCATCGCGCTGGAGTCGTAAAGCGCGGCCGCACCGCTGGCCTCGAACAGCCGGGTGACCGATTTGCGGCACAGGTCAGTGGCGAAAGCCGCGTCACGCCGCCAGCGCGCGCGGGTTGCCAAATCCGCTGTTTGCACCCCGGTGGCCATCGCCATGGCTTCATCGGCATTTTTTCGTAACAGGGCGCCGGCAGCATCGATCATCGCGGCGGCTTCCGCCAGATTGACCTGCAAAACCTGCTGATCCGCCAGCTTTTCCCCCGTATAGCTGCCGACACGCGCACCCGTGGCCTCGGTATAGGTCTCCAGCGCGCCTTCGGCCGCGCCCAAGGCAACGCCGGCCAGGATGTAGGGAAACACCGCGAAAGTCGGAATACGGTAGAGCGGTCCCGGATTGACTGCCGTGCCCGGCGCCGTGCCATCGCGCATGGCCGCCGCGGACACGGAATAATCCTCCGGCACGAAGACATCCGCGCATTCCACATCCTTGCTGCCGGTGCCGCGCAGGCCGGCCGCGTGCCAGGTATCAATCACCGTGTAGTCCCCAGCAGGCACCAGAAACACACGTGGTTCCGGCGGGTCGTCCGCCACCAGGCCGGCCAGCATGTTCCAGGCGCTGTTGTCGACGCCGCTGGAAAATGGCCACCGACCTGACAACAAATAGCCGCCATCCACCCGCCGCGCCTTGCCTGCAGGAAAGATGAAGGCGGATGCAATCAGGGCATCGGGGTCTTCATTCCAGATGTCGTCCTGGGTGTCTGACGGCCACATGGCCAGCATCCAGTGATGACTGCCGAGATTGACCAGGTTCCAGGAACTGGAGGGACACCCCCGCGCCACCACTGCACCTGCATCGATGAACATGCGCAAATCCAGCTCTGCGCCGCCCATCCGGGCCGGCTGGTGAATGCGAAACAGCCCGGTGCGATGGAAGTCCTGAACCGTCTCGTCCAGCAGGGTCCGGTGCGTCTCGCAGGCCGCAGCGCGCTCGCGCAGCACCGGCACCAGCGCTTCCGCGGCAGCAAGATAGTCTTCGCGGTTTGGGGACAGGTTCGTGACGCCAAGCTTTTTCATGAGAGCGATTCCTACGCTGTCTCGGCCGGAACTTCAAACCGGCGTCGCCTGTGCGGAATGCCCGTGCTAGACCGGCAGCGCACCAGACAAGGGGGAGGCAACCATGTCCAAAGACCAACCGGGACGCCTGTCAGGCCGCAGGGCATTGATCACGGGAGCAAGCCGCGGCATTGGCCGCGCAATTGCCGAGGCCTATGCGCGCGGCGGGGCTGATCTGTTTCTCACCGCAACTTCTGAGGCCAATCTAGCCGATACCCAAAAGGCGGTGGCCGGCCATGGCGGCCAGGTGGTGTGCCATGGCGCGGAAATCAGCGACGAGGCTGAAGTGGACGCCATGTTTGCCGCCGCGGTCGATGCCCTCGGGCAGGTGGATATCGTCGTCAATAATGCCGGCGTTTATGTGGGACGCCCTTTTGCTGAATACACAGCCAACGAATTCGACTCCGTCATGAAGGTCAACGTCTATGGGGTCTTCCACGTGATGCAGCGGGCGCTCCGCCACATGCAGGAGAAGGGCGCCGGCAAAATCGTCAACATTGCGTCCACTGCCGGCAAATGGGAAAGCCCGAACCAGGCTGCCTATAACGCGTCCAAGCATGCAGTCGTGGCGCTCACCCGGTGTGCGGCTCTCGAAAATGCCGGCATCCCAATCAACGTGAACGCGATCTGCCCAGGATTCGTCGAGACGGACATGATCAACGAGTTTAAGGCCCACGCGGACCGCCTCGGCGTCGAATTCGAGGATTTCAAGGCGGCAGCCATCTCTCGGGTGCCTATGGGCAGGGCGCTTCAGCCCGAAGAAATCGCAAACATCGCCGTCTATCTGGGGTCATCCGAAAGCGATGGCATGACCGGTCAGACGATCACCATTTCCGGGGGCATGCGGATGGGCTAAGGCCGGAATACGAGCCGGAATTTGGGGCAAAATCCCAATCCCCACGAAATATCCGGCAAAAGTTCATGAATCCCTCAAGCGACCATGACGCCCCACAGTCAGTATCGGGACGTCATCAAAACCGCACCTTAAAGGGAACCGCACCATGAACAGCCTGAGCAAAGACAAACTTCTACGCATCGCGCTCGTTGCCTTCGGCGTCATCTTTTTCTGTATCTATCCGATGGGCCTGATCTGGCCGGCCGGCTGGATCTGGCACGGCGGCCAGGGCGAGTACTATTTGCAGATGATCTGCGGCGTCTACGCTGTGCTCGGGCTTTTCCTGATCCTTGCCGCCCGCGATCCGGCCAAACACCAGAGCCTGATCGATTTCACCATCTGGTCGAGCATCGTGCACGCACTGATCATGGCCGCGCAGGCGATCACGGACGGTCATGAACTCGGACATCTGATCGGCGATGTCCCTGCCCTGTTGCTGGTCGCAGGTGTGTTGTGGGTGCTGTCACGATCCCCCGCGACGAAAACCGCACTCCAGGCCGCTGAATAGCACAGACACGAAACGGACAGCGCCCCAGCCAGTAGCTGCGGCGCTGTCCGTGGTTCTGGCTTCTGCCAGGTTTCGCCTCCCAAGATTGATTCAACTCAATGTATCCCGCTCTGCCCGGGTGAATAATTTACCTAAGGCAAGTTGGCATTGCCGCAACAGCCGGGGTGCCAACTGCCGGGATGACCACAATGAGGAGGTGTCTCATGTTACGCGTGCAATCTATCCGCCGAAATCCAGCCCGCATGTTGGCGTTGCTGGGTGTTACCACTGCGATCGGCGCGCTGACCCTTGTCGGGAGCGCAGACAGTGCGAACGCACAAGGCGTTCTTGGCACCCAATGGGCCGAAAGCGAAGTGGGATGGACTGGCCGATGGCGGCGGCGCGGCCGCTCCAACGTCTTCGACGCGACCTGGACGCACCCCCGGCACAGGGTGGTTCGCGCGATTCTGCGTATGCGCGTGACCGGCAACGTGGTCACCATTATCCGGCGCGACACCTTCGGCCCGGGCCTTGGCCGCGGCTGCCGATATCGGGGCGTGATTCGCGGCAACTTCGTCTCTGGCACCTATAGCTGTGATTGGGCGCGCGGGCCCTTCCGCTGGACCGCGCGAATATACGGCCAGTCCCGAGGTGGCAGTGGCGGCAACGCTGTCCGGATTTGCAGGAACTATGCCTCGGCTGCGGTCAATCATCAGCGGGCAAATGTCGTGCGTCGGTGCGGCTATCGCGGCGCGCGGTGGCACGGCAGTTACGCCAACCACTACAACTGGTGCATACGCTCGCCTCAACACGCCCGCAACAGGGAGCACAACGCCCGCCTCGTCTCGCTCCGGCGCTGCACCGGCGGCGGCAATGCAGCAGCCTATTGCCGAAACTACGCCAGGGCCGCAGTCAACCATCAGCGGGCCAACGTTGCACGCCGGTGTGGCTATCGCGGTTCACGCTGGCAGGCCAACTACGGCAACCACTACAACTGGTGCATCAGGACTTCGCAGAACGCGCGCAACTATGAGCACAGCCAGCGGGTCGCAGCCCTCCGACGCTGTGGCGGCGGCGGTGGTGGGGGCGGCGCGATCCGCCGCTTCACCTACCCGCGGGTAAATGGCGCGATTCTCGACCATTGCTGGACATGGGCGCGAAACTGCGGCGCAGCGCGTGCGAACTGGTACTGCCGCACGCGCGGGTATCGTCAGGCCGGCGCCTACGGGCGCTACCGCCCCGGCCGCACCTACGTCGTCGGTTCCCGCCGCTTCTGCAATGGCTCGCACTGTGTCGGCTATAACTACATTACCTGCCGCCGCTAGCGATTGGCCTGTACAAATAAGGAGCGCCCTTTTCGGGGCGCTCCTTTCATTTAGGCGCTCAGCTTCGAAACCAAGTCACGGCCCTACTCTGCCGCGGCACGGCCTTCCTGCATCAGAGACCAGACGTAGCTGTCGCGTCGCCTGTGGTTGTCCTCCCAGGCCTGGGGGAACTCGTCCGGGACGGCCTTCGAGACCAGATCACTGGCGAGCAGCGCGTCGGTCCAGGCGCTGACGAGGGGAAACCCGTCGAGCAAGCCGGTATTCGCCACCGCGTCGTTCATGCGGAAGCGTTGCAAAAGCGGCGCGTAGGCAGCGTCCACCAGGCAGATTTCCGGACCATTGAAGAAGGGACCGGTTTCCCGTTCTTTCTCCAGCGCCTCCTCGATCAATTCCAGCGCCTTGCGGGCGGCGGGCAGCGCCGCCTCGACATCCGCTGCGTTCTTGGCGTAGCCAATTTTGCCGAGCGCGCCGGAGAAGTCGTGCACGAAGTCGGTCCAGGCCCGGTTGCGCGCCCGCTTGATCGGGTCGGCGGGATGAAGCTGCGGGGCCACAATCTCATCGAGATATTCGCAGATGGCGCTGGATTCGAAGAGGATGTCATCATCCACCTTCAGCACCGGCACCTTGCCCCGGGGTGAAATTTCCAGGAACCAGTCGGGCTTGTCCCAAAGATCAACATAGGTGACGTCGAACTCGACATCTTTAGCGCGCATCAGAATGACAGCGCGCTGTACCCACGGTCAGGTGAAGGAACTGATCAGGTGATATTTCTTGGTCATGGGGGATTTCCTGAAAGGTTGTTATCGCCCGAAGGCCCGCATGGTAAGCGGGGATCAATATCTGGTCAAAGTCTGATCCGTATGCCGCCACAGCATATACTCCTTCACCGCCACGGCGACGCCCAGAACCAGGCCGGCCACATCGGTCCATTCCCCGCCGGGGAAGGCGTTGGCCGGCACCATCAGCGCCAATCCGGCAACGCCGGCCGCCAGTCTGGTCGGTGCATCCATTACGCGGAACATGTAGCCGGTGACAGCTGCAGAAACGAGCGCGACCCCGACCACTGCGGTCGCCGCCGCAAGCGCGATCTGGCCGGCTGATCCCTGCATCAGCAATGCCGGCGAAAAGACGAACAGGACCGGCACGACGAAGGCGATCCAACCGAACCTCACGGCGGCGATCCCCGTGGCCATGGCGTTTGTACGGGCGAGGCTGGCGGCAGTGAATGCCGCGATCGCCACCGGTGGCGTGATCATCGACATCATGCCGAAATACATGACGTAGAGATGGGCCGCCATCTTGTCGACGCCAGCCTTTTCGATCGATGGCGCCACCAGGGTTGCCAACAAAACATAGACGCCGGCCGTGGGCATGCCCATGCCCAGGATGATGCAGACCACCGCGGCGAGCGCCAGTAGCAGGAACAGGTTGCCGCCGGCCAGGTCGATCAGGACCTGGGCCAAGGCGTGGCTGAATCCCGTGAGGTTGAGGACGCCGATAATCATGCCGGCTCCGACGCAAATCATCAGGATATCGACGCTGGCGATGCCCGTCCGTCGCAAGGCGTCGTAGACTGCCCGCACCGGCATGCGTTTGCCGCCGTAGCCGAACAGCACCCCTGTGACCAGGATGGTCGCCGAGGCGTAGAGCGCGGATGTCTCCGGCTCTGCATTCAGCCAGAAGAGCGTGCCGATCAGCACGGCGAAGGCGAGCGGGTAGTGCCAGCCCATCAGAATGACACGGCCGATGCGCGGGATGAGTGATGGATCCACAGGTCTGAGGCCACTTCGCGCCGCAACCAGATCCACCTGGATAAACAGCGCCACGTAATAAAGGATCGCCGGCAAAAGCGCCGCCAGCACAACGGTGCCGTAAGACTCTTCAACGAACGTGGCCATCAGAAAGGCCGCTGCGCCCATGATGGGCGGCATCAATTGTCCGCCGGTGGATGCGACGGCCTCGATTGCCGCTGCGAGGCGGGGCGTAAAGCCGCCCTGTCGCATCAGCGGAATGGTGATGACACCGGTGGACACAACATTTGAAACGGCGCTGCCAGAGATGGAGCCGAACAGGCCCGACGCGACGATGGCGATCTTTGCCGAGCCGCCGCGGAACCGGCCCATCAACGACACCGCAAAATCAGTGAAGAAGGCGGAGCCGCCGGACCGTGACAGCAGATTGCCGAAAAAGATAAATGCGATAACGATGGTACAGGCCACCGTGGTCGGCAGGCCGAGCATGCTCTGCGTATCCCAGGTGACGTAATAGATGGCGTGGTCGGCGCTGGTCGGCAGACCTTGCAACCCACCGGGCATGATGTCCGCCACCTGGGTGTAGAGCAGGAAAAACACCACAATCGAGAACAGCACCCAACCGGTGGTGCGGCGCAGCCCTTCCAGACAAACCACCACCAGGATCGACGCAACGATCAAACCGTCGAGCGGGCGTTCGGTAACCAGCTCTGACAGGGTCGTGTGATTGTAGGCGACGTAGGCTGAAGACAGGAAACCGGCCGCGGCAAACACCCAGTCAAACCAGGGCACATGCCCTTTCGGCTGTTTCCGGCTGAAACGAAAGCTGAGGAACAGCACCGGCAGGGCCAACCCCAGGATCGCCGCGAGAAACTGCTGGGTGGTGAAGGCAAGATCGAGCGTCACCCGATACAAATCTGCCGCCCACCCCAGAGACGCCAGGGTCACCAGCGTCGCGAACAGGGCGACGACAATACGTGCCGCCGGTCCAGCCGGTCCGTCAATGTCGTCGCCTGGTGACTCGGTCCCCGGGTCGAGGCCGGGGTCAGTCATGTGGGCCTATTTCCACATGCCTTTCTCTTTGTAGAACTTGATCGCACCCGGGTGATATTTGACCGGGCCGAGCTCGGTGACCATGCGTTGTGGGCTGAAGCCCGCCATGGCCCGGAACGACCCGATCATTCCCTTGCGATTGTCATGCATCGCCTTGGCCACCTTGTAAGCCATGTCATCCGAGACCTTCGCACTGGTCAGCACCAGATAGGGATAGGCCATCACATAGGTGGGCTTGACGATGCCAGCCATACGCTTGCCGGGCTTCACTTTCAGGGCATAAGCCACCGGCACAAACTTTTTCAGCCGCGCCATCGCGGCCGGCGACGGATCGATCGGCAGGGCGCGGATGCCACCCACTTTTGCATTCACCTGCAGCACCTTGCCGGAGCCGACGGCGAAGAAGAACACGTCCGACTTGCCGGCCATGAAATCATTGGCGTTGCCGATAATGCCGGCGGCCTTGACAATCTGAACGTCCTTGTAGGTCATGCCTGCATTCGCAAGCTGGCCGTCCATCAGCACCTTGAGCGTGCGCGCCGCGCCAAAGACGCCCGGGACTCGCTTGCCCTTCAGGTCCGCGATGGATTTGATCGGCGAATCCTTGCGCGTGAAGATCGCCACGCGCAGCGGCAGCATCACGGCGACGACACGAATGTTCGGCTGCTGGCGATCCTTATAGGCGCCGGTGCCGGTGACCGCGTAGCGCGTCTCCAGCGCATTGGCGAGGGCGAACTGGATCTCGCCCTTGTTCACCGCCGGTACATAGACGCCGCTGCCACCATAGGGGCGCACCAGCATGCGCAGCCCTGCAGCGCCGACGACCTTGGCGATGGCGGCGCCCGCAGAATAGGTGAAACCGCCCTGTTTGGACGTGCCGATGCCAACCACCTGGGCATGGGCAACGCTTGTGGCTGCCATGGCTGCAGCGGATACAATCATCAAAATCGAGCTTCTCACAGTTTCCTCCACGAAATTCCCTGATCCGCGATCAGGATGCCGTTGTTTCAGCGTTTTGACGTGGCGCATATCTAATCCGAAATGCCATCACTGGGAAGCCAAACCATGCCTTATCTGCTGATCGGCAAGGCAAAGGAGCCAAGATATGAACGGACTTTTTTCATGTGGCGCACGGGCCCCGGCTGATGCCGCCAGCGGCGCACAGGCGCGGGCGCAGATCAACGGTCCCGTGGTGGACATGCATTGTCATGCGCAGATTGGAGCTGCCCAGGTGCTGGTGGCTGACGTCTTCGATCCGGCCAAGGATCCGCTGCTGCACTTCGCGAGCGGGCACACGAGCGCCGTCAACCGCGCCCAGATGGAAACCATCCTGCCACAACTGACCTCGGTCGACCGGCGCCTGGCGGACATGGACACTGCCGGAATCGACATCCAGCTCATTTCGCCTTCGCCCTTCCACTATTGCTATTGGGCGGACCCGGATCTGGGCCGTCAGGTAGCTCAGACAGTGAATGACGGGATCGCTGAAATGGTGGCGACCACGCCGGACCGATTCGTCGCCCTTGGCACCGTGCCGGCACAAGCGCCCGAGTTGGCGGTGGCCGAAATGGAACGGTGCGTTAACGAGCTCGGATTCAAAGGCATCGAACTCAATCCCAATGTCATGGGGACCGAACTGAGCCGCGCAGGCCTCGACAAATTCTTCGCCCGGGCGGAGGAGCTGGACATCATCCTGTTCCTGCATCCCAACGGATATTCAGATGGCCAGCGCCTGGCTGACCACTATTTCATCAACATCATCGGCAACCCGCTCGACACGACCGTCTGCGTCAGCCATCTGATTTTCGACGGGGTGCTCGACAGGCATCCTGGCCTCAAGATCTGCGTCGCCCATGGCGGCGGCTATCTCGCTGCCTACGGCGCGCGCATGGACCATGCCTGGGGCGCCAGGGAGGATTGCTGTCGGGAGATCAAGCACCCGCCGACCAGCTATCTGAAGAAGCTGTATTTCGACACGGTGGTCTTTGCACCGGATCAGCTGGCGTATCTGGTGCAGCAGTATGGCAGTGACCATATCGTGCTCGGCACCGACTATCCCTTCGACATGGCGGAGGACGACCCGGTTGGTCTGCTCGCCCGCACACCGGGGCTCAGCGACGCCGACCGAGACGCCATCGCCGGCGGCAATGCTGCGCGATTGTTGAAGCTGAAGGGTTGACCTGCAACGCCCGAGAATCAATTTCTGCGCCATAGACATCACTGGCCGACCGGGGGTCGACCGGGTCGGCCTAGTCCCTTGTAAAAAGCAATTGTTTTTGACAAGTTGCTGGCAATTAGGACAGTAGCATAGGAAAACCCACTTAAAGGTCCGGATTCAACCGGGTACTTTCGAGGATAGGGCCGTGGCTGCAATGGCCCGCGGTCGGAGGGCAGATGATGACAATCGAAATCGAATGGCAGGACTATGACGTGATCGTGGTGGGCTCTGGCGGCGCCGGTGCCCAGGCAGCCCGCGCGGCGGCGGAAGCCGGCGCCCGCGTGCTGTCGGTTTCGAAGGATCCGATTGGTGCTTCCGATACCAAGATTTCGGAAGGTATCGCGACAGTGCGCGGATCAGGCGCTGATGACGATACGGAGGAAGTGCTTTCGGAAAATCTCAAGATGGCCGGCGGCGATCTTCCGGTGCGGGCGATTACCGACGCCTTCGCGAAGGACAGCGAGTCGGCCTATGACCGCTTTCGCGTCCAGGGCCTGCGCCCGACCATCAAGGAAGATGACTCCGGTCCTGAAGCCCGGCCCCTGCCTTTTGGCGGGCACAACCGGAGGCGCTCGGTCGGTCACAAGAACAGCGGCATCGCCTTTGGCCACGCCAACTGGAACGCAGTCGTCCAGGGCAAACGCGTCGATTACCTGGAGGATGCCTGGTTCCTCGACCTTGCCACCGAAGATGTGTCCAACGGGTCGGGCCCGAAAAAGCGCATTGTCGGCGGATTGGTCTACGACGCAGCGCGGGGCGTGCTGATCGCCGTGCGCGCACCCTCGGTGGTGATCGCTGCCGGCGGCCTCGCCACCCTCTACTTCCCAAAAACCGACACCATGCGCGGCAATACGGGCGACAGCTACGCGGTTGCCGCCCGCGCCGGGGCTGACCTGGTGGACATGGAACAGGTCCAGTTTCTGCCCTTCTGCCTCGCCTCGCCGCCGGCCTATGAGGGGCTCTGCGCCGGCGAGCCGGTAATGGCCAGCTATCTCGGCGTGTTGCGCGACAAGAATGGCAAGGTGATCCTGGACAGCGTTTTTCTGCGGACACGCGCCGAATGCGCGGCGGCGATCATGCGCGCTGTTGAAGATGGCCGTGGCAGCCCCAACGGCGGCGCCTATCTGGACATGACCGCCAACAAGGAACTGCCGCTTTCCGGTCCTTACTTCCAGCGGTTCGTGGAGACAGTCCTGCCCAGCTCCTTCAACAACGCCCGCCTGGCGTTGGGCAAGAAGGCTGCGAAGATTGAGGAATCCTGGGAGGTGCGTCCGGGCGCCCACTATTGCATGGGCGGAATTCGCGCCGATGCCAATGGCGCCTCGGCTGGTGGCCTGGGCGATGGCGACGTGGCCCACGGCATTGCCGGTCTCTTCACCGCCGGCGGGGCGATGGGTGGCGTCTTTGGCGCCAACCGGCTCGGCTCCACGTCTTTGACGGAAGCAGGGGTCTTCGGCACTCGCTCCGGCGAGGCGGCGGCGACCCATGCGCGCGAGAGTAAGAGTGAAATCAAGGATGCCGCTTTCCAACCGCTGATCGATCAGGTCAACAAGCGGTTTGGCCAGAAGGGAACCCTGGCCGCCGCGACGCTTAAACTCGAGCTGCAGAAGGAGGCCTGGACAAATATTGGCCCGATGCGGACTGCGGAGAAACTGGACCGGATGGACCAACTGATCGCCGAGTGTGTCGCCAAGCTCGACGAGGTGGCGATCCCGGCCTATGGCATGTGGAATCAAGCGTATATTGAGTTCGAGGAATTGCGCAATTTGCTGGATTGCGCGAAAACCGTCGCCGCCGCCGCACGGGAGCGCGACGGCAGCTTGGGCGGCCATGTGCGCTACGACAAAAAGAATATCTCGGCATTCTCAAAGCCCTACTCGACAGTGGTCCGCCTCAATGACGATGGCTGGCAGGTTGCCCGTCTTGAACGGGACCGCACACCAATGAAGCGCCTGATCTCCTATAAAATGCGGGAGACCAAGCAGAAGATGCAGTTGAAATGGCTGCGCATGTTGCCCAAGGGCGTGCAGGACAAAAAGCTGCTGGCGCGCTATCAGGCGATCATGGGCAAGGGCGCGGTGGAAGAGATCAGCGCGCCCGAAATGTCGACAGGCAGCGCGGAAGCCGCCATCGGCGAAAGCACCAGAGCATAAAGGCAGGGAAATGAAAGTAGAGATCGTCACCGTCCGAGACGGCGAAGAGGCCGTCGTTGAGTTTGACTATGCCCGCCGCTCGGAGGACGAGAAACCGATGGTGCTTGATGTCCTGCTGCAGGCGCAGGCGACGACCATGCCGGACCTCGCTTTTCGCTACGGCTGCCGGGCCCGCAACTGCGGTGTCTGCACGGTCGATATCAACGATCTCCCGCGCATCGCATGCCGTGCCCGCGCCCGTGAGGGCGACAAGATCAGCCCGATGGCGACCCTGCCGGCGGTGGGCGACCTTGTGGTGCGCCGCGATGGTATCGCCCGGCAGATGCGAGGGCGGCTGCAGACGACTCAGGGAAACGACCTGAATGTCGAGGCGCCGGAGGGATATCATGAGCTGACGTCATGCATCGAATGCTACGCCTGCCTCAACAACTGCCCGATGCACCAGCGCAATTTTGACGGCGGACTGCCCGGCGATATGGACCCGGCCGACCAACCCGACCCGGCGGAGGGCTATCGCTGGGGCAACCCCTTCTCGCTCCTCAAGCTTCAGATGATCCGTATCGACCCGCTGACGACGGAGGCCGGGCGCGAGACGGCGCTCGACAACGCGATCGATCTGGGCCTCGACGCCTGCGTCGGCTGTCCGGGCTGCAAGTGTGGCGTTGGCATCGACCTCAAAGGTCAGGTGGTAAAAGCGCTTGTCGATGCTGCCGGCGACCGCCTGCCCGCGCCGGAGCAAAACGCAGCGGAATAGGCGCTCCCGGAATTCAGCCGTCCAACCTGGCGACCGCTTTGATCTCGATCAGCGCGTCCTTGCGAATCAACCCTGCCACCAACACGCCGGTCGCCGCCGGATAGGGTGGGCCCTGAAAGAATTCCCGGCGCACATCAGCCGTCTCACGGTAGCCATCCAAGGTCAGAAAATAGTCCGTCGTCTCGACGATGTTGCCGTAGCCTGCGCCGACCGCTTCCAGGATGGGGCCCATCTGGCGAAAGATCTGCCGGGTTTGCTCGGCGATGTCGCCGAAACCGACGATTTCGTGATTATCGTCTATCGCCGTCATCCCGGAGATGTACAAAAATTCCCCGGCGCGCACTGCTGGGGAAAAGGTCATTTTGTCGGGCCAGCCGGGGGTCGGATAGATCGGCTCGTAAGCGGTCATCATCATCTCCAAAAGTCAGGTGTAAGGGGCGCGGTTTCAGGGAAGCGGGGGTCAGGGGGTGTGGCGCAGGCGGAAACGTTGAATCTTGCCCGTCTCGGTCTTGGGCAGGCTGTCGACGAACGTAATCTCCCGGGGATACTGGTGCTTACCAAGGACCGCCTTCACGGTGTCTACAATTTCGGCGCGTAAGGTCGGCGTTTCCACGGCCCCTGGATTGAGGATCACGAAGGCGGCTACGTTCTCGCCCCGCACCGGATCCGGGCGGCCAACCACAGCGGCCTCGGCCACCGAAGAATGGCGGAGGATCGCGCTTTCCACCTCGAAAGGGCCGATGCGATAGCCGGCACTGTTGATGACATCATCGGCACGGCCTTCGAACCAGAAGTAGCCGTCTGCCTCCTGCCGTCCCAAATCGCCGGACATCAGCCAGTCGCCGCGAAGTTCCCCGTCCGGCATCGCCGGATTGTTCCAGTAGCCGAGCGAATAGTACCCCTCCTCCGAGCGGCGCTGGCCGATATGGCCCACGGTGCCCACCGGTACAGGATGGCCGAGGTCGTCTACGATCGCCATGTCCGACCCCGGCGCGGGGCGGCCCATTGACCCGGGCTTGACCGGCAAATCGATGGTGCTGAAATTGCAGATCGGCATCCCGGATTCACTCGATCCGTAGGCGTCCAGCGGCGTAACCCCCCAGACCTTGGGAAAGAATTCGACAACCTCTGCATTCAACGGCTCGCCGACGCTGCCGATACAGCGGAGCGCCACCGGATGTTGCGCGATCTCCTCTGCACCGAGCGCCATGATGCCCCGCAGCAATGTTGGCACCGTCGCCAGGTTGGTCACGCCTTCCCGCGCCAGAAACGGCAGCACAAAATCCACGGCCGGGTCCGCCTCGACCGAGATCACCGGAACACCCATGGCCATCGCCACCATGTAGCAGATCAGGCCATAGCCCCAACCAGGGTCACCGGTGGGCCAGAAGCGGTCGCCCGGGCGCAGGTCGAGGCTGTATTTGAGATACGGCCAAACGGCAGCGGGGAAGTTGCTGGAGATGCGGACGCCCTTGGGCTGCCCGGTAGATCCGGAAGTGTAGAGCAGGATCGCGGTGGCATTCCGCGGTCCCCGCATTGGCTCATAGCGATCGGACTGTCCGTCGAGCACCCGCCAGAAATCGAGGTCGCCAGGAAGCAGGCCGCCGCCAGCGGCGTCAGATACGCCAACAACCGTTCCCGCGCCCTCAATTGGTTGGGGCAATCGGGTTCGAAAGCGGTGATGGGTAATCAACGCCTTCGCGCCGCTGTCGGAAATGCGATACTGGATCGCCTCCGAACCGAAACCGGTGAAGACCGGCACGTAGACCACCCCGGCTTTGAAACAGCCAAGCATGGCGACCATGGTCTCCGGCACCCGGGGCAGAACACCCACCACCCTGTCGCCCTGGCGTATGCCCAGGCTGTCGAGCAGGTTGGCGAACCGGCTGCTGAGGTCGCTCAGCTCGCCATAGGTGAATGTCTTTGTCTCG
>JAJFFJ010000155.1 GCA_021776685.1 Alphaproteobacteria bacterium
CCGAAATGCGCATCGTCGGGCGGCGCGCAATAGGCGTTGCCCCACAGACGATAGTGGTGCTCGGACGGCACTTCCACATCCAACAGGGCGCGAGAGCAGAAGGGTACCAGCGATGTCCAGGTGCACTTGTTGCGCAGGGAAATCTCCCAGAAGCGGCTGGTGGAGAAGCGCGGCAAGACCACCGCCGTGCCGCCGGCCCAGAGCGTCGCCAGAAGCGAATAGTTAAGCGCATTGGTGTGGAAGAGCGGCAGGTGGATCAGGTGCACATCCGTGTCGCGCAGGTCTTCATGCAGCGCGCACATACGCGCGCCCCACAGGCCGTTGGCGTGGTTCCACAGCACCGCCTTTGGCCGGGACGTGGTGCCCGAGGTGAACTGGACCGACAGGGGCGCGGCGGGGTCGGCCACCCGCCGGGGGGCGTCAGTTGGGTCGGCCTTGAGCGCATTGAAGCTATCGCCCGCGGGGCCGTGGGCCGGCGCGTCGCCATTGTCTGTCTCGGTGACCGCGATCCATTTCAGGTCGGGGCAGGCGGCGGCCACCATGTCCGCGAATTTCGGCTGGGTGATGCCGGCAACCGCACCCGAATGACTGGCGAAATAGCTCATCTCATCCGGTGCGGAACGGGCGTTGGTGGTGACGCAAACTGCACCGAGCTTGGCCGATGCGAACCAGGCGAAAATGATCTCCGGGCAGTTGTCCAGATGCACCAGCAGGCTGTCGCCCGACTTGATCCCGCGCGCCGCGAGGCCGGCGGCCACCTGGTCCACCACATGGGCGAATTCTGCGTAGGTCCAAACCTGGCGGGGGGCATCAAACGGCTCCCACACCAGAAAGGGGTGGTCCGCGCGCGTGTGCGCTCGCTCCGCCACCAGCGAGGGGATGTCGAACTGGTCAAACGGATGGTTGGTCAGATCGCCGATGGACAGCATGGGGCCAAGGCCCTCCCGGATAGTGTCTCTGCTTGCGGCGGGATATACCAAAGCGGAGGCACGGACGGATAGAGGGCCCGATCAAAGAACTGACCGGACATGGGTGAGCCAGATGAACCTCAAGAATCTCGAAACCTTCGTGTGGGTGGCGACACTGGGCAGCTTTACCGCCGCGGGCGACCGGCTGGGCGCGACCCAGCCGACAATTTCCGGACGCATCGCATCCCTTGAAGCGGATCTGGGCGTCAAGCTGTTCGACCGGGTTGGCCGCCGGGCTCAGTTGACGCCGGCGGGCCGGGATCTGCTGCCCCGGGCGGAGCAGATGATGGCGCTGGCCGCGGAGATCGAGGCATCGGCGGGGGAGGGTGAAACCCTGCGGGGCGCCGTCCGTCTGGGGGCTTCGGAAACCCTGGTGCACACCTGGATGCCGGATCTGCTGCGCATTCTGCATGCGGACTATCCGGATATTTCCGTCGAAATTCACGTGGACCTGTCCGTCAACCTGCGGGATCAGCTTGTCGCCCGCGAGCTCGACATCGCCTTCCTGATGGGGCCGGTGTCAGAGCCGACCATGAAGAACACCCCGCTCTGCGCCTACGAGATGGCCTGGGCGGCGAGCCCGGACCTGCCATTGCCAGCGCGGCGGTTGAGCCTGTCGCATCTGGCGCAGATGCCGATCATCACCTTTCTACGCCAGACCCGCCCGCATATCGAAATTCGTCATGCGCTCAGCCAGCCCGGCCTGCCACCTCCACGCATCAGTGGCTCAAGTTCGGTCGCGACCATGATCCGGCTGGCAGAAGATGGCGCCGGGCTGGTGGCGGTGCCCAAGGTTCTGGTGCGCGAACAGGTGCGCACCGGGCGGCTCCTTCTGATCAAGACCGATCTTGACGTGCCGGCCCTGGAATTCACCTGCACCTATCCCGTCAATCCCAATAATCCGCGGGCGCAGCTGATCGACCGGCTGGCCCAGGATGTGGTGAAAAAGCATCGAGCTTGAAGCGGAATAGCTGTCTTCAACACATAAATTTTTCCTATGGAAATTCAAAAAATCAATCGATTGGATTTATTTTCATCGGAACATTATTGTGATTTCCCAGCGGCGGGGCTTGCTGCTGGACTCCCTGGCAGTCCGCTTCCCGCGTCACATGATGATGCCGTGCCCGTGCATATTTTCGGGCCAATCCGGCAAACATTTCGCCCATAGAGGCAACTCGGCCCAGAGGCGCCAAGCGCCCCGCGGCCACCAGCGGAGGATACACATGCGAACATTCGGAAAATCCGGTACGCGGCTGGCAGCCGCGGCACTTATTGCCGGCTCGGCGGCGTTGACCACCGAAGCATCGGCGCAGCTCAAGCAGCAGACCTTCAATGCGGTCGGCACGTGGGGCAATCTCGCCAACTTCAAACAGCACGAGGGCCCATTCTGGCGCTCGGTCGTGCCAAAGGCCTCCGGCGGCAAGATCACCGCTAAGATCCAGCCGATCACGGAATTGGGCCTGAAGGGCTTCGAGGTGACACGTCTCCTGAAGCTGGGCGTCTTCGACATGGCCTTTGGTGTCATCGGCTACGTGGCAGGCGAGGACGCAGTGTTTGAGGGGCCGGATCTTTCCGCCGTCGCCCAGGATATCACGACCGCCCGCAAGATCGTCGATGCCTATCGCCCGATCATGGCGAAAGCCTTCGAGCAGGTCTTCAAGGCCAAGTTGGTTGTCTTGTATCCGTTCCCGAGCCAGATGCTCTGGTGTAACGCCAAGATCGAGAAGCTTGCCGATCTCAAAGGCAAGAAGATCCGCGTCTACAGCGCAACGCTGGGTGATTTCGTCGAAGCTGTTGGCGGCACGTCTGTCACCATTCCCTTCGCCGAGGTGGTCCCGGCCCTGCAGAAGAAAACCGCGGATTGCGGCATCACCGGCACCACGCCGGCCTATCGCGCCAAATGGTTCCAGGTTGCGACCCATGCCTACGCCATGCGCGTTGGTTGGGGCATCTCCTTCGGCGCGTTCAGTCTGAAGCGCTGGAACAAACTCGACAAGGCCACCCAGGCGTTCCTGACCAAGCAATTCAAGGCGCTGGAGGATCGCATGTGGGCCAAGACCGGTGCAGAAGACGCCATGGGCCTCAGCTGCGCCACCGGCGGCAAGTGCACACTTGGCAAGACCGGCACCATGAAGCTGGTGCGCCCGAGCAAGGCCGATCTGGTCATGCGCACGAAGCTACTGAAGAGCCATATCCTCAAGCGTTGGGCCGTTCGTTGCAAAAAGAAGCGGCCGAACTGCGTAAAGGATTGGAATCGTACGATCGGCAAGGTCGTCGGCATCCAAATCGCAGAGTAAATCGGATTGCAGCCGGGGGAATTTCCTCCGGCTGCACCTTTCTCTTTTTACGGATGGCCCGTCATGGCTAATGTCGAGCACACCCAAAGTGCGCCTGCCCCTGGGGAGAATGACCCGGGCGCACAGCGCGAACCTGGCGAGCAGATCGTTCAGATTCTGCGCCTAGTCTCCCGGTCGGCCGTCTGGATTGGGGGCGCAGGGATCATCTTTGCGGCATTCATGGTCACCGTTGAGGTGATTATCCGAAAATTCTTCGTCATGAGCCTTGGCGGCGCGAATGAAATATCGGGTTATATATTTGCCGTGAGCACGGTGTGGGCACTGCCCTTTGCGCTGCTCAACCGCGCAAATGTCCGCATAGACGTGATTTATCTGATGTTGCCGCGCTGGCTGCGGTCATTCCTGGACGTCTTTAGCCTCGTATTGTTGGTGGCTTTCATTGCCGTCGTCTTTTGGCATTCCGTCAATCTTTTCCTCGAAAATTACAAGAACGATACACGCTCGATCACGCCGCTCCAGGCGCGGGTCTGGGTGCCGCAGGGATTTTGGGTGTTTGGAATGGCCCTGTTCCTGCTGGTCGGTGCGGTGTTGTTTGTTCTCTCGATGATCGCACTGATTTTATGGCGCCACGACCGGGTCGCAACCCTGATCGGCAGCCGCAGTAGCGAAGAAGAGATCAACAGTGAAGTCGCTTCTCTTGAGCTAGGGGACCTGTCCCTCGATCAGGGCACGGGAAGGCTTCCCCCAGGCCCTGACACCGACGCCGGTGGGGAGCGCTGAGATGGCAACCAATGTCGTCCTGCTGCTGCTGATCCTGCTCGCTGTCAGCGTGCCGGTCGCCGCCGCCATCGGTGTCCTCGCGATCTTCGTCGGCGAGAATTACTCCACAATGCCGGTGATCCGGGCCATCGCTGAGAGTTTCTGGCAAACCGGGCGCGAAGCTATCCTGATTGCCATTCCACTATTCATCCTTCTGGGCGAAATCCTGCTCAGATCCGGCATCGCTCAGCGCATGTATGACGCCATGGCGAAGTGGTTGTCCTGGCTGCCGGGCGGACTGATGCATTCCAACATCGGCGCATGTGCGATGTTTTCGGCAACATCCGGCTCCAGTGTTGCGACGGCTGCAACCGTCAGCACCGTGGCCCTGCCCGAGGTGGACAAGCGCGGCTATAACGAACGGCTGTTTCTCGGCACACTCGCGGCAGGCGGAACGCTTGGCATTCTGATTCCACCGTCGATCAATCTGATCGTCTATGGCCTGCTCACCGACACCTCCGTGCCGGATCTCTATCTGGCCGGATTCCTGCCGGGCTTCCTGCTGGCGAGCCTGTTCATGATCACCGTGATCATCGCCTGCATGTGGCGTCCGTCCTGGGGAGGTGAACGTATTCGCGCAACCTGGGGCGAGCGCTTTAGGTCGCTGATCGATCTGGTCCCGCCACTGCTGTTGTTTATGGTCGTGGTTGGCTCAATCTATGCGGGCTTTGCAACGCCGACAGAGGCGGCATCTCTGGGCGTCGTCTTCGCGCTTATTCTGGCGGCCTGCTATGGGCGGCTTAGCCTGAAGATGATCCTGCGCGCGGTTGAAGGAGCGATGACCACCAGCGCGATGGTCATGCTGATCATTCTGGCCGCAGTGTTCCTCAATTTCGTTCTTGGCGTCGCGGGGGTGATTCAGGCGATGACACAGGGCATCACGTCGATGGGCCTGGAACCTTTCGAGCTGTTGTTCCTCATCATCGGCTTCCTGATAGTGCTGGGCTGTTTCATGGAGACCTACTCCATGTTGATCTTGACGGCGCCGCTCCTCGTGCCGATCATCGCCGGGCTCGACTTCGGCCTTGGCAGCGCAGATGCCAACAAGGTTTGGTTCGGCATCATCATGATCATTCTGCTGGAGGCGGCGCTGATCACGCCACCCGTGGGCGTAAATCTATATGTGGTCCAGGGCGTACGCGGGCGTGGCTCGATCACCGATACGATTGTCGGCTCCCTGCCTTTCGTCCTCACCATGTTCATCATGATCGGGCTGATCATCGTCTTTCCGGCGATCACCCTCAACATCTTCCAGGATTATGTGGTGCCTCACATATCCTGGTTCTTCGAAGACTTCCTGGGCTCGCTCTTCCGTGAGTCAGGACCGCCTGCGGGAGGCTCAAAATGAATGACATGACCGTTTCACACGCCATGGGTGACATCGACGCGATGGTGCGTGGTTCCCAGGCGGCGCGAGTACCAATTCGCAGCGGTGAGTACACAGGTCAGACCGCGGGTCTGGCGCCCGGCATTGTTCAAGGCAACGTTGCGATCCTGCCCGGCGACTGGGCCGACGAATTCCTGCGCTTCTGCCGGCGCAATCCCAAGCCCTGCACGCCAATCGCCGTCTCCGAGCCCGGTGATCCTATGCTGCCGGAACTGGGCGCGGACATCGACATCCGCACCGACGTGCCCCAATACCGCGTCTTCGAGAACGGCGAAGAGGTGGCCGAAGTCACTGACATTCGGGACTACTGGCGCGACGATCTGGTGGCCTTTGTCCTCGGCTGCTCCTTTTCCTTCGAACAGGCTCTGATCGAGGCGGGCCTGAAGCTGCGCCACTGGGATGCCGGGGTTACCGTGCCCATGTACATTACCAACGTCGAGACCAGTGGAACTGCGCGCTACTCCGGGCCGACGGTGGTATCCATGCGGCCCTTCTCGCCCAAAGACGCCATCCGCGCGATCCAGGTGACGTCGCGTTTTCCAAGCGTGCACGGCGCCCCGATCCATTTTGGCGACCCGGCGGCTATCGGCATCGAAGACATCACAAAGCCGAGTTTTGGCGATGTGGTGGACATTCGCCCCGGCGAGGTGCCGGTCTTCTGGGCCTGTGGGGTGACGCCCCAGGCAGTGATCGCAGAGGCGAAACCGCCGTTCTGCATCACCCACAAGCCGGGCGCGATGCTGATTTCCGACATTCCGAATACGGCACTGGCCGCGATTTGAACTTTTGATCGTCGCCCCCGCGCAAACGGGGGTTCAGACCACCTTCTGGATTCCCGCCTTCGCGGGAATGACGTGGAGATATTGAGAAAATGACCGAGACACACCGCGCAGGCTGGGAATTCTGGATCGATCGCGGCGGCACCTTTACGGACATCGTCGCCCGGGCGCCGGACGGCGGGATCACCACCCACAAGCTGTTGTCAGAGAATCCGGAGCGCTATCCTGATGCGGCCATCCAGGGCATCCGCGATGTGCTGGGCGTGGACCAGGGCGCAGCGATCCCGGGAGATGACATCGACGCGGTCAAGATGGGCACGACGGTGGCCACCAATGCGCTGCTGGAGCGCAAGGGCGAGCGGACGCTGCTGGCGATCACCCGCGGCTTCCACGACGCGCTGCGCATCGCTTATCAGAACCGTCCCAAGCTGTTTGACCGAAACATCCAGCTGCCGGAACTGTTGTACGAACGCGCCGTCGAGATCGATGAGCGCATAAGCGCCCAGGGCGATGTGCTGACGTCGCTGGACGAGGCGCAGGCGCGGAAGGCGCTGCAGGAAGGCTATGACGACGGCTTTCGGGCGCTCGCTATCGTCTTCATGCACGGCTACCGCTATCACGACCATGAGGCACGGGTGGCGGCCATCGCGCGCGAAATCGGCTTCACGCAGATATCTGTCAGCCACGAGGTCAGCCCGCTGATGAAGCTGATCGGCCGCGGCGACACCACCGTAGTCGACGCCTATCTCAGCCCAATCCTTCGCCGGTATGTGGACCAGGTGGCCCAAGAGTTGAAAGGGGGCGAGGGGGGCGACACGCGGCTCATGTTCATGCAATCGAATGGTGGCCTGACCGACGCCAATCTGTTCCAGGGTAAGGACTCGATCCTCTCCGGCCCCGCAGGCGGCATTGTCGGCGCTGTGCGGACCGCGGAGATGGCCGGCTTCGACAAGCTGATCGGCTTCGACATGGGCGGCACGTCGAC
>JAJFFJ010000156.1 GCA_021776685.1 Alphaproteobacteria bacterium
CGCGGTCCTCGTGCCGGAGGAATACGGCGGCAGCGGCCTTGGCCTGCGGGCGGCCGGTGCCGTGTTGGAGGAGATCCACAGGAGCGGCTGCAACGGCGGCGCCTGCCACGCACAGATGTACATCATGGGCACGATCCTGCGTCACGGCTCCCAGGAGCAGAAGGAGAAATATCTGCCCAAGATCGCCGCCGGCGAGCTGCGCCTGCAGGCCTTCGGCGTCACGGAACCCAGCAGCGGCACGGACACCTTGAGCCTCACCACCACGGCGGTGAAAAAGGGCAATGATCGCTATGTGGTCAATGGCCAGAAGGTCTGGACCTCCCGCGCGGAGCATTCCGACCTCATGCTGTTGCTCGCCCGGACCACCCCCAAGGACCAGATCAAGAAACGCACCGAGGGCCTGTCGGTCTTCCTCGTGGACATGCAGGAGGCGCTCGGCAACGGCCTCGAGATCCGGCCGATCCGCACCATGATCAACCACGCGACCACGGAAGTGTTCTTCGACGAGATGGAAGTGCCGGCGGAAAACCTGATCGGCACCGAGGGCGAGGGCTTCCGCTATATCCTGGGCGGGATGAATGCGGAGCGGGTACTGATCGCCCATGAAAGCGTCGGTGACGCCCGCTGGTTCATCGAGAAAGCGACCAACTACGCCAACGAGCGTGAGGTCTTCGGCCGGCCCATCGGCAAGAACCAGGGCGTCCAGTTCCCCATCGCCAAGGCCTACGCCAATACCGAGGCCGCAGCCCTGCTGACCAAGAAAGCCGCGAGCCTGTTCGATGCCGGCCAGACCCCGGGGGCCGAGGCCAACATGGCCAAATATCTCGCCGCCGAGGCCGCCTGGGAAGCCGCAGACGCCTGCATGCAAACCTTCGGCGGCTACGCCTTCGCCGAGGAATACGACGTCGAACGCAAGTTCCGCGAAGCCCGCCTCTACAGGACCGCGCCGATCAGCTCAAACCTGATCCTCAGCTACATCGCCGAGCACGTGCTCGGCATGCCGCGGTCTTTTTGACGGGAGTGTGTTGCTGCGAATCTGCAGCCGCAAAAACATGTCACGGTGGGAGAAACTGATTGGCTTCTCGATCCCTCTTTACCAGTCCGATGGTCACAGGCGTTGTTGGGATAATCTCTCATGTCTCTGGGACGGTACTTTTTCTTATCGCGGCTTTTTTGGTGTATTTCGTTTCGGGGTATGCGTCAGGGTCCGGCAACAGCGGAAAGGCGTTGTCCATTGGCATTGTTTCAATGGGCCTCAGCGTTACCGGCGCGGTCGCCGCAATTGTCATTGTCAGCGTGGCGCCAAAAAAGTCCTATGGCGGATTACTGTGCCTCTTGGCCAGTTCAGCCTTGTTGGCGGGCGGGATTATTCTAGAAGTTGTCGTGTCGCTTGGCGCAGATCGTCCATCTTTACTCACATTTTGGGACTTTTGGACAGGAATTGTGCGATTTGGGGGGGTATTTGAAAATGTTGGGTTGGTGAGCATCCTTCTTGCGGCAAGCTATGTTTTCTTGGCTCTTTCAAGCTTGGTTCAATTTAGGGTGCATGAATATCGCCCATGAAACCCCTCACTGACATCCTCGTTGTCTCCCTGGACCAGGCGGTCGCCGCGCCTTTCTGCGCGTCGCGGCTGGCGGATGCGGGGGCGCGGGTGATCAAGATCGAGCGGCCGGGCGGTGACTTCTCGCGCGCTTACGACAGCGTCGTGAACGGGCTCTCGGCCTACGAGGTGTGGCTGAACCGCGGCAAGGAATCGATCGAGCTCGACGTCAAGGACCCGGGCGACGCGGCGCTGCTGCACCGGATGGTCGACCGGGCCGATGTCTTCCTGCACAACCTGGCGCCAGGTGCGGCGGCCCGTGCGGGCTTCGGCGCGGACGTGCTCAGGGCCCGCAATCCCGGCCTCATCACGTGCGAAATCTCCGGCTATGGCGACGAGGGCCCCTACAAGGAGATGAAGGCCTATGACGCGCTGATCCAGGCGGAGTCGGGCGTCACCTCGATCACCGGCACGCCGGAGCATATGGCGCGGTGTGGCCTGCCGATCTGCGATGTCACCGCTGGCATGTATGCCCTCATCGGCATTCTGGAGGCGCTGCACCAGCGGGCGAAGACGGGGGAGGGGACAGCGATCCAGGTCGCGCTCTTCGACGGGCTGGCGGAATATATGCAGGTGCCGCTCTGGCACCAGACTCTTGGGGACAAACCGTTCAGCCGCAGCGGCCTCGACCACCCGACCATCGCCCCCTACGGCGCCTTCGACTGCGCCGACGGGCAGGTGATGATCGCCGTGCAGAACGAGCGGGAGTGGGTCAACCTCTGCACCAAGGTGCTGGGCCGGCCCGACATGGTCGACGACCCGCGATTCGATGCGCCGGGAACCCGCGCCGCCAACAAGGCGGAGATGACGGCGATGATCCATGAGGTCTTTGGCAAGCTGCCGCGCTCGCAAGTGATGGCCCGCCTGACCGAGGCGCAGATCGCCTGTTCGCAGGTCAATGACTCGGCGGACCTGGCCGAGCATCCGCAGCTCCGCACGACGACCGGAATGACGGAGAACGGGCCGGTGGAATTCGTCGCCTCGCCCATGCGCTTCGACGGCGAGTCCCAGGACTTTGGCCCCGTGCCGCCGCTGAACGCCCACGGCGACGCGATCCGCGCGGAATTTGCAGCCGATGCCTCCAAAAGCGAGCAGGCCGCCGAATGACCAACCCGCGTATCCCCTATGAGATGGCGAACCAGCGGAAGCCGCTGCCGCCGCCTGATGGCAAGCCGCTGATCGTTCACCTGGTGGTGAACGTGGAGCACTGGCGCTTCGACGCGGCCATGCCGCGGAAGATCATCACCGCGCCCCATGGCGCCGAGAGTGTGCCGGACATCCCGAACTATTCCTGGGCGGAATATGGCATGCGCGCAGGCATGCCCCGCATTCTCGAGCTGTTTGCCGACCGGGGCGTCCCGGCCAGCACCAGCATCAACGCCGGTGTGATCGACGCCTATCCGGCCTGTGCAGATGCCATGCTTGAAGCGGGATGGGAGTTCATCGGCCACGGCATGCACCAGAAATCCATGCAGGGCGAAGACGACGAAGCCGGCCTGATCCAGGCGGCGCTCGACCGGCTGGAGGCTTTCACTGGCGTCAAGACCCGTGGCTGGCTGTCACCGGGCCTGAAGGAGACGCTTGATACGCCGGATATCTTGAAAGCCGCCGGCGTCGACTATGTCTGTGACTGGGTGGTGGACGACCTGCCCACCTGGATGACCACGGCGCACGGGCCGTTGATCGCCATGCCCTACAATCTGGAAATCAACGACAGCATCATCTACGCCATTGAGAAGCACGCCTCGCCGGAGATGTACCGGCGGATGACCGACACGGTGGCGGCCTTCGCCCAGGAGTTGGAGAGCAACGCCCGGGTGCTGGCAATCGGCCTGCATCCGCATCTGATTGGGGTTCCGCACCGGATCGGCTATCTTGAGCGCATGCTGGATGACCTGCTGGCCCGCGACGACACGGTCTTCATGACCGGCAGCCAGATTGCCGACTGGTTCGTGGCAGTAGATCAATCTGGTGACGCGGCTTAGGAGATGACCATGGAACCGCCGATTCTTGAGACCCTGGCCGCGCGTGTTGACCCGGCGCATACGGCGCTGGTCATAATCGACATGCAGAAGGATTTCTGCCGCGACGGCTTCGCCACCTCAAAGGCGGGGCGGCCACTTGATGCCGTGAAAGTGCTGATCCCGCGGCTGGTGGGCCTGCGTGATGCGGCGCGGCAGGCAGGTGCGCTGGTGATCTATGTGGGCTTCGAGACCTATCCGGAGCATATGAGCGACTCGGGTCCGTGGCTGACCCAGCGCCGCCGTTCCACATACGCCGCCGACAAGATCGCCATCAGCGGCACAGAGGGCATGGAGTTTATCGAGGAGCTGTCGCCCATCGACGGCGAGCTGACCGTCCACAAGCATCGCTACAGCGGCTTCAAGGGCACGGACCTCGACATGCTGCTGCGCGCCCACAATATCCGCACGGTGATCCCGTCGGGCGTTTCCACCAATGTCTGTGTCGAGAGTACCTTCCGCGATGCCTTCGAGCACAACTACTATGTCTGTGTGCCCGAGGACGCCTGCGCCTCCTGGGATATGGAGTTGCACGCGGCGACCATGAAAACCGCCAACGCCCGCTTCGGCCTGGTCACGTCCATCGACGAGATCACCGGCATCTGGGGCGCCGGCGCCCGCGCGGCGGCACAGGCGGCGGCACAGGCGGCGGAATACCACTGACTCAGGGGCGGCCTCAGGGGCGGCCTCAAGGGCGTCTGTCTTGGAAGAATTGAGCTTGAAGTAGAGGAAACAATTCTTATTTTGTCGGCAGGCATCCATCGTCGCCGTGCCCTGCGTCCCTTGCACACCCATCAGACCGGCCGCGGATGGCATCAGGTCCCCACACATGGCAGATTCCGCTGGCTGGCTCGCCGCCTTCCGCTAACCGATGATAACCAATGCTAACCTTTGCACACCCACATCGGCAGGCCCATCGGCAGGCCCATCACCAGGCATCCCAAACTGATGGCTGACGCGCCCGACGGCAGCACCAGCACTAGCACCGGCAACCTGCTGCGTGTGATTGCGATTACCGTGAGCGCCCAGGCCGCGACGGCGCTGATGGCGCTGACGCCGGCGGTGGTGGCCGTGGTGGCTGCACCTGACTTTGGTGTTCCGGCGCGGGATGTCGGGTTTTTCGCGGCGCTGGTTTTCCTTGGCTCGATGATGTCGTCCGTGGCCGGCGGCGGGCTGATTGCGCGGTTTGGCGCGATCCGGGTGACCCAGTGCTGCATGGTCAGCGCCTCATGCGGTTTGCTGCTCGTGGTCACCGCCTCGATGCCCCTGGCAATCGCCGGCGCCTTCCTGATGGGGTTCGGTTATGGACCGTCAACGCCGGCCAGCTCGCACCTGCTGGCGCCAGCAGCGACGCCGCGGTGGCGGCCGCTGTTATTCTCGATCAAGCAGACCGCGGTTCCTCTTGGCGGGGCCGTAACCGGCGTGCTCACTCCAGCGCTGGTGGTGCTGTGGAACTGGCAGGCAGCGCTGGCGTTTCTGGCGGCCAGTGGGTTTATGGTGGCCGTGGCAATCCAGCCGGCGCGGGCGCGCTATGACGCTGACCGGGCGCGGGGCGCCAAGCTGACCCTCGACATCCTGCCGACCTTGCGCAGCACGCTCGGCCAACCGGGGCTGCGCCGTGTGGTGCTGATGGCCTTCGCCTTCTCTGCCACGCAACTCAGCTTCAGCACCTATTTTGTCACCTTCCAGGTTACAAAGCTGGGCTTCACCCTCGAGGCAGCAGGCCTCGTCTATGCCATCGCCCTGTTCGCCTCCGTGGGGTTCCGCATTCTCTGGGGCGCGGTGGCAGGTGGCCGGGTGCCCGGCGTCCGTCTCTTGGGCGCGCTGAGCATGGGCATGGCAGTCGCCTGCTCGCTGACCCTGGCGATTGAGCCGGGCTGGCCTATGTGGGCGCTCATCGCCGTCGGCATCGCCTTCGCCTCGTGCGCTGTGTCGTGGAATGGCGTGCTTCTAGCCGCCATCGTCGAGGCGAGCTCGCCGGCAAAAGCGGCGGCCGCCACCGGCGGCGTCGCCTTCTTTATCTTTGCCGGCATGATGGCGGGGCCGGCCATCTTCGGCCTGCTGATCGCGCTGGGTCTGAGCTACGGCGCATCGTTCGCGATCATTGGCTGCGCCGCACTGCTGGCGGGCCTGCCCGGATTTTTTGGCGGGCTGGGCGCCCCCCCGCAACCAGACAGAGGCGGCTGAATGAGCCCCAAACCCTCCACTGACCGGATCCTCATCGCCGGCGCCGGCCCGGTAGGCATGGTCACCGGCCTCGCGCTTGCCCAGGCTGGTGTGCCGGTGACCGTGCTCGATACTCTGGCCGATGTGCCGGCGGACCACCGTGCGTCGACCCTGCATCCCTCGACCCTCGCCATGGTCGACAGACTGGGTATGACGGGATCGCTGATCGAACAGGGGCTGCTGTCACCGATCTTCCAGTTTCGCGACAGGGTGGCCGGGCGGCTGGTGGCGGAATTCGATTATGGTAATCTGGCCGATGACCCCACCGTCGAGGTGCCGTACCCGTTCGCCCTTCAGGTGGAGCAGCACAAAACCATCCTGACCGCTTATGGCATCGCCAAGGACCTGCCGGACTTCCAGATCCTGCGCGAACACACGGTGATGGACGTGACGCAGGATGCGGATGGTGTCACCGCGACCGTGGAAACCCCGGACGGCGCCCGGCAGGAGTTCGCAGGCCGGTTTCTGATCGGCTGCGACGGTGGCCGGTCCCAGGTGCGCAAGGTGCTGGAGATCGATTTCCCCGGCTTCACCTGGGAGGAGCGGTTCATCATCGTCTCCACCCACT
>JAJFFJ010000157.1 GCA_021776685.1 Alphaproteobacteria bacterium
AGGCCGTACCAGGCGGTCATGTAGCTGAGGCCCAGGCCCGCTGACTGCACAAAATCGACGCCGTCGGGGATCCTGCAAACCAGCGCTTCGTCGACAACGGCCTTTTCCGCCAACGCGCTGTCGTTCACATGGCCCAGCACCCGGTCGCCAACCTTGAACTTGGTGATGCCCGCGCCGACCGCTTCGACAAAACCCGAGACATCCTTGCCTGGCGTGAATGGCATGCCCGGAATGTTCTGGTAGGTGCCGTGCAGCGACATCCAGTCAGTATAGTTGAGGCCGGCAGCCTTTACGGCCACCAGCACCTGGCCATCGCCTGGCACCGGATCGTCGATTTCCTCAACATTGACCGAGTCGTAATTGTTGAATTCGCGGATCAGCACTGCGCGCATCTAGTCCCTCCGGAAAACAGCTGCTGGCGCGCGATGGCTTGATCCGATAGGCCAACAACGGGCTGCGCCCCCCGTTTCGGGATGCGGGCTGTCGCTGCGTCTGTAAATTTGGATCAGGCACTTGGGCTTGTCGCGCGCCCACGCCGCTGTTAGTAGGTTGCTCTATGAAACTGTCATTCCTATGCCTGCCCCGACGGGGGATTGCAAGCCTGTGAAACCACCTCCATTTACCTATGTCGCAGCCACCAGCGTGGCCGAAGCGGTGGCCGCGCTGGCCGCCCATGACGGCGAAGCCAAAGTGATCGCTGGTGGCCAGAGCCTGGTGCCGATGTTGAATTTCCGCCTGCTTGCGCCCGCCGCGCTGGTCGACATCAATGGCATCCGGGAGCTGGATTTCGTCGACGCGACCGCTGACGGCGGCCTGCGTATCGGCGCGCTCACCCGGCACTACACCCTGCTCACCTCGCCCGACGTGGCAGAGCGGTTTCCCGTGCTGGGCGAGGCCATGCGCCACGTGGCCCACTTGGCGATCCGCAACCGCGGCACCATCGGCGGCAGCCTGAGCCATGCGGATCCGGCGGCAGAATTGCCGATGATGGTGACCTTGCTGGACGCGACCCTGACCGTGGCCGGACCCGGCGGCGAACGCCAGCTGGCTGCCGCTGATTTCTTCGACGGCGCGCTCACAACCGTGCTGGCGGAGGATGAATTGCTGACCACCATCACCCTGCCGCCGCTGCCGCAGCCCCACGGCTGGGGATTCCACGAATTCGCCCAGCGCGCCGGCGACTTTGCCCTGGCCGCCGCCGCGGTCGTGCTGACCGCCGATGACGGCGCCGCCGCCAACGTGCGCCTGGCAGTCATGGGTGTTGATGAAAACCCGTCGCGCATCGCCGCGGCGGAAGCAGCGCTGGTGGGCCAACCGGTATCCGACGACACCATCGCCGCGGCCGCCGCCGCCGTGCGAGAGGCAGTAGACCCGCCGGAGGACCTCCACGGCTCCGCCACCTATCGCCGCCATCTGGTGGGCGGGCTGGTGGAACGCGCCATTCGCGACGCCTGGGCGCGCGCAACCGGCAATGCAGGAGGTGCGGCATGATCCCGAAAGTCCCGATCACCGTTACCGTCAACGGCCGAACCTATGAGCGCGAGGTGCCGCCACGGCTGCATCTGGCGGATTTTCTGCGCGAAGACCTGCACCTTACCGGCACCCATGTGGGCTGCGAGCACGGCATCTGTGGCGCCTGCACAATTCTGCTGAACGGTGATTCCGTACGCTCTTGCCTGACCTTTGCCGTACAGGCCAATGGCGCGGAGATTACCACGGTGGAGGGCCTGGGCACGCCTGATGACCTCTCACCGCTGCAGCAGGCCTTCCGTGAACACCATGCGTTGCAGTGCGGTTTCTGTACGCCGGGCATGCTGATGTCCACCATCGACCTGATGCAGAAGGGCACGCCCGCCACCGAAGAAGCGGTGCGCGGCGCCTTGAGCGGCAACCTCTGCCGCTGCACCGGTTACGAGAATATCGTCCGCGCCGTACTGGCGGCGATGGAAGCAGCCGGCCCGGAAGGAAAAGCCGCCGAAGGAACCGAGAATGAGGCCGGCGCCAATGGATAATCTGCCGGAAGATCTGCCCGCAGACCTGAACCTGATGGAAATGCGGCCGAAGATCATCGGCGCGCGGGTGCAGCGGGTGGAGGACCCGCGGCTCCTGACCGGCACAGGCCAGTACACAGCCGATATCAAGCTGCCCAACATGGCCCACCTGGCCTTTCGGCGCAGCGAAATGGCCCATGCCACGATCGACAATATCGACGTGTCCGCCGCGCTTGCCGTGCCAGGGGTCATCGCCGTCTACACCGCCGAGGATTTTTACGGCCAGATAACCCCGCCCCGCGCCGAGTCCAAAACCGAAGGCTTTCACTCCACGCCGATCCTGCCCCTGGCCGATGGCAAAGTGCGCCATGTGGGCGAGGTGGTGGTGGCGGTGGTCGCGGAGAGCCGCTACATCGCCGAGGACGCCGCCGAGCATATCGAGATCGACTTTACCCCCCTGCCCGTCATTGCCGATCCCAGGGAAGCGGTGAAGAACGAGGTGCTGCTCCACGACGACGCCGGCACCAACGTTCTTGTCGACCGCACCTTCGGCCGTGGCGAAGTGGACGACGCGTTTTCCCAGGCGGCCCATATTGTCGGTGGCGACTTCCGCACGACGCGCAAGACTGCGAGCCCGATCGAGGCCCGCGCTGCTGTTTGCGAATGGGACCGCGGCCGCCGCACCCTGACCCTGTGGTCGGCGACCCAGGTGCCCGGCGTCATCCGCGACACTATCGGCGATGTCTTCGGCCTCTCCGGCAGTCATGTGCGGGTGATCGCGCCGGATGTGGGCGGCGGCTTCGGCTGCAAGACCTGCCTCTATCCGGAGGAGATGGTCGCCTGCGCCGCCGCCATCAAACTGGGCCAGCCGGTCAAATGGGTCAGCGACCGGATGGAAGACCTGGTCGGCACCAATCAGGCCTTCGACGAATATGTGCATGCGGAACTGGCCGTGGACGCCGAGGGTCACATCCTGGGTCTCCGCGCCGACGTGGTCGGCGACAGTGGCGCCTATTCCATCTATCCATGGACGGCGGCGCTGGAGCCGGTGCAGGTGATCAGCTTCCTGCCCGGGCCCTACCGCATGCCAGCCTACGCCGCGCGCACCCGCGCTGTGGCCACGCCAAAGACGCCGCTGGGCGCCTACCGCGGCATTGGCCGGCCCACCGCCACTTTCGTGATGGAGCGGCTGGTCGATCTGGCCGCCCGGGCCGCCGGCATCGATCCGGTTGAGATGCGCCGGCGCAATCTTGTGCAGCCCCATGAGTTTCCATACAGGACCGGCTCCGGCCTGGTCTGGGACCGCGTCGGCTTTATCGAATCCCTGGACGCCGTGACCGACAGCATCGGCTATGACGACCTACGCGCGGAACAGTTGAAGATGCGGGAGGCAGGCCGAAAGGTGGGCCTCGGCGTGGTGTGTTATGCGGAGCTGGGCGGCATCGGCTCCCGCATTGCGGTGGCGCCCGGCATGCCGATCAACACGGGTGTGGAGACCGCCAACATCCGCATCGACGCCACGGGCGCGATCACGGCAAATTTCGGCACCGCCTCCAACGGCCAGGGATTGGAGACGACGCTGGCGCAGGTGGTCGCGGAGGAGCTCGGCTGCCGCGTCGAAGATGTGGAAATACGCCACGGCGACACCAGTCTGATGGCCCACGGCTCCGGCAGCTATGCCAGCCGCAGCGCAGTCCTGGCCGGTGGTGCCGCCACGGTCTCTGCCCGCGAGGTGCGCGCCAACGTCCTCAAAGTCGCCGCCATGATCATGGAAGTGGCCGAGAGCGATATCGACATGGTCGGCAGCCGCATCTACGTGCCCGGCACCGACCGGGAGATGACGCTCAAGCAAGTCGCCCACACCTATTACCAGGAGATGGGCCGCCTGCCGAAAGAGGTGCGGGAAGAGGTGCCGCTTGAGTCGACCCGGAGCTTCGACCCCTATCTGGGCACCGCCGCCTGCGCCAGCCACGCGGCGCTGGTCGAGGTGGATCCTGTGACCTGGGGCGTGAAGATCCTGAAATATGCGGCTGCGGAGGATTGCGGCCGCATCATCAACCCGGACGTTGCCGACGGCCAGATGCGCGGCGGCATCGCCCAGGGCGTGGGCGTGGCGTTACTGGAAGAAATCATCCATGACGAAGACGGACAGATCCTGACCGCCAGCCTGGTGGACTATGTACTGCCATCGGCGGTGGAAGTGCCGATTATGGACGTCATGCATGTGGAGAGTGAGAACCCGGATAACGGCACCGGCTTTCGCGGCCTGGGCGAAGGCGGCATCATCGGCGCCCCCGCGGCCATCGCCAACGCCATCGCCGACGCACTCGACATCGACATTCGCGAAATCCCGATCACGCCGGAGAAGCTCTTCCGCCAGACCGGAAACTAGGTCGGCCGCCCCCGTTCCTGTACCGAGCGGTTTCTGGTATCCACCCTCGGCAAGCTTCTGAACAGACGCGCCCAATCAAGTCGGCATCAGCCGGGTCTCGGCCGATGCGGGTTTAGCGGGGCGCTCTCGCCAATACACGAAGGATTGCACATTGGAATTTGGCATCTGGTCCAACGGGTTCCGCCCGCACGAGAGCGCACACCGCAGCTATGACGAGGACATCGCCGAGATCGTCCTGGCGGACCAGCTTGGCTACGAGGTGGCCTATATTTCGGAGCATCACGGCGAGGCGCCCTACATCAACCGGGTGGACACCATTCCGGCGCCCGACCTGATGATGTGCAAAGCGGCAGGTCTGACCCAGCGCATCCGGATGGGCGCGGCGGTGAAATTGATCCACCTCTATCACCCGCTCGACGTGGCGATCCAGGCCGCGGTGACCGACCATCTGATCGGGGACGACCGGTATATCTTTGGCTTTGGGTCGGGCTTTCCACTGGCGCTCCTGTCCAACGAACGTGGCCTCGGCTTTGAGGACCGGCACGAGCGGCTCTACGAATCCCTTGATTTCATCCTCAAATGCTGGACCGAGGATGCGCCGTTCGACTGGGACGGCACGCACTGGAAGGGCGAGGGCGTGATCTCCCTGCCCAAGCCGCTCGCCAAACCGCATCCGCGCATGGCCACCGCGACCGAGTCCGATCCCATGCTCAAGATCTGCGGTGAGCGCGGGTATACATTACTGTCGGCCTTCCTTGAGCCGGCAGACATGCTGCGGGAGAAGGCGGTCAAATACGCCGCCGCGGGGTACGCTGCCGGCCGGATGCGCCCGCGAAGCGATATCTCCGCCTCGCGGATCGTTTATGTCGCCGACTCCCGCGAACAGGCGATCGACGACCTGCGGGATGCTGTCGCCTTCGAAACTCAGGTCCAGGGTGAGCGCGGCTTTCTGAAGATGCTGGAGAAACTCTATGGGCTGGTCGTGCCGCCGGACCGGAACGCCATCGACGCGTTGGCGGAATCAGGTCTCTACATTCTGGGCGAACCAGACCAGGTCGCCGAAGAGATTGAGGCGTTTTTCCACACGTCGGGCGGCTTTGGCACGTTCCTCTATGTCACCGGCAAGGATTGGGCGACCCGCGAGAAGCGCGAACGCTCCCTGACCCGCTTCATGGAGGAAGTGGCCCCCCAGCTAAGAGACCTTGAGCCAGCCGAAACGGCAGCCTAGACGCGGCCCTGCGCGCGCGATTGTCGAGGTGTGACCCCCATCACTGTGTGACCGGCGCTACGTTGTTAGGGTCATCACAGTCGAGATCACAACACTCATTGGCGGGCGGTCTGAAGGTTCACGCCCCGATCTATCCCACCGTTTCTGCCGGGCCGTCGAAGATACGCCCGGCTGCATCCCGGTCCGGGAGACGCCACCCACCCTCTTCTTATCCGATGGAGTTCATCCCATGCGTTCAACCCATATTCTGGCGGCCGCGCTGCTCGCCGCATCTTCTTCCGCGGCATTTGCCGGCTCCAAATCTGTGCCACATGCCGGCATCTACGCCTTCAACAGTTGCAAGCACGTCACCAAGGACAGCCTCACCCTGCGCCCCAACGGCGTCTACAAATTCGGCTGGGCGTCCGGCAACTGGAAGAAAGACGGCAACGTCATCGTGATCAACTGGGCCCTGCGGGATAAATACAAGAGCCAGGTCCGCAGCGGCCCGAAGGCGGGCGTGCTTCGCTATCGTCTGCTCAAGACAAAACGCGGCGGCTATGCGCTTCGCGACGAGAAGGGCGGCGAGTTGATGTATCGCTGCAAGACGGTCGCCTAACCGGCGCCTACAAGCATCAAAGTACCCGCGGGGCGCTGGAGAAATCCGCGCCCCGCTAATCTATCTGCAATCCGAGGGTCTGGAATTTCTGACGGTAGCGGGCAGGCGTGATGCCGGTCTGGCGCTTGAACAGGCGGCGGAAAGAGCTCGGATCTTCATAGCCGACCGCCTGGCCGATGCTGTCCGTAGGATCGGCAGTGGTTTCCAGCATCTGCTTCGCCTCCTCGATACGCAGGGCCTGCACATAGGCCACCGGCGTCTGGCCGGTGGCCATCTTGAAACGCCGCTTGAACGTGCGCTCCGACAGGCCCGAGCGATCCGTCATCGTCTCGACCGGGTTGCGCCCGTCATAGTGCTGGGCGATCCATTCCTGGCAACCCGCAATCACCGCGTCATCGTGCCGGCGGGCCGGGCCCATGGCGGCGAAGGGCAGCTGACCATCACTGCGGTCGCCAAACACGAACAGCTTGGCCATACGGATCGCTTCCTTCTGACCGCAGAACCGCGCGATCAGGTGCAGCACCAACTCTTCCCAGGATGACGCGCCGCCACTGGTGACGATGCGATGCTCCGGGCCGGCGGGCGCCAGGATGCGCGCGGGCTGCAGCACCACTTGCGGAAAATACTGGGCAAACAGGTCTACCGCGCTCCAGTGCGTGGTTGCGATGCATCCGTCAAGCAAGCCCGTGCCGGCCAACATCAGCGAGCCCGTGCAAACGGTGCAGACAAACGCGCCCCGGTCATATTCCGCGCGCAGCCATTCGGTCTCGTTGGGCCATTGCCCCCGCGGGTCGGCGTTTGGGTCCAGCACCAGATCAGTGACAATGACGATATCCGACCCGGAGGCGTCGTCCAGGGTGCAATGAGGCACGATCTGACTGCCAGCCGGTGACATATAGGGCTGGCCATCAAGGCTGACGATTTGCACGTGAAATGCAGGGACACCGGGCGCCTCACCGGTCGCCGCCGCCCAGGCCACACCCACGGACGCGAACACCTCGTGCAGGCCATAGAGCGCCATGGGCGTGCTTTCGGGCAACGCCAGCAGTGCGACAGAGAGGGGCTCCGGGCCATCAGTCATGGTTGAATGTTGGCATATTTGACCTGTTTTTGTCCATTCCACCTCTAACGAACTGCCTACAGAACGCGAATGATGCGGGCCATAACCGCGGCGTCAGGAAATTCCACGCCGCACACCTGAGCTTCCATCTAACCCGTTCTGAAAGGACATCCCATGACCCATCCCCAGCCCTTCCCCGCGCTTGACGAAACCGTGGCGGAAGCCTTTGCCGAAAAGGTCGGCGATATTGTCAACTCCGGCGCGACCAGCGTGGCCCTGTCGATCGGCCACCGCACCGGATTGTTCGACACCTTGGCTGCCCTGCCGCCGGCCACGTCACAACAGATCGCCGACGCCGCCGTATTGTCCGAACGCTATGTGCGGGAGTGGCTCGCGATCATGGTCACCGCCGGCATTGTTGAATATGACCCCTTCGACGGCGACGGCCTCTACCGCCTGCCAGCAGCGCACGCCGCCTGCCTGACCCGCGACGCGCCACTGGGCAACATGGCCGTCTATGCCCAGTTTATTCCGATGGCCGGTGCCGTTCAGGATCGCATCCTCGGCTGCTTCGAAACTGGCGGCGGCACCCGGTATGATCACTATCCCTGCTTTCACCAGGTGATGGCGGAAGACAGTGGCCAGAACGTGGTGGACCAACTGTTCGACTCTATCCTGCCGCTGGTGGACGGTCTGAATGACCGGCTGAATGTGGGAATCGACGTGCTCGACGCCGGTTGTGGCTCCGGCCGTGCAATGTTGGCGCTGGCGGCGCGCTATCCGACCAGCCACTTCACCGGTTATGACCTGTGCCCGGACGCCATCGGGGCCGCCAGCCGCGCTGCAACCCAGTCCGGCCTCACCAACATCCGGTTTCAGGTATGCGATCTCTCTGCGTTCGACGAAACGGGCCAGTACGACCTGGTGACGTCCTTTGACGCCATACACGACCAGAAGGACCCGCAGACGATCCTGACGGCGATTCGACGGTCTCTGCGGCCAGGTGGCGTTCACCTGATGCAGGACATCGGCGGCTCCGCCGATCTGGAAAACAACCTGGATTTCCCGTTCGCGGCCTTCCTCTACACCATGTCGCTGGTGCATTGCATGCCCGTGTCCCTGGGACAGGACGGCCAGGGTCTGGGCACCATGTGGGGCTGGGAAACCGCCCGGGACATGCTGACGACCGCAGGCTTTGACGCGGTCACGCTGCATGTGTTGCCGCACGACCCGATGAATGTCTGGTTCGTGTCGAAAGCGTAGGGCCGCATGAGAAACCAGACTATGAGAAACCAGACCATGAACACCATCGATCTGAAGGACACGACGGCGGCCTACCTGGACCAGGGCCAGGGGCCGCCCGTGATCCTGGTCCACTGCGCCAACGCGAGTCACAAGATGTGGCGTGGACTCACTGCCAGCCTGACGGCCAACCGTCGGGTTCTGGCGCCGGACCTGCTCGGCTATGGCCATTCATCGCCATGGCCCAGCGCCGGCCCGCCGCCCCGGGACACCGACATCGACATCGTCGAGCGGTTGATTCAAGAAGCAGGCGAACCGGTTGACCTTGTCGGGCATTCCTTCGGCGGCGCGGTATGCCTTGAGGCAGCGCGCCTGAACGCCAACCGCAAATCAGCAAATATCCGCAGCCTGACCTTGATCGAACCCGTCTCGTTCCATCTGCTACGCGCGGGCGTCGCGCCGCGGGACTGGGCACGTATCGTCCGCATTGGCCGGGCGGTTATCGCCGCCACCGACGCGGGCCGTCCGGCGGAGGCTGCAAACGCCTATATGGGCTTTTGGCTCGGCCCGTTGCAATGGCGTCTGGCGCCTGCCCGGTTTCGCCGGTCCGTGAAAGCCAGCATCGCCAAGGTCGCGCATGATTTTCGAACCATGTTCGACTACCAGCCCACGGCCATCGACTATGGCGCCATCCGGTGTCCCGTGACACTGGTGCGAGGCGCACGCACGCGGCGTCCCGCCGCCACGGTGATCGATATCCTGGCCGACGCCCTGTCCCTATCTACGCGGCGGCTAATTCCAGGCGCCGGTCACATGAGCCCTTTCACCCATCCCGCCGCCGTACAGGACATTGTGCACGAGGTATTGGACCATCCAGATCCATCGGCGTTGGAGAGGGCGGCGTTGGAGAGGGCGGCGTTGGAGGCGGCGGCGTTGGAGCTGGCGGCGTAGGCCACTGGCATCACACCGCAGCGGCTTCGACCACGGAATAATCGAGATCGGCGTCGGTGGGAATGATGCGCTCGAGGCGCAATCCCGATGCGTCGAACAGGCCGGCATATTCTTCCTCCGAGCGCTCGCGGGCATTGTCCGCGCCGCCCAGCACCAGCATGTCCAGATCAGCGCAGATGGCCTGCAGTGACGTGTCCGTGCCGTGCCCGATCACCCGTTCGACCACCAGAACCCGACCGTCATCGTTCACGGCGGCACGGCAGCATTTCAGAATTTCAATGCAGCGGTCGTCGGGCCAATCGTGGAGGATGTTTTTTAGCAGGTAGGCGTCCGCCGCCGGCACTGACTTGAAGAAGGACCCGGCGACACAGTCTGTCCGGTCCGTCAATCCCGCCTCCGCCAGCGCCGCCTCTGCCGCCGGGATGACCCGGCTGCGGTCGAACAGGATGCCGTGCAGATGGGGGTTCACCGTGAGCACGGCGGCAAGCAGGGTGCCGTGGCTGCCGCCGACATCCGCCACCGACCGGAACCGGCTGAACGCGCAGCTCTCGATGACCGCCGGCGCAATCACGGCTGTCTCGAAAGTCATAGCCCGGTCGAAGACAGCGCCCACGTCGGGGTTTTCCGCAAAATGGAGAAACATCTCCTGGCCATTCGCGTGGGCATAGGCGCTGCCGCCGGTCATCACCGTATATTTCAGCTCCGCATGGCTGCGGAAGAAAGACACCTCCTGGAACATCCGGATCCAGTGATGGACGGAGGTGTCGCCGCCGGCCAGCAGGCTGTCGCCCTGGGGACCGAGCCCGAAACTGTTGGCCTGCTCCGCAAGATAACCGGTGGCCGTCAACGCGCGCAGGATACGGCTGAGGGGCCCGGCCTGCGCGCCGGTTTCTGCCGCCAGCGCCGCCGCCGTTTTGGGACCGTCAGTCAGCAGATCGGGAATGCCCAGCGAGACCGCGACACAAACGCAGGCGCTGATGCGGGTCGCCGCCAGGAGGGACTGGGGATTGAGGCCGGCAACGGCCGCGATCGGGTCTGTCATGACAAGGGCTCCACGGTACAATTGGACTTCGGCCACAGCCTAGTGGCCCCGGTCGCCCGGGAGAAGGCCACCGGCATCGGCCTCCTTGTCCGCCCAACCCCGCCGTCTTACGTCGGGGGCAGGCACTGACGGGGGCCAGGCAGTGGCCAAGGATCCAGAACGCGGCGGTGGCTCAATTCGTCCGCGATGTATGGGATGAGATCGAAAACGAGGAGGGAACAATTCCATGAG
>JAJFFJ010000158.1 GCA_021776685.1 Alphaproteobacteria bacterium
GATGTCTGGGACGAGCTCTGGGGCGCCTATCTGGCGTTCTACGACACCGATCTGCCCGATGGACAGTATGAGCTGACCTGGCAGCGGATCATGGACGGCGAGGGGATTTTTGCTGTCCTTGCCGTGGACGACGAGGGCGGGCCGGGGGAGCAGGTGGTGGGCCTGATGCACTATATGTACCACCCCTCCACCTGGACCGAGGGCCCCTACTGCTATTTGCAGGACCTTTATGTGGTCCAGGACGTGCGGGGCGGCGGCGTCGGCCGGGCGCTGATCGAGGAGCTCTATAGCGTTGCCGAGGAAGAAGGCGCCTCCCAGGTCTACTGGCTGACCCAGGGCTTCAACGAGACGGCGCGGTACCTGTATGATCGGGTTGGGGAGTTGACGCCCTTTATCAAATACAAGAACCGGTGACGACCATGGCCGACAGCGCAACCCTGGAATCCCTCGCTCCCCCGGACCGGACCATTGACGAGCCCGGCATGGGCCTGCTGGAAATCTGGGACATCCCCACGGATGAGCCGACGCTCGAAGCGATGCTGCGGGATGTCTTCGACAACTGGTGGGAAGAGATCTATTTCGGCATTCTGATTCAGGGTGCGGCCTGGGAAATCCGCGCGCCCAATGGGCCGACCCGCATGGGTATGCTCGACGGCTATATCACCGTGGATTTCGGCCCGTGGCACTTCCACCTGTGCATCGGCGAAACCAAGGGCACGCCCCGTACGCCCACCCCGCCGGAGCTGGCCAAACACCGGCGAACCCACCGGGCGGAGCTTTACCGGCAACTCCAGGACAGAGCCGGCACCCCCAACAGCTGGGGCCTGCGCCTGTTCAATGGCGCCGACGAGCAGCAGCTCATGGTCTATCTGCCGAGCCCGTTTCTCAGCACAGAGATGCAGCTCCTGAACCCGCCGGAATATGGCCGCCTGGCCATGTGGGACCACCTGCGGCAGGCCTATCTCGGTCTGCCGCCTGACCCCAAGGACCGCAGCGGCACGGGATTCGTCCACGGCTAACCTTTACGATTGGCCTACATCAGGGATCCGCGGTTGCAGTAGCCGCCGTCGACCGTCACCACCGTGCCGGAGGTGTAGGCAGAGCGGGGTGAGGCAAGGAAGGCGACAGCATCGGCGACTTCCTCCACCGTGGCGGCGCGGCCTTCGGGCAGCGTGTCCCACAGCTCGCGCCAGCGGTCCGGGTCGCCCAGCTTCTCCGCGGCGGAGCCTTTGGTCAGCTCGATCAGCCGTTCCGTGGCCACCGGGCCGGGATTGACCGCCACCACCCGGATACCGTCCATCATGCTGTCGCCGCCCAGCGCCATGGAGAAAGACATGAGCGCCGTGTTGGCCGTGGCGCCGCAGATATAGTTGGACTTGGGCCGTTCGCCGCTGGCGCCGCAGATGTTGATGATGACCCCGCCGCCCTTCGCCTTCATGGGATCGTAAAGGGCGCGGGTCATGTTGATATAGCCGAACAGCTTCACCTCCCAAACGGCGCGCCACTGATCCTCGGCGATGTCCTGGAGGCGGCCCGCGGGGATTGCGCCGGCATTGTTGATCAGGATGTCGATATCGCCGGCCTGTTCTGCGAGCGCGGTAACGCTGCCCGCCTCGGACAGGTCCAGGCCCAGGGTTTCGGCGGTGACGCCGTGGGCGCTTTCGATCTCGGCCTTGAGGGCGTCGAGATTGGCCTGGTTACGGGCGGTGAGCAGCAGATCGCAGCCCTCCGCCGCCAGGTTGCGGGCAACGGCCGCACCGATGCCCTGGGAGGCGCCGGTGACCAGTGCACGCTTGCCGGTAAGATTAAGGTCCATGGACTCCCCGCTGAACATTTTTGACCGTTCGATTGCCGCCGCGGCGGCTCTGTGAGAACATGGCCCGGATTTAACCCGTACACCATCATTTCGGGAGGCAGAACATGCCTGACGGACAGGACGCCCCAGGCGCGCAAGAAAAGCGCGTCGCCAAACTGATCGAACAGCGTGAGCCCCATCGGGTTGTCCACGAGGATGACCTTGAATGGCGGAAGATCCGCTGGCCCGGAGAATGGGGCAAGATTGCCTTCCATCCCACGGAAGACGACCCCACCACGCCTCTCTTCGGTGTTACCAAGTTCGAGCCGGGCGGATGGTTCCCTGACCATGCCCATGAGTTCGCCCAGATCTGGTATGTGCTGGAGGGGGAGTGCACGGTGAATGGCGAGACCTGCCGCGCGGGCAGCTTTGTCTATCACCCGGACCCCCATGTGGAGCGCGAACTGAAGACCGAAAACGGCGTCTCCATCGTCTTCTGTCAGTATCCGGGACCCAACACCGGGGAGCGGCCGATCTATCACGACCGGTTCGATATCGACGAGCGCAAGGATGTGGATGTCGAACCCACCACCTACTGAGCGGCTATCCGGCTATTGCTTCTGCCGGCTCCCACGTCTTTGATCAGGATCACAGCGCCCTGCCGCCACCCCCGATAGGCTCCGGGATAGCCTGCAGGAATGACGAGCCGGCGGCGCCGGCAAAATATGGAGAGTGCTGACTGTGTCTGCCCGCGCCCAGGTCCACACCTTCTTTCATGACGCCACCAATACCGCACAGCATCTGGTCTGGTGCCCGGAAACCCGCCAAGCCGCGATTATCGATCCTGCGCTGGATTTCGACGCCAAGGCAGGCCGCACCTGGTGCGAGGCGGCGGATGAGATCATCGCTTTTATCTATGAGAACGACCTCAAGGCCGCCTGGGTCCTGGAAACCCATGTGCACGCGGATCACCTGACGGCCGCGCCCTATCTGAAGGACAAACTGGGCGTGCCTGTGGGCATCGGCGCCGGGGTGCGGGATGTGCAGGCTACCTTCAGCGCGCTGTTCAATCTGGAACCCGAGTTCAGCCCCGACGGGTCGCAGTTCAACCATCTTTTCGAGGATGGCGAGGCCTTCTCGGTCGGCAGTTTGTCCTGCCGTGTCATTCACACTCCCGGCCACACGCCCGCCTGCGTCACCTATCTGATCGGCGACACGGCCTTTTGCGGCGACACCATCTTCATGCCGGACTTCGGGACGGCGCGCTGCGACTTCCCTGGCGGCGACGCGGCGACCCTCTATGGGTCGATCCAGAAAATCCTGGCGCTCCCCGGCGAGACACGCCTGTTTGTGGGCCATGACTACAAGACCAAAGGCCGTGACAGCTTTATGTGGGAGACGACCGTTGCGGCAGAGCGTGACGACAATGTCCATGTGGGCGGTGGCGCAACGCAAGGAGACTTCGTGACCATGCGGGAGGGCCGCGACGCCGGTCTGCCGGTACCCATGCTGATGTTGCCTGCAGTTCAGGTGAACATTCGTGGCGGCGCATTTCCACCTGCGGAGCCGAATGGTGTTTCCTATCTGAAGGTGCCGCTTAACGCGTTATAGTCGGCCTCACAGTCAGGGCTGAATTTGGGGCAAATTGGGGAACGCCGGTCCCGCATGGCCGTAAACACTGATATCCGGCCGTTCCCATAAAAGAGGAGAGATGACATGCGCGGAGCTTTTCTGGTGCCGAGCGCTGCAGGCGTAGTCGCGGGTCTCATGTCCGTACAGGCTATCGCCCAGTCGATCGAATTTCCCGCTACCCAGTGGAATAAGCTCAATCCCGCCTATACCGGGAATCAGGCCGATCTGGTGACCTCCTTCAACCGCCGGTCGCCCAATTTCGAGCTGATCGTCAATTTCTCCAAGCGCAACCGTTACCGCAAGCTCTCCGAACCTGTGGGGCGGATCGAAATTCTGATGCAGAAGCCGGATGGCCGGCGCGGCGTCAGCTTCTGTACCGGCACATTGATCTCGCCGCGCTATATCCTGACCAACAATCACTGCATCCCAGGTAAGAAGTTCAAGGTATTGAGGGCGCAGATCCGGTTTGGCTACCTGACGCGCCAGTCCCGGGGACGGGTATTTCCGCTGGCAATCGAGCCGGTCGAAACCAATCCCAATCTCGATTATTCCATCGTTCGCGTGGGCGGCAACCCGGCCGCTATCTTCGGCCATATCAAGATCCGGGCCAAAGCCGCGGAAGCGGGTGAGGAACTCTTTATCATTCACCATCCGCTGGGCCAGCCAAAGCGGCTGACCCGCAAGGACTGCCGCGCCAGCCCGCAACGACATTTCCGGAAGCAGGTATTGCGCCATCGCTGCGACACAGAGGGTGGCAGTTCGGGCTCGCTGATCTTTTCTGATATTTCGCTTAACCTGGTGGGGCTGCATTTCGCAGGTGGCCTGAATCGCAACAATCCCAACAGCTCGAACCACGCCATCCGCATCAGCCTGCTGGTGCAGCACAGCCCGATTCTGCGGGCGTTGTCCAAGGGCAAGAAGGTAGCGGCCCGAGGGCCTAAACCAAGCGGTGGCCTGGCTCCCGGCTCGACAACGCCCGGCAGGACCCCTGGCTCAGCTCCCGGTACGGCCCCCGGGACGACGCCAGGATTTAGGCCCGGTCGGGGGCCAACTCCAGCGCCTTCTGCGCCGGGCACGGGCGCTCTCAACAACCGTCCGGTGGACGTGCGTATCGCGCGTTTTCTGATTGGCGACTGGCGGGGACGGATGAACAACGGCCGGCTGATGCGCATGCGCTTCCATGCGTCAGGCACATTTGCACTTGCGGATCTGACCCGGCGCGTGGCCGTTGGCGGGCGCTGGCGGGTCTCCCGCGGGCGGGTCCTGTTGCGGGCGACCAAGGTATGCAGGTCGACCGGCTGCCGCAACATGCCCCAGCCGCGGAACAGCTGGTTCCGGTTTCGCGTAATCAGCGCCAACACCATGCAAACCAAAAACGGCGTGTTTCAGCGGAAGCGCAAAGCCAGCACATTCTGATCTGCCGTTCGCGGGCAAGTCGCCGAAAAATCAGGCGCCGGGGAAACCTGGATAAAGATCGCCGTGATTGCCGCCATGGTTGTCCATGCCGGGCCTGGTCAGGCAGCCCTTTTGAGGATTGGCGTAGCTGAAGATCTCCCGCCGTGGCTTCTCGTGCCATGTCAGGTTGAAGGCAGCGAGTTTCGGAAAGAAGTACATGTCGGAATAAGGCAGATGGTCGTGGATGAACCAGGCCAGCGGCCGCCAATCGCCCGTGCGCTCGAAATGCGGGATATACCAGGGGATGATGATGCACGCGGTGGCGCCCATGCAGCCCTCAGCGTCCCGGTGGTCCCAGATGTGCCGGGCATAGTCCTTTTCGTTGCTGGCGCAGTTCAGGCCATTCTTGTTGCCAAAATCGTTGACCGCGGCGCATCGGAAGGCGGAGCGGATGGTAACATGGCCGAAGATGTCTTTCAGCGGTTCCAGCAGGTTTTTGCACAGTGCGGCCCCGGCGGCGATGGCCAGATCGGGGTCGTCCGGGACATTGGGAATACCGTGCCAGGCAGAAATTTCCGAATACATGAAATCCCGCATGAAGAAGGTGTCGGACAGGCGGACACGGCCGAACTCCTCAAGCGCCTTCATCGACCCTGGTTTACGTCTTGCCATGCGCGTCATCGAATCCCGTTGAGAATTGCATCGGACCGGGCCAGTCTACGCCTTCAACCGCCCAGGGGAAATGGTGGCGGTACAGATATGCGGGAGACAGGGTCATGGATGCATCGGCTAGCGGCCAAATTATCGGACATTTTATTGGCGGCAGCCTGAGCGAGGGCGATGGCGGCCGCTTTGGCCCCGTTTTCAATCCGGCCACTGGCGAACAGAGCGCCCAGGTGGCGCTGGCCTCAAAATCCACGGTGGAGCAGGCCATAACCACTGCCCAAGAGGCCTTTCCCGCATGGGCCAAGGCCTCGCCGCTGCGACGCGCCCGGGTCATGTTCAAGTTCAAGGCGCTGATTGAAGACCGCATGGATGATCTGGCGCGCGCCATCAGCGCCCAGCACGGCAAGCTGCATGACGATGCCGTGGGCGAGGTGACCCGCGGGCTGGAAGTGGTGGAATTCGCCTGTGGTGCGCCGCATCTGCTCAAGGGCGAGTTTACGGACCAGGTGGGCCCGGAGATCGACAGTTTTTCCATGCGTAAGCCGTTGGGCGTTTGCGCCGGGATCACGCCGTTCAATTTTCCGGCCATGGTGCCCATGTGGATGTTTCCGGTGGCGCTGGTGTGCGGCAACTGTTTCATCCTGAAACCATCCGAACGCGACCCCAGTGTTTCGCTGATGCTTGCCGAACTGCTGAAGGAGGCCGGATTGCCGGACGGCGTCTTCAGTGTGGTGCAGGGCGATAAGGAAGCAGTGGATACGCTGCTGACCGACCCGCGGGTGCAATCCATCAGCTTTGTCGGCTCGACGCCGATTGCCGAATACATCTACTCGACCGGCACGGCCCACGGGAAACGGGTGCAGGCGCTCGGCGGCGCCAAGAACCATATGATTGTCATGCCGGATGCCGACATGGACCAGGCCACCGACGCCCTGATTGGCGCGGCCTATGGTTCAGCAGGCGAACGGTGCATGGCGGTCTCGGTCGCCGTGCCCGTGGGCGATGCTGCCGGTCCGCTGGTTGAACGGCTGATTGAGCGGGTGCGTGGCGTCAAGGTGGGGGCGGCTGGCGATCCGGACGCAGACATGGGTCCGCTGGTCACCCGTGAACACCAGCAGAAGGTGCTCGGCTACATCGACAAAGGTGTGGAAGAAGGCGCGGACCTGCTGGTGGATGGCCGGGGCATGTCCCTGCAGGGCTATGAAGATGGATTCTTCGTTGGCCCGACTCTGTTCGACAATGTCCAGTCGGACATGTCGATCTATAAAGAAGAGATCTTTGGCCCGGTACTGTCCGTGGTGCGGGCAGAGACCTATGACCAGGCGGTTGGCCTGATCAATGACCATGAGTATGGCAACGGCACCGCGGTGTTCACCCGCGACGGCGACACGGCTCGGGCCTTCGCCAACGACATCCAGGCGGGCATGGTCGGCATCAATGTGCCGATCCCTGTGCCGATGGCCTTTCATAGCTTTGGCGGCTGGAAGCGCTCCCTGTTCGGCGACCACTTCATGCACGGACCGGAGGGGATTCGTTTCTTCACCCGGCTGAAGACTGTGACCGTACGCTGGCCGGAAGGAATCCGCGCCGGGGCCTCCTTTGTCATGCCAACCCTGGGATAGCGCACACCAAAAAAATTGTCCTGTGGGATTTGACAGGCGCGCCTGGCCGGCCCATTTTTGGCCTATGACCGAGTCTCTTGACCGCCGCCTGTCTGTGGCGCCGATGATGGACTGCACCGACCGGTTCTACCGGTATCTGGCGCGGCTCCTGACCCGGCGCACGCTTCTCTATACAGAGATGGTGACCACCGGCGCCGTGATCCATGGTGGCCGGGAAAAGCTGTTGGGGTTCGATTCGACCGAACATCCGGTGGCGCTGCAACTGGGCGGTTCGGACGCCGACGATCTGGCGAAGGCGGCGCGGATCGGCGAAGACCTGGGTTATGATGAAATCAATCTGAATGTGGGCTGCCCCAGTGACCGGGTGCAGTCCGGCCGCTTCGGTGCGTGTCTGATGGCCGAACCGGACGTGGTTGCCGCCGGCGTACGCGCCATGCGGGACGCGGTCGAAATCCCCGTAACGGTCAAGACCCGCATCGGCATTGACGACCGCGACAGTTTCGGCGAGCTCGTGGACTTCGTCGATCGTGTATCCGATGCAGGATGCCGGTCATTCGCAATCCATGCCCGGAAAGCCTGGCTGAGCGGGCTAAGCCCGAAACAGAATCGTGATGTGCCGCCGCTGCGCCATGATGTTGTCCAGCGCCTGAAGGCGACTTTCCCTGATCTTGAGATTGTGCTGAACGGCGGTATCCAGAACATTGACGACGCCCGGGCACACCTCAACTGGGCTGATGGTGTGATGATCGGGCGCGCTGCCTTCCATAATCCATGGATTCTGGCGGAAGCCGACGAAGCAATTTTCGGCGCGCCGCCCCACCGGGCATCGCGGGTCGACGTGGTTGCACAATATCTCGCATTTGCTGAGCCCTGGTATGTCCAGGGCATATCGTGGAGCCGTGTGGTCCGGCCGCTGATCGGTCTGTTTCATGGCCAACCGGGTGGCCGCATCTGGCGTCAGCGGCTGTCCACAGGCGGGCGGGGCGCCGCTGATCTGTCGGCGATCCACGACGCTGTGGTGGAATTCCGCGGTCTACAGGTGGACAGGCGCCAGCAAGCAGCCTGAAACGCGGCCAGCATTGTGGATGAACCGGTAAGTGGCATGTGTGCTGCGTAGTTCACGCGTTAAACGCGTGTTAGAGTTAACGGGAAATTCACCCAAATTGGCGATACTTCGGCTGTCTAACGGATGCCTAGTCGGCCGCGGAGGGCCGATATGTCGCGAATTTTCATTGTTGATGACCGAAGAACCAACCGGCGGATTCTGGGCGAGCTTGCTCGCCAGGTAGAGGAGTCTGTTGAAGTGTCGGATTATGAGGATCCGCGCAACGCGTTGCTGGCAGCCAGCGACTCGGTGCCGGACCTGATCATCACGGACTTCAATATGCCGGAGATGGATGGCGCTACCTTCGTGGACAGTTTCCGCGCGCTGCCGGGATGTGCCGATATCCCGGTTATCGTCGTCACTGCCTACGAAGACAGGGAATACCGCTACCGGGCGCTAGAGGCTGGCGCGACGGATTTCCTGCTCAGCCCTGTCGATCATCACGAATTCATCACCCGGGCGCGCAATTTGTTGAACCTGCGGCGCCAGATCATCGCGCGGGAAGCGGCGGAAACAGCCAACGAGGCAAAGACGGCATTTCTGGCCAATATGAGTCACGAACTGCGTACGCCTCTGAACGCCATCATCGGTTTTGCCGAGGTGATGCAGAACGAGACGCTCGGTCCCATTGGAACGCCCAAGTATCTTGAATATTCGGCCCATATCTCGGAAAGCGCTGAGCAGCTGCGTGCGATTATCCAGAACATCCTCGACATCACACTGATCGAGGAGGGCAAGCTGGCTCTGAATCTGGAGGAGATTGATGCGGCCAAGGCACTGCAGGCGGCGACATTCATGCTGGCGCTTGACGCGTCCCAAAAAGACATTGTGTTGAATGCGGACTTGCCTGCCGACATGCCGCCAATCCATGTGGACAAGGGCAAATTCTCACAGATATTCCTGAACCTGATCGCCAATGCGATCAAGTTCACGCCCGAAGGCGGCAACGTGACCGTTTCTGCCGAGCAGGTTGCGGACGGCCTGAATATCAGAGTTGCAGACACGGGCATCGGGATGTCCCGTGATGACCAGAACCTCGCAATTCAGCGGTTTGGACAGGTTTCCAACAATCCGCACAACAAAAAATACGCTGGCGCCGGGCTCGGCCTGACGCTGGCCATCAATCTGATCGAACTTCATGGTGGCAGCCTCAGCATCGACAGTGCCGAGGGAAAAGGCACAAATGTACAGGTGTTCTTTCCCTTGGTGGTGATGCGGCAGACAGCCTGATCCCGTGACAGCCCAGCCGACCCCGTCTGAGGAAAGCGGCACCCCGGTGGCAGCCGACATCCCCGCTGAACCATCAGTCGAGGCGGCGGAACCGGCTGCGCGCGAAACAGTGTCAGCGCCGAAGCGGTCGCTTCTCAGAACCCAGATATTGTGCTCACTGATGGTGTTGACTGGCGCCTGGTGCGTCGGCGCCTACTTCTCGGCGTTGCGGGGTCCACATTTCGCCGGACAGTACCCTCTGGTTTATTGGGGGCTGTTTGCAGTTCTGGTTATTTGCATGGGGTGCCTTCTGGGCACCATCGCGGTCCAGGGCTTCCGGCGTATTGCAGATACATTTGCGGCACGCACAGACACCGAGCACCAACAGGCGATGTTGCGGCAGGTGCTGGCAAGCCTGGTGCTGGCGTTTTCGGCGTTGGCCACCGCGTTTGGCGCCACCGGCGCCGGCCTGTACTGGGCCATTTTCATCATGTCTGCCGGCATGTGCATGTCGGCACTGATCCTGTTCCATATCCTGTGGCGGCCGGCGGCTTCGCCGGTTCGGCGTGTGATTGCCGCCGTGTCCGAAACGCTGATGATGTGCTTCATCATGTATGTCGGCGGTGAAGGCACCTCGCTCCTCTATCCGCTGCTGCTGTTCGTGGTCTTCGGACACGGTTTCAGGTTTGGCCTGCACTATCTGCTCGCTTCTGCATCGTTCGCGACAGTGGGCTTTGGGGTCATGATCATGGTGACCCCATTCTGGCAGGCGATTCCAGCGGTGGCCTATAGCCTGCTGGCAGGATTGATTGTCCTGCCGGCCTACGCGGCCACCCTGATTACCGCGCTCACGCGTGCGAAGGCGGAAGCTGAAGCGGCGAATCAGGCCAAATCACGGTTTCTTGCCACGATCAGCCACGAGCTGCGGACGCCGCTGACCGCGGTGATCGGCCTGAGCGGCCTGATTACCAATACGGAACTTGATTCCGAACAGCGGGGAATGGTGCGGTCGATCCGATCTTCCGCCCGGGCGCTGCTGTCGCTGATCAACAACATTCTGGATTTTTCCAAATACGAGGCCGGCAACATTGCGCTGAGCGCGGTCAAATTCGACCTGTGCGCGCTGCTGGCGGAAATCGACTCGATGTTCGCCGTCCAGGCTCGCGCCAAGGGCGTGCGATTCCAGATTCATCTGGCCGGCGATGTACCGGCAGGTCTGATGGGCGATGCTGACCACCTGCGCGATATCTTGATCAACCTCATCGGCAACGCGATGAAGTTCACGGAGGCGGGGCGGATCGCGGTTCGGGTCTCCGCCCAGGCCACGGATCGGCGGATACAGCTCAATGTCGATGTATCTGATAGCGGCATCGGAATCCCCGAAAGCCAGCAGGACCGCATTTTCGAGCAGTTCAGTCAGGCTGACGAAACCACCAACCGCCGCTATGGCGGTACAGGTCTGGGGCTCGCGATCGTCCGCCATCTGGTCAACGCAATGGGCGGCACGCTTGGTCTGACCAGCGAGGAAGGCAAAGGCAGTACCTTCCATGTGAGCCTGCCGTTCGATCTCCATGACGAGATCACCACCACAGCTTCTCGCCAGGTCGGGCATCAGGTGTTTCTGGTGGCGCTGCAGGAGCAGGAAGCAGGGGTTCTTTGCGACGGGATCGAAGCCCGTCAGGAACGTCCTGTTGTCCTCGAGAGCGCGGCCAAGTTTCTTGCCCTTGTCAAATCCGGGGCGCTGCCGCGGCGTCCTGTGATCGTCTTTGACGAGCGCCAATCCGATCTCGGACCCCTTGAATTTGCCCGCCTCGCCTATGGCCAGAGCGACCGGGTGACGCCTGTTCTTGTGCGTGTTGCAGATGGGCGCCAACCGGCCGGAGAAATCGATATGGACGCTGACAGCTATTACGCCGCCCGCATGGACGCGCCGCTTGACAGTGCGAACGTTGACCAGATCCTGCACTTTTCAGACTTTCTGGCCGGTGGCGTTGCCGCGGAGTCCGACGGAGAGGAACGCCCGGCAACCGTGCGGCCACTGAATGTGCTGCTGGCCGAGGACAATCCTGTCAACCAGAAGGTACTGGGCAAGATTCTCGAAAGCGCCGGCCACGAGGTCACGATCGTGGGCGCAGGTGACGATGCGCTTGATGCCTTGGGAGACGGCGGCTTTGACATCGCGCTGATGGATATGAACATGCCCGGCATGGGCGGTGCTGAAGCGGTCAAGTTGTACCGGTTCGAGGCGATGGGCGAGCCCCATCTGCCGATCATCGCCCTGACGGCGGATGCCACTGCCGAAAGTCGACAGGATGCGTCGGACGCCGGCATGGACGGCTATCTGACCAAGCCGATTGAGCCGGAAGATTTGTTGAGCGCTCTTGAGAAATATTGTGCGACAGAGGAAGCGGAGCAGGCGCCGGTGGTAGTTGGTGGCGAACCTGAACAGCTTCCAGATCTGCCGCAGGAGCCGGAGATCGCTGCCCATCCACGGCGCGAGACAGCGCTGCCGCCGATTGTCGATCACAATGCGGTGGAAAGCCTGAAGGCGCTGGGCGGAACGGACTTCTATCAGGATCTTCTGGAGGAATTCCTGACCGATAGCAGCAGGATCATGACCCGCGTGGCAGCCGCGATCGAATCAGCCGACGCCCGCGAGGTGAGAGACTCCACCCACGCGATGCGAAGTGCGGCGGCTCACTTTGGCGCACGCAGGCTGCACAAGCTCTGCATGTCTGTCAGCAAGATTACCGAAGATGAAGTGCGGGACCGGGGCGCCGGATTCCTGGAAGAGCTGACCACTGAACTCGACCTCGTGTCGCGCGAACTGAAGGCTAACCCGAAACGCCCCGCGGCCGTCGCTGGTCTGCACGGCTGAGCGAGATATCCTCAGGACGTGGTGCGTGACCCGCGGCGCACCTGGGCGGCCGCCAGGCGGCGCATCTTCTTCAGATCGCTGGGTGACAGCTTCAGGGCCGTTTCGACCCAGGCATCCACCACTGCTTCAAGTTCCTGATAAGTGATCGGATTGACGATATGCCGTGTCTGGTAGATCGCCCGATGAGCGTGATAGCGCGGCTCGTTGCGCTCCACATATTCGATCAGCGCTTCCCGGCCAAAGCCATCATCGGCGACTTCGTCCACAAGGCCCATCTCGTGCAGTTCCTCGGCGCTGTAGATTTTGCCCGACTTGATCATGCGCTCTGCGCCAACCGTGCCCAGTCTGCGTGACAGGAAGGAATAGGCGCCCATTCCCGGGAACAGGCCAAAAAGAATTTCCGGCAGGCCGAATTTGGCGCTTTTCTCTGCAATGATCACGTCGCTGCTCAGCGCCTGTTCAAAGCCGCCGCCCAGTGCATCGCCCTGCACAAGTGAAATGGTGCTGACCGGCAGATCCAGATGGCTTGAATGGGCAAACACGCAGTCAATGCACAGCTTGGCATATTGCAGGAGGCCGGAGCGGTCTTCAGCTTCGACCGCGGAAGCGAACAATTCCAGATGTCCGCCCATGTTGAAGATACCGGGGATATAGGAGCCAACGACGAGATAGCGGACCGGCTCGCGACCGTTGCCCGCATCGGCGAAGCTTTGCCGTACGGCAGTCTGGGCCGCGCGAATTTCCTTGAGCAGATCGGTGGTGAAGCAGGGGCGTTCTGACGGGTTCATGAACGACCACAGAATCTGACGCTCCGCATCCAGCTCGACGCTCAGCTCGCGAAACCCGGTCCGCGCCATGGGGCCATCCATGGGAGAGTCGATGCCATCGATCTTGCGGTAACCCCGGCGCGCTGTTGGCGCTACGGGCAACGGCATTTCCGCTCTGGTCATGCTGGAACCAGTTCGGTCGTTGCGCGATGTCGTCGGCGTTTTTGCCAGCTCCAGGCCATCATTCATGCCCGTTTCTCCCAAGCATTTTTCATTTACTTTTTGTTAAGAATTGGACAATGCCAAGTAATCAGGAAAAATTCAAGTATTACGTGCGTTAACGATTTGTTAACTATTTGTTAACTGTTTGTTAACCATATTTTTTAACCAATATATTTTGCTTTATTTCTCCAACTGCTACTTGTCTCTTGAACTTACTTGGGTTTTTCGGTGAGTTGGTCTGATGCCTTTGGTTGAATCGGCGGGGCTTCGGGCCCATTACCTGGAGCGGGGACGAGGGGGTGAGCGAGAGCCGGCGGCGCTCTTGCTGCACAGCGCTGGTCTGGGCGCAGGTCAATGGCGTCAACTTATGGGCGCGCTGGAGCACGATATCTGGACCATTGCGCCCAATCTGCGCGGTTATGGACGTACATCGCCCTGGCCCGCAGACGAACCCATGAACCCCGAGGCGGAACTGGATCTGATTGATCTGGTCTTGGCCGGTTTGCCGGCTGAGGTTCATTTAATTGGACATTCCCTCGGCGCCTGGCTCGCGCTGCTGGCGTGCCGGCGCCATCCCGGGCGTTTCAAATCCCTTGTGCTGGTTGAACCTGTAACCTTGGGGATTTTGCATGTGGCCAGCGAATCGGCGGCGCGCGAGGAGGTCGGCACGATGATCGGCGATTTCATGGACCGCTTTGGCGCGGGTGATATCGCCGGGGCGATGGAGCGTTTTACCGACTATTGGTATGGCAACGGAGCTTGGGCGGCGATCCCGGCGGCGCAGCGGCTGCCGATATTTGCGCGGGCGGGAAAGATGGCCGCAGATATCAAAGCCGCGTGGGCAGATCGCCTGCCGCTGGCCCATTATGCATCCAGTATTGGCGATGCACTGGTGCTGGGCGCGGAGAATACATCTTTAGCGGCACGCAGGATGGCCGCCCTGTTGGCGGATACGCTGCCCGGGGCGACCTGCATCCAGATCGACGGCGCGGGGCACCTGGCGCCCGCGACCCATCCTGATGAGGTTGCCGCGTTGATTCGGGGTCACCTGGCTCGCCCGTGATGGCACCTCGGGAATAGTCTATCGGGTCCGCACGGGCGGATAATGGGTTGCCTGCAGGCCCTCCGGTCACGCACAATCCCGGCCCAAATTCGCTTTGCAGGGAGTGGGGCATGTCCGAAGACGGAGCCGGCGCGGTGGCGCCCGGGACAACCAGCGATCAGCCGTTCCTCAATAAGTATCCGGAGGGTGTCAGCTGGCAATTCGATGTGCCCGCACAACCCGTGCCAGCAATTCTGGACCGCGCGGTGTCACGCTGGCCGGATGGCAATATGACCGATTTCCTCGGCAAGCGGCTGACCTATCGGGAGGTCAACGACCTTGTGAACCGGGCCGCAAAGGGTTTGCAGGATCTGGGGGTCACCAAGGGCACAAAGGTGGGCCTGTTCCTGCCAAACTGCCCCTATCACATCATCTTTTACTACGCGGTGCTGCGCGCCGGCGGCACGGTGGTGAACTACAACCCTCTCTACGTCGAGAAGGAGCTGGTGCACCAGATTGAGGATTCCCACACCGACATCATCGTTACACTCGATATCAAGGTCCTGTTCGAAAAGATGCAGACAATGCTGGCCGAAACCCGGCTGAAGCATATCATCGTCTGCCGCATGGCGGACGCGCTCGGCGGAATCAAGAAGTTGCTTTTCCCGATCGCGCGACGCAAGGACCTCGCCAAAATCCAATATGGCAGTGACGTTGTGAAATACGCGGACGTCATTTCCAACAATGGCGCCTATACGCGGGTGGACATCGATCCGGAGGAGGATGTCGCTGTCCTGCAATATACCGGCGGCACCACGGGCGTGCCCAAGGGCGCCATGCTGACCCATGCCAACCTGTATCTGAACACGGCGCAGACGGATGCCTGGTTCGCCTATCGGGAGGACAATGGCGGCGAGAAGACGTTGGCGATTCTGCCGTTCTTCCACGTCTATGGCATGACCGCGATCATGAATTTCGGCATCTGGCGAGGGGCGGAAATGATCCTTCTGCCCCGGTTTGAAATCGACAATGTGGTCGACGTGATCGACAAGCAGAAGCTGAGCCTGATGGCGGGCGTGCCGACCATGTACAGCGCCCTCCTGCACCATCCGAAGTCCCGTGAAATCGACTGGTCATCGTTCCAGTTCTTCAGTTCCGGAGGCGCCCCCCTGCCGGTCGAGACGCTGCGGGCGTTCCAGGAGCTGACAGGCCGGCAGATCTGCGAGGGTTATGGCCTGACCGAGACCTCGCCGGTCGCTTGCGCAATCCCGGAAACGGGGGTCTACAAGCCGGCGTCTATCGGGCTGCCGGTGCCCGGCACGCTGGTCGAGATTGTCGACATGGACGATCCCTCGAAGCTTATGCCGCAGGGAGAAAAGGGCGAACTGACAATCAGCGGGCCGCAGGTGATGAAGGGCTATTGGGGCCGGCCTGAGGCGACGGCCGAATCAATTCATAACGGCCGCTTGCTTACCGGCGACATCGGCTATCAGGATGAAGATGGCTACACCTTCATTGTCGACCGCAAGAAAGAGATGATCATTGCGAGCGGCTACAATGTCTATCCGCGCCATGTGGAGGAAGCCATCTATGAGCATCCGGCGGTGGAGGAAGTCGCAGTTGTCGGCCTGCCGGACGAATACCGCGGTCAGACCGTGAAGGCCTACATCAAGCTCAAAGACGGTGCTGAGCTGACCGACAGCAAGCTCGAGGAATTCCTCAAGGACCGGTTGTCGCCGATTCAACTTCCCAAGATCGTCGAATTCCGCGGCGAGTTGCCGAAGTCAGCCATCGGCAAAATCCTCAAGAAAGAACTGCTTGAGGAAGAAGCCGCCCGGAAAATATAGCGCCAAATTTGGCGCTATATCCGGCCGGAAATCAGCGCCCGACCCGCCGCCAAGGGCGCGCGCAATAAAGGGTGTAGGGCGGCTTTCGGTTGGACGCGCAAACGCGATAGCTGCGCCGCACCTGGACCGAAGGCTTTTGAAACCGGAACTGGGTGCGGACCCAGACCTGACCACGGGGTGGCACAGGCGGGACGATGCCGGGCCATTCCTTGTCCAACACCGTCTGACGTGACCGTGGCGCGACGCGGCGAAACAGCCTCAGATGCTTTTTGGTGGAAGGCTGGGTGCCGCGGTTGAAAAACAGCACCTCGATATTCATGCCGACGGTCTCCGGACCCTGCCGGATCGGGCGCAGGCGCCATAGACGGACCCTCAAGTCCGGTCCCGGCCCACGCGGAACAATCACACGCCGAACCGGCGAACAGTTGTTGCGGGTGCGAACCTCGCCCGGTACTGCCTCAAAACACACATAATAGTAATAGGCGCCCGGCCGCCGAGGGCCGTCAAAAGCAATGGAGCGCAGGCGTTTGGGGCGGAAGCCGGCGCGTCCGGGAACATCTTCCTCAAACTTGTATCTGCGGACCACAGCATCGTCCTGCGGCGTCGTCCGGCGTGCGTCAGGGGTGCGATAGACCCGAACATGTGGCCGCCGCGCGTTGCCTCGTCCCCAGTTCGCGTACCAGTAGGTCAGCACCACCTTGGGCGCCCGCCATCGGGCGCGCATCTGGTAGATACGCAGATCGGGCGCCTGGGCCGCCGCGGCTCCAGCTTCAACAATTCCCGCCATCGCAAGACAGATCGCAATGGCTGTTGTTTTCATGGTCATGGTTTTTCTTTCCCTTCTTGCCGACCCTACCAGCCGCCGCCACCACCGCCACCGCCGCCGCCGCCGGAAAATCCGCCGCCGCCGCCACCGGAACTTGAACCCGGCGCGGTAGATGCTGAGCTGATGGCGCCGGTGAGGCCGGCACCGATCGAGCTGCCGAAATCATTGGCGCTAAACTGGTTCCAGTGAAGTCCATAATACCACGCTGGCGTGTAATCCGCCCCGTTCTTTGACGCTGACGCCAACACGCTGGCAAACTGCTCGGCCCACTTGTTCTCCACGTTGAGTGCAAGGGCAAAAGGCAGGAGCCGCTCAAATAGTTCGGGTGTCTGTTTAGGTGGATTCAACAGGTTCAGCCGGTCCTTTTCCGCCACCGACATATACATTTTCAGGCCGTCAATCTCGTCCATCACCCTGCGGCCGTCGCTTGTGGGCGCCTTGATGTAGATCTGGAACAGGCTGTGGATCAGCGCGAGGCAGGCGAGGAGAACAATCGTCAGCAATGTCAGGTCGGTACTCTCGTTGGTGGCATAGGCGATGCCGATGATTGCGGCCCCGCCGACGGCAAAGCTGCCGTAGAGTGCCGCCTTTCCCTGGTTGCCCAGGCGCAGATAGTCAACGGTCGTGATCAGGAGCCGGGCGCCCACGTACAACATCACACCCAGAACCAGCACCACCCAGAAAGTGTCCATCGACAGGCTGAAGGCCACGGCGACATAGGCCGCGACCGCGATGGCGAATCCTGCGAAATGCCATTTCGCATTGCGCAGGAAATAGGCGCTTTCGTAGTCAGATGTGAGCGATGTTTCGAGTGCGCTGACGGCGCTTGAGAAGGTTTTGTGGTTTTCCTGTTTCATGTGGATGCTGTCACGCCCGAACTGGAACATCTTCTTCGAGACGGCTTTCTCACCGCGTGAGAGCTTCGCGGTGTCCTTGCTCACCCGGTGCAGCTTGTATTCCTTGCCTTCCAATTGCTCGATGCGGATGTGCCCTTTGACCGCCATGCTGACCAGCGCGGCAGCAAAGCTTTTGTCATCGAAATCCATCTCGCTGACAAAGCGGCAAGCCGCGGGGGTGAAGCCTTTGGGCGGATGAAATCGCGGGATGATGGTCCCGCGGGCCGGGTCGCGTCCCACAAGAATCCACGCGATCAGGAAATAGAGACAGCCGACGATCAGGCCGACGGCGGCAGCAAGCGAGCCAGGGCTGTCGAGGAAAAACCACCACAGTCTCGTACTGAATCTGGGCGCCGTGACCACACCTTTCGGGAAGGACACAAAGACCGTCATGCCCTGGCGTGGACGGAGCGGCTGGGTCAGCGTGAAGACCGGGTTGCCGTTGTCATCCGTACTGTTGGTGACATTCTGAGCGCGGCCGCCACGGTAGCCTGTCCAGGCATTCACCTTCCCGGCTTTCACGCCCTTGGGCAGGCGCACGGTCACCTGGGCCTCGACAATTGGGAAGCGCCAGCCGTGGCCGATGGCGTTCCAGTACAGTTCATCATGTTTCTCGAAGAACCCGAGGGCCCGCCGTACTCGCCAGACAATGGTGTAGGTATAGTCGCGGCCGCGCGTCAGGAGCGTGTCTGCATCGCCGATATAGAGCGCTTTGCCATTGGATCGGCCACGGGTGTGCCAGGGTTCGGGCCGGCCGTCGCGCAACACCTTGATCACGTCAAAGCCGATGGAGATCCGGCGCCCATGGGTGCCGCGGTAGGTCGTGGGGATTTCCCGGAAGATACCCCGGCGAATGGCGCGGCCCCGGGCGTGGACAGTGATCGTTTCCGTTACAGTCAGGGACGCATCGCGGCCGACCACCAGAAGCACTTGGTATTTTTTGATGCGTTCGGGCTCAAAGTTCGATTGCGCGTGCGCCGCCCCGGCAAAGCCGACAAACAGGAAGATGGCTGCCAACAGGGGGAACAGTTGTAGCCCCATGGCCCGGGGGGATGTCCTCATCGTCGTCATATCATCCTTCTACCTGCGGCACTTGCCGGGCCTGCTCATCTATCTGGAAGAATTCCGCCTCCCGAAAGCGAAACCAGCCGGCGACCATTGAGTTGGGAAAAATCTGAACACTGGTATTCAGGTTTCGCACCGTACCGTTGTAGTAGCGCCGCGCCATCTGCAGTTCGTCCTCCACCGTGGTCAAATCCTTCTGGAGGTTGAGGTAAACATCGCTGGCCTTGAGATCGGGGTAGTTTTCCGCCACGGCGAACAGTTCGACCAGCGCCCGTTGAAGTTTGCTTTCCGCCTCGCCGATCTTCGCCACGCCGCCGGCGTGTTCGGATTCGGCCCGGGTTTGGGTGATGCGGGTCAGTACATTGGCTTCGTGGATACGATAGGCTTCTGCCACCTGCACCAGATTGGGCACCAGGTCGTGCCGCCGCCGGAGCTGGACATCGATCCCGCTCCACCCCTCAGAGACGAAGTTGCGCAGGCGCACCAAGCGGTTGTAGGTGAGCAGGAGCCAGCCCAACCCCAGCACTGCCACACCGATAGCGATCCAGAGATAGATCAAGAATTTGCCCCCACTCACGCCGGCCCTGAAGCCACTGCCGCAAGTCTATATTATTGCCGGCGGGCGTTAACGCCTCATTTCCGGCTTCGGCTATCCCATTTTGGATCCACCGACAGATGTGCTATTATCAGCTTCTACGATGGAGGTTACGACAATGACCCCGCCTGACAGTCCCCAGGGACACACAACCTGAAATTCCGATACGTGAAAACGTAGCGCCCGGCCTGGACCGGGCGGTGGCTCCGAGCCACACCAGATACAACCCCGCCGCGGCGCAAGCGCCTTAAACTCGGCGGGGTTGTTGCGTTCCAAGCCATCTAACTTCCCGAAAATTCGCCAAATTCGACCTATGTGAGTCCCATCTGGTCGCAGGATCTCAAACGTCTTGACGGTCTCCGAAGGCGTCCCTATATTTTCTCAAACGACCGTTTGGTTGAGAAAGATCAAAGAATGGCTGTGAAGAAGACCGACCGCGACGCTGTGATGGAGGCGGCCATGAACCTTTTCCGGGTGAAGGGCTATCACCATACATCAATGGCGGATATCGCGGAGGGGTGTGGCCTGCTGAAAGGCAGCGTCTACCACTACTTTTCAGGAAAAAAGGACATGGCGCTGGCCGTGCTGGACAACCTGATTGAGGATGCCCGCCGCAAGCTGTTCGCCGAGGCGAAAGACACGTCGGTGCCGGCCGCTGACCGGCTGCGCACATTGGTGGAGGCGGTCGAGGGCTATTTCGTCGGCCGCGAAGGTGGATGCCTGATGGGCAATCTGGCCCTGGAACTGGGCAACGCCGATGCTGATTTCGCCAACCGCATCCGCACCTATTTCAATGACTGGAAAGATGCCCTGGCGGTCGTACTGGCCGAGGAGCATGGCATGAAGCGGGCCGAGGCACTGGCGGAGGACGCCATCGCACGGGCCCAGGGCGCCATCATGATGATGGGTCTGTATCGCGACGATGCCGTCTTCCGGCGCGCTGGCGTAGACACGCTGGCGCTGCTGGGCCTGGGCACGTCACCAGCCGCCAAGGCCGCGGCGTGAACCCGGGACAGAAATCACTGTCTAGCTGAAACAACTCTGCCGGACCCGGAAAGACCCGGTTCGGCATCCAAAGGACCCCTGGAGGAAAATCATGACCGATGTCGTCATCGCCGGATACAAGCGTTCCCCATTTCATTTCGCCCACAAAGGGCACCTGACAAAAGTACGGCCCGATGATCTGGTCGCCAACACGATCAAGGCGCTGATTGCGGACACCGGCGTCAACAAGGACGATATCGAGGATGTCTTCCTCGGCAACGCCGTGCCGGAAGGAGAGCAGGGGATGAACATGGGCCGCTATGTGGCCTTCCTGTCAGACCTGCCGATCACCACCGGCGGCACCACCATCAACCGCTGGTGCGGCTCCTCCATGCAGGCGATTCATATGGCAGCCGGCGCCGCCAAATGGCGAGCGGGCGAAGCCTTCGTCGCTGCTGGCATCGAAAGCATGACCCGCGTGCCGATGACCGGCTTCAACCCGTCGCCCAACCCGGCGCTGGCGAAGTCCTGGCCAGAGACCTACTATTCCATGGGTCAGACCGCGGAAGAGGTTGCCAAGAAATATCAGGTGACCCGCGACGCACAGCAGGAGTTCGCGGCTAAGAGCCAGCAGAAGGCAGCCGATGCTGCCGGCAGCGGCCGATTCAAGGACGAGATCGTTCCCATCGAGACGCCGGACCATGGCGTGGTCGACAGCGACGGCACCATCCGCGCGGACACGACGGCAGAGGGCCTGTCGGGTCTTAAGCCGGCCTTCAGTGCCGACGGCACGGTAACTGCAGGCACTTCATCGCCCCTGACCGATGGCGCGTCTGCGGTCCTCGTTTGCACCCGTGAGTATGCCGACAAGAACAACCTGCCGATCCTGGCTCAGATCAAGTCCTTCGCGGGCACCGGGCTGGAGCCGGAGATCATGGGCATGGGCCCGGTCGAATCCACCCGCAAGGCGCTGGCGCGCGCCGGCCTGACCGTTCAGGACATCGATGTCTTCGAGATCAACGAGGCGTTCGCCTCCCAGGCCCTCGCCTGCATCCATGAACTGGGCATCGACCCGGCGAAGGTGAACCTGGATGGCGGCGCTATCGCCCTTGGCCATCCGCTCGGCGCCTCCGGCGCCCGCATCACGGGCAAGGCAGCGGCCAACCTGAAGCGCGAGGGCGGCAAATATGCGGTCGCCACCATGTGCATCGGCGGCGGGCAGGGCATCGCTACGGTGTTGGAAGCGGTCAACTAGGCGCCTGGCGGGAGAGAGATATGGAAATCAAGCAAGCAGCCGTTATCGGCTCGGGCGTCATGGGCAGCGGCATCGCCGCCCATCTCGCCAATGCAGGCGTGCCCGTCACGCTCCTCGACATCGTGCCGGACGGCGCGAACAACCGGAATACGCTGGCGGAAGGCGCGATCCAGAAGCTGTTGAAGCAGGATCCCGCGCCTCTGATGCACAAGCGCAATGCGCGCCTCATCACTGCCGGCAATACCGAAGACGACATGGACAAGCTGGCCGAGGCCGACTGGATCGTTGAGGTCGTGATCGAGCGCCTTGATATCAAGCATGATGTCTTCCAGAAGATCGAGGCGAACCGCAAACCCGGGTCGATCGTGACGTCCAACACGTCGACGATCCCGCTGGCCCAGCTGATGGATGGCATGCCGGATAGCCTGGCCCAGGATTTTGCCATCACCCACTTCTTCAATCCGCCACGCTATTTGCGCTTGCTGGAGCTGGTGGGCGGCCCACAAACACGGCCGGAAGTAATCGATACCCTGCAAGAATTCTGCGACGTGCGCCTGGGGAAGGGCGTGGTCACCGCCAAAGATACGCCTGGCTTCATTGCCAATCGGATCGGCACGCTGTGGATGCAATCCGCGGTCAACGCCACCATCGACCACGGCCTGACGGTCGAAGAGGCGGACCAGGTTGGTGGCAAGCCCATGGGCGTTCCCAAGACCGGCATCTTCGGCTTAATCGACCTTGTCGGCGTTGATTTGATGCCCCACGTGGCCGCGAGCATGAATGCGGCCTTGTCGGCAGACGATCCCTATGTCCAGGAATACCGGGAATCGGCTCTGGTTCAGAAGATGATCGACGAAGGCTATACCGGCCGCAAGGGCAAGGGAGGCTTCTACCGCCTGAACAAAGAGGGCGGCAAACGGATCAAGGAATCCATCGACCTTTCCACGGGCGAATATAGCCCGTCACGCAGGGCGCAGCTGGAAAGCGTCAGCGCCGCCGGCCGCAATCTGCAAGCACTTGTCGAATTCGACGACAAAGGCGGCGCCTGGGCCTGGGATGTGCTTTCCAAGACCCTCAGCTACAGCGCTCAGTTGGTGCCGGAAATCGCCGACACCATCGTCGATGTGGATGACGGCATGACCCTCGGCTATGCGTGGAAGTGGGGGCCATTTGAACTGCTCGACAAGATTGGCGCGAAATATGTGGCCGACCGCTTGCGCGACGAAGGCCGCCCGGTACCGCCGCTGCTCGACCAAGTAGGCGAGGGCAGTTTTTACCGGGTCGAAGACGGCCAGCTGCAGTTCTTTGGCACTGACGGCCAATATCACGACATCGTTCGTCCCGAGGGCGTGTTGCTTCTGGAGGACGTGAAGCGCCGCAGCGAGCCGGTCATCAGAAATGGCTCCGCAAGTCTTTGGGATATTGGTGACGGCGTCGTCTGCTTCGAGATTCACACAAAGATGAATGCGCTCGACCCGGACGTGGTGGCGCTGATCGAGAAGTCCATCGGCCTCGTCGAAAAAGACTACAAGGCTTTGGTGTTCTACAATGAGGGCAGCAACTTCTCCGTTGGCGCCAACATTGGCCTTGCTCTTTTTGCCGCCAACGTCGGCGTCTGGCCCATGATCGAGACCATGATCGAAGGCGGCCAGAATGCGCTCAAGAAGATCAAGTTCGCGCCGTTCCCGACCGTGGCGGCGCCCGCCAACATGGCGTTGGGGGGCGGTTGCGAAATTGTCTTGAACTCCAGCGCAATTCAGGCCCATGCGGAAACCTACACCGGCCTCGTCGAGGTTGGCGTCGGCGTGGTGCCGGGCTGGGGCGGGTGCAAGGAAATGCTGCTGCGCTGGCAGACCCATCCCAAGACACCGAAAGGTCCGATGCCGGCCGTGGCCAAGGTCTTCGAATATATCTCCACCGCCCAGGTGGCCAAGTCCGCCCAGGAAGCCCAGGAAATGCTGATCCTGCGGGACGGCGACGGCATCTCCATGAACCGCGACCGGCTGCTGTATGACGCCAAACAGAAGGCACTCGCCATGGTGGACGGTTATCAACCGCCGGAGGAGGCGGAAATTCGCCTGCCGGGCGGCGGCGGACGTGCGGCGTTGGATCTCGCGGTTGACGGTTTCCACCAGCAGGGACTGGCGACGGACCATGACGTGGTCGTTTCAGGTGAGGTCGCCAACATCCTGACCGGTGGCGAGGCCGACCTGACAGACACACTGAGCGAGGCCGACATGCTCAAGCTTGAGCGCGATGCATTCATCAAGCTCTTGAAGACGCCGGCGACGCTCGCTCGCATTGAACACATGCTGACCACCGGCAAGCCGCTGCGCAATTAGGCCGGACCAGGGAAGGATACAGATAATGCCGATTTACAACGCACCGCTTCGTGACATGCGTTTCGTGCTGACGGAGGTCTTCGACTACGAGAATGATGTGGCGAGCCTGCCGGGATATGAGGAGGCGTCGCTCGACCTAGTCGATGCGATCCTCGAAGAAGCTGCCAAGTTCTGCGAAAACGAGCTGCAGCCCTTGAATCTCTCCGGCGATGAAGAAGGCTGCCACTACGAAAATGGCGTGGTGCGCACGCCCAAGGGATTCAAAGAGGCCTATGACAAATTTCGGGAGGCCGGCTGGACGTCGCTTGCCAACGATCCGAAATATGGCGGGCAGGGTCTGCCCCATGTGGTCGGCTTCGCGGTTGAGGAGATGATCTGCTCCTCCAACATGGCCTTTGGCATGTATCCGGGTCTGACCCAGGGCGCTTACCGTGCCATCGAGCGCTGGGCCAGTGACGACCTTAAGGACCTCTATTTGCCGAAAATGACGGACGGCACCTGGTCCGGCACCATGTGCCTGACCGAGCCCCACTCCGGCACCGATCTCGGCATGATCCGCACAAAGGCGGAGCCGAATGATGACGGCAGCTACGCGATCACCGGCACCAAGATATTCATCTCCGCCGGCGAGCATGATCTCACCGAAAACATCATCCATCTGGTTCTGGCGAAACTTCCCGATGCCCCTCCGGGCATCAAGGGCATCAGTCTGTTTTTGGTGCCGAAATTCCTGCCCAAGGAAGAGGGGGGCGAGGTGGTGCCCGGCCCGTCCAACGGCGCCCGTTGCGGCTCCATCGAGCACAAGATGGGCATCAAGGCCTCATCCACCTGCGTGATGAATTTCGACAATGCTCAAGGCTGGCTTGTGGGCGATGCGCACAAGGGCATGCGCGCCATGTTTGCGATGATGAATGCCGCCCGCCTGGGGGTTGGCATGCAGGGCCTGGGCCTTGCCGAGGTGGCCTATCAGAACGCCGCCGCCTACGCAAAGGAACGCATTCAGGGCCGCTCCCTGACCGGCACCAAGGAGCCTGAGAAGGCAGCGGATTCGATCATCGTCCACCCGGACGTGCGGCGGATGCTGCTGAAATCGAAGTCGCTGACCGAAGGCGCGCGGGCGCTGGCCTATTGGGCCGGCATGCTGCTCGACCGACAGCATCGGCACCCGGATGAAGCCGAACGTGCGGAAGCCGATGATTTCGTTGCCTTGATCACCCCGGTGATTAAGGCTGTGTTTACTGACCATGGCTCGGACGCGGCCAACCTCGCCGTTCAGGTCCATGGCGGCCACGGCTACATCCACGAATATGGCGTCGAGCAGTTCGTGCGCGACGCCCGGATTACGCAGATCTACGAAGGCACCAACGGCATCCAGGCCTTGGACATGATCGGCCGCAAGCTGCCGGAAGGTGGCGGCCGGCTGCTACGCCGGTTCTTCCATCCCATGCAGGACTTCCTGATGGAGAATATGGCGGACCCGGAAATGGCGGAGTTCGTCAAGCCGCTGTTCAAATCCTTCGGGCAGCTCCAGCAGTTGACCCTGCATATCGCCCAAAAGGGCATGGCCGACCCGGAAGAGGCAGGCGCTGCAGCTACCGAATATCTCCGGTTCTTTGGTCTGGTCGCTATCGGCTGGATGTGGGCCCGCATGGTCAAGGTGGCCAAGGACAAGGTGGAGGGTGATGACACCGGTTTTTACCGCGCCAAACTCGCCACTGCCCGCTTCTACATGACCCGTGTGCTGCCGGAGACAGCGTCCCTTGGCCTCGCGATCATGGCCGGCAAGAAGCCGCTGATGGAGCTGGAAGAGGCGGCATTCTGATCTGTAAGGCAATTTTGTCCCCGGCCAGGTGTGGATAGCCTGGCCGGGGCTTCGATCCGCGCCGCGAAAGGTGGAAACCCGCCGCCGATCTGTCGTATGATTTTATGAAGGCCTTGCACAAAGGGCCGCGCGGGACTGTCCGCATCAACGTCTGTTCAGGGAGGCCCGTCGCATGACGACCATGCGCGAGGCAAAATTTGAGATTGGCCAGGTGGTGAAGCACCGGGTGTACCCGTTCCGCGGGGTGATTTTCGACGTCGACCCGGAATTCAACAACACCGAGGAATGGTGGGAGTCGATCCCGGAAGATATTCGTCCGCACAAGGAACAGCCCTACTATCATCTGTTCGCGGAGAATGAGCAGACCACCTATATCGCCTACGTGTCCGAGCAAAATCTCCTGCCGGACGGAACCGGCAATCCTGTAGCCCATCCGCAGATCACGGAACTTTTCGGCGACCTGAAAGACGGCTGCTACGAACTGCGCTACCGGCTCGGCAACTAGGCCGAACGCCTAGCGTTCCCGCAGAGATTCGTTGATGATTTTGGCAATCGGCTCGAAGAGGTAGTCGAGGACTGTCTTCTTGCCTGTCTTGATGTCCACCGAGGCGGTCATGCCCGGAATAATTGGCAGCCGCCGCCCTTGATAAAGCAGGTGATTGATGTTGGTCCGGATGCGAATCCGGTAGTAGGTCTCGCCTTGTTTCTTGTCGTCGTCGATGGCGTCCGCGCTGATATCGATGACCTTGCCTTCCAGGCCGCCATAGATCGAGAAATCATAGGCGCTGAGCTTGACCGTCGCCGCCTGGTTTGGCCGCAGGAAGGCGCGGTCCTTGGGTTTGATTTTGGCCTCAACCATCAGGGTGTCATCCACCGGGACGATTTCGATAAGCGCCTGGCCGGGCTTAACGACGCCGCCAATGGTGCTGACGCCGATCTGCTTGATGATACCGCGCACCGGCGCACGAAGATCGGTCCGGCGCACCCGCTCCTGGCTCGCGCCGATGCTGGGCTCAAGGGCCGCGATCTGGCTCAGGATAAGAGACAGGTCCTTGCGCACGTCCGCGAGGAAGGCTGCCTTCTTGTCCCGGACTTTTGCTTGTACTTCCCGTAGTGCTGACTGGGAGCGGCGCACTGCAATTGTCTCCGTGCGCAGCTGGCCGGATGCCTTGTTGGTCTCGCGGCGGATCTGCTCAAGTTCCGACCGGGATACGGCGCCATTCTTGTAATCGCCTTCCGTTTCCCGAAGTTCCTGGCGCAGCGACGCCACACGTCGAGTCAGGGTCGATACCTTGCTGCGTGCCTCTGCATATTGCTGGCGGCGCTGGCTGACCTGCTGCGTCAACACATTCACTTCCGACTTGTGGCGAACCTGCCGGGAGGTAAACAGGCGGCGTTGCTCTGCTGCTTCCCGCGCGGCGTTCTGCAAAACACGCGGCGGAAAGGCGATGCGTTTGTGACCCTCTGCCTCGGCCCGCAGGCGCGCAGCGGCGGCCCGCAGCGAATAGTATTTCGCCAGCTTTTCACGGAACTGCGAATCTGAAACCGTGCTGTCGATGCGCATCAGCACCTGGCCACGCTCCACGCGCTGGCCTTCGCGAACCATAATGGCGGCCACAATACCGCCCTCCAAATGCTGCACCACTTTGTTCTGGCCGGTTGGGATCACCTTGCCGTCGCCGCGGGTGATTTCGTCCAAAGTGGCGTAGTTGGCCCAGCCGAAAAACACGATCAGGAAGGCGCCGATCACCAGACACATATAAATACCGAACCGCCGCGCGCCCGCCTTGGCGACCAGGTCGGTGCTGGAGATCATGAATTCCGGATTGCTCAGGTCAGCGGAATCCGGGCCGAGCGGGCTGCCGGCCGGCCCCACGGCATGGTCCTGGGCTTTTTCTTCCTTGGTTCTGCGGCCGAACATCTCTTACTGCTCGACCGTAGCGCGATTGTTGCTCTGGCTCTTGGTGATCGGCTTCATGATGTAGTCGAGCACGGATTTTTCCGTCCCCGTCATGATGTTCACTACCGCCGTCATGCCAGGGATGATGGGTAGGCGCTTGCCGTTCTTTTCCAGGAAGCTACGTGATGTGCGCACCTGTACCTTGTAGAAGGCATCGTCGGGCCGATTGCTTTCTTCGATGGTGTCGGCGCTGACGCTGACCACCTTGCCTTTGAGCCCGCCATAGATCGCGTAGTCATAGGCGGTAATCTTTATCACTGCTGCCTGACCAATCTTCAGGAAGGCGCGGTCCGACGGGCGGATTTTGGCTTCGATCAGCAGCGAATCTTCCAGCGGGACGATTTCCACAAGCGGTTCGCCGGGCTTGACCACGCCACCCCGTGTACTGATCCGCAGCTGTTTTATGGTGCCGCGTACCGGAGAACGGACTTCCGTACGGCTGACCTCGAAGTAAAGCTGCCGCATCCGCTGCTCAAGCTCGGACATCTTGCTGCGCACTTCGGTCAGTTCCTGCAGCACCTTTGAGCGGCTTTCATTGCGCTTGTCCTGAACCTTCTGGCGGGATTCGCGGATGCCTGCCTGATAGCGCGGAATTTTCAACGACTCGGTGCGGTGCTCGCCGCGCGCGTCACTCAGATCGCGTTGCAGGCGCAGAAATTCCAGTCTCGATACCGCCCCACGCTGCACCATCGGCCTGGCGCGGGCGACTTCAGCAGACAAGGATGCCACCCGTTTGGTCATGCTCGCTACCATGCTGCGCTGTTCTTTCAGCAACTGTTCGCGCTGCCGCAATTGCTGGCGCAGGACGCCCAGTTCCGCTTCCACTTGCAATCGGCGGGTGCGGAAGACATTGCGCTGCTGGTTGGCGAATTTCGGCGCCTCGCGCAATACGGTGCGGGTGAACTTGATTTTCTTTCTACCCTTCGCCTGTGCCTCCAGGCGTGACGACCGGGCGGAGAGACTCAGATATTCCGACCGCTTCTCTTCATAATCCGCTTTGCCGTCACGATTCTGAATGCGCAGCAAGACTTGGCCGGCTTTGACGATGTCGCCTTCTTTGACGAGGATCGCGGTGACGATGCCACCGCGAATATGCTGCACGATCTGGTTCTGGCGGGACGGGATCACTTTGCCTTCGCCTTTGGTGACTTCCGGCAGGTTGGTCATCGACGCCCAGATCACGAACATCGCGAGCAGGGCGCCGATCAGGATAAGCCCCCACTTGGCGAGCTTGTGGGGTCGGCTGATCTGCGCAGCTGTCAGGTCCGACACCAGGTCCATATCATCGCGATGGCGCATGAGATCCATTGGGGGTTTCCGCCGGATCAGTCTGTCGCGCCGCGGATCTGTCCGCGCGCAAGCGTCTCGATGACACTGTCGCGCGGTCCGTCCGCCACGACCCTGCCGCCATCCATGACGATCAGGCGGTCCACCAGGGTCAGCAGCGAGACCCGCTGGGTGACCACAATCAGCGTCCGGCCTTCCAATGTCTCTTTCAGGCGCGAGATGAACCAGTCCTCGGATCCCTTGTCCATGGCGCTGGTCGGCTCATCCAGGATCAGGATCGACGGGTCGCGAACCAGCGCACGTGCGATCGCGATCGACTGGCGTTGACCACCGGACAGGTTTTCACCGCGCTCGCCCACCTGAAGGTCGAACCCGTGCGGGTGCTTGCTGATGAAGCTGTCCACGCCGGAGATACGCGCGGCGCGAAGGATCGCCGCGTCGTCCACATAGGGCGCGCCCATGGCGATGTTGTCTTTCACCGATCCGAAAAACAGGAAAATGTCCTGAGCCACATAGCCGATGTTGCGGCGAAGGTCGGCCGGGTCGACCTGTTTGATATCCGTGCCGTCGATGCGAATTGACCCTTCCCCTGGCGGATAGAGGCCCAGGATCAGCTTCTCGATGGTGCTCTTGCCCGACCCGATCTTGCCGATGACGCCCACACGTTCACCGGGCTTGATGGCGAAGGAGGCGTTCTCGACTGCAAGGATTTCCTGGTTGGGGTAGGTAAAGGAAACGTCGCGGAATTCGATGGCGCCACGGAGATTTGGGCGGTGAACGAATTGTTTCCCGGCCGGCCGTTCGATCGGCATGTTCATGACATTGTCGAGGGTTCTGAGCGACACCATCGACTGGTTGAAGCGAGTGAGGATACCCGCCACCTGGCTGAGCGGCGCCATGGCGCGGCCGGTCAGGATTGTGCAGGCGATCAGCGCGCCCACGGTCAGCTCGCCGTCGAAAATCAGGAAGACGCCAACGATGACAACGGCGATGGTGGTCAGCTGGGTTGTCAGCGACGTCAGGAACATGGCCAGTTGGGAGAGCGAGCGCGCTTTCTTGGAACTCTTCGAAGTCATGCCAACGAAGCGTTCCCAGTTGCGCTGCGTGCGGCCTTCAGCGCCCAGGCTCTTGATCGTTTCGAGACCGACGATGCTTTCCACAAGCAGCGCGTGCTTCTGCGCAGATTCCCGTGCCGTCTTGGCAACAACTTTGGTCAGCGGCAGTTGCAGGATCAGGCCCGCACCAATCACGACAGGCACCGCCGCAAGGGGCACAAAGCCCACCGGTCCACCAATCATGAAGACCACGCCGATAAAGAGAATGATGAAGGGCAGGTCGACCAAAGCCACCAGAGTGGCGGAGGTAAAGAAGTCGCGAAGTGTTTCAAACTCGCGCAACTGGTTGGCAAATGCGCCGGCGGAGGCCGGCCGGGCGCCCATCTGGATGCCCAGGATCTGTTGGAAGATTGTGCTCGCCATGATGACGTCTGCGGACTGTCCGGCGGTATCGACGAAATAGGCACGCAGGTTTCGCAGTATGAATTCAAACGCAAAGATTGTGAGTACACCGAGCACAAGGACCCACAAGGTTTCATGCGCCTTTGTCGGCACGACCCGGTCATAGACGTTCATCACGAACAATGGGGTCGCCAGTGCAAACAGGTTGATGAACAGCGCGGCGACGATCACTTGGGCGTAGATGCGCCAGAATTTGGCCAGCGTGCCCCAGAACCAGCTCTTGGTCGGTTTGATCTCTGTGGCTTCAGAGCGAGCATCGAACTGAAACTCGGGCCGGGCAAAGATGGTGTAGCCGGTATAGCGGGCCTTGAGCTGTTCCACCGGAACTTCGCTGATGCCGTGCCCGGATTCGGGCATGATGACATGGGCCGTCTTCTTGTCCTTGAGGCGCACCAGGACACAGGCTTTGGAATCGCCCAACAGCAGGACGGCCGGGAGTGATAGATCGGAGACATCGTCGAGATCGCGCTTGACGATGCGGGCGGAAAGGTCAGCGCGGGCGGCTGCACGCAGGAACAACTCCGGCGTCAGCCGGTCGTTGACCAACGGCAGGCCTGCCGTCAGGGCTTCCGCAGAATGGGGCCGTTCGAAAATCGCCGTCAGAACGACCAGCGAATCCAGCAGCGGGTCGTCTCGCCGGGACAAGCCTGCCGGCAGGCGCCAGGCGGCCCCAGGTGCTGCTGCTGGCGCATCGGGTGGCGGCGCCGGTGTATTCAGGTTCAGGGTTTCAGGGCCAGGCGCGGCACCTTGGGGTGGCAGCGCCTGGTCCATTGTTAGCTCAATCGGGCCGCCGCCATTGTCCAGGGCAGGGCCGGCGGCAGGCGGTATGGGCTGTTGCGGAGGGGCAGGGCGCGCATTTGGAGCCGTCGCGGGCTGCGCGTGCTCATCCGGGACTCTTGCTTGCGCCGGCGGTTGCGCGGGCCGGCCCATCAGGCTCGGTGGCGGGGTCCTGCGTATCTCGGCAAACCTCGGATCGTTTTGCGGGTTTGCTTGGGCAGCGGCGCCTGCTCCCTGTGTTGGCGGCGGTACTGCCGCGGGTGACTGGCCCTGCATAGAAGGATTGGCGGCGGCAGCCGGTTGTGCTGATTGCGTTGAGCCTGCTGCGCGCGGCCCAGTTGGTGCGCTCGCTTGCGTCTGGCTGAATTCGTCGTCTTCTCGCCCACCCAGGGCGATGGGCTGGATATTGGCCGTCCGTGGTGCGGCTGCGCGCTGTGCTGGCGCTGCAACAACGGCTGGTCGGCCCCCGGGGGCCGCGGGAGAAGGGCTGGGCTGTATGGCAGCGCGTGCGGCCTGGGGGTTGGCCATTGCGGCATTGGCCGCCGGCCGGGGAGGTTGCGCTACGTGAATTGGGGGAGGCGCCGATGCGGATGGCGCCGCGGGTCTTGGGGGCGGGGCAGCCGTCGGGCCACCCACCGTGGTGTCGGTCGGTGCGCCGGCGGGTTTGAGCCTGATTGGCGGCCCTGCATAGTCTGAGGAAGGCGCCAGGGGCGATGGTGCGGGCGCAGACGGAGACGCCCCACCCGCCAATTGGCGCATGGGGTGTCCGGCACCAGGCGGCGGCGCATTTGGAATTGGCGCAGGCTGTCCGCTGAAATTGCCAGAAAACTCACCTGCCGGCCCAGGCGCCGGGGGAGAGTCGCTGTTGTTTTTTTTCGACTTCCAAAACAAAGCGGCGGAACTCCTCCGAATTCATCCGGTTAATCTATTGATTCTAGCAGATTGCTCTACGCAGTCCAAATAATCAATGCGTCTTATTTTGACACTACTGGCAAAAATTGCATTTGATTACATGAATGCGTCGGCGCTGGCTGCCCTTTGCGGTTTTGTTGGGCGAAGTGTGACCGCGCGGGGTTAAGAACGCGTTTATGTTTACGTAGCTGATGGCAAAATTATGCCTGAATTTTAACGCGCACCCTGGCTTTGTTTCACTGGGCTACCAGCGCGAACAGGATGCAGCGCACTCAGATTTTTCCGCCTGAACGGGCAACAGCAGCCATGGCCGAGCCAAGTGATGTATAGTGTGTTTGCTTTATGTTTATATTAACCATATTTCCTTATGGTAAACCTTTACTGATTATTTACTTGTAAAAGATATCGAGAGCATGCAATGTGCAAGAGCAAATGTGAGTATGTGTTTTTCCATAAATTCGTTTGGTCATATTTGTTGCTTGAAGACCCGATTGCTTGGCGCTGTATGCACAGGTGGCCGCTGTGTCGTTGTTGAATGGTTCATCAACGCCAGATTGGGTTGAAAATTGCCGGCGGCCTGAAGATGTTTGGCCGTCCTGGGGATTCACAAAGCGGACTCTCTGTCATATGGTGGAGACGACGCACGGAAGGCGAATGGGAATGACAGGCACCAGCGGGAACACCCACATGCGCATTCAATCGGTTATCAAGGCGTCGGCGGTTGCCGCGACCATCGCTTTGGCGGCAGGCCTTGCCGGGACGGCGGGAGCACTGACCCTGAAGGAAGCGGTCCAGCGTGCGATCACGACCCATCCTGAGGTGGGCGCTATCCGGGCCAACCGGCGGGCGATCGAACAAGAGCTTCGACAGGCGCGGGGTCAGTATCTGCCGTCCATCGACGCACGGGGCGCCTTCGGCCATGAGTTCAGCAATAATCCGACAACGCGGGGACGCGCGGGCCGGACCAACGGCGAAAGCGGCTGGATAGATATGAACCGCTTCGAGGCGGGCGTCAGCTTGCGTCAGCTGGTTTATGATGGCCTCGGCACCGTGTATGACATCAGGCGTCAGCAAGGCCGGGCTGAATCGGCGCAATACAGAGTCGCTGATACAGCCCAGGCGATTGGGCTCCGTGCAGTCGAGGCGTTCCTCGAGGTTCAGCGCACACGGCTGATTATCGCAATTGCCGAGCGCAATGTGAAAATCCACGAACAGATCCTGCAGCGTGTGCGGGCCCGGTCCACAAGTGGCCGCGGACCGCGGTCGGACGTCGACCAGGCGCTGGCGCGTGTGGCTGCGCAGAAGGCTGCGCTGGCCCAGGCGCGGGGCCGTTTTGAAGATGCGATTGCCGCCTACATCCAGGCTGTTGGCGAGAAGCCGCCGGCATCCCTGACCAGCGTGGCCGCGCCCGAGAGTGACCTTCCGTCCAATATTGACGAGGCTGTTGCCATGTCGCGGGAGAAGGCTCCGTCGATCATGGCGGCGGCGGCTGACATCCGTTCCGCGGCTGCTGCCGTGGGTGTGGCCGATTCCCGATTCATGCCAACTGTGACGATCGAAGCATCCTACAACTGGCTCTATAACGTGGACGGTGTTCGCGGTCCGAATCAGGAATTTATCGCCATGGTTGTGGGTCGGTGGAATCTGTATCGGGGCGGCATCGACCTTGCCCGCCGCCGGGAAGCGGTCCACCGCATGTTTGAGGCGCGCAACAATCTGGGCCGGACCCAGCGCGAAGTCGCCCAGCAGGTGCGCCAGTCCTGGAATGCTCTGAATGCTGCACGCGAGCGTCGGGTGGCGATTCGCCAGCAACTGGCGGCCAATTCACGTGTCCGGGTGGCCTATTCCCGCCAATTTGACCGTGGTCGCCGCACATTGCTTGATCTCCTGGACATCCAGAACGAAATCTTCACCAGCGAAACCGCGCTGATTACTGAAGAGTTCACCATCAAGTTCGGCGTCTATCGCGTCCTCGCCACCATGGGCATCCTGGTGCAGAAGATGGGCCTGAAATTGCCAGTGGAGGCAACCCGGGCTCCGGCACGTACATTCTTCAAGGACATTGCAGACGGTGACCAGTTCGCCAAACAGAAGGGCGTTGGCCGTGATACCAGAGGTATCATCCGCTCAAACACCCGCTGGCCCCGTTCGCGCCCCTAGAAAGGCGCACCCCCGGACAGTTGGAAAGGCCGCTGGCTTAACCAATTAACCCGATATTTCTTGATTTTGCGGCGCACTTTCTTCATGGTGCGCCGCAGTCATCTTCAGGGTTACCGCGACACCCTCTGCGGCAACCAAGTTCCTGAAGAAACCGGAGGCCTCTCACCGAGGCCGCCATCGCAGGCGCCCCAACCGCGAACAGGATGCGGGAGGGCGGTCACCCCTAAAGGCACAGGGGACAGACCGGGGCGGCAGCGATGGCTCAAAAGCAGACACAGCAAATTCAGCTACCCGGGCGCGCCGTAGGTGCGCACCGTGGTTTTTGCTGTGCGCCTGCCGCCAGCCACACACCCTTTGACATCGAATTGAACCCGCGGGTTGGCATCATTGCCGGCCGCACCGTCCGCGTGGCCTGAAACCGCCACGCAGACGCTCATTGAGTAAAAGGAAACGTCATGGCTGCTCATAACGACTCCACTCCGGGCACCCCGAACAGCAACGGCAACGAGACTGCCGAAAATCGCAGTTCGGAAAGCGTCGGCGACATGTTCGCCCAGAAGGTATCGACCATTACGGTGCCGGCGCCGGATGCCAACAAGGTGATCACCATCAAGGTGGAAGCCGGGCGCACCCTGCAGCTCAAATTCAACAACCCCGACGTGGTCAAGCGCGAGGTCGTCGACGATGACCTGGTGCTGCTGTTCAAGAATGGCGGCAAGGTTGTCCTGCAGGACTATATGGAAGCCTTCGGCCTGATGGCCGACATCCCCACCAAGGTTGTCCAGGCCGATGGCAAGAGCTTCCTGCTGCCGGATCTGCTGGATGTGGCGTCTGGCCCGGGCAAGCCGTCGACCCCCTCCGGCCGTTCAGATACGGCCGACGTTGTCAGCACGCCCATCACTGTCGACCGGCCCGGCGAAGGCCAGGACAAGGTCGTCACCATGCGCTTCGGGCGCGGTGTTAAATTCAATTTCAATTCCGGGGACGTTGCCGCCTCAAAACTTGACAGCGACGGCAATCTGACCCTCAGCTTCAATGACGGCGGGTCGATCAAGCTGGTGGGCTGGCAGGCCGTTGCCGCCAAGGCGTCGCTCACGGCGATCTTCAATGACAAGTCCATTGCGCTGATTGAACTGCCGAATACAGCCGCAGGCGATGACCTGGCGCTGGATGGCACCAACAATTTCGGCGCCGCGGACGTGGGCGCCATTGGCCCTGGCATCGACCATCTGGGGCCCCTGGGCAATGAATTGCTCCGCTTCGGCACAGTCGATCCTGATCCGACGATCTTCGGAACTCCGGGACCGCGCACGCCGCCGCCTCCGGGTGCTAACCCGCCGGTGGTGCTGCCACCAGTGATTGGTGGTGGGCCTGTGGTCGCGCCACCCGTCATCGTCATCAACTCGCCGATTGCGGAAGATGCGCAGCCGGGCGCGCCGTCGCCGGTGACGTTCACGCTCAACACGCAGAATGTGGACGACGAGCTGGTCTTTTTCCGCATGGGAAATATCGAGGGCGACTGGACCGTCGTCAGCACCTCAGCCAATGTGGCGACCAGTAGCATTGTTGTCGGCGTGGACCCGAACAACGCGGGCAAGCAGCAGGTTGTCTTCACCTTCGACCTGGGTGCAAATCCCGGTCTTGATACCGCGGAAGTCACCGTCAACTTTGCCCTGACGGCCGTTTCAATTCAAGATTCTGATGTGGATGACGGGGTCATCCTGCACGCCCAGACGCGGGACACGACCAGTCCTGCGGTCGTCGCCAATACCTATGGCTCACATGTCATCCAGATTGATGCGATCCTGGATCATTTTGTCGATCCTCTGCAGACGGCAGTGCCGACCACGAATACCAACGGCGCCGTCGCCATCGACCTGAATCTGGATTCAAACGGAACAATGACGGCCTTTACCGGCGCCAACAACGGTGGCTTTGACACCGATGGTTCCGAGCGGGTGACGAGCCTCAAGATCACGATTTCCGATACAGCCGGAACTGTTTCGCTGGGCGCAGGCGCGCCGGCCGGCGTATTCCAGATCGACAATCTGGGCGGCGGCGTATTTGAACTCAAGGCCCTGGGTGGCGGCGCGCTGACCACAGTCACAATCGCAAATGTCATGGATGCCATCGACGACCTGGAATACCAGGCGTCGGCTGGTTTCGGCGGCACCATGAACGGCACGCTGGAAGTCACCACAGCGGAAACTCTGACAGGCGCGGGCAGTGTCTTTTCACCCCTGCCGCCGGCCCCACCGACTCCGGGTACAGAGGGTATTCCCGGTGTGGTTCCCGCAGGCGACATCGTGGCCTCCTTCGGCCCCGCTGTGACGGAAGAAAACCTGCTTGACGATTCGGTCACGGACTCGGTGAACTTCCAGGTCAATGTCCGTCAGCCGGAATGGACCATTATGGGCCCCGGCACGGTGACCGAGGGGACGCTGCTGGCGCCGCTCTATACCCTGGACGTTGCCAACCTGACCCCCAATCTGCTGGGCGCAGGCGAAACGATCTCGCTCGACCTGACGCTTAATCTGCCAGGTGGCGTTGCAGGCGCGGAGGCGGCCGATTTCATTCAGTCCTTTGTGGCCGATGTGACCACCGCGCTTGGCCCGCTCAATGTGGGTGTCGCCGATCTTGGTGGCGGTCTGAATCTGCGGCTGACTTTCAACAATACAGTTGCCGTGAATTCCTTCCCGTTCGATTTGCCGACATTCGATGACACAATCTTCGAGGGCAACGAGAATTTCTCCGTCACAATCTCGAACCCAATGGTCAATGCCGGCGCCGGCGGCGCGATTGTTGGCGGCCCGACGATCAACACCACGATCATCGACAATGATGGGGCGCCCATCGTCACCATTGGCGACGCGACGGTTGTCGAGGGCGCCAATCTCGATTTCACAGTCACATTGTCGAATCCGAGCGCGGAAACCATCACCCTCAACATGGGCACAACCAATGGCACGGCCACGGGTGGTGTCGATTTCCTGACTCTGCCGATGCAGATCAATGTTGCAGGTGGCGGGTTTGTGCCGACTACGGCGATCACATTCGCCCCCGGGGAAACCTCCGCCGTTGTGCGCATCAACAGCTTCGACGATGCTTTCGTGGAAGGCGACGAGACTTTCACACTACAGGTGAATTCCGTTGGCGTCGGCACAGTTGGCAATTCGTCGGACACCGGGCTCGGTACGATTCAGGACAATGATGTTCTGACGCCTGACGTGGCGATTTCGGACGCCGCCAATACCGAAGGCGGCTTCCTCGACTTTAACGTCACTCTCACTCAGTCGCCGGCCGCGGCCGTGACGCTGCAGATGGCGCTCGCGGATGTGACCGCAACAGGTGGCGCCGCGCCATTAGTCTTCCCTGAGGACTATCAGAACACTAACGTTCTGGTCAGCGTGAATGGCGGCCCATTCGTAGCAACTGCACTCAATCAGGTAACCTTCGGCGCAGGACAGCAGAATGCCATCGTCCGCATCGCCACAAACGACGACACGGTCTTTGAAGGCAACGAAACCCTGACACTTAGTGTCAGCAACGTGGTTGCCGGCACCGTCGGAAACTTTGCCGACACTGGGACCGGCACGATCCTCGACAACGACGGTGCGCCGGACTTCACAATTGGCGACGCCCAGGCAATTGAGGGCAATCCCCTCGATTTCGCCGTCACCATGTCGAACGCGAGCGCCACGCCGATCCAGCTGACATTTGGCACCTTCAATGGCTCAGCCACCGCCGGTCTGGATTTCGATGCAGTTAATCTGGATGTCAGCTTCGACGCTGGCGCAACATTCGTAAATCTTGTGGGTGGCCAGGTTACGATTCCTGCGCTGACCACCAGCTTCATCATCCGGGTCGACTCGCTGACCGACATGCTGGTCGAAGGCAATGAGAATTTCTCCCTGGGGATCACAGGCGTCATCAGCGGTACAGTTGGCAGCACCGCGGATACCGGAGCAGGTACGATTGTCGATGCGCCCAATGTGACCATTGGCGATGCGGCGATCACGGAAGGTGGCTTCCTGGATTTCGCCGTGACGCTTTCGAGCGCATCAACGGCTGTCATCGATCTCGAAATGATCGCCAACGATCTGACGGCGACCGGCGGCACCGCGCCATTGGCCTTCCCCGAAGATTTTGACAGGACGTTATTCCAGGTCAGCTTCGACGGCGGCGCCACATTTAATCCTTCGCCTGGCGGCAACCGGATCACTTTCGCCGCCGGCCAGACCGCGGCGATCCTTCGAGTTGCCACCAATGACGACAACGTCTTCGAAGGCGCCTTCGAGACCATGCAGTTGGCCGTCAACAATGTGCTTCTCGGCACCGTGGGCTCAAGTGCGGACACCGGCACCGGCTTTATCATCGACAATGACACGGCGCCGGTCGTGACAATTGGCAATGCGTTGGCGACAGAAGGCAATCCGCTCGACTTCTCCGTCAATCTGTCCAATCCCAGCCAGCAGGCGATCACGCTGCAGATGGGCACGGTCGATGGCACGGCCACCGGCGGCCCGGTTAACGCTCCGCCAAATACATTCGACTTCGAAAACATCAATTTCGAAGTCAGCCTCGACGGTGGCACGACCTTCAATCCTGCGCCAGGCGGCAATCAGCTGACCTTCCCGTCCGGTATGACGTCGGCCATCGTGCGCGTCGATTCCTTCACGGACACGCTCTCGGAACTGGATGAAGCATTCATTCTGAGGGTCGAAAGTGTGGTTGCTGGTACGATCGGTAGCTCAAACGTCGGCATCGGTACGATCCCGTCTGTGCAGCCGCCGGTTATCGTCATCAACAGCCCGATTGCGGAAGACGCGCAACCGGGTTCGCCGTCTGCGGTGACCTTCACCATCAGCACTCAGACGCCCGATGACGAACTCGTCTTCTTCCGGATGGGTAACATCGAGGGCGACTGGGACGTCGTCAGCACGTCCTCCAACGTTGCGACGACGAGCATTGTCACGGGCGTAGATCCCAACAATGCCGGTAAGCAAGAGGTCGTATTCACCTTCGATCTGGGCGCAAGTCCGGGCCTGGATTCCGCTGAAGTGACGGTCAATTTCGCCTTGGTCGATCTGACGATCCAGGATTCGGATATCGACGACGAGGTGATTCTGCACGCGCAGACGCGGGACGAAAATGCGCCGACAATCCTGGCCAATACTTATGCGTCGCACGTTATCCAAATCGACGCGATTTTGGATGACTATGTCGATGTTTCGCAGGCTGGTGCTCCGGTCACGACATCCGGGTCGACGGTTGCTTTGGGCCTGTCTTCAGCACTCGCTGGTACTGGCTTCACCGGGGCCGGCAATGGCGGGCTGGACACCGATGGTTCGGAGCGGGTGACCGGTGTGGCAATCACTTTGTCGGACGTGGCTGGCACGGTTGTTCTTGGCGCTGGTACGCCTGCAGGTACCTTCCAGATCAACAACAACGGCGGCGGCAACTTCGAGCTCCGTGCGCTTGGCGGCGGCACGCTCGACACGATTACTGTTGCTGATGTTCAGTCGGCGATCGCCAACCTGGAATACATGGCGTCAGGTGGCTTTGCCGGCGTCATGAACGGTACGATCAACACGACCACATCGGAAGTACGTACAGGCGCCAGCATATTCAGTCCGCTGCCGCCGGCAGCGCCGACGCCTGGGACGGACGGCGTGCCAAATCCCCTGGGCCCGGACGATATTTCCGTTTCCGCGGGACCTGCTGTCGATGAGGAAAATACGCTCGACGACAGCTTCGTCGATAACCAGGCGTTCTCGGTGACGGTGAACTCGGCTGTTACACCAGTGTTCACGATCAACGACGTGATCGTTGACGAGAGCGCAGGAACGGCGACGTTCACGGTGTTCCGCGCGGGCGACCTGACGGCGGCCTCCTCGGTGAACTTCACCACCAATGACAGCACGGCGACGCAGCCTGGCGATTACACGACGGTCATAAACACACTGAACTTTGGTGCGGGTGTTGGCTCGCTGACGATCACGGTGCCGATCATCGACGATGTGATCGCGGAAGCAACTGAGCAGTTTACTATTGATCTGTCGGGCGCCGTGAATGGGACGATTGTGGACAGCCAGGGCGTGGGCGTCATTCTTGACGACGATGCAGCGGTGCTGCCGCGTATCTTCATCTCCGACGCGGTTGCGCTGGAGAATGCCGGCACGATGACGTTCACGGTGACGCGGACGGGTACTGTTGGCCAGCTGAACCAGGCGTCGAGCGTTGACCTGACGACGGTTGAAGGCAGCGCCACGGATCCTGAG
>JAJFFJ010000017.1 GCA_021776685.1 Alphaproteobacteria bacterium
TGCCGGCCTGGGCAAGGCCCAGGCGGGAGCGGCAGCTGCTGCCGAACGCTTTGGCGTCAAAACCATCACCGCGCCCGAGCTCGACGTATTTCTGAACGATGGATCGCGCAGCACCTATGTGCTCGACGTACGCACGGAAGCGGAGTTTCTGGCCGGTCACCGGCCCGGCAGCCGCCATGCGCCAGGGGGTCAGCTGGTGCAGGCAACGGACGAATACATTGGCACCCGTAACGCCCGCGTGGTGCTGGTGGACGGGGAGCAGGTACGCGCGGTGATGACCGCATCCTGGCTGATCCAGCTCGGTTGGCCGGAAGTCTATGTGCTTGAGGAGGGGCTCGCAGGTGACCTCGTCTCCGGCCCCCACGCCGCGGCCCGACCCGATCCACCAGAGGTGGCGGAGATCGACCCCAAGGCGCTCGCGGTCATCCACACGAGCGAAGAGGCTGTCGCGGTCATCGACCTTGCGGACAGTCTGGAATTTCGCGCCGGCCACGTGCCCAAGGCCTGGTGGGCGGTGCGGTCGCGCCTGGCAGACGGCCTGAAGCAGGTGCCTGAGGCGGATACGGTGGTGGTGACGTCGCCGGACGGTGCGCTGGCGCGCTACGCCGCGGCGGAGGTGGCAGCGCTCTGTCCCGATTCGATGGTCATGGCCCTGGAGGGCGGCACCACCGCTTATGCCCGGACTGGCCTGCCGCTGGAAGAGGGGCTCGACCGCGCGACGACCGAGACCGATGACATTTGGTGGAAGCCCTACGACCGGGGCGATGACATCACCAAGGCCGCCGTCGCTTACCTGGACTGGGAGGTGGCCCTTGTTGAGCAGATGGAGCGGGACGGCACGGTCAGCTTCCGCAAGTTCGACTGACGCTCATGGACCGCGACGACTTCAAATTCTTCCATCCCTACCGCGTGCGCTATTCGGATATCGATTCGCAGCGGGTGGTGTATTTCGCGCAGTTCTTCGTCATCGCCAACGCGGCGATCCATGAATATTTCGAGTGGCTGGAATTCCCATACCTGGTCGGCGGATGGGAGAATGCGGACACCGATTTCCATTTCGCTCACACAGCGGCTGATTACCGGCGGCCCATCGCATATGATGATCGTCTGCAGTTGGGCGTCCGCACTGCCCGCCTTGGCAGTTCCAGCATCACCCTGTCTGTTGGCTTTTTCCAGGAAGGGTCCGGGGCAGAAGACCAGGCCGCTGTGGAGATCACCATGGTGCTGGTCAACTTCAACCAGGCGACCCACAAGCCCCAGCCGCTGCCGGACGACTTCGCAGCATCAATCAAAAACAAGGAGGGCGTGACCCGTGCCCAATGACGCTGCGTCCAGTCCTCTGCCCACCAAGGCGGACTTCCCGTTTTCCTATCCCTTTCGTATCCGCTATTCGGAAATCGACGGACAGGGGATCGTCTTCAACGGCCACTATCTGACCTACTTCGATGTGGCGATCACCGAGTATTTCCACTGGCTGCCTTACCCATACGGTCTGGGCGGTATCCCGGGCTCGGACGACGACTTTCATATCGTTAAAACGCTGGTCGAATATTACGCGCCGCTGCATTTCGAGGAGAATATCCGGGTCCATGTGCGGATAGGCCGCCTGGGCCGGACCAGCCTGTCTTTCAATTTGGCGATTTTCCCGGAGGACGCGGACGACCTGCGTGCCACCGGCGAGATCGTCTGGGTCAACACCAATCAGACCACCCACAAATCGACGCCGCTGCCGGAGGACCTGGTGGAGGTCATCATGGCGCGCGAAGGCGGCCGCTTAGATGACCGGTAGTCGCCCCCAACACTGAATTCTATCAGTCAGCGGCCCGTCAGTTTGGCGCGGGGGCCCTACTGCTTGCAGCGGTTCAGGGCGCCCAGCATGTTGCCGGTGAGCCGCGCCATGAAGGCCTGCACCTTCTTGTCATTGCCTTTGTGATAATTGCGGACAAAGGTCCGCATGTCCCCGCGGCCGCCAGCTTGATGGTAGGCGGCGAAGATCCGCACATCATCCCGGGTCATGCGCGCGTACAGGTGATCCGCGCGGCACCGGCAAACTTTCCGGGAGGCAACCTGGGCGACACAATTCTTGAGGAAACTTGCTTTCTGCTGCCTGACCACCGGGTTGTTCGGGTCGGCAAGGCCGGCGCCGGAGTCTTCGCTGCCGCCGCCAGAGAGAATGATCGCCAACACGATAACGACAACGCCCATCAATACGGCCGCGGCCCCGCCCGCCATGGCGATCACGTTGGCCCGGCTGCTCTGTTGCACCGCGGGTGACGACGCATCTGCGCCGGTTTTCATTTTCGGCGGTGCGGCCTTTGTGGGCGCTAGCAGGCTGTACATTTCGCCGATGGTCTGCGGCCGCTGATCTTCCACAACTTTGAGGGCGCGGTCGGCGGCTTCGATCTGCCGGGCCGGGTATTTTTTCTTTGCGACCCCGGCGAGCGGCTTCAGGGGGTCGGTGGCGCTGCGCATCTCGGCGGCGACACGGCTGGGCGCGTCGGCTGGCTTCAGGCCGGTCATGCAGCGGTACATGGTGGCGCCAATGCCATAGATGTCGGTCCACGGCCCCTGCGGGCTGTCGCTCTCATACTGCTCGTAGGGGGCGTAGCCTTCGCTGATGATGGTGGTGAGTGACTTGCTGTGACCGGAGAGCGCCATACGCGCTGCGCCGAAGTCCAGCAGCACGGGCCGCCCATCCCGGCGGACGAAGATGTTGGCGGGTTTGATGTCCCGATGCAGATAGCCTGCCTTGTGCACCACCTTGAGCCCGTCCAGCAGGGGCAGGAAAAGGCCATCGATTTCTGACGGGTCGAGCACCTTGTCGGGCGCCAGGATGACGTCGAGGGCCTGACCCTCCTGATATTCCATCACCAGATAGCCGGTGCTGTTGGCTTCGAAATATTGCAGCACGGGCACGATGTTGGGATGGCGCACGTCAAGCAGAGTGCGCGCTTCGCTGCGGAAACGATCCAGGCCCCAGTGATAGTCGGGCTCGGCCGCAGACTCCGCAGGCAGCACGCTGGTGCCGTCGTTACTGCGCACGGCAATGAAGGCGGGGAGGTATTCCTTGATCGCGACCCGCCGGCCGGTGTGCTCCTCCACCCCCTCATAGGTGACGCCAAATCCGCCCCGGCCAAGCGTCCCCTCGATCCGGTACGCATGGAGCTGGTGGCCCTCAGGCAGGGCGAGGCGGCTTTGTTGGCTGGACATGCAAGACCAAGTGGCTTGTGGACGCGGGACCACCGTCAACAGCTAACCGTAGCCGCACGATGGCCCGCCGGCAACGCGGGATACGCGCCTCGCAGGCAGGGTGCCGGGTTGCCCAGTTTATGCCGACGCCTGCCTTCCGCGTCACCGATGGCCGCGGCGCCCTGTGATTTTTGTATCCTGGCTTGTATGGCGGCGGTGCGTTGCTATGTTCTTGGGCAGGGGGCGGCTGAGCAGGCGCCCGATTGCTCACTCGCAGAACCTTTGCCGTGCTCGATCGTTTTTACGCCGAAAATGCTATCAGCGTCATTGGTAGCCTCCTGTTTCTCGTTGCAGCGTGGTTCATCGCGGCGTGGGTGGAACGTCTCGTTCGGCGTTCGCTGGAAAAACGGAAGCAGGTCGACGCTTCCTTCATTCCGTTTCTTGCGCGCACTGCACGTGTGGCCATTATCCTCGTCGCTCTCTTTGTGGCGATGGACGAGCTTGGTGTCGAGGTCGCGAGCATTATTGCTGCCTTCGGTGTCTTTGGGTTTGCTATCGGCCTGGCCTTACGAGGCACGCTCTCCAACATTTTCACCGGCATTGCGGTCTTCAGCCTGAAGCCCTACGAGGCCGGCGACGAAATCGTCGCCGATCGGGTTGGCGGAGTGGTCGAAAAGGTCGGACTGTTTCACACAGTTGTGGTGTCGGAAGGGAGTTACCTCTCCCTGCCCAATACGATGGTCTGGGCACGGAATTTGCGCAACCTGTCAAGGCCGCGGCCGTGGCAGGTGGACCTCGACGTCAGCATTGAGAAAGGCCCCTCTTTTGCTGAGGTCGAGCGCCTTGCGATTGCGTCGATGACGGCGTTTGCCAATGTCGTACCCGAGCCAGATCCGCGGGTTCGCGTGCTGGACGTGACCCAATCAACAATGGTGTTGCGCGCTTCGGCCTGGTGCGCCGCCGAATTCTCATGGGATGTGCGCGCTGGCCTGATCGGCAAGCTACGGGAAGACCTGACGGCCGCGGGAGTGACCGTCAACTTGATCGAGGAGCCGGCCAAGCCTGCGGATAAATCTGGTCCCAAAAAGCCCGCTGCAAAGGCGCCGACGGCAGGTGCGAAGCGAAAAACGCGACCAGGAATCCCGCCTCCAGGTCACGCACATCGATCTTTCGCGATCGCCGCCGCAAGACGAGGTCCTGGGGACGACGGTCACGGCGCCGATAGCGGGCGCGGCCCTGAACCGGGGCAGGTCGGATGCCCGCCCCGGATTCAGGAATTCACTGCGCTATTCGACGAATTGGTTGGTGTAGAGGTCCTTGACGGGCGTCTTCTTCCGGATGATGCCCTGCTTCAGGTAGTGATTCTGCAGTTCTTCCAGCTGAATCGGGTCCATCGCGCCCAGCGTCGTCTGGCCGGCATAGGCGCGCTTCGTGAAGTTGCGGAAGATTGCCGTCATGAGCTTTTCCTTGCCCTTGTGCAAAGGCACGGCCTTCACATAGGCGGCGGCAGCTTGCGCCGGCTTACGCATCATCAGCTTCATGGCCTTGAGCGTGCCCTGAACCATGGCGCGCACCAGCTCGGGCCGCTTGGCGATGGTCTCGTCCGAGGCGAGGATTGCCTGGGCCATGGACGGGAAATAGCGCCGGGACGGCATTGAAACGATTTTGCCCTTCAGCGCGCCTTTCACGTAAATTTCCCAATCCGGCACGCAGGCGCAGGCGTCGGCTTTGCCGGCGATAACCCAACCGGGTACGTTGCGTGGTCCCACCGCGATAATCTTGACGTCAGATTTCTTGAGGCCAACGCTGCGGAGTGAGCCAAGGAGCGCGTAATAGGTCGTGTCCTGGTAGGACATGACCGTGACGGTCTTGCCTTTCAGCATTCGGGGAGAGGTGATGCCGCGGTCGCCGCGGGCCACCATGACCATCAGCGCGCCGCCGCCGAGCAGGGCAACCGCTTTGACCGGGATGCCGTTGGCCCGGACCAGGATTGGCGTATCGCCAATGCCGCCGCCAACCGGCGCATTGCCTGCGCCCACCTGCTTGGCGACATCGACACCGCCTTTGCCGCGTATGAATTTCACGTCATAGCCGGCAGCCTTGTAGTAGCCGAGATACTTGGCCAGCATCCACGGTGCGAAGGCTGGCAGAATAGCCGGCGCCGGCATTAGATAGTTGACCTTTTCGAGCGCGCTTGCCTGGTGACCGACGGTGCCAATCGCCAGCACGGCCAGAACGCCCGCACCCAGTTTACGCATTTGATTGAATGGCTTCATGCCCCTCTCCCTTTTTGAGTGGTATCTCGCAGCTCTTACGGACTGCGAACGTTGTTCAAGCGCCGATGCTATACGGTTTGAGCTGTTTCTGCACCCGGTTCGGGTTTTCGTTTTGCCAATAGCTTGGCCGACAGCGTGGCGCCTTGCCCCGGCTCGCTCCACGGGCAGACTTCGATGCAGATACCGCAACCCCACGTCTTGGTGAAGTAGGGGGCGCATTTGTCGAAATCGACGAACCATTTCGATGTGCCGCGCACCATCTGTTTCTGGTCGTGGATGGCGTCGGGGGGACAGTCGATGCGGCACCGCTGGCAGACCATGCAGAGATCGTCGACGCCGAAATCCACTGACGCATTTGGCATCAACGGCAGATCGGTCAGAACGGTCGACAGCCGCAGATTGGAGCCATGCTCGAGACTGATCAGCGAACCGTGTTTGCCCAGTTGGCCTATCCCTGCGCTGATGGCCAATGGCAATTGCTGGATGTCATTGCAATTGAGGCCATAGGCCCGGGCCGGCCAGCCAAGCGTGCGGATGTGTTCGGCGAGCCGCACCGCAGTCTTCGTCGACTGCACATAGGATCGCATCACCTCCCGGTTGGCCCGCCGCCAGGGCACGTCGAGCATCTTCTCCCGGTCCATGGGAAAGCCGAGACAGATGGCGTTTTTGTAGGAGATATCCCGTCCAGCCATGACGTGTTCGTCAATCACAGGGGTGACGCCCACCAGGTCTGCGCCGAAGGCTCGCGCCTTCTTCTTGATCGTCTCCGTTAGGGCCGCCGGATCGTCTGCAGATATCTTTTTAGCGGCGATCGGCCCGTTGGCGCGGCGCAGCAGCCATAGGTTCTTTACGCTGTACCACATGGCCCACCGGGTATTCAGCGTCACGAAAAGACGATCCAGCGCGCTCCAATCCAACACCTCGCTGCCGGTGCCATGGAATATTGAGTCCGGCCGCCGCCGAACCGTCTCCCCCAGGCCGTTGATGAGGTTTCCGGACCGGGGCGGGTTGCGATAGGCGAAGGCATAGTCGGCCGGTGGTGGATTGAGCGGGCGCATTATTTGTACTTCCCCCGCCCGGACAAGACGTCGATTTGGAGGGTTTCGCCCGTCGTGACTGCTCGGCGATAGGCTTTGCGGACTCGGCCGCCGCCGATTGTCCAGCGCCACATGATCAATGCGAGCAGGCGCAGGAGGCGCAGGTCACGCTTAAAGCGCGCCCACCGGCTCCTCTCCAACACATGAAAACTTTCGTCCATGGTGGCCATGTCGACCTCGATTTGTTTCCGGACACGCAGACCTATGCGGTCGGCTCCAGACGTTAACCAGCGAGCTTGTCTGCGCCCGTGGCGATGTCGGCGAGGAGTTCCCGGACACGCGCCGGTTCCTCCCGGCCATAGCCGCAGTAGTGCGCGACGCCAAAGTCTGGCAGATACTTTCGCGCGGCCTCCGCGCGCCGGATCATTTCATCCACCCCATCCGCCAGCTCCAGCCCAAGAAAGACCTTGGCGTCGCCGACATCCAGATCCGCGAGCGGTTTGAAGAACGCGTCGTCCGCCTGGCGCATGGCCGGCAGGTGAAAGAAATCGACCCGCCTTGGCGTATTCGCAACCAGGTCATTGGACAGCCGCACGCACATGCTGATGTCCTCAACCTCGGTCATGGGCCAGCCGCCCCAGGTGCCGTAGCAAAGATGATAGCCGATCAGCACGTCGCCCGGGATCGCTTCGGTCATCGGCGCCAGATAGTCCCGCGACGTGTACTTCTGGATCCGGTCCTCGACAGAGAGAGCGGCAATACCTGACTCACCGTCCAGATATTCCCGCCGGGCGCCCATGATATCGAGCAGCTCAGAGCAGTAGTCCCATTGGATGACCAGGTCGTCGGCCGGTATGTGCTGCAGAATTTCCTGGATGCCGTGCTGAATGGCGCGTTCGTAGGCGCGCATGATCACTGGGTGGTCGGCAGCGTCAGGGAAGAAGCCGACGGTGCCATCGACCGTGCAGGGGAGCGAGACCTGAAAGCGGACGCCAGCGGCGATCTTCCCCGCGGCGCGCAGCTTTTTGAACGTGCCGTAGGATTTGATCGCTTCTGCCGCGTACGGCAGGTCAAGGGTGGTTTCGGTGACGCCGGGCTTGAGCCTGTAAGTGCCGCGCGTGGCCTTCATCAACTCCGGGTCATGGCTTGGCGGACTTTTCACGTCTTCCGGAGCGACAATGCGGATCGGGTCCAGGTCCGGATTTTTCGAATAGGTCAGCTCCGGCAAACACTGGATCCAGTTCCTGCGTGAGCCGATCTCGCCATCGGGCAGCGCATAGGCGCGCGCGCCAAGGGAGCTCGCGCAGGTCTCCAGCACCTCTTCCACGGACGCAAGAGGCACGCTGCCGACCAGGAGTACGTCTCCGGTGTGATCTGACATGGTCCGTCTCCCCAGGGTGTATTGCGGTAGTCCTAGGATGGATCAGGGCAGGCTGGCTGACAATGGAGAATGCCCGTGCTGGCGCACCGGACGCTATGTCAGCGCATACCAGACAAGCCCGCCCGCAGTGCGGCGACGCCGTCCTGGAACGCCACATCAGCCGCCTCGATGGCCCCGGACATGTTGAAATAGCCGTGCAGCAGGCCTGGATAGTGTTTGTGGTCGACAGTGATGCCGGCAGTAGTCATTTTTTCCACGTAGGCCGCGCCTTCGTCCCGCAAGGGATCATATCCGGCGGTCTGCAGATGCGCCGGGGCCAGTCCCGCAAAATCTTCATACAAAAGCGGTGACGCGCGGGGGTCGCTGCGGTCACCGGCAGCGCCCATATAGTGGCCGCTGAACCAGTCCATGGTGGTTTTTTCCAGCATATAGCCCTGGGCGTTCTCGCTGGTAGACGGGTAATTGCCGGCCATGTCGGTGGCGGGGTAGATCAGGAACTGAAAGGCGGGAGAGACGTCCTTGTCTTTGGCGAGATGGGCGAGAACCGCGGCGATATTACCACCGGCGCTGTCGCCGCCGACCGCCAGGCGCGCGGGGTCAAAGCCAAGCGGTTCGGCGTTGCTGGCAAGCCAGTCCCAGGCAAGCTCCGCATCCTCGATCGCGGCCGGGTAGGGATCGTCCGGCCCCATCCGGTATTCAACGGAAATGACGGCGATCTTCGCGCCATCGGCAAGACCCCGGCAGATGGCGTCGGTTGTCTCGATACTGCCCACCACCCAGCCGCCGCCATGAAACCAGAGAAGAACAGGGGCCGGTTCGGCCATGCCTTTGGGGCGGTAGATGCGGATGCGCAGGTCGCCGGCCTGGCCTTCCGGCGTCTCCCCTGGCTCGGTGCCCGGGCGTTCAATGGCGAAGTCACCGGTGCTTTCCATCTGCGCCGGTGCGCGATCCAGCTTGTTGGCAGTTTCCAGATACTGCGCGCGGGCCGCGGCCACCCCCAGGCTTTCAAACGAGGGCAGGTCGGCCTTTTCCACCAGGTCCAGCAGCCAGACCATTCCGGGATCGAGGGTCATGGCTATTCTGCGGCCTGAGACATATCGGCAATCGCGCCCGCCTCTCGAAGCGCATCGAGCCCGGCGTCGTCGAATCCCCATTCCCGCAACGCTTCCTCGGTATGCTCGCCGGGGGCGGCTGGCGGACGCTGGATGGCGCTTTCGGTACGGCTGAAGCGGGGCGCCACGTTGGGCTGCACGACGCCGTCTATCTCCACAAAGGTTTGCCGGGCCCGGTTGTGGGCGTGATTCGGCGCCTCATTCAGGCTGAGAATCGGGGCGAAGCAAACGTCGCTGCCTTCCATGATCTCGCACCACGCATCGCGGGTTTTGGTCTTGAAGACTTCCTTCATCTTTGCGTTGACCTCTGGCCAGCTTTTGGCGTCCCACTGGTCCGGCAGGCCGGCATCTTTGAGACCGGTCTTTTCCAGCATCTCGGCGTAAAACTTCGCCTCGATGGACGCGATGGAAACGTGTTTTCCGTCCGACGTTTCATAGACGTCGTAAAAATGCGAACCGGTGTCGAGAACATTGCTGCCGCGCTCGTCCTGCCACTGACCGGCGCCCAGCATGCCGTAGAAGATGGTCATCAGGGATGCGGCGCCGTCCGTCATCGCGGTGTCGACGACCTGACCCTTGCCGGACCGGCCAGCCTCCAGAAGGGCTGCCAGCAAGCCCACGACCATGTAAAGCGCACCACCGCCGAAATCCCCAACCAGATTGAGCGGCGGCACCGGCGCTTCGCCCTTGCGGCCGATGGCGTGCAGGGCGCCGACCAGGGCGATGTAGTTCATGTCGTGGCCAGCCGCGTGGCTCAAGGTGCCGGTCTGACCCCAACCCGTCATCCGGCCATAGACCAGCTTCGGGTTCCGCGCCCAGCAGTCCTCCGGTCCCAGGCCCATGCGTTCCGTAACGCCGGGGCGGAACCCCTCGATCAGTGCGTCTGCGCTCTCCACCAGCTTCAGCACAGCCTCCGCGCCCGCGGGGTTCTTCAGGTCCAGGGCGACGGATTTACGGCTTCGGTTCAGGAGCTGGTATTTGTCAGGCATGGCGACGCCCAGGCCGGCGTCGGCCAGCCGGTCCACCTTGATGACGTCTGCCCCCATGTCGGCCAGCAGCATGCAGGCCATTGGCCCCGGGCCGATCCCCGCCAGTTCAACAATTCTCACACCTTCAAGCGGTCCCATACGTGCCTCCCGTCAGACAGTGCAATGCCAGTTGCATTTGTGGTTGCTTGTCTGAGTATTAAGACAGGACGCGGCGTGACGCTACTCTGAGGTGTCATTAGCCGGGATCAGAACAGATGCGAGGACGGATGATGAAAAATGGAATTCTAGCGGCAGTGCTGGGCGGCCTCTTTGTGGCATCCGTGTCGGTGGCGCCTGCCGTGGCGGAGATCATCCGCATACAGGCGAGCCGAACCGTGCCCCATGTGGTGGAGAGGCTGGTAAAGGACGCGAAAGGGCGTGGCCTCAGGATATTCGCCGTGATCGATCATGCGGCGGGCGCAAAAAAAGCCGGCATGAAGTTGCGCCCGATGGTGCTGGTGGTGTTCGGCAACCCGAAGATCGGTACGCCGCTGCTGCAGGTGTCGCCCACGATGGGGCTGGAACTGCCGATCCGGGTGCTGGTGTGGCAGGACAAGCAGGGCCGCGTCTGGATCGGCCATTCGCCGGCCAGCCTCATGGCCCACCGCCGCGGCGTGCCGAAGACCCATCCGCTGATCAAGCGTATCGGCGCTGTGCTGGGCGACCTTTCCGTGAAGGCGGCCAGATAGAGCCTATTCCGCGGCGGCCGGTTGACGCTCGGCTATCGGGGCGACTTTTTTCAGTTCCGGCATCACGTCCGACGCGAACAGGCGCATGTTGCGCTCGGCCTCTTCGGCGGCCATCCCGGCATAGCTGAAGACGCCCACAAAGCTGTCAGAGCCCGCCTTGTTCGAGATGCTGACGATTTTCTCGTAGCACATCTCCGGGGTGCCCCAGACCTGCAGGTTCATGAAGAATTTGGTCGCCTCGTCGGCACCCTGGGCCGCCAGGTTATCGGCGAACTTGCCGTAATACTCATACCCCTTGGTGGTCTTCATATGGTCGCCGGCAAATTCGTAATGCCTCAACACCGAGTCCCAATAGCCACCGATATACCGGAGCGCGCCCTCATAGGCGGCCTCCTCGTCCTCGTGAACGAAAGTCCAGCCGGCGGTGACCGGTGGCGGCGCGTCGAAGCAGTTGACCCGGTTGAACAGCGCGCGATAGTCCGCCAGTTCCTTCGCCACATGCTCCCACGGTTTTTGCGGGATGATCAGCAGGCCGATGCCAAGCTTGGCCATAATCTCCGCGCTTTCGGGCGAGACGGCGGCGGCATAACTGCGGCCTTTGAAGGTCTGCGCAGGGCGGGGGCGGATATCCACCCGTGGCTGGGTGTAATGCTTGCCGTCATATTCGCAGTAGCCCTGCTCGAGGCCAGTCAAAACCATCTCGGCCGCCTCGACGAACCGCTCGCGGCTTTCGTCCATGGGAATGCCGAAACCATTGAACTCCACCCGCCCAGCGCCGCGGCCGATGCCAAAGATCACCCGCCCGCCTGACAGATGGTCGAGCACCGAAATTTCCTCCGCCACCCGGTAGGGGTCGCGCCAGGGCAGCACCACCACCATGGTGCCCAGTTTCACGTCCTTGGTGCGCCCCGCCATATAGGTGAGGAACTGCACCGGGTCAGGGCACATGATGTAGTCGGTGATGTGGTGCTCCGTCGCCCAGATCGACTGGAACCCCAAGGGCTCGGCCAGGTCGGCCAGCGCCAAATCTGCGGCCCACACTTCGCCGTCCGGCCGCTGGTCATCGGGGTTCTGGAAGATGAAACTGGCGCCCACATGCATCGTGATTTGTCCGGCTTGTTTTCATTGGATCGGTTGTCTCTGGCCTACACCAGACGGTTGCCGATTTCCACCCACGCGATGGATGCAGGGCGGGCAGGGCGCAAGCGCAGGTTCCAGCGCCGCATCAATTCCTGTATCAAGAGCAAAACCGGGGGAGGAATGTATGTCTGATATTGTTTGGGGTGAGTACGACCAGCAGGCGCTTGATACGGCCTATGACGCACGTGGGTCGGTGCCTGATTTCGAAACCACCTATCTGCCAGGCTTCACAGAAAACAGCGTGGCGACGCGCGCGAAGCTGCACGGTCCGCGCAACGTGCCCTACGGGCCGCACAAGGATCAGGTGCTGGATATCTTCCCGGCCCAATCATCCGACGCGCCAGTGAACGTCTTCATCCATGGCGGCTACTGGCGGATGCTGACGAAGGATGAGAACAGCTTTGTGGCCGATGCGCTGACCCCGGCCGGCGCGACCACTGTGGTCATCACCTACTCCCTGGCGCCGGATGTCCATATGGACGCGATCGTTCGGCAATGCCGGGACGCGGTGGCGTGGACCTACAAGAACATTCATCGGTACGGCGGCAACAACCGGCGCCTCTATGTCTCCGGCCACTCCGCGGGCGGGCATCTGACAGGCATGGTGCTGGGGACCGACTGGGTGGAGGACTATGGTCTGCCGGCGGATATCGTCAAGGGCGGTGCGCCCATGAGCGGTCTGTTCGATCTCGACCCGGTGCGCCTGGCGTTCCCCCAGGAATGGCTGCAATTGTCCGAGATGGCGGCCCACCGCAACTCGCCGATACATCACCTGCCGAAGACCAAATTGCCGGTGATTGTCGCATGGGGTGGCGGCGAGCCGGAAGGCTTCGGCTGGCAGAGCCAGAAATATGCGGACGCGCTGGAGGCCAATGGCAATCCGGTAATCCGCATCGAGGTAGGCGATCTGGACCATTTCGCCGTCGGCTACGAAATGGCCAATCCGGATACAGCGCTGACCAAAGCGTTGCTGGAGCAGATGGAAATCGGCAAGCACGACTGGCGCTCGTGACATGATCCTTCGCTTCCTGCCCCACTCGCCATACGCCCGAAAGGTGCTGGTGGCCGCGCATGAGTTAGGCCAATCGGACGCGTTCGAAGTGGTCACCGCCCATGTGTTCGATCCGGATACGCCGTTACAGACCGAGAATCCGCTCAAGAAGGTGCCGACGCTGGTGCTGGATGACGGCCAGGTCCTCTACGACAGCACGGTGATCTGCGAATGGCTGGACGCCCGCGAGGGCGGGTCAATGCTGTTTCCGGCGGGCGAGGCGCGCTGGGATGCACTGCGCCTGAACGCGCTTGGCGACGGGCTCGGCCAGGTGGCCACCTGGAAAATCCGCGAGCGCTACAAGCCGGAGAATGAGCGCTCCGACACCTACATCGCCTACTACGAACGTACCCTCCACCGCAGTCTCGAAGCGCTGGATGGCGAGGCGGGCGGCTATGGCGACACTTTCCAGATCGGCCAAATCTCCGTCGCCTGCGCCCTCAGCTATATCGATCTGCGCTATCCGGACATGGACTGGCGCGCGGACCATCCGGCGTTGGGCGCCTGGTATGATCGCGCCTGCGAGCGCCCGTCCATGGCGACGACGCCCCTCGGCCCTTATGACGGTCCGGTGCAGCCCTGGTAGCCGACGCTGACCGGCTGATCCGTCTGACCGCAACGGAGGCCGTTGCGGCGCTCAAGGCGGCTGAGGTCTCTCCCATAGAAATGATCGATGCCGCTGAGGCTCGCCACACCGAGGTGGACGGTGCGGTCAATGCCATTCCCACAACCTGTTTCGACCGTGCGCGTGCGCGTGCTGGGTCGGTCTCGCCGGACAGTGTGCTGGCTGGCCTGCCGGTGACGATCAAGGACCTGACGGAGGTGGCGGGCGTCCGCACGACGTTCGGGTCGCCGATCTTTGCCGACCACGTACCCGAATCATCAGACATTCTGGTGGAGCGGCTGGAGGCGAACGGCGCGCTGATTATTGGCAAGACCAACACGCCGGAGTTCGGTGCAGGCGGCAACACCTTCAATCCTGTCTTCGGCATGACCCGCAATCCGTGGGACACGCGGATGTCGGCGGCGGGCTCGTCGGGTGGTGCTGCAGTGTCGCTCGCCACCGGCACAAGCTGGCTGGCGCACGGCAGCGATTTCGGCGGCAGCCTGCGGACGCCGGCGGGCTTCAACAGCGTCGTCGGATTGCGCCCGTCCCCCGGCCGCGTGCCGTTCAGCAACCGGCTGCCCTGGGACCCATTGAGCGTTCAGGGCCCAATGGCCCGTAGCGTGGCCGACCTTGCCCTCTTCCTCGACGCGCTGACCGGTTTCGACCCCCGCGATCCGCTGTCCCTGCCGGCTCCGGATCAGGCCTTTGTGGATGCAGTCGCCAGTGCGAACCGCAATCCGCCAAAACGCATCGCCTGGTCGCCGGATCTTGGTTTTGCCGTGGTCGACCCGGTGATTGCGGCCGCTTGCGCGGAGGCCGCCGCAGGGCTGGCGGCCTTTGGCGCTGATGTGGTGGAAGCCTCGCCCGATCTGACCGATGCGGCAGACACCTTTCAGACCCTCCGCGCCCGGCGTATGGTCAATCTGCACAGCGAAAAGCTCAAATCGCACCGGGATCTGATCAAGGATGATCTGATCTGGAATATCGAGAAAGGCCTTGCTCTGTCGCTTGAGGAAGTCGCACAGGCGGAAGCACAGCGCACGGCCATCCACGCGCGTATGGCCGCCTTCTTCCAGGACTACGATCTATTGCTGTGCCCGGTAATGCAGGTCTTGCCCTATCCGGTGGAGCAGCTCTGGGTCGACGAGATCGCGGGGCAGAAACTCGACACCTACATCGACTGGATCAGCATCACTTTTGCGATCTCGATCACCGCCTGCCCGGCGCTCAGCCTGCCCTGCGGATTTTCCGAGGACGGTCTGCCCATTGGTCTGCAGATTGTCGGCCCGCCCCGCGGCGAGGCGCAGGTGTTGGCTGCCGCTGCGTTGCTTGAGGACATGCTGGGTATCTCTGGGAAACTGCCCATCGAACCCAACGTCACTCACGTTTGACAGGTCTCAGTTGGGGCCTATGAGTTGAACATCACCGACTGACCCTTGCGCCATCAGGCCCATGATCAGGGGCCAAACATCGTCTTCGGCAAGAAGAGCGCGATCTCCGGAAATGCGACCAGCAGCACCAGGCAGACAATCATCGCGCACCAGAAGGGCAACACCCCTTTGTAGATTTCCTTCATGGGCACGTTTTCGGCCACAGCCTTGACCACAAAGACGTTCATGCCGACCGGTGGGCTGATCAGGGCCATCTCCAGCACGATCACCATGACCACGCCGAACCAGACTTGAAGGTCGCTTTCGTTCCCGGCCAATCCGAGCATGGCCGGCACCTGGGATTGCTGGATGATTGGGAGAACGATGGGCAGGATCAGCACCATCATGGCGAAGCCATCGAGAAACGTGCCGAGCAGGATGAAAGCGAAGAGGATAATGAACAGCAGCACGATCGGGCCGATCTGCAGATCGGTCAGTGTGGTGGCGAGGTCAGAGGGAATGTTTGTTAGAGCCAGAAACGGCGAGAAAAGGCTGGCCCCGAGGATCACTGCAAAGACCATCATGGTCGTGCGCACGGTCTGCAGCAGCGCATCGCGATAGCTTTTGCCGCTGAGCGAGCGGCGCCACAGGGCCACCCCAATTGCCAACGCCGCTCCCACGGCGGAGGCTTCGACCGGGGTAAAAACGCCGAGATAGATGCCGCCGATGGTGACGACGATGATGGCGATAATTGACGTCGCCCGCAGCAACGCTGATCCACGTTCCTTCAGCGAGGCTTTTTCCGACCGTGGTCCCAACGCCGGATTGATGAGGGTCTGGATATAAACCGTCAGGATGAAGAGGGCCGCGAGCAAAAGGCCCGGGAAGACACCGGCGAGGAACAGCCGGCCTACCGATTCTTCAGTCAGGATGGCGTAAATCACAAAGCCGGTGGACGGCGGGATCAGAATGCCGAGGGTGCCGCCAGCGGCGACAACGCCGGTCGCCAGCCGCACGTCATATTTGTAGCGCTTCATCTCCGGCAGGGCGACGCGGCCAAGGGTGAGCGCCGAGGCAACGGAAGATCCGCTCAGCGCAGCGAAGCCCGTACAGCCAATGATCGTCGCTGAGGCCAGACCGCCGCGCAGGTGCCCGACCCATGCGTGAGCGGCGGCGTAGAGGTCACGGCTCATGCCGCACTGGCTGGCCACATTGCCCATCAGGACAAAGAGCGGAATGACCGTCAGTTCATAGTAACTCGAGACCACCCAGGCCTGATCGACGAGGGTAGCGAAGGCTGCGTCGGTGCTGTTCAGGACGCCTATGCCGATCAGGCCTACCGCCATCATTGCAAAGGCGACCGGCATGCGCTGGAGCATCAGCGCGATCAGTAAAAGCAGGCCAGCGATGCCATAGAAAGTTGGGGACATTGGCTATGGTCTCACCGGGCCGCTATTCAGAGAGAGTATCATCGGACCCCAGACCCGCGGACAGCTCAGGCAAATTGCGGCCGAAAAGAATAAACGCGACCTCGACCAGCAGCGCGGCAGCGAACAATCCGGATCCGACGCTCAGGACGTAGTAGAAATAGTTCAGCGGCACCTCCAGCATGTTGGAGGATTCTTTCAGAAATTCTTTTTCCGCGGCGCCCAACCAACCTTGCCAGGCGAGCAGGCCGAAGATGATGGCAGTGACCAGCTTGCTGAAGGCATCCCGAACGGCATTCAAGAACGCGAAGGGATAGTTGGGCACCAGGTCGACGACGATGTGGCCCTGGCTGCGGCCGGCGTAGCCCAGAGCCAGCCAGGTCATCACCACCAAGGTGAGTTGCACAACATCGTTGGAGCCCTCAACCGGCGCATTGAAGACGTAGCGCATGACCACGTTGACCACCGTGAACCCTGCCAGCCCCGTCAACGCGATACCGGCCAGAATGCCCAGCGCCAGGCACAGGTAGTCAATCAATTTGAGCAATGGGCTCATCGGTCGCCTGATCCCGGTTCATTAACGAACAAGGGGAGCAGCCGGTCATGGCCGGCTGTAGTAACATTGCCGGCATGGGTTGCTGGAAGCCAGCCTCCCATGCCGGGCTGCATCCCTGCGAGGCTTCCCGCTATTGCATGTCCTTGATGATCTGGCGGGCCGGAACGCCGTCTTTCTCGAGACCGGCAACGATCTTGGCACGTGCCGAGGCTGCCGCACGGTCGAACTTGGCGCGCTCCGCCGCACTCAAGGTAATGATTTCCTTGCCTTTCCCTTTGGCAAAGAGCTTGAGAGCGAACTTGCCAAAGCCTTCCAGCTTTCTGGCCGCCGCCAGGCTGAGCTCACGGCCGGACGCCTTGGTCAGCGCCGCGCGCTGACTGGCTGGCAGGGCGGCCCAGCGCTTCTTGTTCATGACGATGAACAGCGCAAACGGCATTTCCGGGATGTTCACCGTGACGTATTTGGTCGGCTCGATGAGCTTGAAGATCAGCAGGCTCGACGGGCCGGTCAGAACGCCGTCGATCACGCCGGTGCTCATGGCCGTGTAGAGTTTGTTTGCCGGCATGGAGACCGGGCTCGCGCCATAGGCTCTCAGGACCTCGCCGGCAGAACGCGACGGCGTGCGGATTTTCATACCCTTCAGGTCGGCCAGGGTGCGAACCGCTTTCTTGCTGGTGAGCAGGACCGATGAGGCAGTGGCGTAGGCGCCCAGCACATGGGTGCCCCGGTACTCGGAGGCCAGGTGCTTGGCCATGACCTTCCACGTCTTGGCGGTGGCGTCGATGCCGTTCGTGGCGACACCAGGCAACTCGATAAGCAGCGATCTCGGAAACAAGGATGACGTGTAGCCGGTGACACCCATCGTGATGTCAGCGATGCCTTTCACCGCTCTCGCATATTGCTGCACCGGACCCTTGCCCAGCGCGCCAGAGGGATAGATGCGAATCGTGAGTTTCCCGCTGGTCATGGCGGCGACGTCATTCGCCATTTTCTGGAAAATCGGTTTGTGCAGCACATATTTGGGCGGCACGAAGGTTGCAAACTTCAATTCGGTCTGGGCGCTTGCGTGGCCGGACAGGAACACTCCAGCGCCAAGAGCCAGTGCGCCAAGCGCTTGAGATCGATTGCAGTACGCCATTTCAAAACCTCCCTGTTAGAACGAATTCGCCCTGTCGCAGTTCTCTGATTTCTCGACCGTTTTTCTGACCGGGGCGGATCGATACGTTGCTTTGATATCTACCATTGCCTTCAGGCACCAACCATTGGCGTGAAAACCGTGCCAATTGGATACGGCAACTTAGGTGATGAATATACGAGATTGCAGTTGTATAGACAACATGGCCTCTGGATATGAAATCGGGAATGTCCGAAAATTCAGTTCCGATGGCTTGACGCGTTCTCGGTCCAAACACGACACCCCGAGGCGGCCCTGGTTGGTCGCCGGCAGCCGACCCCAAATCGCCATCCTGGAGGCCAGTAGGGGTGTCAGATTCGCAGTTTGGGTCGGCGCCAAATTATACGGCGGCAATTTCAAAAAAACGGCGCGCCGCCCGGATCGTAAGAAGGAGGACCCCTGAAGTGAGCCAGATCGACTACAACCATAGCCCCTATGATATCGGCAGCAATCTTGTCCATGCTCATCAGCGGGCCTGGGCGCGGCTTGCGGCGCCGGGAACATGGTGGGATGCCGCCACCCGAGTTGCGATTGCGTCAGAAACCCGGAATGCCCTGGACTGCGCCTATTGCGTCACGCGCCGCGATGCCCTGTCGCCCTATTCCGTTGAGGGTGAGCATCAGGTTGCGGGCGATCTGCCAGACGTTTTGGTTGAGGTCATCCACCGGGTCCGGACGGACGCGACGCGGCTGACACGAAAATTCTACCAGGATGCGCTGGCTGGCGGTTTAAGCGCCGGAGAATATGTAGAGACGATCGGTGTCATGGCGACGGTGATTGGAATCGACGGGTTCACCAAGGCGCTGGGCCTGCCAGTGCATCCCTTGCCGGAACCCGTTGCGGGCGAGCCATCCCATCGCCGCCCCACCAAGACGAATGATGCCCTGGCCTGGGTTCCGACGGTCGCGCCGGAAGATGTCACGGAGGCGGAATCGGACCTTTATGATGGGCTTGCCGGCGTGAATATTCACCGTGCACTGAGCCTGGTTCCGGCGGAGGTTCAGGGCTTGTTTGACCTCGACCGGGTTCACTACCTGCCCGACTTCGCCCTGCGGGACAAGGACACCGACTATTTTGACAGTCGCGCGCTCACCCACCCGCAGATCGAGTTTCTCGCGGCGAGGGTGTCCGTCATCAACCAGTGCGTCTATTGAACCACCAGCCATGCGGTTCTGCTCCGTGCGAGCGGCGAAAAATCTGGTGAAGACTTTGACCTGCACGGCATCGTTGATGCGGAGACCACCGGGTTGGCGGTGCCCGGCGACGTGGTGCTGCGCGACTATGCGGATGCGTTTTACGAAGCACCCCAGAACCTGGCCGGTATCCGGGACCGGATGGAGCAGGAACTCGGCGCTGCGGCCGTGGTCGAAGCCGCCGCGCTGGTAGGTATCTACGACGCGGTCGTCAGGGTCGCCGACTCGACCGGAATTCCCATCGAGGAGTACAAGGTCGAACCGACCAAAGACATGCGCCAGAGCCTCGGCATCAATGATTTCCACTCAGCCGGAGAATCGGGCGGGGCGTCCTGACGCTCTTTCCGGCGCGCTAACCCGGCCGCCCAGGATTGTCGTGTCCGCAGGCGTCGCATTTCTGGTTCGCCGGGTCGGCATAGTAGGCCTCGAATACCTTTGGCATGTCCCGCTCCAGCACCTCCAGAAACGCTTCTTTGGCGAACAGCAGGTGATTGCAGTTGGTGCAGTACCAGTTGTGCACGTCCAGCTCATCGGGCTGCCGAATACGCTCGATAATCAGCCCCACGGTCTCCGCCGGGCGCTGGGGCGCGTGCGGCACGCCTGCCGGTAACAGGTAGATGTCGCCCTCGCGGATTGCGATGTCGTGAGGCGCGCCGTCCCGCTGGACCCGCAGCACCATGTCGCCCTGGACCTGGTAGTAGAATTCCTCGAACGGGTTGACGTGATAGTCGGTGCGCAGGTTCGGCCCGCCGACGATGGTGATCATGTGATTGTCGCGCTGGATTACGGTGTTGCCGCCAGTGGGCGGCCGCAGCAGGTGCGGATTCTCTGCGATCCAGCTGTGCAGGGGAAAGGTTTCGACGGGGACGGCATCGGACATGTCAGCTACTCCGCCGCCGCAGGCAGGTGATCGCTTGGGTCCCAGGGCGTTTTCTCCGCAAGGCCAAAGTCCGCCGCCCAGTCCAGGGTTTCCTGATCAATCTCCGTCTGCAAAACGTCGTTGAAGCAGTTCAGCCAACCGAACAGGCTAACGACCGAAGTGATCTCCACAATCGCAGCGTCGCTATAATGGTCTTTCAGCCGCGCGAAGACCGCGTCGTCCACAAGGTTGGGCACCTGCGCAGCGCACTGGGCGTAAGTCAGTGCAGCTCGCTCCGCCTCGTTGAACAGGTCGCTGGTCTCATAACCCCAGACCGCATCAATCTTCTCACCGGCGATGCCCCAGCGCGCAGCACTCTTGACGTTGTGGGCCTGGCAGTATTGGCAACCCCGCGTACGGCTGGCCATGTAGGCGATCAGGAACCGCAGGCCGCGGTCGATCAGTCCTTCGTCACGGATCACCGCTTTGGACAGGTCCATGAAAGCTTTCAGAATTTCCGGCCGGTGCGCCAGGGTCAGGTAGCTTTTGGGGATATAGCCGTTGGACTTGAGAATGATGTCGAAGTCCGGCGCCAGCTTGGCCGGGATGTCGGATTGGTCGATGGGCGTGACGCGAGAGACCATTGTGATCCTCTTCGGGCTAGGAGTTGGCAGAGGGCGAAGGCAGCGCTAGGGTCGCGCAAATTCTATCATAGCGCACGGCGGCGGGAGCGACCCTCATGAGTGATATCGTCTACGGAGACATGGACCAGCAGACCCTGGACAACGCCTATAACGCGGGCAGCGCCGTGCCCAATTATGCGGAATGGGTTGACCGCTATGAAGCGGCGAGCAACGAGGCGCTCGCGGCGATTCCAGGCCCCCGCGACGTACCCTATGGCCCCCACAAGGATCAGGTGCTGGATATCTTTCCCGCCGCTGAACAAGGCGCACCGATCCATCTGTTCATCCATGGCGGTTACTGGCGGGCCTTCTACAAGGACCGCTTCGCTTGCGTCGCCCAAGGGCTGCAGCCGGCCGGCGCCACGGTCATGGTCAACAGCTATACCCTCTGCCCGGACGTCACCATCGACGTGATCGTGCATCAGTGCCGCGCGCTGATTGCCTGGATATACCGCAACGCGGACCGTCATGGCGGCGATCCGGAACGCATCTTCATATCCGGACATTCCGCAGGCGGTCACCTTGTGGCCATGCTGATGGCGACCGACTGGGCAGGGCACTATGGCCTGCCGAAGGATGTCATCAAGGGCGCGACGCCGATCTCCGGCCTCTATGACCTGGACCCGATCCGCCACTGCTATCTGCAGGAGGATTTGCATCTGGACGATGCCCAGGTAGCGCGCATGTCGCCCGTGCACCTGCCGCCCAGCCACCCCTGCCCGGTGCTGCCCACCTATGGCAGCATCGAAACTCGCGGCTTCCTCGACCAATGGGCTCTCTACGAGCCGGTGCTCAAGGCCGCCGGTAGCCCCTACCGCTTCGTCGAGATGGAAGGCCATGACCACTTCTCGATCTTCTTCGAACTGACAAAGACCGACAGTCCGCTCACCCAGGCGATTCTGGAACAGATGGGGCTGGTTTAGGCGGCCAACGATTTTCCTGCGGGGTAGCGCTCCCTTGCATCCTGCCAGGGGCCGGCGTGAGCGCGCACGTAAATTTGGCAGCCGAGTCGCGATAGCATTTGTTTTGCCCTCGCGGCGGACTAGTTTCATCTAGACTGACCGCCAGAGCTAACAGGTGGTCGAATGCCATCGCGAGACGGTTTAGGGGAATGACGATGCGTGCAGTGAGAGTTCAGGAATTCGGTGCGCCGGAAGTAATGCAGGTCGAGGAGATCGCTGATCCCGTTGCCGGGCAGGGCGAAGTGCTGATCAAGATCGAAGCGATTGGCATTAATCCCGTCGACACCTACGTCCGCGCGGGCGTGTATGCCATGCTACCCGACTTGCCCTATACGCCCGGCGGCGACGCCGCCGGCACGGTGGAAGCGGTCGGCGATGGCGTGAGCGAATACGCGGTGGGCGACCGGGTCTATATGGCGGCAATCGCCGGGGGCGGCCATTCCGGCGCCATGGCCCAGAAGGCAGCAGTACCGCTGAACCAGCTTTTTCACCTTCCCGACAACGCGAGTTTCGCAGCGGGTGCCGCCCTCGGCGTGCCTTATGCGACGGCCTATTACGGGCTGCATATGCGAGGGGAAGCAAAGCCGGAGCAGACCGTGTTTGTCCATGGCGCGAGTGGCGCCGTTGGAACTGCAGCGGTCCAGATGGCACGCGCCCTTGGCATGACTGTCATTGGCAGTGGCGGCACGGACAAGGGCAGGCAACTGGTCCTCGACCAGGGCGCGCATCATGTGATCGACCATACGTCCGATGGATATATGGACGAGCTTCGGGAATTGACCGGCGGCCGCGGTCCCGAACTGATCCTGGAGATGTTGGCCAACGTGAATCTGGCGAAGGATCTGGACGTGGTCGCCAAATACGGCCGCATCGTCATCATCGGTAACCGCGGAGAAATCCAGATCAACCCGCGCGCAACGATGATGAAGAATATCGATGTTGTGGGGCTCGCCCTGCCGAACGCGTCGACCGAAGAAATGGCGCAGATCCACAAAGGACTGCGCATCGGTCTGGAAAGCGGCGCGCTCAATCCGGTGATCGGGCGGGAAATGCAGTTGGATGAGGCCGTTGCGGCGCATCACGCTGTGTTGGAGCCGGGCGCCTTCGGCAAAATCATTCTCAAACCTTGAGCCGGGGTGGCTTGCAGCAGTCCAACGCTGGCAAGCCTCCGGCAGTTGACCGTGGGGTCCACCAGGTGGGGCCGGCGGCGTGGAGTCAGTGTGGCTAACGATTTACAGACACTATGACCGCGGGCCTTTTTAAGGACATCGTGGTCCTCGATTTTACCCAGGTCATCGCCGGTCCCTTCGCGACCATGCAGCTCGCGCTCCAGGGCGCCGAAGTAATCAAGGTCGAGCGGCCTGATGGCGGCGACATGATGCGGTCAATCCTGTCGGAGCCGCCCTACAGCGACCATCGTACGTCGGCAGGCTTCATTGCCTTCAACCTGTCGAAGCGAAGTCTGACGCTCGATTTGAAAGCGGCTGAGGCGCATGAGGTTCTGGCCCCCCTGATCGCACGCGCCGATGTCATTGTCGAAAACTTCCGGCCAGGTGTCATGGCCGGCCTTGGCCTCGATGCGGCCACTCTTCGCAAAGACCGGCCGGAGCTTGTCTACTGTTCGATTACCGGGTTTGGCCAGCAGGGCCCGAAGGCTGGTCAGCGCGCCTATGACGGTGCCGTTCAGGCGGAATCCGGCATGATGTCGGTCACCGGCTTTGCCGACGGCGACCCCCTGCGTGCCGGCTATTTCGCGGTCGATATCCCGACCGGCTATGCGGCGGCCTTCGCGATTGCGGGCGCTTTGTTGAAGGCACGCACCAGCGGCGAGGGCTGCCACATCGATGTGGCCATGATGGACACGGCGCTGTCGCTAATGGCCATGCAGGTCAACGAATACTATCAGAATGGCGTCATGCCCGCGCGCCTTGGCAACATGTCTGCCGCGCAGATCCCGAGCGACAATTGCTACGCGACAGCCGATGGCGCAATCGGCGTGGTTGCGTTGACGCCGGCGCAGATTGCGGCTTTGAACGATGTCCTGGGTCTCACTGGAGATCCGGAAGCCGCGGATATGGCGCGCATTTTTGAAACCGCGCCGTCAGCGGTCTGGTCGACCCGCTTGGAGGCCGCGGGCATTCCCTGTGCCCTGGTCAGGGACCTTCCGGCAGCCTTGGCTGACCCGCAACTGGAGGGCCGGTCAATTCTCGATGCGCCACCGGCGCCAGCCGGCCTGGATGACCTGACGCTCAAGCTCATCGCCGCGCCGTTCACCGTCCAACCGGCGGCGGCCCCGTCCAGGGCGGCGCCCGGCCTGGGCGAGCAAACCCAAGAAATTCTGGGCGAATGCGGATTTTCCGCCGCTCAGATCGACCAGTGGCGGAAGTCCGGCATTGTGTAGGCGCCAGTTGCCAAGGCGGTAAATTCATCCCCCGCGGTGCGCCGCCGCCGAACGACCATTCGCTACTCCGCAGCGATGGCTGGCGCCGCCTCATCCAGTGCGGCCAGCACCTTGGGCGGTGACAGCGGGTGGTCCCGCAAGCGAACACCCGTGGCATGGTAGATCGCGTTGGAGAGTGCCGCGATTGGCGGGATGATCGGCACCTCGCCGATACCCCGAATGCCATAAGGATGCATGGGGTTCGGCACCTCGACGATTTCCGTGTTGATGAAGGGCACGTCTGAGGCCACCGGCACGCGGTAATCAAGGAAGCCGGGATTCTCCAGCGTCCCTTTTTCGCTGTAGATGTATTCCTCATTCAGCGCCATGCCGATGCCCTGTACCGCACCACCCTGGAACTGACCCTCGATGAATTTCGGGTAGACCGCCTTGCCGGCGTCCTGGACCAGCGTGTAGCGCAACACCTTAACCGCGCCGGTTTGCCGGTCGACTTCCACATCAACAATATGCGTGCCAAAGCCAGGCCCGCCCATGGCGACATCCAGCTCCGCATGTCCGGCAATCGTGCCGCCCAATGCGCCCGCCCTGCGGGCCAGGTCGGCCAGGGACAGGGGCTCGAAATCACCCACGTTCGTGCTGGCAGGCCGGGCATGACCGTCCTCCCAGACCACTTCTTCCGTCTCGACTTCCCAGATACGCGCCGCAACCTCGCAGGCTTTCTGTATAGCGTCCCGGGACGCCTTCACAGTCGCCATGCTGCCGGCCGCCGTGCCTCGACTGCCCGCTGTCATGAAGTTGAAGCCCAGCGCGGTAGTGTCGCCTGACTTTACGCGCACCTTCTCCGTCGGGATGCCAAGTTCTTCTGCAACCACCATGGCCAGTGCGGAACGGCCGCCGCCGGTCACGTCGACGGTGCCCATGATCACGTTGACCGTACCGTCCTCGCCAACATTGAGGGTGGCCGATGTTTCCTTGCCCAAGGTAAACCAGAATCCGGTGGCGACGCCCCGTCCCTGATTGGGGCCGAGCTTTTCCTGCATGTGTGGGTGGGCCTGGGCGCTCTCCAGGGTTTCCACAAACCCTATCGGCCCCAGCTTCGGCCCATAGTGGGTCTGTGTCCCTTCCCTGGCGGCATTCTTGAGGCGGAATGAAACCGGGTCCATGCCAACCCCTTCGGCCAACTCGTCAAGTACACTCTCGACGCCGAAAGCAATCATCGGTGCACCGGGCGCCCGGTAGGCTGCAACCTTTGGCCGGTTGCAGGTCACGTCGTGACCGACCACCAGCACATTCTCGATGTCATAACGAGTGAAAACCGTGATCGCCGCCATCGGCACTGACGACCCGGCAAAGGCGCCGGACTGATAGTTGAGCTCAGCCTGCCCTGCTGTGATTCGCCCATCCTTGGTGACGCCGATCTTCACTTTCGTGTGGGTGCCGGAAGTCGGCCCAGTGGCGCGGAATACTTCGTCCCGGGTCATCACCATCTTTACCGGCCGGCGGGATTTTCGCGACAGCACCACCGCCAGGGGCTCAAGGTACACATTGTTTTTGCCGCCAAAACCACCACCAAGCTCTGCCGCGGTGACGGTGATCTTAGACATGTCCAGCTGCAGCAGCTTTGCGATTTGGGCGCGAAAGACGAAGTGCCCCTGGGTGCTGGTCCAAACCTCCACCTGGCCGCCATCGGTATAGTTGGCGATGGACGCCTGGGGCTCGATATAGCCCTGGTGAACTGGCTTGGTGCGGAACTCACGCTCGATCACAAGGTCTGCCTGGTCGAAGCCCGCCTCGATATCGCCCAGCTTGCTTTCAATGCGCGTGGCGATGTTTGAGGGTTTTTCCGGTGTCGGATCGACGCCCTTGGTGAACTGGTCTTCGTGGAGGATCGGCGCGTCCGACTGCATGGCAGCTTCCACGTCGATGACGTGGGGCAGCACCTCGTATTCCACTTTGATGAGTTTCAAGGCCTTCTTGGCCGCAGATTCGCTGACCGCGGCGACGGCGGCAACCGGGTGGCCGTCATAAAAGACCTTTTCCCGTGCCATCATGTTGCGGGTGACGTCCTTGAAGTTGATCATCAGTTCGCCGGAGGCCGCGTGTTCGACCGCCATGTCCGGGAAATCGTCACGGGTCACCACCGCCTTGACGCCAGGAACGGCTTCCGCCGCGGCGGTATCAATCGACAGGACCCGCGCATGTGCATGGGGGCTGCGAAGGACCTTGCCGATCAGTTGTCCCGGCAAGTTGTAGTCAGCGGCATAGCGCGCCCGGCCCGTCACCTTGTCGACCGCATCGGGTCGGTCCGCTGGCTCGGTGCCGACGATCTTCAGTTTCTTTTCTTCGTAGGGGATGGACGTGCTGAAGGATCCTGGTTTCGGGGCCATGGGTCAGGCACTCCTCATTTCCTGGGCGGCGTCGGCCACCGCCTCGACAATTTTCTGATATCCGGTGCAGCGGCAAAGGTTGCCGGCGAGCCAGTAGCGAATTTCTTCTTCGGAAGGGTCGGGGTTTCGCTCAAGCAATTTCTTCGAGGCGACCAGAAGCCCCGGCGTACAGATCCCGCACTGAAGGGCAACATGGTCGATGAATTTTTGCTGTAGCGGGTGGAGTTCCTCGCCCTGCGCCATGCCCTCGATGGTCTCGATCGACTTGTCGCCAACCTCGGCGCCCAGGACCAGACAGGAGCACACCAAAGTGCCATCCAGGGTGACGCTGCACGCGCCGCAATCCCCCGTGCCACAGCCTTCCTTGGTGCCGGTCATGTGCAGTTCGTCGCGCAGCACATCCAGCAACGTCTGGGTCGGCTCGCACAGGAAATCGACCTCGTCGCCGTTGATCGTCGTGGAAATATGAACCTTCTTCATCAGCTTATGCTCCCCGCGCCCGTTCCAGCGCGATTTTGGTCGCCCGCTCAGCGAGCACGCCGGCGACCTTAGTGCGGAATTCTATGGTGCCCCGTTTGTCGTCAATCGGCCGGCATGCGGCGCGCACCTCCTGAATCATATTTTCGATCGCGGCGTCATCGACCGATGTGCCGATCAGGGCGTCCGCGGCTTCCTGAACCAGCAGGGCGCGCGCGGCGACAGCCCCCAGAACCACCCGCGCCGCCGTGCAGATCCCGGCATCGTCGAGGGTCAGGTTGACGGCCACGCCAACCACGGCGATGTCCATTTCGGTGCGTGGCGTAAAGCGAAGGTAGGCATCGCCCGAGTGGGCAGGCCGTGGCGGCAGGGAGAAGGAAACGACGATTTCGCCCTTCTCAAGGGAAGTCTTGCCGGGTCCGACGGCGATGTCCTGAACCGGCACCTCCCGGCTGCCGTTGGGCCCAAACACAGTTGCCATAGCGCTGGCGGCAATCATCGGCGGCACGCTGTCGGCAGCAGGCGATGCATTGCACAGGTTGCCACCAACGGAGGCACGCCCGCGTATCTGGACCGAGCCGATCAACTTCACACCGTCCATGACGCCCGGCCAGGCTGCGCAGAAATCAGCATGGTCCATCAGCTCCAGACCCGGCACCGCAGCGCCAAACCGCCAGCCGCCGTCTTCCTGCTGGATTGTGCGAACTTCGGGGATGTTCTTGATGTCGACAATCAGGTCGGGCTCGATCATGTCCGAATGCATCTGCACCAGAACATCTGTACCGCCAGCCAGCACCCGCACATCGCCAGATTCTGCAGCAATTAACTGCGCTGCATGGGCCAGCGTGTCGGCTGCTTCGTATCTCAAATTATCCATTCCGCTCCTCATTCATCCCGATCATCCTCCACACAGCCCATGGATACCATTTCCTGGGCACAGGTTTCAGCATTGTGGAAACCTGTCAGGGGGAAGTGCGTAAGCCATGTATCGGATGCCAGCAATGTCGATAGTCGATTAAGCGTCAGCGCGCCAACCCAAATTGCTGCCGGGCCGGCGAATCATTCCGCTCGCACAGATATTCGCGTCAACTCTGGCGAACCAGAGGCACATAGATCGGCCCAAACGTACACAACCAGTCACAGGGCAAGAGCGTGGCGGGCAGTTCCGCTTTTTTGCCAGAAGCGAACCAAGCTATTGAACCGTTCCTAATGCACTGCAAGTCCGCTGATCAGCTTCGTTGCGAACTCGATATAGTGATCGGTATGTGTCCGTGCACTAATGGTCAGGAGTTCGCGTCCGTCGGCTTCTGCATTCTCTGTATGCCCTGCTGCCAGGTTGAGCTGGGCTCTCTTGAAGATAATCGCCGCCAACAGCGCAGCATAGATATCGGTCTCGCGGCGGCACCTTTCATAGGCTTGATCGATCCATTCCAGGGCTTTTACCTGATTGTCGCCGGCAGCATAGGCCGATGCCATAACTCGGGCGGTTATACCCTCCCAGCACGGATCGCCGAGTTGGCATGCCAGCGCGAATGCTTCTTCGATCTCGTCGAGGACTGTCTCAGGCGATTGGCCCTTCAACAGCCGGACTTCTGCCAACAGCGCGACCGGCCACGGGCGAAACGAGTCCCATTGAAGATCCTCAATCAGATCCAGACACTCCTGGAGCCACGTCTCCGCTTCGGTCCAGCGTTCTTGCAGCATATGGCCCCATGCGCCCACCCCCAGCGACCATGCCCGACGACGCCGGTTGCCCGCCGCGTCCGCGTATTTCAGTGAACGGGCGTAGTGTTCCATGCCCTCTTCGACCTTGCCCCAATCGACCAGATTGAAGCCGATGACAGCGTGGACGCCCGCACGTGTGTCCGGATCATCCGTAAGATCCAAGGCGCGAGAAAGATAGCTGCCTGCGGCGGGTCGTCTGCCGGCAAATGACTCAATATAGCCGAGCTCGCGGAGACCAGAGGCGGCGGCTACCATGTCGTCCGCCTGCTCGGCGATCGAGACCGCCTGGCTCAAAAGAATAGCTCCTTCGTCATCGTGGCCGCGCACGGCATGAACCAATGCCGAGCCCAACTCCTGCAGAACCGATCCATGGAGCGACGGATCTCCGGACTGTTCCGCGTCGGCCAGCGCCTGGCGCAACAAATCCAGGCCCACGTCTACCGAACCGGCAGCAATCGTCGCCCGCCCGGCCTCCAGTCGGGACTTTGCAAGCGCTGGAACCCCGACATCGGGATCCGCCGACGGCACGATGACGTGGGCCGCCTGATTTAGCGCCGAGGTGGGGCTAACGCCGAGCTCCGCCTCGAATGCTCGTTTCGTCGCCTCGATGTGGTTATCTGCGGCTGTTTTGCGCCCCGCCAAGGCCAGACTCTTGACCAGAAGGATGTGGGCTGCTTCATCAAAGGGTTGCCGCCGCGCACCGAGCTCGGCGAGTTCGATGGCCCTTTCCCAATCCGTTGCCGAAAGCGCCCGCAAGATATTGGTGCGGATTGCCGAATCGATCATGCCGGCCACCCGTTCCCGCTCGATCAGGAGCCAGGTAGAAAACTCGGGGCCGCAACGCGGCTCGACGCCTTCAAGCAATGCCGCCCCGAATGCCGGATCGAAGGCGCCCGATTCGAGTTCGGCGACATCAATCCGAACATCCTCCGGCAGGTTTGTCTGAAGTGGGTCGCCAGCCAACATGTCCGCCGACCCAAGGGCTTTGCGCAATGACGCGAGACACCAGCGCAACGACCCAAGGGGGTCCAAGGCATCGGGGAACAGCTCTTGAGCAAGGGACTGGCGGCTGATTTCCTGCTTAGACAGCAACACCCGGGCAAGGACGGCCCAGGACTGGTGGCCGCGGATAGTGTGGCGGTCGCCCTCCTTGTCAAAAATCGCCGGCCTGCCGATGAGTTTGATTCGAAGTCCCATATTCCAACCGGTTCCCTAAGTCGATTTTTCGGGCACAAGGCCCCGCCAACGTCTCGCACATGACTGTTTGCTGGCGCGTTTGACAGATGTCATCAAATAAATGAGCGCCTCAAACGCTCCGTCTCCCGCTCGTCAGTCAATGTGCTCGCGTTCAACCTCAGACAGGGAGCAGCACCATGCCCAAATATTTGATCGAACGGAACATTCCTGGCGCAAGTACCTTGAGCGCCAAGGAACTGCAGGAGATCTCCGCAAAATCCAACGAGGTTATTGGCGATCTCGGCGAGCCCTATACGTGGGTTACGAGTTTCGTTGCTGGCGACAAGATATTCTGTGTACACGAAGCCGAAAGCGAAGACGCTGTCCGTCGCCATGCGCAGGCAGGAGGCTTCCCCGTCGACGCAATTGCGGAAGTGGCAGCGACGATTGATCCGTCGACCGGCCACGGCGCCTAGGCAGGAGGGTTTGGGTGAGCGCCTGCCGCGGCCAGCGCTTACCCAAACGCCCTTCAAAGGAAGGCCCTCCTACGGGCCACAAACAGACATCCCGTGGTGCTGGCTTGTACGTCCGCTGTCTATCGTCGTGCCGCCGAGACGCTTCGACAGCTCGTGCTTGCGCCGGCCTTTTCGTCGCCTCAGCCCGGCCAACAGCCGACGGTAGATATCGACGTAGCGGCGTTCTAGCGCCTCTCTTTGCGCCACGGCTACCTCGCTCTCGAACAGGAAGCCCGTCAGCGCCTCTTCCCGGGAGGGGCCGCTAGCGCATCGCCGCCCTGGCTTCGGCCAGGTTCGCCAGTGCGGGCTCGCCGATCACTCGCGCGGGGTTGACTGTGCAGGTTTGATACAACTCGTCCTGTGTCAGGCCGAAGGCTTCCATGTAGCCGCGGACAAGGCGCATCGCCTCGACCGAGTTGGGGAACAGCGGTTCGCCGGCATCGCTCGACAAGGTGAAGTGCTCGACGCCGACCTCGCGGATGGCCGCGTACATCTTCGCGGGATCGACGCCTAGCAGTGGGGACAGCTCGTCGAAGGTGAAGTTGAGCAGGATGCCTGCAGCCGCCAGCTCCTTCATTTGCGCCACGCTCAGGTTCACGAAGGGGCTGTAGGGATGGTCGATGACGGCGCAGCGGATGCCCAGCCGGACCACTTCCTCAGCAATCAGGAAGATTTCCTTGTGGGTGGCGTGGCCGAAGAACAGGGCAACGTCCCGCTCGGCGATGACCTTCAGGATATCCTTGATGTCGGATTTGAGGGCGCCGGCTGAATCGAGCAAATAATGGCCGAGATCCAGCGCCTGGTCCCACGGCAACGGCTCCGAATGCGCATCCGGGTCGGCATCTTTGTCCCACCAGATGTTCCTCCCGCCGACCGTGGCGTAGGTATTGGCGTGGTTGAAGACCGGTAGCCAGAGCGCGATCACGCCGCCGTCGATCGACTGGACCGCTTCCTCGACCGTCGGTGCTTCACCGCTGGCGCCTAGTAAATGGCCGGCCCAGCAGCGGACAGGCCTAAAATCGGTCTCCCCCGCCCACGTGGCCAAGTCGTCCTCAATCTGCCTGACGGTGGCGCCTTCGTTCGACATACCAGTGATGGTTTTGAACAGGATGCCCGCCATGCCGCATTCCGATGCGTATTTGGCGAGGGCCAGGGCGTCCTGCTGCCCTTCATGGGCGTGGCAGTGGATGTCGATGGCGTCCCTGACAGTGCTGATCTCCGGCGGATGCACGACGCCCGGTCGGTAGCGCCGGCGGACCGGATAGGAGGTCACGCAGCGTTCCATTGTCGGCGTGGAAACATCGTTGTCGGTCATGGCCTCTGCCCTTGCCGGAGGTGAACCATATGTTCGCCAGAGTGACCGATAGTCCTGGCCGCAGCAAGCCGCCTAGAACCCGAAGAGCCGCGCCGGGTTGTCCACCAGGATTTTCTTGAGCGACGCTTCATCCGGCTCGTAGCGATAGAGCAGGTCAACCAGCTCGCCGTCGTTTGGCATCTTCTTTTTGTAGACCACGTGCGGCCAGTCGGTAGCCCAGATGGTGCGGTCGGGCGCCGCCGCGATCAGCGCGCGGGCAAAAGGCACGGTATCGTCCCAGGGGTGGCCCAGGTCCGAGGACCGGTCGCCGTTGGAAATCATCACCCACCAGTTCTCCCGCTCCCGCATGACGCCGAGCAGGACTTGAAAGGCCTCCTGCTCTACGCCGCCGCCGGCCTCCATGTGCCCCATATGGTCGACGACCACGGTGGTCTCGATCTCGCGGAACAGGTCGACCAGCTCAAGAAGCTCGTCGCCGAAAAAATGCACCTTGGCGTGCCAGCCGAGCGGCTCGATCCGCTTCAGCGACCGCCTAAATTCGTCTGGGTCGGGCCGAGTGCCGAAGATGTTGCCGAAATTGAAGCGTGCGCCGCGCACCCCTGCGGCGTTCATATCCTCGAGGTCCTTGTCCGAAACGGTGTCATCGATCACCGCGATGCCGCGGTATTGCGGGCCAGCTTCGCGCAGGGTCTCGACCAGCAGTCGGTTGTCGCAGCCATAGATTGTCGGCTGCACCAGCACACCCCGGTCCATCCCCAAGGCGCCGTGCAGTTTCCGGATCTCGACCATGGTTGCGTCAGGCGGGTCATAGATACTCTCCCGCGCTGGCGGCCAGATTGCCGGGTCACCGTAGAAATGCACCTGGCTGTCGCAGCTGTTCGGCGGCGGTGGCCGGGACGGGGCCCGCGTATTCTTGTCATAGGATGGGAACATGTCCTGGGTCTCCTGAAGGCAAACGCCGGCGAACCAGCCTATCGATACTGGTCGTATTCCGGGCCGGGTACTTCGTTCTCGGTCAGGCCGCGGATCGCCGCCCGGCCCATGGCGAGGCGCGCCTCGACAGCACTGGCCCCGATATGAGGCGTCGACAGAAAGTTGGGCAGACGCAACAGGTCGTCATCGACCGGTGGCTCAATGGCGAACACGTCGAAGCATGCTCCTGCTCCGGGCTTGGACGCGAGCCAGTCCCTGAGCGCGATCTCGTCGACGATGAAACCACGGCTGGTGTTGATCAGGATGCAGTCGGTTTTCAGACGCCTGAGGGTCGCGTCATTGTAGAGATTTCGGGTCAGCGACGTCAGCGGCAGGTGGATGCTGATGACTTCGGCCCGGTCGACCAGTTCGTCGAACCCGACAGGCGTCACACCGTGCGCGGCATAGAAGTCAGGATAGTCCTCGATATCGCAGACCAGCAGCGTGCACTGAAACGGCGCCAGCAGCCGGACAAGTTCCTTGCCGATGTTGCCGCAACCATGGACGCCGAATGTCCGGCCGGTCAGCAGGCGGCCAAGATTCTGCCGCGGCCGGTCACCGGCGCGCATTGCGGCAGACACCGCCGCCACGCCGCGCAGCCCGGAAATCGCAAAATTGAGCGCCAGTTCCGCCACCGACAGCTTGTTGACGCCCGGCAAGTAGCCAAAGCGCACCCCGTGGCGGCGCAAGGCGTCGAAATCAACGTCTTCGCAGCCGACGCCGAATTTGCCGATGACTTTGAGATTAGGTAGCGCGGACAGCACCTTGTCGTTCACGGGTTCGCGGCCGACGATGGCGGCGTCGCAATCCCCGAGAAACTCAATCATCTCGTCTTCCGACAGGATGCCCAGACCGTCGTTGAGCTTCGCGTCCGGATAGGACGAGAGCAGTTCTTCCCGCAACACCGGGTTTTGGCACATGAGCCCGATTGGGACGCCCACCTTCATAAGTCTCGACCCCCAATTAGTAGGTGACTGATACTAGGTGGCCTTGGCACGACCTGTCGACCGATGCGCGCCGTCAACCATCAATAACCTCCGGAGTTCGTTTCATGCCCACCGTGCGCCACGAAAATCTGAAGGCTGCCGTTGCTGCACTTGCGACTGCCATGGGCAGTTCCGCGACGGAGGCGGAGATCGTCGCGGGCCATTTGGTCGAAGCAAACCTGAAGGGCCACGACAGTCATGGCGTGGGCATGATCCCTCACTATGTGCGCAACTGGCAGGAGGGCACGTTGGTGCTGAACCGGACGCTCGAGAGCGTTCGCGACGATAGCGTGTTCCTGATCGGCGACGGCGGCGGTGGGCACGGCCAGGTCATGGCGAGAGAGATGATGGCTCAGGCTATTGGACGGGCAGAGCGCGAGGGTGTCTGTCTCGCGGGCCTGAGGAACGCCCACCATATCGGCCGTGTCGGCGCCTATGGCGAGATGTGTGCCGCGGCGGGGCTGGTCTCGATACATTTCGTCAATGTCAGCGGTCGTTCGCCCTCGGTCGCGCCATTCGGCGGGGCGGATGCGCGCTTCATGACCAACCCGATTTGTATCGCCGTGCCGGCTGCCGGAAATCGGCTCCCAACCATCCTGGATTTTGCGACTGCGGAGATCGCCATGGGCAAGGTGCGGGTGGCGATGAACCAGGGCCAGCAAGTGCCGGACGGCTATCTGGTCGACCATCAAGGGCAGCCGACGACCGATCCCGGTGTGATGTTCCCCGAATCCCCTGACACGCCCAAGGGGGCGTTGGCGGCATTCGGCAAACATAAGGGCTATGGCTTGTCCTTGATGGCGGAGCTGCTGGGCGCAGCGCTGACTGGCGGCCTGACCGTCCATCCCGATGGGGGGTGGAACCAGGGCCTGCGCAACAACATGCTGGCAATCGTCATCGACCCGGATCGCCTGGCCGGGAATGCGGGATTTCTTGCCGATGTGGAGGCGATCCTCGACTGGGCGACAGCGTCACCGCCCGCGGACGCGGCTACCCCGGTCATGGTCGCCGGAGACCCTGAACGGCGATTCATGGCCGAACGCGGCGCAAATGGCATTGCCATCGACGACGCAACTTGGGCGGAGCTGCGCGATGCTGCGGATGTGGCCGGATTAACCGCTTCAAAGTTTGAGGAGCTGGCGGCGCAGGCTCTCTAGCAATCTGGAATAGAGCCAAATATCGCGGGTGAACCGGTCATGTCGGTAGGTTTTGGTGTGGCGGCGTTCCCACGCCTCTCTTCACGCCACGCGCACTTCGCTTTCGAACAGGAATCCGGCCAGCGCTTCTTCCACGGCAGCGGCGGACGCGCGAGCCGCCTCCGGGATGGTCACGATCACCTTCATCCCCCGGTGGCCGCCCAGTTCCGCCTCCACGCCGCCGTCGGCGAGATCGAACTGGTCCCTCAATATGTTCGCCACTAGCTGTTCTGTTACAAGGCTGCGCAATTCCGGCTTGTAGATTTTGCCCACGCTGGTCAGGGGAATCGTCTTGACGATGTGAAAATGCTTTGGCCAGGCTGGCCGTTCGCCGATGGTGCGCTCCGCATGTTCGCGTAGTTCGGCCTCACTGACGCTTGCGCCGGGACGCAGTTCGACAAAGCATGTGGGAAGTTCGCCCGCATAGGCGTCGGGCATGCCCACTGCAGCGGCCAGCGCCACGTCCGGATGTTCGGCCATCGCGTTCTCGATCATGGTCGGATCGATGTTGTGGCCGCTTCGGATAATAAGGTCCTTGGTCCGGCCCGCGATGTAGAGACGGTCCTGTCCGTCCTTGTAGCCAAGGTCACCGGTGTTGAGCGAGCCATCCTGAAATACATCGGCGTTGTGCTCAGCGTTGCTGTAGCCCGGCGAGATGTGTTCACCCCGCGCGGTAATCACCCCGACTTCGTCCACGTCGCAAGTTTCCCCCAGCCCGCCCTCTGCACTGAAACGGCGTACAGCAACTTCCGTGTAGGGCAGGGCCCAGCCGACCGAGCCAACGCCGCAGTCTCCCGCCAATGGATCGATGCTGAGCAAGCCGGATGCCTCGGTCATGCCATAGACTTCAAACAGATTTGTGCCGGTCACCTGACGAAAGCGCTCACCCACCGCCGGCGGCAGCAGCGCCGCACCGGTCAGGCCCGCGCGCACGCAGCTGATGTCCGCGCCGTCCAAGGGAACTTCCAGCGCCGCGCCCACGGCGGTCGGGACGCTGCCGACCAGGGTGGCCTTGTATTGCGCGGCCAGACGCCAAAAACCCTGAACCATCGCCGGACTGCGCAGGCCGCCAGGAGACATTACCAGAAGTTCCAGACCGGCCATGAAGGCGCTCAGGCCGCAAAATATCGTTCCCGCCACATGAAAAAGCGGCAAGGTGGCCGTCAGCGTATCGGTCGGGCGCATGTCGCCGAGTGCCGCACCGCCGAGCGCCGCGACGAGCTGACCACGGTGGGTGTGCGCGACCAGCTTGGGCGTGCCTGTGGTGCCGCCGGTGTGGAAATAAGCGGCTACATCGTCATCGCGGCCAGCCTCGCCGAAGATCAGATGATCGTCCGGCTGCGCCATGAGGGCCGCTCCAATGTCAACGACCCCCTGCTCCTCTGGCGTGCCGGGTGGTGCGACCCTGACCAGGGTCAAATCGGGCATCAGATCGCGCAGTTGCAACGCCTTTTGCCAGATGTCCAGTTCCGGATGAGGGCCGAGCGCAACCAGGATTTTGGCGCCGGAAGCCTCTATCAGGCCGGCTATGTGTTCGGGCTGCAGCAGAAAATTTATAGGCACCGCATATCCGGCAGCCTCCGCGCCCCACAGAGTCACATGGGTCTCGATCAGGCTCGGCAGCATGTAGGCGACCCCGGGGCGTGGACCGGCCAGGGTATGAAACAAGTTCGCCGCGCGGCGGATAAGGCCCAGAAGGTCGGCGTAGCTGACCTGCCGAGGCTGCTCATCAGGGGCGCCGGTCATCAGCATGGTGATCGCCGTGCGGTCAGGCTGCTGCTCTGCGGCGCCAATGAAGACGTCCAGGATGCTGCGTTCCGGCAGCCTCTGTTGCAGCGTCATCGCGTTCTCGAATTGCTGCAGTTCTTCCAATGTGCGGATGGGGCTGTCGCTGAGTATTGCCAATTCGATCACCCTTCAATAAGTCGCCAACAGGTATTTCCTGCCGGTCGCTGAACCCTCCCGGCGAGTATAGTTCGCCCGCAGGATGCGTGCCTAATGCCGGTTTCTTCGGCCTGTCAGTTTCTCCCTCGACAGGTGCGCAAGCTTTAATAGCTTCGGTCGGCGACCCACAAGAGCAGCTGTGCCCGGGGTGGACGGGGTGCGGCCTTTGGTCGACGTTGTTCCCGCCAATATTGCAATTCCGGGGTTTGCCGCGCGAATTCTGGACGTAGAATTAATTACTCGGTTCTATGTGAGTGGGTTCGCAAAAAAGAGGGGTGTCTGAAAATGAGCGTGAAGAAATGCCTGATTGGTTTTTCGACGGTGATCTTCCTGATTTCCGTGGCGAGTACCGCCCAAGCGGTCTGCCGCAACCTCGTGCCGGGGGATCGGTGGTATAGAGGCTGGGTGAGTTGCTGCGATACCGGTTCCGGTAGCGTCTGGAAAAAACGCAGCACCGGCCGGGTTTCCCGGTGGAGCCGCAGCTGTTCATCTTACGGTGTATACGCCCGCGCAGGCGGGAACCGCCCTGTTGCACCTGGCCGGGTTTGCCGCAATTTGAGGCCCGGCGATAAATATTTCGGGCGCTGGGCCCGCTGCTGTGACACCGGCAACGGTCGAAGCGTCTGGACGGCCCGTTCAGGCCGCAGGTCGGTCTGGCGGGGGACATGCCGGCGCTGGGGGATTTACTAGGCGTCACCAGCGCGCCGCATCGCCAATAGGCGGGCGGCGGGCCGCGGCGGGATTAGCCGGATCGTTTGGTGGTCCCGGTCTCGCCGCCGATGGCGCGGTAGATTTCTGTGTGGTCGGCATCCGGGAGGACCCCATGGGCCTGACGCCAGACATCGGCGATGAGCTGGCCGATGCGGTTGTGGGTGCCGGCGGCGTTCAGGCTCTCTTCGAAGAGGGTCAGGTCTTTGGCCATCAAGGCCATGTCGAAAAAGCTGTCCCAGGTTTCCGGCACTACGTGGCGGGGAAATTTGTCCATGGAGCCGTAGCTGCGGCCGCTGGAGACATTCACCACATCCAGAATGGTCTGCATGTCGAGGCCCTGGGAAAGGCCAAAGTGCACGGCTTCCGACGTCGCCGCCATGGTGGTGGCGGAGAGGAAGTTGTTGAGCAGCTTTACCGTCTGCCCCATGCCCGGCTCGTCGCCCACGTGAAAGATGTTCTTTGAGATAGCCGCCAGCGCCGGGCGATGGATTTCCAGCAGGTCCGCGGATCCTCCCCACATGGTTGCGATCGTGGCCGCCCTGGCGCCAACCTGCCCGCCCGAGACCGGACAGTCGATAAAGACCGCATCCCCCGCCGCGCAGGCGTCTGCCGCGTCCCGGGCGGCCTGGGTGCCGATGGTGGAGAGATCGATGACGGTGCCGGCGCGCCGGTCATTGGTCGCCATCATCTCGGCGATTACGGCGAGGCTCACGCGGCCGTCCGGCAGGCTCAGGAACACCGTATCGGCGCCTCGCGCGACGTCGGCTGATGACCTGGCTGCCTGGGCCCCTTCTGGCAGCCGTGCCTCTGTTCCCGCGGCGTCGAACGCCAGTACGTCGAACCCGGCCTGTGCCAGGTTCGCCGCCATGGGTTCGCCCATGTTACCGAGGCCAATCCATCCATAGGCGTGGGTGGTCATGCGTCTTTTTCCGGGTCGATGCCCATGTCGGCGAAGACTTCCCGGGTCAGCTTGAAGGCGGTGACTCCCGCCGGGAAGCCGCAATACATGGTCGCCTGCAGCAGCACTTCCTTGATCTCATCCAGGGTACAGCCATTATTGATGGCGCCGCGCAGATGCAGCTTGAATTCGTCGCCCCGGTTGAGGGCGATCAGCATGGCGAGGTTGATCATGCTGCGCTGGCGGAGAGGCAGTCCCTCCCGCGCCCAGGGCCCGCCCCAGGCATAAGACGTCACCCAGTCCTGGAACTCGGCGGCAAAGCTGCCGGCGTTGGCCAGCGACCGCTCCACATATTCCTCGCCCAACACCTTCTTTCGAATCTTCAGGCCTGTCTCAAATTGTTCGCTCGGCATCGGCTTTTCCCCCGTTGGTATGGTTGGTTTAGGCGCGCACGCATTCTACAGTGCCGCAATCTAGCTTGGGGGAGACGATGGCGGAATTGCCCAATTATCAGGTCTATGCCGTGCGCTATGCAAAGCGGGTCGGCATGCGGTCCGAGATGTTCTTTGATGGTGGCTATCGGGATGTGGATCCCCACAACGCGCCCGCGCCCATGGACTATTTCGTCTGGGCGGTGGTGGGGCCAGACAAGACCTGGGTGGTCGACACCGGTTTCTCCCCGGTGGACGCAGATAAGCGCAAGCGCGAGATGTTGCGCACCCCGGCCGAAGGACTGGCGGAAGTGGGTGTCGATGCGGACACGGTTGAGGATGTGATCGTCACCCACCTCCACTACGACCATATCGGCGGCTTCGACTTTTTTCCCAACGCGCGCTTCCACGTGCAGGACGACGAGATGGCCTATGCCACCGGCCGCTGGATGACGGAACCGTCGATTGCCCACGCCTTCGAAGCGGAGCATATCGCGCAGATGGTGCACCGGGTCTTTGATCGCCGGGTGGTGTTCCATGATGGCGATGCCGAGCTCGCGCCGGGCATTTCGGTTCACTGGGTGGGCGGCCACACCAAGGGCTTGCAGGTGGTGCGCGTGCACACCCAGGCTGGCTGGATGGTGCTGGCGTCAGACGCCATGCACTACTACGAGAATTTCGAAGACCGGCGGCCATTCTGGATCGTCTTCGACATGGGTGACTATCTCGGCGCCTACGATACCATCGCGGCCTTGGCCGATGATCCAAAGCTGATCATCCCCGGCCACGACCCGCTGGTGTGTGAGCGGTTTCCTGCTGCGAAGCCCGGCCTGGAAGGCGTGGTGCACCGGTTGGATGTGATCTGAATGTGCAAAATAGGTTTGTTTCGCAGTGTCCACACCTGATGTGACCCGCCGGCTTGCCGCAGAAGCGCTCGGCACTGCCCTGCTGCTTGCCACGGTTGTCGGCTCCGGCATCATGGCGGAGACCCTGGCGGGCGGAAATGTGGCGTTGGCGCTGCTGGGCAACACCGTGGCCACCGGCGCGATCCTTGCCGTGCTGATCCTGATATTCGGGCCGGTCTCGGGCGCCCATTTCAATCCTGCCGTTACCCTGTCCTTCCTGGTGCAGCGAAAGATCAGCCTGCCCGATGCAGTGATCTACGTGTTGGTGCAGGTGGCTGCCGGAATCGGCGGTGTGATGATCGCCCATGTCATGTTCGATCAGGCCCTCATCAGTAGTTTTGCGCGACCGCGGACCGGTATTGGCCAGTGGACCGGCGAATTCGTGGCGACGTTCGGTCTGGTGGCGACGATCATCGGCTGCATCCGCTAACGGCCGGAGGCAGTGCCTTACGCTGTCGGCCTGTTCATCACCGCGGGATACTGGTTCACATCGTCCACATCTTTCGCCAACCCGGCGGTGACGATCGCGCGGGCTTTTACGGCAAGCTTCTCCGGCATCCGGCCTGTGGATGCGCCGGCTTTCATCGCTGCGCAGGTGGTGGGCGCGCTGGCCGCCACGGCAATCATGCTATGGCTTTGCCGCCCGGATCGCCCTAAGTAGAACGACCCGGCATCTCTCCAGGACTGGCCGGCCGCCTTCCCATCGCCCCGGTCTACGCCCCCTATGTCCCTTGCCCGTTCGCCGCTGTTCCTTGTCATCCTCGTGTGCGTTACGGCGATCGCACCCTTTTCCATGCAGATGTTCCTGCCGGCGCTGCCCTTCATCCAGGTGGACTTTGGCGTAACTCAGGACTTGGCCATCCTGACCCTCACCCTGTCGCTGTTCGCAATTGCGTTCGGCAATTTTATGTACGGGCCCTTGTCGGACAGGTTCGGCCGCAAGCCGGTCCTGCTTGCGGGCCTGGTAATTTTTCTGGCCGGCAGCCTGCTTGCGGCGCTGGCGCAGGACATCTCGACCCTGATCGCCGGCCGCCTGCTTCAGGGCGGCGGTGGCGCCGCGGGAATGGTGGTGGCGCGCGCCATGGTTCGCGATGTCTATGGCGCCAGCCAGGCGGCACGGGCGATCTCCTATCTGACCATGGCGATGGTTTTTGCGCCGATGTTTGCGCCCACTGTCGGCGGATTGCTGACCGATGCAATCCACTGGCGCGCCGTATTCGGGTTCGTCGCCGTGTTGATTATGCCGGTGCTGTTGATCACCTGGTTCCGGCTTGAAGAGACGTCGCCACTCACCGGTGCGGCCGCCAGGGGCATGATGCTGGCCGGCATCCGGCGGCTCAGCCGTTCAGCGCGGTTCTGGGGCTTCACCATTTCCTCCAGCCTGTCGATTGCGATCTTCTTCGTTTATGTGGCGGCGACCCCGTTCCTGGCCATCAATGTGCTGGGCCACAGCGCAGCTGAATACGGGATGACCTACCTTGTGGTAGCGGGGTCCTATATCACCGGCACCTTCCTCGGCACCCGGCTGCATCCCTGGCTGGGCGAAAAGGGGCTGATTACCTTCGGCAGCATTGGCGTCGCCCTCGTCACCGGTGGCGCGATTGTGGTCTATCTCACGACGCCGCTCAGCATTTACACCCTGGTCGCCCCGGCGGGGCTGTTTTCTCTTTTTCAGGGATCTACCATCCCGGTGGGCCAGGCGGGTGCGATCAATGTGGACCCGCGTTATGCCGGTGCGGCCTCTGGCCTGGTCGGGTTTTTTCAGATGGGGTGTGCAGCCGTCATGGCGCAGCTGGTGGCCGACCTGGCAGATGGCACAGTCTGGCCGATGGCGATTACCTCCGTGGTTCTGGCGGTGCTGGCGATCCTGGCGCTGCCGCTGATCTGGCTGAAATCTGGCAAAGCCGACGCAGACGCAGATGCAGGTGCGGCCATTGTGGAGGAGAGTGCGTGAGACGGGCAGCAGCATCCCGCGCGGCACTCGCCGTGATGATGCTTACGTTGGTGGTGCTTAGAGAGACCGCCCCGCCGGTTCTCGCCCAAGCGAAAGCGGATGGGGCGCCAGAACCCGCGACGGGCCGGACAGCAAAGAAGCCGGTCTATGCAAGCCGCTTTATGGTGGTGGCGGCCAACCCTCATGCGGTGCGCGCTGGCCTTGAAATTCTGCGTGGGGGCGGTAGCGCCGCCGATGCGGTGATTGCCGTCCAACTGGTTCTCAACCTGGTAGAGCCCCAGTCCTCAGGCATTGGTGGTGGCGCTTTTGCGCTCTACTGGCACGCAAGATCCCGCAAGCTTGTGACCTATGACGGCCGTGAAACGGCACCCCAGGCTGCCACAGATGACCTCTTCCGTGACGGCACGGGAAAGCTGCTGCCCTACCGTACGGCGGTCCGCACCGGTCGGGCGGTGGGTGTGCCGGGCACGGTTGCCTTGCTGTGGCGTCTGCACAAGACACATGGCCGGCTGCCCTGGGTGCGGCTGTTCCAGCCGGCCATCCGACTGGCGGAGCAGGGCTTCAAGGTGTCGCCGCGCCTGCACGGCCTGCTGCGGGACGCCTTTTTTCTGCGCCGCCGGGCTGCCACGCGCGCCTATTTTTTTACCGCTGCCGGCCAACCGCTTCCGGTAGGCTTTTTGCGCAACAATCCAGCCTTTGCGGCGACCCTCCGTCTGATCGCGAAACAGGGGCCCAACGGCTTCTATCGCGGCGGCGTGGCGCGGGACATCGCGGCTGCCGTACGGGCGGCGCAGCCCTGGCCGGGTGTTTTGACCGAGGCAGACATCGCCCGGTATGCCGTGGTTGCGCGGCGTCCGGTCTGCGCGCCCTATCGCCGATGGCGGGTTTGCGGCATGGGGCCGCCATCGTCGGGTGGTCTGGCCGTCGCGCAGATATTGGGCCAACTGGCCCGGTTCGACCTGGGCAAGCTGCGCCGCCAAGCTGCGTCGTACCATTTTCTGATTGAGGCGAGCCGCCGAGCATTTGCGGACCGCAACCGGTATGTGGCCGATCCCAAATTCGCGCCGGTGCCGGTGCGGCGCATGCTCGACCCCGCTTACTTGCGCCGCCGTGCCCGCAGCATCGACCCGGCGCGCGCTGGCGGACGGGCGACACCAGGTCGCTTCCCGGTGAAAAAAGGCGCATTGCCGGGCAGGGGGCGCAGCCTGGAGATCCCCGCCACGTCCCACATCTCCATCGTCGATGGCGACGGCAACGGCATTTCCATGACCACCACCATTGAGGCGGGCTTCGGCAGCGGCATCATGGTGCGCGGTTTCCTGCTCAACAATGAGCTGACCGATTTCTCTTTCCGCGCCGCCCGCGCAGGCGGCCCTGTCGCCAATCGCGTCGAGGGTGGGAAGCGGCCTCGCAGCTCGATGGCGCCCACTATGGTGTTTGATCAAAAGGGCCGGCTGGTGATGGTCACCGGCTCGCCCGGCGGCAGCCGGATCATCGGTTATGTGGCCGGCTCGATCATCGCGGTTCTGGACTGGAAGCTGAATGCCCAGGCCGCAACTGACCTGCCCCGTGTGTTGAGCCGCAACGGCCCGGCGGAAGTGGAAAAAGGCGCGCCGACTGCATTGATCGAGGCGCTACGCGCCCTCGGCCACAAGGTGCGGCTTGCGCGCATGACCAGCGGGTTGCACATCATTCGCCGGTTGCCGGATGGCCGCCTGGAAGGTGGCGCCGACCCGCGGCGCGAAGGTATCGCGCTCGGCGACTGACATCGGACCAAACCCCGCGGGTGAGCGGGGTCACTGCGGCCAGCCGGCATGTGGCGGCATACTGGGCGAACACAGAAACCACCCTGCAGGAGCCACCCATGCCTGCCCCGTCAACTCTGCCCCTGCCGATCCGCACCCCTTCTCCCGAGGAAGCGGCCGTCTTTGTCGACCTGCATCACCAGTGTGATCGGGAAACCGATTTCCTGCTCTACAGCGGTGATGACCGGCCCATCAATGCCGAAATGATGGTCGGCGTGCTCACCCGCGCCGCGGAAATCTCGGACCCGTTGATCCTCTGTGCCTGGGACGGCGACACGCCGGTTGCCTATATTTCCGGGATGCGCGGGCGGTCACCCAAGACGTGCCATTCCATCGTCCTTGGCGTCGCCGTTCGGCGTGATTGGTGGGGTCGTGGTCTGGGCCGCGACCTGATCCAGGCTTTTGAGACGAAGGCTCTGACGCTGGGCATCCGCCGGATCGAACTCAGCGTGATCGTCGAGAATGTCCGCGCCCACAACCTGTATCAGACGCTTGGATACCAAAAGGAAGGTTTGCGCCGGGGCTCCATTTTGCTGGCAGACCGGCTGGTGGACGAAGTTGCAATGGTGAAGCTGCTGGCCGCATGATCGCCGCTGCTGCCAACCATCAAGGCTAGTGCACGCTCGCGGACGCGATGCCTTCCTTGGGGTCGTCGGTCAGTGCGCCCATCTCGAAGGTCATATCCCAGCCGGTGACGCCCACCGCCTGGCTGAGCAGCTTGGCGAAGGAATAGAGAATCTGCTGATTTGCAGGGATACCCAGTTCCTGTTTCTGATGGGTGACGAACAGCATGCGTGGACCGCCGCCGCTTGAGTTGGGCACAAACTTGAATCCGGTGATCAGCGCTGGCTCTTCGCCCAAAGGGAAACCCGCTGCGCTCTTCTCGAAATCCTTGGCGAAGCTTTCGGTCTTCGTCTTGGCATCCTGCTCGAAGGCCATCATCGCCTTCTTCACTTCCGGGTTCGCCTGCTTCTTGATCTCGGGCTGGTCGGCCAGAATCTTGATCAATGCATCCCACAACTCACGGGTAAAGCGCCGGGTCAGGTAGAGCCGGGCCTCCTGCTTGTCGGTGGTGTTGATCTTGAGCACCAGCCGGTCCTGGGACGGGCTGTACTCCATATTCATCTGATGCAGCTGACCAGTCATGGATTCATTATAGGCTATCAGCGCGCCCGGTGCAGTGCACCATCGCCACTATGCTTAATCAATCTGGGCTTAATCTGGTTGGCCCGGCGCGCCGACCTTACGCCAGCGCAGGCTCCAGCTCATCGCGCTTGATCGGTGCGTCCAGGGCGCCGATGGCGATCAAATCCTTCGGCACGACCTGCCAGAATTTCGGCAGGCTCAGATCCCAGTCGCGCAAGATGCCTTCCGCCCAGCGGGAGTGGGTTTCGCGGACATGCTCGAAGATCGTTTCACGCAGCTGGACTTCCCAATGGTCCACTTCGACTCGCTGCCAGGTCACCGTTTCGCTGTTGATCAGCATCTCCAGTTTGTCATCCGGGTCGTAGACGTAGGCCATGCCGCCGGTCATGCCGGCCGCGAAGTTTTCGCCCACCTCACCCAGGATCACGGCACGCCCACCGGTCATATATTCGCAACCGTTGGAGCCACAGCCCTCGACTACGGCGACCGCGCCGGAGTTGCGCACGCAGAAACGTTCGCCGGCATGACCGGCCGCAAACAGCACGCCAGCTGTCGCGCCGTACAGCACAGTGTTGCCGATGATGGTGTTCTCGTTGGAGACAATCGGCGAGCTGACCGGCGGCCTGATGACGATGGACCCGCCAGAGAGGCCCTTGCCCACGTAGTCGTTGGCGTCGCCCAAGACCTCGATCTTGATCCCCTGCACCGCAAACGCGCCGAGCGACTGACCGGCGGACCCGCGCAGGCGTAGCGTGATGTGTCCCGGCGGCAGATGGTTCATGCCGTATTTGCGGGTGATCACGGACGACAGGCGCGTGCCGATCGCTCTGTGGGTGTTGCGGATGTTGTAGGCGAGCTGACTTTTCTCACCGGCGTTCAGGGCGCGCTTCGCGTCTTCAAGGATCTGGGCGTCCAGCGTGTCCGGCACTTCATTGCGACCCTCGAGCGTACAATAGGGTGGCAGGTCGCCGGTTTCGCCGCGCACCAACATCGGGTTGAGGTCCAGGTCGTCCAGATGCGACGCGCCGCGGCTGACCTGGCTCAGCAGGTCGGTCCGTCCAATCACTTCCCTGATCGACCGCATGCCCAGCTTGGAAAGGATCTCGCGCACTTCTTCTGCGATGAAGGTGAAGAGGTTGATGACCTTTTCAGGCGTGCCGGTGAACTTGTCGCGCAGGCTTTGGTCCTGGGTACAAACGCCCACGGGGCAGGTGTTCATGTGGCATTGCCGCACCAGGATGCAGCCCATGCCGACCAGAGCTGCAGTGCCGATGCCAAACTCTTCCGCACCGAGCATGGCGGCGATGACCACGTCGCGGCCGGTCTTGATGCCACCATCGGTGCGCAAGCGCACGTTGTTGCGCAGGCGGTTGAGGGTCAGCACCTGATGGGTTTCCGCCAGGCCCATCTCCCACGGCAGGCCGGCATACTTGATCGACGACTGGGGTGAAGCGCCGGTGCCGCCGGAGTGACCGGAAATCAGGATCACGTCGGCCTTGGCCTTGGCGACGCCTGCCGCCACGGTGCCGACGCCGTTCTGCGCCACCAACTTGACGCACACGGTGGCGTCCGGATTGATCTGCTTCAGGTCATAGATCAGCTGCGCCAGGTCCTCGATCGAATAGATGTCGTGGTGGGGCGGCGGGCTGATAAGTGTCACACCGGGTGTGGAATGGCGCAGCTTGGCGATCAGCGCAGAGACCTTGAACCCAGGCAATTGACCGCCCTCTCCGGGCTTTGCGCCCTGAGCGATCTTGATTTCGATTTCCTCGCACTGATTGAGATATTCCGCGGTCACGCCGAAGCGGCCTGAGGCCACCTGCTTGATCGCAGAGCTGGCATTGTCGCCATTCGGCCGCGGTTGATAGCGGGCCCGGTCCTCGCCGCCTTCGCCTGAATCCGACTTGGCGCCGATGCGGTTCATGGCAATCGACAGGGTTTCGTGGGCTTCGGGGCTGAGGGCACCGAGCGAAATCCCCGGCGAGACCAGGCGTTTGCGAATCTCGGTAATCGATTCGATTTCTTCCAGCGGCGCCGGATCATCCGGATAGTCGAAGTCCAGCAGGTCGCGCAGGTGGATCGGCGGCATGTTGCGCACCGCCTCGGCATACTTGCTGTAGGTGTTGTAGCTGTCCTGCTCCACCGCATGCTGCAGCATGTGGATCTGGGTGCCTTCGAAGGCGTGGAGTTCGCCTGACTTGCGGAACCGGTAGAAGCCGCCCACGGGAATTGCCGTGGCGTCCGAACGGAAAGCGTGTTCGTGCTGTTGCAGGATCTTGTGTTCGATGCCCGGCATGCCGATGCCGGAAATGCGCGAGGGCATGCCCGGGAAATACTCGGCGACCAAAGCCCGGGACAGGCCCAGCGCCTCGAAGTTGTAGCCGCCCCGATAGGAGCTGATGACGGCGATGCCCATCTTGGACATGATCTTCAGCAGGCCGCTGTTGATGGCGTCCTTGTAGTTGGCCAGGCATTCCTCCACCGACATTTTGTCGAAGAGGCCGCGGCGGTGGCGATCATGGATCGTCTCTTCCGCCAGATAGGCGTTTACCGTGGTTGCGCCGACGCCGACCAGAACGGCGAAATAATGGGTGTCCATGCATTCGCCGGTACGCACATGGAGGGATGAGAAAGTGCGCAGGTTCTGCTTGACCAGATGGGTATGAATCGCGCCGGCGGCCAGAATCATCGGGATCGGCGCATGGTCCTCTCCCACGGTCTGGTCGGTCAGCAAGACATGAATGCGTCCGCCGCGAATACCGTCTTCCGCCTGCCGGCAGATTTCGTCCAGCGCCTCGCGCAGCGCGTTTTCGCCAGCGTCCGGGTTGAAGGTGCAATCGATGTCGATGGCGTCTTCGCCCATATAGTCCCTGAGCGCGTTGAACTCCGCGTTCAGCAGAACCGGCGTTTCCAGTTGCATCACATCGCACTGGCTTTCTTCCTCGGCGAGAATGTTGCCGAGGTTGCCCAGGCGCGTCTTCAACGACATGACCCGGCGTTCGCGCAGGCTGTCGATTGGCGGGTTGGTGACCTGACTGAAATTCTGCCGGAAGAAATGATGCAGGCCTCGATATTTGTCTGACAGCACTGCCGCCGGCGTGTCGTCGCCCATGGAGCCTGTGGCTTCCTTGCCGGTTTCCGCCATGGGATGCAGGATCAGCTCCAGCTCTTCCATCGACCATCCGGCCATGACCTGCCGCCGCCTGAGGTCCGACTGCTCGAATTCAGGGTCCGCAATGGCGTGGCCTGAGATGCGGCTTTCCAGATTTTGGGTGCGCTTGACCCATTGGCTCCAATCCTGGCGGCCAGCCAGCATGTCCTTGAGCTCGCGGTCGTGCCACAGGCGGCCTTCCTTCAGGTCGACGGCGATCATCTGACCGGGGCCGACCCGGCCTTTCTCGATGAACTTCTGCTCATTCATCGGAATCATGCCGGTCTCGGACCCGACGATCAGCAGTCCCGTGGTGGTGACGCAGTAGCGGAGCGGGCGAAGACCGTTGCGGTCCATGCCTGCCAGCGCCCAGCGGCCGCCAAAGCCGCAGATGGCCGCGGGCCCGTCCCAGGGTTCCATCACCGCATTGGCATAGGCGTAGAGGTCGCAATGTTCCTGCGGCACGCTCTGTTTGTAGGTCCAGCTGTCCGGGATCATCATGGTCTTGACCATGGGCAGATCGCGGTCTGTGCGGACCATCAGCTCGTAGACTGCATCGAGTGCGGCGGAGTCCGAACTACCCGTCTGGATGATCGGTTTCAGATCCTCCATATGCTCGCCGAACATCGGGTGCGCCATGCGCGCTTCGTGGCTCTTCATCCACTGCACGTTGCCGCGCAGGGTGTTGATTTCGCCATTATGGGCGATCACCCGGAAGGGCTGGGCCAGGTGCCAGGTGGGGAAGGTGTTGGTGGAATAGCGCTGATGATAGATCGCAAAATCGGAAACGAACCGGTCGTCCAGCAGATCCGGATAGAAGTCGGTCAACTGCTCCGCCAGGAACATACCCTTGTAGATGATCGACCGGCAGCTCAGCGAGCAGATGTAGAAGTCCTTGATCTGCGCCTGGATGACTGCCTTCTCGATGCGCCGGCGGATGATGTAGAGATCCAGCTCGAAGCGCGCCTCGTCGAAGCCCTCCGTGTTGGCGATCATGATCTGCTCGATCTCCGGGCGAGTGGTGTTCGCCTTCTCGCCAATCACCGAGACGTCCACCGGTACCTGCCGCCAGCCATAGATGACGTAGCCGAACTTTAGAATTTCAGATTCGACGATTGTCCGGCAGATCTCCTGTGCGCCATAGTCCGTGCGCGGCAGAAAAACCATGCCCACGCCCAGGTGGCCATCCAGAACCTCGTGGCCTGTGCGCGTCACATGCTCCTTGAAAAAATCCTGCGGAATCCGGACGTGGATGCCCGCGCCATCACCGGTTTTGCCGTCCGCGTCGACCGCACCCCGGTGCCACAGCACTTTCAACGCACGGACGCCGCCTTCCACCACGTCCCGGCGCAACTGGCCGTCAATGGAGACGACCATGCCGACGCCGCAGTTGTCGTGCTCGGTGGCCGGGTCATAGAGGCCGTATGTGGCCAAGCGGTCGCGTTCGCTAATCCATCTGGTCGGGCTTTCCGTCATGCAGTTTGCTCCTCGGTCCCGGTAAATTCGGCGATGGCTTCCGCGCCGGTCATGCGCGGGCGGTCGCCTTCGAAGTCATAAAATCCGGGCTTCTCGTCGATAAAGATTTCACGCGTCAGTCTGTTGAACACGGTGGGGTCGTCAAAGCCGCCTGCTGCGATGACGACGTCATCAGCCAGTTCCGTCAGTCGATAAAACAGGGACGCGCCGCACCGGCTGCAGAATCCACGCTCCGCCCAGTCCGAACTGCGGAACCAGGTGAGCGTCTCGCCTTCGACAGCCGCAGTCGGGTGGACAGCCATCATCGGCCCACCTGTCCAGCGTCGGCAGGTTTCGCAGTGGCAGATCGAAATCTCGTCCGTCACCGTCGCTTCGAAGCGCACGCCGCCGCAAAGGCAGCCGCCTTGTGCCGTTGTCGTCATGCCGCCTCCTGCTTCGCTTCGGTGGCCGCGTCCGCCGGTGCATCGCCGGCGGCCTTGGCGCGCAGGTAGGTGTCGATACTTGTGGCCGCGTCGCGGCCATCGCGCACGGCCCACACCACCAGGGATGCGCCACGGACAATATCGCCGGCGGCGAAGACGCCATCCATATTCGACATCATGGTGCGGTGGTTGACGCGTACCGTGCCCCAGTTGGTCACGTCGAGGTCGGGGCAGCCAAACAGCTCTGGCAGTGGTTCCGGGTCAAAGCCGAGCGCCTTGATGACGACATCCGCGTCCAGGACAAAGCTGGAATTCTCGATCGGTTCCGGCCGGCTGCGTCCGGTGGCGTCGCGTGCGCCCAGGCGCATGCGCTGGGTCCGGACGTTCTTGACAACCTGGTCGCCGTCAAAGGCTTCAGGCTGCGAGAGCCAGACAAAGTCCACGCCTTCTTCCTCGGCATGAGAGACTTCGCGCATGGAGCCGGGCATGTTCTCCCGGTCACGCCGGTAAAGACATTTGACCGATGTCGCGCCCTGGCGGACGGCGGTGCGCACGCAGTCCATGGCGGTGTCGCCGCCGCCAATCACCACGATATTTTTGCCGTCGGCGTCCAGTTTGCCACTATCGAAGTCCGGCACCGGATCGCCGAAGCCTTTGCGGTTGGATGCGGTCAGGTAGTCCATCGCCATGACGATGTTGTCCAGCCCGACGCCGGGGGCCTGGATGTCCCGGGCATTGTAAACGCCTGTGGCGATCAGCACCGCGTCATGGCGTTCGCGCAGTTCTTCCAGGGTCGCGTCCGGGCCCACATTGAAATTCAGGTGGAAGGTAACGCCGCTGCCCACCAGGTGTTGGGCGCGTCGGCCGACGACTTCTTTTTCAAGCTTGAAGTTGGGAATGCCATAGATCAGCAGGCCGCCCACCCGGTCGTAGCGGTCATAGACATGCACCTGCCAGCCGCGTTTGCGCAGCTCTTCCGCTGCGGCCATGCCGCCGGGCCCGGCGCCGATGATGCCGACACTCTGCTCAAGTTCGCGCCGTGGCTTGACCGGTTTGATCCAGCCGCGTTCCCAGGCCGTGTCAGTGATGTATTTCTCCACCGATCCGATGGTGACCGTGCCATGGCCGGATTGTTCGATGACGCAGTTGCCTTCGCACAGCCGGTCCTGGGGGCAGATCCGGCCGCAGATTTCGGGCATGTTGTTGGTGGCCGACGACATCTCGTAGGCTTCTTCCAGCCGGCCTTCGGCGGTCAGCAGCAGCCAGTCGGGAATGTTGTTGTACAGCGGACAATGCACCTGGCAGTAGGGCACGCCACATTGGGAGCAGCGTCCAGCTTGCTCTGCTGCGGCATCCGGCGGGTATTGGGCATAGATTTCGTCGAAATCTGAACGCCTTGCATCCGCATCCCGCTTCTCCGGCATGCGCGGGCCGACCGTGACAAATTTAAGCATCTGATCGGACATGCGGCCCGTACCCCGTGTTTTTTCGTTCCATATCTCGCCGGTGTGCCACACATGGTGCGGTAACCGGCGCCATTCAGCCAAATCTTGGCCGACCAGCGTCGTTTGCGCCCAACCTCCCTCAGGCGCAACGTGGGTGCTTTTCCCTGATTTTTCGCCGTCCTCACGGTCAGTATTTCGACCGATGCCAGCGACCCGCTATTTTATTGTCCCCAAAGGAACGATTTTATCGGGTCTCGTGGGGCGGCGTTGGCTCCCAACGCCCAACATAGGTCAGGCAGGCCTAAAAATCCACCAAAATCGCACATTAATGTCAGCTATATTGACTTATCATATGATCAATTACCCATGCGGGTGTGCTGAAGTTCCTAACGTCCCTCCAATAATTTCATTATAATACCGAAATGGTAATAATTTCTCACTCAATTGCCGTCAAAGGAGGTGATATAACCCGGCTTAGCGCGGCAAACTGGGGAGGGGGCCCGTGAATCCACTGATTCCAATCGCTATTCTGGCACTGGTGCAGGGCGTCACAGAATTCTTGCCGATCAGTTCATCCGGCCATCTGGTCCTGACCTGGAAGATTTTCGACGAAACCGGCGTCCCGACGCCGCAGGCGGAGATCGACCGGCTGGTGCTCGATATCGCCGTGCATGTGGGCACCCTCGGCGCTGTCATGCTCTATTACTGGCGTGATGTCGGTCGCCTGTTTGCCGGATTGGGATCGGTTCTGCGCTTCCGGATGACCGATAACGCCCGCCTGCTCCTGTTGCTGATCGGTGCGACTGTGCCTGTGCTAATCGCCGGGTTCTTACTCCAGGACGTGATCCAGGATGTGCTGCGCAGCGCAGAAATCGTGGCCTGGGCAAGCATCGGATTTGGCATTCTTCTGTGGCTGGTGGACCGGGCAACCATGACCGTGCGCCGCATGGAGCATATCACCCTGGTCTCGGCCATGTTCGTGGGCCTATCCCAGTGTCTGGCATTGATCCCGGGCACCAGCCGGTCAGGCATTACCATGACGGCGGCGCGGGCCTTTGGGTTTGAGCGGACCGAAGCGGCGCGTTTCTCCATGCTGCTGTCGATCCCCACCATCATGGCCGCGGGTCTTTGGGCGGGCAAAAAGGTCTACGACACGGGCAATGTGGCGATTACCATGGATGCGCTGATCGGCGCCGGCCTGGCTCTCGTCAGCGCATTGGTCGCGATTTTCCTGATGGTCGCCTGGCTCCGGCGCGCTACCTTCGCGCCCTTCGTCATTTACCGTGTGTTGCTGGGCGTGGTGATTCTCTACCTGATCTATGTTGAAGGTATCGCTTTCGACCGGGCTGCCTAGGCCGGCATACCTCCGTCGCGGTTGGCGTGAGCGTTGACGAAGGCTTCGAGGTCTTTCACCGCGACGCGCCAATCGCGGCCAAGTTTGATGGCGCGCAGGTCGTTTTCCTTGATCCATGACCGCACCGTACTTTCCTTCACCTTCAGCAGGTCGGCCACCTCGTGGACGGTCATCATAGGCCTGGACAGCATATTTCACCTGTTTAGCGCTTTTGATATTAGTTTATGACAGTTTTCATCAGTCTATTGAAGTTTAAAGTCTAACGCATACCTATAGCTCTGTTATTCGCCGTCGCACCAACGCGCTGAATTCCAGAGGGCAGTCATGACTTGGGCCAAAACCTTCCTGCAGCCGGACGCACGACCCGGCATGCTGATGCTGCTCGCAGCGATCCTGGCATTGGTGGCGGCGAACACACCGTTCAGCCCCTTCTACGATGCACTCAAGGAAACGCCGGTTACCATCCGTATCGGCGACCTGTTGATCGACAAACCGTTGCTGCTGTGGATCAACGACGGCCTGATGGCGCTGTTTTTCTTTCTGGTAGGTCTTGAGATTAAGCGCGAGACCCTGTCGGGGGAACTGTCGTCACCTTCAAAGGCAGCCCTGCCAGCGGCTGCGGCGATAGGCGGCATGGTGGCGCCGGCGCTGGTCTATCTTGCATTCAACTGGAGCAACCCCGCTCAGGCTAGTGGCTGGGCGATTCCGGCGGCCACAGACATCGCTTTTGCCCTCGGTGTTCTGGCGTTGCTCGGCAACCGCATCCCGCCGCCGCTCCGCATTCTGCTTCTGGGCCTCGCCATCTATGACGATCTGGGCGCCATTCTTGTGATCGCCATTTTCTACACCGCCGACCTGGCCGTGGGATCTCTTGCTGTAGGCGCGGCAGGGCTGATGGTCTTGTTGCTTTTGAACAGGCTGCGGGTGCGGTCCATCGTACCCTATGCGCTGGTTGGTGCGATTATCTGGGTCGCCGTGCTCAAGTCCGGGGTTCACGCAACTCTCGCCGGCTTCCTGATCGCCCTCTTTATTCCCCTGCGGCTGCCAGACGGCTCGACGCCGTTGAAAAAGCTGGAACACGACCTGCATCCCTCGGTGGCGTATTTTGTAATCCCCATCTTCGCGTTCGCGAATGCGGGTGTAACGCTGACCAACGTGGATTCCGCGGCGGCCTTTGGGCCGGTCACAATTGGCATTGCGCTGGGCCTTTTCGTCGGCAAGCAAATCGGCGTCATGGCCTTTGCCTGGGGCGCAGTGCGACTCGGATTGTGCCGCCTGCCGGAAGGCGTTACCTGGCTGCATATCTACGGCGTGGCGTTGCTCAGCGGTATCGGCTTTACCATGAGCCTCTTCATTGGCAGTCTGGCGTTCGACGATGCCGCTTATGTGGCGCCGATCCGCATTGGCGTATTGTCGGGATCACTTCTATCCGCCATCGCTGGCGTCGCAGTACTGGCCTTTGCGACCCGAAAGCAACAAGCCAGCGGCGCGGATAAAGAGACATTGGGCCCAGCCCAAATAGAAGAATTGGGCACAGCCCAAGTGGGAGAAAATGCGTGACAGAAGTGTACGAACGCTTGCCGGCTGATCTGGTCAGTGGCTACGCCAGGTTCCGGCAGCATCACTACCAGCGGCATCTGGATACCTACCGGGAATTGGCGGAAGCACAGCACCCGGAAATCATGATCATCGGATGCTGCGACTCCCGCGTCGACCCGACTGTGGTGTTCGACACCGCCCCCGGCACGCTTTTCGTCCTCCGCAATGTCGCCAACCTGGTGCCGCCCTACGACCCCGGCGGACAACAGCAGGGCACCAGCGCCGCATTGGAGTTTGCCGTGCGCGGGCTAGAGGTCGCCCATATTGTCGTCATGGGGCACGCGCGCTGTGGCGGCATCGCTGCCTATATCGAGGGGATATGGGGGGAGCGAGCGGCGCCCACTTTCATCGCGCGCTGGATGTCCATTGTCCATGGCGCGCATTCGCGTCTGCCGGCATCAGCACGGAAGGACGCCGACACCCTGCAACGGGCCATGGAAGAGGCCTCCGTGGCGAACTCCATCGACAACCTGCTGACCTTTCCGTTCGTCCGCGACGCGATCAACGATCGCGGCATGAAACTGCATGGCCTGCATTTCGGTATCGCGGACGGAGAGCTTGAGGTGATGGACCCAATAAGCGGCACGTTCAGCCATGTACCAGATGCGCCACCGTCGGGCTGGAATCCGGAAGTCGCAAACTGACCGTTCAGGTCAGGCCAGCCGTGCGCCTTTCCACCGGCCGCCGCGGCTGTAGGCATCCATGTAGGTGGGCAGGATCGCCTCAAGCGTCTTTGGCGCGATGCCCAGTTCCGCGAGTCCCGGTGCATCAGTCGGTACCACATTGTCGTGCTTCATCAGATACAACATGTCTGACGTGATGGGCGGTGTAGGCATGAACCTGGCGAAAAACGCGACCAGATGACCGACCCAGAAAGGCATGGTCACGATCGGCCGGTTGAAACCGGTCATGTCGACCGCTAGCCGGAACATCTCACGGTAATTCAGCACCCGGGGGCCGCCCAGGTCGAACGTCTTTCCGTGGTGGGTCGCATCCTTCAGGGCGGCCATAGCGGCTTCGGCCACGTCGCCCACATACACAGGTTGGATATATGCCCGGCCACCGCCGAACTGCGGCACCAGAAGGGAAAATCGGATCAGGTTGCCGAGGGCAGTGAACAGGTGGTCGCCGGGCCCGAAGACTGCGCTTGGCCGGAGGAGGATCGCCTTTGGGTTGGCCGCGCGCACTGCATCGTCGCCGGCGCCGCGGGCCCGCACATAGGCGTTCGAGGATTTCGTATCCGCGCCCAGGCCCGATAGATGCACCAGCCGCGCGCCAGCCACCGTTGCCGCTTCGGCGACGTTGCGGGCGCCATTCACATGCACCCGGTCGTAGGTACGTTTTCCGCGCGGCACATAAAGGCTGACGGCGTTTACCACCACGTCGGCCTCGCCAATCGCAGTTGCCACGCTCGCCGCATCCGTCACGTCAGCGAAGCAGGGCACAATCTGGCCCACGGCCCCCATGGGCTTGAGGGACAAGGCGCTCTCGGGATCGCGCACGGCCACCCGCACTACCGTGCCTTCCGCCGCCATCCGCCTGACGATTTGCCGGCCCACAAAGCCGGAACCTCCAAATACTGTTGCCCGTTCAAACGCCATAATGATGACCCTGTTCCTGTACGCCGGAATCGTTAGAGAGAGCCGCGGCTAAATGCAAGACGCTCGGGCGCGGCGGTTTGCCGTGACGCGGGGCCCGCCTGGAGGCTTGAATCCGGTTGACAATCGCCCCATGCTTTCTGTAGCCATCACCGGCCCGGCTGGCCGCCAAACCTGTGGAAACCGACCTATTGTTCCGGTTACCGCAATCCAGCCGGCACATCACAGTGATTGGCACTGCCGCCCGAATCGAAACAGGCGACAGGATGTTGATGCCCCTGTGGGCCCAGGTGGCGGAATTGGTAGACGCGCTGGCTTCAGGTGCCAGTGGCCGCAAGGCCGTGGAAGTTCGAGTCTTCTCCTGGGCACCATTTTTGTTGATGACGCGCGGTGGCGGTATGGCCAGCGCGCCCCCGCCGGGAGCCACCAATCCGTGACCGATCCCCGTCAGAAGATCCACCTGTACCAGGACGACCTGCCCGAAGGACTGGACCTGGGCGACCTGGTGGCAATCGATTCCGAGACCATGGGGCTGAACCCGGTTCGTGACCGGCTGTGCCTGGTGCAGCTTTCTTCCGGCGATGGCGAGGCCCATCTGGTGCAGATCCGTCCTGACGCGGCGGACGCCCCGAGGCTGACGGCGTTGCTGGAAAATCCAGACATTCTGAAGATTTTCCATTTTGCACGGTTCGATGTTGCCGCCTTTTTCCAGGCCTTCGACGTCCTGACCGCGCCGGTCTACTGCACCAAGGTCGCGTCCAAGTTGGTGCGCACCATGACCGACCGCCATGGCCTGAAGGACCTGTGTAAGGAAATCGTGGGCGTGGACATCTCAAAGCAGCAGCAATCATCTGACTGGGGCGCGGCGAAGCTGACCGAAGATCAAAAACTCTACGCCGCCACGGACGTCTTCTACCTGCACCAAATTAAGGCGCATCTGGACGGATTGCTGGAGCGTGAGCACCGGTTGGAGCTTGCCCAGGCGTGCTTCGATTTTTTGCCTTACCGGGCGGCGCTGGATATCTTTGGCTGGCCGGACGAGGATATTCTGGCTCACTGACGCCGCGGGCGTCTGCTGCCGTGCCTATCTTCCGCGCCGGCGAACTTCTATAATCATCTTCAGGGAATGCGCGCCGTGTGGAGCCCTGTTGGGGCGACGATTTGGCGAAATGCCTGCCCTATTTTGGCCCCGCCGCCATGCCCACCTGTAGGAATAGACCTGTAGGACCAAATGACCCGAAACGCCGCCAAAGACATGCCAGCTTCTGACGGTCCGCCAGATGCGCGGGCCGCCGCCGGGCGTGTGCTGAAACTGGAGGCGGAGGGAGTCGAGGCGCTGCGCGCCGCGCTCGACGGGGAACTTGGCCAGGAAGTTGAGAATACCGTCAACCTGATCGGTGGAATTTCCGGACGCGTTGTCGTCACCGGCATGGGCAAGAGCGGGCATATCGGCCGCAAGATCGCCGCCACCATGGCGTCGGTCGGGACGCCGGCTCTCTACGTGCATCCTGGCGAGGCGAGTCACGGCGACTTGGGCATGATCACACCGGACGATGTGGTGCTTGCGCTGTCCAATTCCGGCCAGACCGAAGAACTTGCCGACACCATCGCCTATTGCAGCCGCTTTGCCATTCCGCTGATCGGCATGACCGGCCGGGCAGGAAGCACCCTCTCCGACGCCAGCGATATCGCCCTGGTGTTGCCGCCGCTATCAGAGGCCTGCCCCATGGGGCTCGCGCCAACCACATCGACAACAGTGATGATGGCCTTGGGCGACGCCATCGCAGTTGCCCTTCTTGAGCAACGCGGGTTTTCGGAGATGGATTACAAGGTGCTGCATCCGGGTGGGCGACTGGGTCAGCGGCTCCTGCGCGTCTCCGATCTGATGCAAACCGGCGAGGGGATGCCGGTGGTCAGGCCGGAACAACCTATGCCGGAGGTGCTGCTGGTGATCACGGCAGGGCGACAAGGCTGCACCGGTATCGTGGATGATAAGGACCGGTTGATCGGTATAATTACCGACGGCGACCTGCGCCGGCATCTGAAGGATGACATGATGGCGCTTTGCGCCCGCGATGTGATGACCGCGGATCCCCAGTCGATCCGTCCCGAGGCGCTTGCCGCCGAGGCCCTGGGATTGATGAATGCACGCAAGATCACTGGTCTGTTTGCGGTGAAGGACGGCTGCCCTGTGGGCTTCTTGCATATGCACGACTGTCTCCGCGAAGGCATTGCCTAGACCATGAAACGTGCCCGCCGCAGACGTCAGCCATCCGCCAGCCGCCGCTTCGTCGCCACCAGCGGGACCTATGCTGACGGTACCGCTGCGGCGGTGGACGGCCAGAACCGTGCTGGTGGCGGCTACACCATGTTCGTCAGTTCCATGAAGCTGGCACTGCCAGGCGCGGCCATTCTGTTGTTGGCGCTGGCAATTCTATGGCCCAGCCTGTCGCGCACCAGTAAGGGCATTGTCGCCAATGTCCGCGATGACCTGAAATCCGTGCCCAGCCAACTGCGCAACTTCGAGATGGTGTCGCCCTCCTACCATGGTGTGGATGACAGAAACCGGCCATTCCGGCTGCGCGCCAAGCTGGCGCGCCAGGCCAGTGCCAAAGCCGACCGGGTCACGCTGGTGCAACCGCGCGCGAATGTGACGCTCGAGAATGGCAACTTTGTCGCCATGACCGCCAATCACGGCGACTATCGCAAGACCGCGCGCATCCTGAAGCTGAGGGGGGATGTGAACGTCTATCATGACGCCAACTACACCTTCAAAACCGAAGAAGCGACGGTTGACCTGAAGAAAAAGATCGCCTGGGGCGACAAACCGGTGGTGGCCACCGGACCGCAAGCGCGGATTCATGCCCGGGGCTTCCGGGTCAAGGATGGCGGCAAAACCGTTCTTTTCCTCGGCAAGTCGAAAGTCATTCTCAAAGTCAATAACGACGACCTGAATCAGGTCCTTGGCCCGCAACTGCCGTCGACCGGCGGCGCTGCGGGGCGCGATGGCCAGTCAGGTCGGTAGGGAGCGATTGCCCATGATGATAAACGCCAGGCTTTGTCGGCCATCCATTGCGCCGCTTGCAACCGCCGTGCTGGTGGCAAGTACAGCCTGGGCGGGCGCACAGGGTGTCGTCCCGACCCGAAGCACCCAGCAACCTGTAACGATCGAGGCAGACAAGGGTGTTGAGTGGCGGCAGAATGAGCAGGTCTATGTGGCCCGCGGCAATGCCACCGCAGCCCGTGGCAAGACCAAGATCCGCGCAGATGTTCTGACCGCCCACTACCGCAAGCCCGACACCAAGTTAAAGCCGAAGGATGGCGCGGCCAAAAAGGCGAAGAAGGCTGGTGGCCCAAGCACGCAAATTTGGAAAATTACCGCGAAAGGCGGCGTGCGAATCGACTCTGACAAGGACGTCATTACCGGCGACCACGCCACCTACATGGTCAAAGAGGGGGTTTTTATCCTGACGGGGCGGGGCGGCGTCAAAATCGTTTCCAAGGACCGCACCATCACCGGCGCGCGCATTGAATACCACGCCAAAGCCCTGAAAGCCTATGTGCTGGGCAACGCCACGGTGATCGAAAAAGACCGCAAGGTTATCGCCAAACGTTTTATCGCCTATATGAAAAAGGGCAAGAAGGGAGAAAACTCCCTGCATCGGGTAGAAGCGATCGGCAATGTGGTCATTGTCACCAAGACCGAGGTGGCCCGAGGCGACAAAGGCAACTACAACGCCGAGAAGCGTATCGCAACGCTGACCGGAAACGTCAAACTGACCCGGGGTGACAACCAGTTGAACGGTGCGCGCGCCGAGGTCAATTTCAAGACCGGTGTCAGCCGTCTGCTTGGCCGCACCGGCACCCGGGTGCACGTGATCCTGGTGCCGCGCGATGGCGAGGGACCGCAAGGTTTACCGGGATTTGGGCCGTCGAAGGCGCCCGGCAAGAAAAAAGGCAAGAAGCCCACCAGGCAGGGCAAAAAAGGCGCACGGTAGCGCCCGCCTTCCTGCTATAGGTTGGCGTCTCACCAATGCCCCCGGGGCGGCATGAACGATAAGTCCGACAAATCGCAGGAACCGCCACAGGCGGATACGCTGGTCAGCCTGGCTGAGGCCGAAGCCGTTGTAGAGCCGGCCGCGGTGCCAGAGGAAGATGCCCACGGTCCGCGGCTGGTCACCAGCAATGATGGCCTGGTAGCCCAGGGCCTGGGCAAGCGATTCAAAAAACGTCCGGTGCTGCGCGGCGTGAACATCTCGGTCCAGCGGGGCGAGGTTGTTGGCCTCTTGGGTCCAAACGGTGCTGGCAAGACCACATGCTTCTACATCATCGTGGGCCTGATCCGTCCGGAATACGGCATTGTCGTCATGGACGGGGAGGACATCACTGACTTGCCGATGTACCGCCGGGCCCGGGCCGGCATCGGCTATCTGCCGCAGGAACCGTCAATCTTCCGTGGCCTGTCCGTGGAAGACAATATCCGCTCCGTGCTGGAGGTGATTGAGGGCGACCGGGAAGTCCGGGAGACCATGCTCGATGATCTTCTCGGCGAGTTTTCGATCTCGCATCTGCGCAAGACGCCAGCAATTGCCCTATCTGGTGGTGAACGCCGCAGGGTGGAAATCGCCCGCGCACTTGCCTCGCGTCCCAATTTCATCCTACTCGACGAACCGCTGGCGGGCATCGACCCCATCGCCGTGGGAGATATCCGTGATCTGGTGGCCCATCTGAAACATCGCGGCATCGGTGTCCTGATAACGGACCACAATGTGCGCGAGACCCTGGATATCGTCGACCGGGCCTACATCATCCACGAAGGCGTTGTCCTGATGGAAGGCTCGCCGGATGAAATCGTTGCCCATGAGGATGTCCGCCGCGTCTACCTAGGTGACGCGTTCAGCCTCTAGCTGCTCCGCCCAGCCCCTCATGGCCGCGCCACGCCAGACTCTGACCCCGACCGCTCGTGCAACCCAATCAACAGTGATGACGCCTGCGTTGCAGCAGGCAATTCGGATGTTGCAACTTTCCAACCTTGAACTTGCGGACGCTGTCGCAGAGGCCCTGGAGACAAACCCCCTGTTGCGGGAAGCGCCGGCGGCGGATGTACCACCGCCGGCCGCAGACCTGGCGCGCCCGCTTGACCGGCCCACCGCCACCGGCGTCATGCGCCTCGGCCATGGGGGCGCGGTTCCCATGGCGCGGGGTCTTTGGCAGGGGCGTTCCTGGCGCCATAGTTCCGCTGGCGGTGCCGTTTCTGATGGCCCTGACCTCACAAACACCATCCCGGATCATCCGACATTGCGGGAACATGCCAGCGCCCAGGCGGCGATGATGTTCCCGGACCCGGCAGAGCAGACAATTGCGGCGCGGCTGATCGGCGAGCTCGATGGTTGGGGCTGGTGCACAGCAGATATCCCCGCCATCGCCGATGAACTTGGCGTTGCGGCGGACAGGGTCATGGCTGTGTTGTCTGGCCTGCGCCGAATGGAACCTGCCGGTCTCTTCGCCAGCACGCTCGCCGAATGCCTGTCCCTCCAACTGGAGGACAGGGGCGAGATGACCGCTGTTCTTGGCCGGTTGATCGACAACCTGTCTTTGTTGGGCGACGGCAATCTGCCAGCACTTGCCGCGGCGTGCGGCGTGGATGTCACGGAAATTGATGGCCTCCTGGGCCGGCTTCGCCACCTCAACCCTCATCCTGGCGCGGGCTTTGCAGAAGAGACGGTGGAAACCCGCGTGCCCGATATGCTGTTGCGGCCATCACCCGGGGGTGGTTGGACACTGGAGCTTAATCCGGAAACGCTGCCCCGGGCCATGGTCGACCGGGCCTACGCTACAGAGCTTCGCGCCGGCCGACTGACATCGGATGAGCGAACCTTTGTGCGTGAGCAGGTGCAGGCCGCTTCGTGGCTGGTGCGCGCCATGGAGCAGCGTGCCACGACCTTGCTGACGGTTGCAGCCGAAGCCCTGCGCCGGCAGGAGCACTGGCTAACCGATCCGGCAATTCCCCGCCGGCCGCTGACCATGGGCGATCTGGGGGCAGCGCTTGATATGCATGTCAGCACCATCAGTCGCGCAGTCTCGGGCAAGCATGTGGCGGCGCCAGGGGGGCTAATCGCACTTCGGGACTGCTTTGTGGGCGGCCTGGCGACCGCCGCTGGCGGGATGAGCGCCGGCGAGATCCAGCAGGCTCTGGCAACATTGGTCGATGGCGAAGCAGCGCCTTTGTCAGATGCGGCGCTGGCCCGCGCGCTGGCTGACGCTGGCATGCCTGTGGCGCGGCGCACCGTCGCCAAATACCGAAATGAGCTTGGAATTCCGTCTTCTGCCGGGCGTCAGAAGTCAAAATCCGGAAGTTTGTCGAAAGACTAAATCCGGGCACTGGCCCCACTGCTGAAGCGTGCGGCACCATTGAAATTGGTCCAGCTGATCTGTGGCTCGCCGCCCACCGCACGGCTGCATCTGGACCTGGTGCCAGTAGCCCGCCACGAGCGATCCGGGCGGAGGTTAAGTGTTGTTGTGGGGCCGGGATTTGGCGATCAGAAAATTAGCCTACGAATAGCTTATGTTCCCAGCTGCCCTATGCACAATTTGTCCCGTGACACCAGCTTGACAGGGGGGCGAAGGCGCTTCTACGGTCCGGCCCTCGCTGCGTCGCAATCGCCATTGAGTGATGAACCAGCGGCACCCGCCAGCCGGCTTACCCTTTTTGGGACGGCGCGCGGGGGTACATAAATTCAGACCGGTTTGGGCGCAGGTATGATTGCGGGGCCGGTCGGATACGCCATCAGGCGAACCCGCGACCAGACAAGAATGAACGGAGTCCCATGCAGGTCACAGTCACCGGCCGTCAACTTGATGTGGGGGATGCACTGCGCACCCATGTCGAAGACGGATTGGATCAGGCAGTTGCGAAATATTTCGACCGGCCGATGGATGCGGCGGTCAAATTTTCGCGCAACGGTTCGGAGTTTCACGCCGATATTCAGGTTCATGTGGGCCGCGGAATTCTGGTGCATGGCGGCGCAGAAGCTGGGGACGCCTATGGCGCCTTCAACCAGGCGGCAGAACATATTGCCAAGCGGCTTCGGCGCTACAAACGCCGCCTGCGCGATCACCATATTGGTGAGGCGAGGGCGTTCGAATCCGAAATGGCGCAAAAATTCATCCTCGCCGCTGACAGCGGAGAAGAGGCTGAGGAGGATGCAGTTGGCGGCGAGCCCGCCATCATTGCAGAAATGGAGACCGAGGTGCCGACGCTGACAGTTGGCGACGCGGTCATGAGCATGGACTTGGCCAACGTGCCAGCCCTGATGTTCCGCAACCCGGCCCATGGGGGCCTGAACATGATCTACCGCCGGCCGGATGGAAATATCGGCTGGGTTGACCCCCGAGGGGTCAGGGAGAACACAACGAAAGCGTAGGCCAGCCGCCTGCACCGGCACCCGCCGGAATAAAAAATGGGCGGCGACCCCGCAGGAGAAGAAGTCGGATTTGGTGATGGAAATCGTCGATCTGATCAGCCCGGACCGGGTGCTGCCAAGCGCCCGTGCCAGCGGCAAGAAACAGATACTGCAGGACCTCGCAAAGGAGGCTGCCCGCTGCACAAACTTGCCTGAACGTCAGATCTTTGACGTGCTGCTGGAGCGTGAGCGCTTGGGCACCACTGGCGTTGGCGGCGGTATCGCGATTCCGCACGGCCGCCTCGGCAAGATGGAAACGCTGTTTGGCTTGTTCGCGCGGTTTGAGGATCCGGTGGAATTTGACGCCATCGATGATCAGCCGGTGGACCTGGTGTTCCTGCTGCTTGCGCCTGAAGATGCCGGCGCAGACCACCTGAAGGCGTTGGCCCGTGTCTCGCGCCTCCTGCGCGACAAGGAGATGTGCGAAAAGCTGCGCGGCTCCACCACCCAGGACGCGCTTTACGCGCTGCTTACGGATTCGACGTCCAGCCGCGCTGCGTAGCACTGACAATTTCCAAAATAAAATATATCAAGTGGCCGTATTTTGCGGCGGGTGAGCAACTCGTCAGTGGACGCTGGCTGGCTCCAGGCCGTTCTGGCGCACTGCAGCCATAGCCACATCGCGGTTGTCCATCACGGTAATGGGCGTACCGTCGGCGGCGTGTATTGCATAGCCGATCTGGCCATTCATCTCGATGCGCTTGACATAGGCCACGTGATCGACCGCAAAGGCGCCCCAATCGGCATCCGGCATGGTCTTCAGTGTGTGTTCAGCAATCATGGCACTGTCCTCGTCGCGTTCGCGCTGCCCCTGATCAATCGTGATCTGTTGTTGCGGCTGCGGCTCAGCCTGATGTCCCAGGCTTCAGGTCGATGGTTTCTCCGCTTTTGTCCGAACCTTTTCTGGCGCCCTTGATCTCGACGGTCTTCACATGGTCTTCGATCTTTGGCCGGGCCAGGTCGATATGCAGTAGTCCGTTGTCCAGTTCTGCACCTGTCACCTCGATACCTTCCGCCAGAAGAAAGCTGCGTTGAAACTGACGGGCGGCGATGCCGCGGTGCAGATATATTTTCTCGTCACTGTCGTCGGTCTGGCGGCCCCTGATCTGTAACTGGTTGGCTTCAACGGTGATGTTCAGGTCATCGGTACTGAAGCCGGCAACAGCCAGGGTGATGCGCAGGCCATACTCGGATGTCTGCTCGATGTTGTAGGGCGGGTAACCGTCGCCTGACGCCTTTTGCAGGCGCTCCATCATCTGTTCGATGTGATCGAAACCCAGAAGTAGTGGGCTATTGAACAGTGACAGACGCGACATGGCAGAGCCTCCTCCATCGAGCGAGTTGCCGCCGGCTGAAACCCGTCTGCCCAAACCCGTCTACCCGGGGGGCTGCCTGGTCCGGCCGGATTGGATCCCCGTCATGCTGAATTCAGCTGAGGCATCCGGTTTCGCGGCCCGGTACTGGCGCCGCGTTCGGGATGTTCCTGTCCCGTGCCTCCGATATGGGGCCCTGCGGCGGCGGATTCAAGCGGTTGGCACAACACCCGAATTAGAAGGCGTTTGTGGTCTCCACCAGGTCGATCAGATCGTCGGTGTAGTACTGTTCGATTTCGTCGTAGATGGTCTCTTCCAGCAGATTTTCTGGTTCGGTCTGCTCGAAAAGGTCTGCGAACGGATCTTCTAGTTTGGTTGTCGGTTTCATTTCGGTGTTCCTCCTGTATCGGAATTTGAGGTGATTAAACCCCTGTCCGATGAGGAGCACAGTGACATGGATCACATGAACCGATCGTTTATACGACGTTAATCTGAGGTTAATGCTGGGCGGCGCGGAAATCCGATATTAACCATAGTGTTTCCGGCGGATTTCGCACCGGCCCGGTGCCGTCAGGTAAGCGGCAGACAGACATGTTCCACATATGCCGGTCGCTCCCGGAGACGGTCGTACCAGGCGTTCAGGTGCGGCAGGGTCGGCTTTTCGATGTCCAGTGACAGATACCGCCAGGCGAAGGCACCGGTCGGAATGTCGCCCATAGTGAACTCATCTCCGGCGATGTAGGGGCGGTCGGCCAAATGGGCCTCGAGAATGCCGAAAGTGTTTTTGAGGTTTCCGGTATGGCGGGCAATGGCCTCGGGGTTGCGGTCAGGCTCGGGGGTGCGGATTAGCTGCCAGAAGACCGGGATCAGGTCGACCAGGGGCACGGTCTGCACCCAGTCCATCCACATATCTGCCTTGGCCCGCTCCGCCGGATCGTCAGCCCACAGGGGCGAGCCGCCATATTTCGCCGCGATATAGCGCACGACCGCGTTGGATTCCCAGATCACCGTATCCCCGTCGATCAGCGTGGGGATTCGCCGGTTGGGATTGAGCGCGCCATAGTCTGCCGTATCCACCTTGCCAAAGGCGCCGCCTGCATCCAGCCGCTCGTAGGGCGTACCGGTTTCCTCCAACGCCCAGACCACCTTTTGTACATTGATGGAATTGTTGCGTCCCCAGACGGTGATCATGACCCATTCCTTTTTGTTCTTGCCGCGGCGTCTGCTGCCAACGCTTCGGTAAGTTCAACCGCGCAGTCGCAGCACAGTTTGATACCTTTCCTGCGCCCGCTGTCGTCAAGCCTGTCGAGCGGACCGGCGAGAGAAAGCGCGGCGACCACATGGCCGCCCAACCTGATTGGCGCCGAGACCCCCCAAAGGCCCCGATCGACCTCGCCGAAGCTCTCCGCCCAATCCTGCTGCCTGGCTGTGGTCAGTTCCTTGTTCCAGTCGGCCCGCCGGCGGGCAAACGCCGCGTCCAGGTTTGACAGCCGATCAAGGTAGGCGGTGCGGCTGCTCGCGGGCAAAGAGGCAAGCAGCATCTTTGCAGGTGCGCCGGCCGTCAACGGCATGGTTCGCCCAGGGGAGTAGGCGAGGCGTATCGGCGGGTTCGATTCTACCTGATCCACAGCTACGGCTGCGTCACCGAGGAGCCGGACGAGAACCGCTGTTTCCCCGGTCAACGCTGCCAGGCGATGGAGGACCGGCCGCGCTCGGACGATTAAGCCGCCGGCGGCGTCAGCAGCCCGGGTCAGGCCATAGACCCGCGCTGAGACATGGTATTGGCCGCGCCGGCCTTGCTCCAGCAGACCCAATTCCCGCAACAACGCGACGTGACGATAGACGCTGCTAAGCGGCTGGCCGGTGGCTGTGGCCAACTCCGCTACGCTCGCTCCTACGTGGCTCTCATCGAAATGCAGCAACAGGTGCAGGGCCTTGCGGGCGCTCTCAACGCCATCGGTGCGTCGGCTCAGCGCCATGCCGACAAATTCATTTTTCTCAACATATGAGAATTATAAGCCGCCGCGTTGCGAAATTGCCATGCATCATATTCTTTGGTTCGTGCACGCGGCCAGGGCCGCAGAGGAGATATCCATGGACCTTTCGCTGTTCTACCTGCCGACCTGGCGCGCCGGATTCGGCGGCTCGCTGACCCAATATTTCGAGGACATGACCGAGAATGTGAAGCTCGCCGACAAGCTTGGTTGGGCGCGGGTGCTGACCACGGAACATCATTTCCACTACTACGGCGGCGCTGTCCCGAACCCGGCAGTGATCCTTGCCGCATGGGCGCGGGAGACGAAGCAGATCCGCCTGGCATCCGGCGTTTCACTGATGCAACTTCGTGATCCGCTCAAGGTGGCGGAAGACTATGCCATGGTTGACCAGCTTTCCGGCGGCCGCTGCGACATGGGGGTGGCCAACGGCTTCGTGCCCCATGAATTCGCCGCGTTCGGGATAGATCAGACGCAGGTGCCCGCGCGCATCGCAGAAGGCCTGGACGTCTGTATCAAGTTCTGGGCCGGCGAGCCCTTCGAACATGAGGGTGAATTTTTCCAGTTCGACCGCCTGCAGCCCTGGCCGGAAACCGTCAATGGCTTCCTGCCGATCTGGAATGCGGCGTCGAACTCGCCAGAAAGCTTCACCAACGCGGCGGAGCGCGGCTATCACCTGATGATGAACCAGTATCCGATGAGCTATGAATCGCTGGTCGAGAAGTTCGGCCTCTATGCCGAGACCTGGGAAGCCAATAACCGCAAGACCGAGGACCGCAAGGCCATGGTCGCCTTCATGGTCCACATCGCGGATACCGAAGAGCAGGCCATCGACGAGGCCAAGGCGGCGCTCCAGGAACATGCCGGGGCGTTCGGCAAGTTGCTCCACGGCAAACAGTGGGACACCGATTACGAAGCGGAGATCTCCACGCTGCTGATGATGTGTGAGGACGACGACTGGCGGGATGTCTTCCGACGCCGGACCTTGATTTGCACGCCGGAGCAGGCGGCTGAACGCCTGCAGAAGTATGTGGATCTCGGATTTACCGAGTTTTCCATGGTGCCCCGTTACGGGGCGCTGACCCATGAACAGGCGACAACCTCGATGCGTCGGATCAGTGAAGAAGTGATGCCGATGCTTGGGTCGGCCATTGCCCAGGCGGCCGAATAGGCACTGCAAGGCGGGTTGCCGGTGGTCGCCGGTGCCCCGACGCACCTTCTATGTGGCTTTCGTTAAACCATGGCCGTCTCTCCACCGCCGCACGGAGCCTTTCGGCAGCAGCGACCTGGCGCGCCGTCGCTCTGGCATAGGTTTCTGACGCCTCAATACCCAAAAATTCTTGGCCACCATCTTGCGCCGCGGCCATGCATAATATTGTCTACAGACAGCACGTATTTGAGGCAGCCCCCAGAATGGCACGAGCGGCGAGGGAGATTCCATGGACCTGTCATTGATGTATTTGCCCACCTGGCGCGCCGGCTACGGCATGTCGCTGACCCAGTATTTCGAGGAGATGACGGATTCCGTGAAACTCGCAGACCAGCTCGGCTGGGCGCGGGCGCTGACCACCGAACATCACTTCCACTATTACGGTGGCCCGGTGCCTAATCCTGCAGTTATCCTTGCCGCCTGGGCGCGGGAGACCAAGCAGATCCGTATGTCGCCGGCGGTGTCGCTGATGCAATTGCGCGACCCGCTCAAAGTGGCCGAGGACTATGCGATGGTTGACCAGCTCTCGGGTGGGCGTTGCGACATGGGCGTGGCGAAAGGTTTCGTACCCCACGAATTCGAAGCCTTTCACATCGATCAGTCGGAGGTGCCGGAGCGCATCGCCGAAGGTCTGGATATCTGCATCAAATTCTGGGCCAACGAGCCCTTCGAGCATAAGGGCAAGTTCTTCCAGTTTGACCGGCTTCAGCCCTGGCCTGAATCCGTCAACGGATCCCTGCCCATCTGGAATGCGGCTTCCAACTCGCCGGACAGCTTCACCAACGCGGCGGAGCGCGGCTATCACCTGATGATGAACCAGTACCCGATGAGCTATGAATCGCTGGTCGAGAAATATGGCCTATATGCCGAATCCTGGGAGGCCCAGGGCCGCAAGACCGAAGACCGCAAGTCCATGGTCGTGTTCATGGCCCACTTGGCAGATACCGAGGAGCAGGCGATCGACGAGGCCAAGGCGGCGCTGCAGGAGCATGCAGCTGCTTTCGGCAAGGTGCTGCACGGCAAGCAATGGGACACGGACTATGAGGGCGATATCTCCACGCTGTTGATGATGTGCGAGGGCGATGACTGGCGGGATGTCTTCCGCCGCCGCACCCTCATCTGTACGCCGGAACAGGCGGCCGAGCGAATCCAGCGCTATCTCGACCTCGGCTTCACGGAGATCGGCATCGCTGCCCGTTATGCCGGCCTGACCCACGAGCAGGGCTGTGCCACTATCAGGCGGATGAATGACGAGGTGCTGCCGATGTTGGGTCTGGCCCCCGCCCAGGCGGCGGAATAGCCATGGCAGGCAAGATCGACGCCCGTATCGCTGAGCTGGGCATTGAGATGCCGGGAGCGTCTGCCCCCCGCATCGCCAAAATCGAGGGCTGGGCGCTGCACAACGACATGTTGCTGATTTCCGGCGCTGTTCCGAAACTTCAGGGCGAGCCGCAGTTCATCGGCAAGGTGGGACGGGAATTTGACTTGGCCGAGGGCCAGGCAGCCGCCCGGCTTTCTGCCCTCAACATGATCGAGCAGGCGCGCCTCGCGTTGGACGGCGACCTGGACCGGATCGAACGCATCCTGAAGCTGAACGGCTTCGTCAACGCCATGCCTGACTTCACGCAGATCCCCGATGTGGTGAACGGCGCCTCGGAGGTTTTCCTGGATATCTGGGGTGACGCCGGCAGGCACGCACGAACGGCCGTTGGCGTGGCGGTTATGCCTTTCGACGTGGCGATCGAGGTTGAAGGCACCTTTATCGTCCGCACCTGAGCGGCGTACCGATCGTGGTGGAAAAGCTGCCCGACGATCCCGTCGCTCTCCGCCATCTGGCGCGGTCGGGGCGGCTGGCCGGGCCGACCCACGGCCTAGCGGCAGGCTATGTCCAGTGCAATCTGATGATCCTGCCGGCGGCACACGGGACGGCGTTCGGCGACTGGTGCGCGGCCAATCACAAGGCCTGCCCGGTGCTGGCGGTCTCGGATGCGGGTGACCCACATCTGCCGGCCCTTGGCGATGATCTGGACCTGCGCACTGACCTGCCCAGCTACCGCGTGTTCAAAGACGGCGAGGTGGCGGGCGACGTCGCTGACATCGGCGATCTATGGCGGGACGATCTGGTCGCCTTCGCTTTTGGCTGCTCCTTTTCGTTCGAAGATGCACTCAGGCGCGAGGGTGTCGATCTCGCCTTCCGCGACCGGGGCGATGTGGAGGCGCTGTATCTCAGCAGTCTAGAGACCGTGCCGGTGGGTCCCTTTCGCGGGCCGGTGGCTGTTTCCATGCGTCCGCTTCGGGCTGCCACGGCGGTTGCGGCCTTCGGCGTCACCGGTACCTATCCGGGAGTGCATGGCGCGCCGGTGCACGTGGGCCGGCCGGAAATGATTGGCGTGGAAATGGACACCCCGCTCGACACCATCGGTCAAACCCGGGTGCTGGCGGATGAGCTGCCGGTCTTCTGGGCGTGCGGCGTTACCCCCCAACTGGCCATGGCGGCGGCGCGCCTGCCGCTGGCGATTACCCACACCTCCGCGCATATGCTGATCACGGATCTCCGTCTCGCGGATCTCGCCCAAGCCTGACGGAATGGTGGCCCCGTGTTCCTCCCGGTGATCGTCCCTGTGCTGGCTATGGCTGGTGCGGCGATGGTGCGGGGTTGGCGCAGGCGGCCTGCCTCCGCTAAAACGTCACTGCCCCGTGCCCCGTCGCGCGGGGTTTTCTTTGCCACCAACCCATGATGCTCATGACCCGCGCGCCCAAGCACAACGATTTCTCCAAAAAATGGTTCGACGATTTTACCGTCGGCGACACTTGGGAATTCGGCGATCATCTGGTCACCAAGGAGGAGATCCTCGCCTTCGGCCGGCAATATGACCCGGAGCCATTTCACCGGGACGAAGACGAAGCGAAGGCGTCGATCATGGGTGGGTTGATCGCCAGCGGCATCCAGATGATGGCCTGGATGCGCAACATGCAGTGCCTGGCCATGACCGAGGTTGAATTTGGCGTCTCGCCGGGCTGGGGTGATATTCGCTTCGTGGCGTCGGTCCGGGCTGGGGACCGGTTGCACTGCCGGGGCGAGGTGGTGGAAGCGCGTCGGTCCAAGAGCAAATCAAATATGGGGATTGTCAGATACCGCTATGCGCTGCTCGATGCGAAGGATGAGGTGAAGTTCACCTCCCAACCCACGGCGCTGCACAGCTGCAAGCCCACGGATAAATGACCCGGAATGAGAGCCTGACCATGAGCCGCGAACCGACCCTCAACGATTCCTCAAAGGCCTGCTGGGATGACTTCGCCGTGGGCGACCGCTGGGTGACAGGCGCTCATCTGGCGACGAAAGAAGAGATCCTCGCCTTTGGCAAGCAATATGACCCGGAGCCGTTTCACCGGGACGAGGAGGAGGCCAAGGCGTCGATGATGGGTGGCCTGATCGCAAGCGGCATCCAGATGGCAGCCTGGTACCGGAACCTGCATTGCCTGGCCCTGCCCGATGTGGGCTGGACCCTGTCGCCGGGCTGGGACAACATTCGCTTTGTCAATTCGGTACGCCCGGGCGATGTGCTGACTCTGCACATTCATGTCACCGACATGCGCCCCTCGGCCAGCCGCCCTGACTGGGGCATCATCAACTGGTCAGGTGAACTCAAGGACGCCAACGGCGAGACCAAGCTCGCCTGCGACCCAATCATCTTCTATCGCCGGCGCAGCGCCATGGAAGCAGAAGGCGCCTGAGCGGGGCAGATGATCGGGCGACGGTGTGTGCATCAGGCAGATACAGATCCGGTCAGCCGGGTCACTTCGTCTTCCAGGGATGCGATACGTTCCAGCAGCGAGGCGTTGGCCTGCGCCACGTCGTCTTCCGTATAGCGTGGCGTAATGTGTTGGGGGCAATTCCAGTCGAAGGCCTCCACATCGATCAGCAGGCCACGCTCAACAGCGGCGCGATAGTCCGGCACCACGAGCCGGTCGAGATTTTCCCGATCCTCCGCATCGATCACCCGCGTGCGGCCGAGCAGCTTGAGCCGCCGCCGGTTGGGATAGTCCATGAAGAAGATCGACACCCGGTTGTCGGTCTGCAGGTTGCCGACGCTCACATACTGCCGGTTGCCGCGAAAATCCGCGAAGCCGAGTGTGGTTTCGTCCAGTACCTTCACAAATCCCGCGGGCCCGCCGCGATGTTGCACATAAGGCCAGCCGGTCTCGCTGACAGTCGCCATATAGAAGCTGTCGCGTTCTGCGATGAAACCCGACTCGGTATCGCCCAGGAGGTTGTTGCTCGGCGCGCCGCCTTCCATGCGGGCATAGCTGCTCCGGCTGCGGTAAGTTTCTTGCAGTTCCTTGACCGTGTCGGTGAAGGCGATTTCGGCGAATCGGTTGCCCATTGTCGGTATCCTTTGAATCTGTGCCTTGCCCACCAGGGCCCCTTCCTTTCAGGGCACCCGGCGGGCAGGCGGAGCGTTATGCGGCCTGTTGCAGGTCGTTCAACTCAACCTTCGGGAAGTCGATCGCAACCTGGGACACCTTGCCGACCAGATTGGAGAACAGGTTCAGCGCCACGTGGCCGACGATTTCCACGATCTCGGCATCGGAATGGCCGGCGTCGCGTACCGCGTCGAATTCCGCCGGAGTCACATTGCCTAGCGTATCGACAAGCGCTTGCGTGAACTGGAGCGCGGCTTCGGCCTTGGGGTCCGCTGATCGGCCGCGGCGGTTGTCGAGGATTTCAGCAGTATCGAGGCCGGCGTTGGCGCCCAACACGGTGTGGGCGGAAACGCAATACTGACAGCCGGTCTGCTGCGCGACGGCCAGTGCGATCCGCTCCCGTGTCTGCGGGTCCAGAATGCCGCCGCCGGCCAGGCCATGCAGTCCGGTGAAGGCGTTGAGCGCAGTGGGTGAATGGGCCAGCACACGCACAAAGTTGGGGGTGGCGCCAATCGCGCGGGCGGCGCCGTCCAGCGCCGCCTTGGCGTCGGCATCGGCGGTTGTGGGATCGACAGGTGCAATTCGGGACATGGGATTTCCTTTCGAGGGTGTTTGGGCAGAACCGTTCCTGCCCTCTGCTGACATAGATGCGCCTTCCCACCAATTTTAATAATAGGGAAAATTATCAATATATTATTCCAATAAATGGAATTATAAAAAGCCAATGGATCGATTTCGGGAAATGGCGGTTTTTGTGGGTGTGGTCGATTCCGGCAGCTTTTCCGGCGCCGCCGCGCAGTTGCGCATGTCGCCGCCCGCGGTCACGAGAATCATCAACGCGCTCGAAACCCGGTTAGGTGTGCGCCTGCTCAACCGCACCACCCGCAGCCTTCGATTGACCGAAACCGGTTCGGGCTTTCTGGAGCGCGCACGAGAAATTCTGGCAGAGGTGGACGCTGCGGAACGTGCGGCTGGCGGCGAAACTGCTGTCCCCCGCGGCCGGCTGACGATTACTGCATCGGCCACTTTCGGACGCATCGCCTTGTTCCCGGTGGCCCGGGCCTTTGCGCAGCAGGAGCCAGAGGTCGTCGTGTCGGCGCTATTGCTGGACCGGGTCGTCAACCTGGTGGAGGAGGGCATCGATGTGGGCGTTCGCATCAGCCACCTGCCAGACTCCGGCCTGATTGCGCGGAAGGTGGGGGAGGTGCGCCGGGTGCTTCTGGCGAGCCCGGCCTATCTGGCGGCGCAAGGCGGTGGTCCGGTCACGCCACGAGACCTTGGCGATCATGATATCATCGCCTTTGCCGGGCAGATGCCGCAGGGCGACTGGCGCTATCAGTCAGATGGAAAGCCACAGTCGGTGGCGCTTCGGCCACGGCTCGAGGTGAATGACGCAGCGGCGGCCATCGCGGCAGCAGAGGCGGGCGAAGGGATTGCGGGCGCTTTGAGCTATATGGCGGCGGACAGCCTGCGTGCGGGCAAGCTGGTGACGGTCCTTGATGAGTTTGCCTTGCCGCCGGTGCCGGTCCATCTGATCCACGCGGAAGGCCGGCTGGTGACACCCAATGTCAGGGCTTTCATGGATTTCGCAACGCCGCGTCTGGAACAGGTGTTAAGCGCGTTGGCCCCGCCGGCGGGCTAGCGCTCTCGATTGCCGAATATTTCGTGGCGAATGATCGAGCCCGGTTTGATGCCTAACTTGGCGGCGCGGCCCTTGCGTACCTCCAGCACGCCCCGGATCGGGCCTTTTGATGCTACCGGCTTCAGCGACAGGGGCACCCCATCGCCGATGCTGTCCACGGTCCCGTCCGCCTTGATGAAGATGATGTCCAGCGGGATCAGTGTGTTGCGCATCCAGAAATTGCCTGGCTGTACAATTCCCATGTCGAACAGCATCCCGTCCCAGGGCTTGATCGTGTTCCGGTACATGAGCCCCTGCCGCAGTTGATCAGGGGTGCGGGCGAACATCACCTTCAGCCGCGTGGCGCCAAAGCCGCTGTCGACAACGATCTGCGTCTCACCGAACTTGACCTTGCCCCCGGTCTTGTCCTCGACCCCGGTCTGGGCGCCGGCGAGCGGCGGCAGGAACAGGAGTGCGATCATCACGGGGAGCCAGCGCAAGCGAGTCATTCGTACAGTTTGCTGACCGCGGCGTCGTAGGACTCGTCGGCAGCGTCCGGGTCACCAGAAAGGTTGGCCATATCCATCACCATGCGCCCGACCCCCGGTAACTCCTTACGGTCGATCTGCGCATCCTCTTCCCACAGGCGCGACCGGCGGATCGCCTTGGCGCAATGCAGCAAGGCCTCGCGCACGTGGACGCGGATCGCCACCTTGGGGATGTGGCCGTTCATCTCCATCGCCGCCAGCACGGCCGAATCCTGCACCACATCGGCTGTGCCGTTGACGCGCAAGGTCTCGTCCCAGCCAGGGATGAAGAAGATCAGTCCGACCTCCGGGTTGGCGACGATGTTCGCCATGCTGTCCAGCCGGTTGTTGCCAGGCCGGTCGGGGATCAGCAGCGTCTTGTCGTCCAACACGGTGACAAAGCCAGCCGGATCGCCCCGGGGCGAGACATCGGCCTGCCCATCAGCATTGGCGGTCGCCAGGCACAGGAAGGGCGAGCGCTTGATGATTTCCCGGCAATGCCGGTCCAGATGGGGAATCGCCTTTTTCTGCACCCGCTCGGACGGTTCGCGGAAGTTCCCGCGCAATTCGTCTTCGTCGGCGATGGTGCGGAGGTCTTGCGCATTGTCAGTCATGGTCATTCCTGTGCGGCTTTCAATTCTTGTTGGTGTCACGGATAGCATAAACAGACGTCACGTGGCTTGCGGCTTCCGCAGCCCTTTCCGAGGTTAGCCAGCATTCCAGATAGCTGCTGCGCCGGCCTCGGCGGACGATGCGAGCCTCGGCGATCAGGTCGGTGGCCAGCGCCGGGCGCAGGAAATTGATGGTGTAGCTTTGCATCACCGGCACCACATCGGGGCCGAAACCAGCCAGGCAGCAGGCATACATGGCCGTGTCTGCAAGGCCCATTACGATGGGCCCGGAGAAAACTCTGAGGTCGCTGTCGCCCCCGGGAGACCCCCAGGTTTCGTCGCCTACGAAGCTTCTGTCAAAGGGCAGCCGCAGACGCAGGCTGCTGTCCGTCGCCTCTTCCACCACCTCGCCATGATGGTCGGCCCGCGGCAAGTTGCGGCGGATCAGGGCTTCCAGTTCGGTGGGGGTGGGCGTCGCCATGGTCGGACCTATTTAAGGCGCATCCGGACTGCAGGCAATCGCGCGGCCAGTGCAGCCTAGACGCGACCGATGCGTGCTGGACGGGTGCGGGAGGCGGCGCATAGTTTAGACGAAAGAGGGAGAATTCCATGCAGCTTGGCCTGTTCCTGATGCCGGCGGCCCGTCCTGGCCGCCCTCTGTCCGAAACCCTTGCCTGGAACCAGGAGATGATCCGCAGGGCCGATGCGCTTGGCTATGACGAGGCCTGGGTCGGCCAGCACATAACCTCCTTGTGGGAGCCGATCCCGTCCCCCCAGCAGATCATCGCCCACGCCATCGCGGAGACGGACAGCATCCGCCTCGGCACCGGGGTGGAGGTGCTGTATCAGTCCCACCCGGTCCGTCTGGCGGCGGAACTGGCGCAACTCGACCACATGGCCGGCGGACGACTGATGTTCGGCTTCGGCGCGGGCGGTACCCTGACGGACGGACAGCTCTACAATCTCGACCTGCGCACCGGTGAGAGCCAGAAACGGTCCCAGGAAGCGCTCAGGATTATCCTCGACTGCTGGAAAGACGGTGGGCCGGACGATTTTGACGGCGAGTTCTGGACCGTCCGCCGGCCTGCCAACTATTCGGACGCTTATCAGTGGCATTTGACGCCCGTGAGCGATCCGACCCCCCGCATTGGTTTCGCGGGCTTCATGCCCCAGTCGGGTTCGCTGACCACGGCGGGCGAGCATGGTTATATCCCGTTGAGCTTCAACGTGGCGCCCGAACATGTGGCAGTGCATTGGGACTCGGTGCTGGAAGGCGCCTCCCGTTCAGGACGCACGCCGGACCGCGGCACGTGGCGGCACATCCGCGAGATTTATGTGGCAGAGACGGCGGCGGAGGCGCGCGCCGCGGTGGTCGACGGTTTCGCCGGCGAGTTCTGGAATCAATATTTCAGTGTCATCGCCCAGCGCCTGAATATCGAGCATATGTTCCGGCGAGACGGTGCGCCCGCCGATGTGCCGCTGGATGCGGCGGCCCTGGTGGATCATGGCACCTGGTTCGTGGGGGACCCCGACCAGGTGGCGGCACAGATCGTTGAGCAACATGAGCTTACCGGTGGTTTCGGCGTCCTCCTGCAGATCGGCTTCGACTATGCCGATGCTGACACCCGCGACGGCTGGTTCCGCTCCATGCAGCTTCTGGCGGAAGAGGTCATGCCGCGGGTACGGGCGAAGCTGGGCATCGCCGCAGCTGCGGAGTAACGCCTGCCGTCACCCGTCCAGCGCATCCGCCAGGCGGTGCAGCATGGCGGCGCCGTCGCCTTGCCAGACCGGGCCGTGCATGCCGGCCAGGTTGGCGGGCTTCAGGGCGGCCATCTCTTCCAGCTTAGGGCGGGCGGCCTGTGGATTGGAATAGTAGGGCAGGCGCTGGCGCAGCTCCTCGCTGGCCGGCAGGATATCGTCGGTGGTGGTGGCCGGATGGTCGTCGCCCATCAGGGTAAACAGGTCGCCGCACATCAGCGTCTTGGTGGTGGTTTCGAACATCATGCCAGCTTCCCAGTTGTGCGGCAGATGCGGCGTATCCAGCCACATGACCTCGTGACGGCCGATCTTGCGGGTCTCCCCATGGCCCAGCACTACAGCGGGGCGGGGGGCCGCGTCGTTCACCACCAGGCGGCTTAGCATGGTCCCCACCAGCACCTCGCACTTGGGCGCCGCCTCGAGAATTTGCAGCATCGAGCCTGATTCATCGGATTCGCCATGGCCGAAGGAGAGCCACCGCAGCTTGTCGATCGGGCAGATCTTCTCGAGCGCGGTCACCAGGCAATCGAACATGCGCCGGGGGCCGGTGTGGTAGAGCAGCGGCTCGTCACCCATGAGCAGAAACTGACCGTAGGTGAAGCCCATGGGCGGGAAATGCTCTGCGGCCACCGGGGTGGACAGGCGGAAAATGCCATCGGCCACTTCATCGATTTGGGTTTCAACGCCCGCGAAAGGTTCGTTGCTGCTCATCGGATTTTCTCCCTCTGGTTCCCGCGCATCCTACAGCCATGGCGGCAGCGGCCGATAGGCTTGCTGGTCTTTCCCCCGGCGGGGCGCACCCGTTAAACTCAACCAGCAAAACAGGAGAGTCATCATGGCCCTGACGGGAGGCTGCAGCTGCGGCGAGGTAACCTATGAGATTACGGATGCGCCCTTGTTCACCCAGGCGTGTCATTGCACGGATTGCCAACGCACGACCGGCAGCGCCTTTGTGGTTCACGCGGTGCTCGCCGAAAAAGATTTCGCCATCACCGGTGAAACCCGGGCGTCACAACTGTCTACCGGCAGCGGCGCCGGCCGCGAACATCACTTCTGCCCCACCTGTGGCACCCCGATCTGGGTGCGGTATCTCTATCATCAGGTGCCGGTGATTGCCCTACGCACGGGCACGCTGGACGATGCCAGCCAATTGCCGCCCCAGGCCCATATCTTCACCCGCAGCAAGCAACCCTGGGTGCTGTTGCCCGGCGATGCGCCCGCCTTTGAAGAAGGCGCAGCCCGCGATGAGATCTGGCCGGCGGAAAGTATCCGCCGCTATGAGGCGCTGGCAGGGGCGCTGGCAGGGGCGCTGGCGGAGTGAGCCGCTCGTCCCCTGGATGCCGAATGCTGTGGTCGAGCGCTATTCCGCTGCCTCGCGGGTCACGGGCTCGTCCGATTCTTCCTGGATCAACCGGCTGAGGATCCGGCGCGCGCGAATACCGCCGCCGTCTGCGGAAATGTTGACCGGCGTCTTGTCACCGAACCGATTGAACCCCGCCTGTACCCCCTCGATCGCCATGACATCTTCCGTGAATGCGGTCAGGAATTGCTTCCGCACGGTCGCCGAGACCTCTGTATCGTCCAGCGAGAAATTGCGGACGTGGGTCCAGAAGTAATAGCTCGTCTTCTCCGTCGCCGGGGTAACGAGGTTGAAGGCGTGGAGCTCGATCCCCTGACTTCGGTCGCCGTCAACCGCGCCCGTGCCAGCGATACAGCTTCCCATGTCCACTTCCACCATGATCGGCGGCGTATAGGTGATGATCTGCCAACGGTCGACATTGTCCGTGAAGCCACCGAGCCGGGCATAAACCGGCGCTGCGGGCGAGTCGAGAATCCACCTGGTGACTGTAACGAAATCACCATCCTGCGCAGTCTCCTGGGGTATCTCCGCCACATCGGCGGTGCCCAGGGTGGATTTGTGCAGAAAGCTGACATGGCTGGGGTCGAGAAGATTATCTGCAACCAGCCGATAATCTCCCTGGACAGGGATTGCCTCGCCGCTGACGCAGGCCCAGTCGGCATGGTCGTTGCGCCAGATGTCCGGGATCAGGTCCGGGTCGGCCAGCGCCGGGTCGCCCATCCAGATCCAGACAAACTTCCAACGTTCAGCCACTGGATAGTTGCGAATGTCGGCGCCCTGGGGCACGGCTTGCTGGCCCGGCACGCGTATGCAGACGCCAGTGCAATCGAATTCCATCCCATGATAGCCGCAGACAATGACATCGTCCTTCAGTTCGCCGGCGGACAGCGGATAGAAACGATGGGAGCAGCGGTCTTCCAGGGCCACCGGCCCGCCATCCTGCTTGCGGTAGAGGACGACGGGTTCATCGAGGAAAACGCGCCCGAGCAGATTATCTGTCAGCTCATGGGCGGCGGCGGCGACATACCAGCAATTTTTCAGGAACATGCTCTTCCTCCGGTTCGGATGCAGCCGCGCCGGCCTCAACCGTCTCCTGTCTCTTTCGGGTTGGCGGTGGCAGAACCCCATTCTGCCCAGGAGCCATCGTAAACCGGAATATCGGTCCGGCCTGTCAGGTGCAGCGCCAGGGCGAGTTGGCAGGCGCTGACACCCGACCCGCAGGTCATCACCAATGGTTGGTCCAGGTCCACGCCTTTCTCCCGGAACAGCTCTTCTATCTCAGCGGGGCTGCGGTAGAGGCCGGTCGCAGAGGCCATTACTGATTCATAGTGGATATTGGTCGAACCCGGGATATGCCCGGACGCGACGCCCGCGCGGATTTCGGGGAGGCGTCCGGCAAACCGTTCCGGTGGCCGGGCATCCACGACCTGCTCATCCCCGACCGACAGGTTGTCCCGCATCGCGGTCATGGTGCGCAGCAAACCGGGACAGGTGCGTGCGCTATAGGTGCCGGGCTGAATCGTTGGAGCGCCGGCCTCTACCGGCCGTTCCTCCATCAGCCATTTGGGCAAACCGCCGTCCAGCACAGCGACATTCTCGTGGCCGAACATCCGGAACATCCACCAGGCTCGGGCAGCCGCATATTCTCCTTTGTCGTAGGCGATGATGGTGTGGTCACTGCCGAGGCCAAGCGCGCCAACCTGTGCTGCGAATTGATCTGCTGACGGCAGCATGTGCGGGGCCGATTGGGCCCTGTCGCTGATCTCGCTGATGTTGAAATAGACGCTGCCGGGGATGTGCGCGTCCTCGAATTCCCGGCCGGCATCGGTCCCCGCGGTTGGCAGATACCAGGTAGCATCCAGCGTTTTTACAGCAGGGTTTTCGAGGTTTTCGGCCAGCCATTCTGTCGTTACCAGCGGATGCATATGGATATTCCTCCCAAGGCCTTGCTGTCACGCGATCCAGCTCTTGGTCTAGTTGTTCCCCTGTATCGCCGGCAGCCAGCCTGCATCCTCGAGCAGAGGTGTGAGTTGGGCGCGGACCTCGCCATTCAGGTCGCCCCATTCACGGCGCAGGATTGTCAGGCATTTTACCTGATAGGGAAAGCTGGTCTGGCTGAAATCGTGCCCCTCGAGTGCGACCGTGAATTCGCTCTCGCCGGCCGCAACGGCCGCCTCGTTTGCCAGCAAAAAGGGCGCATAGACGGCGCCGCTGTGGTGGAGCAGGGCCGTGACCGTATCACTCAACGGGGCGTCAGCGGGGGACCATGCCCCGTCGATGCCGCTGGCGTCGTCGGTGCGGTCCAGCCAGTCGCGCAGGGCGGGCTGGCGGGCCAGCAGGATGTCGCGGGGGGTCGGGTCGGTGGCCAGTTGGCGAAGCATGCCATAGAGCGCGAAGTCCGCCACCGATGGCCGCGTGCCGAACAGCCAACGACCGTCCTCGGTTGAAGCGGTCATGGCGTCCATGGTTGCGAGAAAGCTTGCCTCGATCAGAGGTTCATTTTCGGGCGTGCAGCCCACCAGCGGCATGCGGCTGATTTGGCGTTCCTGGAATGCAGCACCAAAAGCGTCCAACTCGGCACGGCTGGCGCCCGGGTTGACCTCGCGGGACAGCCATTCCCTTGCATGGGAGATGTCTGGCTCGCGCGCCCAGCGGTACCAGAAGATCGGCTTGGTCAGCCATTCGTCGGCAAAATCCTCCAGCAGCAGCGCCAGGAACCGCTGGCCGGCGTCATCCGGATAGATGCTGCGGGCGCCGCCGTCCTCCGCTTCCAGCACCTGGGCCAGTGGTGTGGAATCCACATGCTGGCTGCCGTCGTCACCCCGCTCAAAGATCGGCAGGACGAGCGGCCGCACGTGCCAGCGTTCGGGCTCCGTGTAGGGGAAGGTCTGCACCCAATCGAACGGGATGCGACGGTAGCGCAGGATCGCCCGGACCTTGATGGAATAGGGCGAGCCATTGACGCCATAGAGAATGTGGCGAACCCCCATATCGTGACTCCTCAGATCTTACCGCTGCGCCGCGTCAGCGCCAGGTCGGCGGCCTCGATCTCACGCTCGGCGGTGACCTCGCCCAAGCGGCCGATCACCGCGTCGATCGGCATCAGGTCGACCGAGCCGGGCAGATCGCCTTCGCGAAGGATCGCGCCGTGGCTGAACATGCCGGCGATCAGGCCATGATAGCGGTCGAGATCCGCGCCCAGGCGCTTGAGCCCATAGGGCCAGTACTCAGTCAGCACCAGGTGGGCGCGTTCCAGTACATCGAGCCCGCCGGCGACCGCTAGGGGCTCGGCGCCCTGGATGTCCATCTTGACCACCAGCGGATCCACCAGCAGCGAAACGTCAATGATGTCGTCCAGCCGCTGGGCCGGCACGTCAATCACCGCGCGCCCTTCTTCGCCATAGCGCGCCTCGCCTTCAGGCGCGTCCGGGTGAATCCGGTGATCGCCCAGATTTTCCTCAGCCACCTCCAGCGGCAGCATGCCGGGCTCGTCGCTGATGGCGGCGTGGATCACCGTTGTGCGGCCGCCAACCCGGTTGCGCGCCAGGTTGAGTTCCAGCAGACGCAGGTTCGCAGGATGTGGCTCGACGGCCCAGGCCAGCACCCCCCGCTGGCGCACCACCGGCACGGTGGTCAGGCCGATATTCGCGCCCAGATCCACATAGCTGCCACCGCCGCTCGCGTCGAAGACCGACTGGGCACGGCCGATGATCTCCGCCGACCAGGTCCCGTTCTTGGCGTATTTGGCCATCACCTTGAGGTCGGCGGTATAGCCTTCGATCTCGCCATTTTCGCCCTGGGCGACCACGGTCTCGATACCGTCCGCATGCAGCTGGTGAAACAGCAGCGCCATACGTTCTTTGGCCGGCAGCGCGCCGATCAGCGGGGCGAGGGGGTGATCCATGGACGGACTATCGCCCGTTCCACAGCCGGGCGGCTATCGAATTGTTGCGGGTGTGGCCAATTGATAGAGGGAAAACGACGGCCCGTTCGGACGAAGGGGTGCGCCGGCTGATCGCCACCCAGTTGTCCCATCATGCCGTGTGCGATGAAATCAACATGTGCGATCTCGCAACAGAGGCTGCAACTCCACATCATCAGTCCGCTTACCCTCAAGAAGCAGAAGCACTCCGCAATGCATGTGGATGAACGCTTCTGATCCTCTGTGAACATCCAACAGTTCAAGGTCACCCGAATGTTGTTATTGTCAGCGCTGGTTCGCAGGCTTTGGCGAACAAATTGGGGGGCCGGCCTGGGCGACTGGGTCGGTGGCGTGAATGGCGAATTCCGAACTAGACGGCGACCTGTCAGGCGAGATCCGCATCCGCCAATCGATGCTGGTGGTGCGTGGCATGCCGGTGCTGATCGGCGGCAATCTGACCGCGGTCCTTCTAATCGCGCAGCTGGATTGGGAGAAATTTGTATCGAGCTACGCGGTCGCCCCCGCTGGATTGCTCTTCGTGCTCCTGCTGCCACTAATGCTCAACTGGCTCCGCCTCCACAACAAGCCGCGGCCCGAACGAACCAGTGTCCGCCGGATCCGCCGCATCGAGGCGCATTCCTTGCTCATGGGTCTGGCATGGGGGGCGGTATTGGCGCTTTTCGTGCCTGTGGTCAGCGAGACAGATAAGGTGTTCTCGTCAATGGTCGCCGTCTTCATCTGGTACGGCGCCATCGCCTTGATCGGGGGCGTGCCGAAGGCCGCCGCCGCCTATGTTCTGCCGGCGTGGCTGGCCATCATTGTGATGGTCCTGATCTACGGCGGCGACGCCGCGTTCTCGATGATCCTTTTCGCCTCCGTCGCATTGGCGGCGATGATTCAGACCGGCCGGCAGAACTGGGCAGAATTCCGCACGAATGTTGCGCTGGAACTGGAACGCGAGCGCATCACCCGTGAAAATCTGGAGGCCGAAGCAGCCCGTCAGGCTGCGGTCGCCGATGCGCAACGCCGGATGATCGATGCCATTCCCTTCCCGCTGATTGTCACCTGCAAAGATGGGGTGCTGCCGGTTGGCAGGCAGGCAGGCGGGCTCTTCAAGATCGGATCGGAAGATCTGACCGGCCAATCAATTCAAAAGTTTTTCGTCAATCCGAAGGACCAGGAGAGAACCTTTGGCCTCCTGGAGAAGGATGGCCGTTACGACGACGTCGAATTGGAAATGCAGGACACTGAGGGCAACCCGTTCTGGGTCATGGCATCCGCCCGGCCGCTCGATTACGAGGGCGAATCCTGCTTTCTGAATTCAATCATTCTTATCGACGACCTCAAACGCGCCGAGGCTGAATTGCTCAAGGCGAAGCAGAAGGCGGAGGAGGCGAACCAGACGGTGCTCGAACAGAACAGGACGCTGGAAACCGTCTCGAGCCAGCTTGGCAAATATATGTCGCCGCAGCTCTATCAGGCGATTTTCAGTGGCCAGCAGAAGGTCGAGATCGAATCCAGGCGCAAGAAGCTGACCGTGTTTTTCTCGGATATCGCCGATTTTACGGAAATCACGGACCAACTGGAATCAGAGGAGCTGACAGCGCTGCTCAACCTGTATCTCACTGAGATGTCAAAAATCGCCCAGGAACATGGCGCCACTATCGACAAGTTCATCGGCGACGCCATCGTTCTGTATTTCGGCGACCCCGATTCCAAGGGCGTCAAGGAAGACGCCGCGGCCTGTGTGCAGATGGCGATTGCCATGCAGAAACGCATGGCTGAGCTCAAGGATGAATGGCTAAACCTCGGCCTGGAACGAACATTCGAACTCCGTATTGGCATCAATACCGGCTACTGCACAGTCGGCAACTTCGGCAGCGAAGACCGGATGGATTACACGATCATCGGCAGCGAGGTGAACTTGGCCGCCAGGCTTGAGTCCGCGGCAGATGTGGGTGGCATCCTGCTGGCTAACGAAACCCATTCGCTGGTCAAGGATTGGCTGGTGGCGGAGGAGGGCGAAGCCATCACGGTCAAGGGCTTCCCGAGGCCGATCAAGACCTTCCGCGTGTTGGGCTCGCATGATGCGCTTGCAGCCGAGGGGCGCGTCCTTCATCGCGAGCAAAACGGCCTGACGCTCACGATCGACCACGACCGGATGATTGGCTCAGATAAATCGGAGGCCGTCCGGGCGCTCAAAGAAGCGCTGGCGCAGCTCGAAAATTAGATGCGGAGTCGGTGTCCGCCACTAGCTAAAGGCGGGCGTTGGCCTCTGATCTGACTTCCTGGCTGGATGCCAGCTTGCCAGACAGCTTGCGGGCCTAGCTAGGCTTGCGCCTAAAACCTTACGCCAAACCGGGGGGAAATGGTGGAGCCGAGGGGAATCGAACCCCTGACCTCTTGAATGCCATTCAAGCGCTCTCCCAACTGAGCTACGGCCCCACAGGGATGGGCCGGCCGACTGCGTAGGGCAGAGGCTGGCCGCAAATTCAGGTCGCCTCAATATAGGCAACAAGCGGATCGATCAAGGGCGATCGGGGCAGTGCGAGAAGGATCTCGCGCGGGGCAAGGCCGATCAGAGGCGGATCTGGGGCGATCAGGCGAAAAGTCCAGTTGCCGCAGGCCGCCAATTTACTGAACGATCAGGTCTCTTCTTTGCGGTCCACATTTTCGATGACGTCCGCTACGTCGGCGTCATCCTCGCCCAGGTCAGATGCGTCTTCCAGGACGTTGTCGTCTTCATCGTCGTCGTCGATGGCCTCCACCTCGGCGACCTCATCCAGTTCCTCTTCAGGCTCCTTGGCCTTTTCCACCGGCTTCGGCTTTGGGGCTTCCACAGGTGTGCTCGCCCGGCGGCGGCCTTTGACCAGCTCGTCGGGATTAAAGACGGTCTCGCAGTAAGGGCATTCCGCCGGCGATTTGCCCAGATCGTAGAAACGGCCCGTACAGCTCGGGCACAGCCGCTTCTTGCCCATTTCTTCTGTCGCCAGTTGCGCTTTGACCACTGATGTCCTCCGACGCCGAAAATTTTCGGTGTGCATGAATTGAAGGCGCGCAAGTGCCACGCTCAGGCCATTGTGTCAAAAGCAAATTTGACCCGCCGGGTTTGCCCTTCCCGATGGCTGTGCTAGGCAAGGCCAATCCTGAAACCCAGAGTGCCGCCCACCGTGACCCCGCTCACCGCCCCTCCCAGTGGCCCGCTCACCGGCCGTTTGCGCGTGCCGGGTGATAAATCCATCTCCCATCGCGCGCTGATGTTGGGCGCCATCTCGACCGGCAAGACCGAGATCCACGGCCTGTTGGAAGGCGAGGATGTGATCGCGACCGGACGTGCGTTGACGATGCTGGGTGCAGACATCTCCCGCTCGGGTGCTGTCTGGCGGGTGCGCGGCGCCGGTGTTGGCGGGCTGGCTGCGCCTGAACAGGTTCTCGATATGGGCAACTCCGGCACCGCAGCGCGGCTGTTGATGGGTGTGCTCGCCAGCCACAATTTCTCCAGCGTGATCACCGGCGATGCGTCTTTGAACCGCCGGCCCATGGGCCGGGTGATGACGCCGCTCCGCCAGATGGGCGCGGATTTCGACGCGCGCGACGGCGACCGTCTGCCTTTGACCGTGCGCGGCGCACCACTGCCGGTTCCGATCGACTACCGCCTGCCTGTCGCCTCCGCCCAGGTAAAATCCGCGATCCTGCTGGCAGGACTCAATACCGCCGGGCAGACGACGGTGACGGAACCGTCACCCACCCGCGACCACACCGAGCGCATGCTGCGCCATTTCGGGGCCGATGTGGCGGTGGCGGATGATGCGGACGGCCGGCACGTGACCGTGACCGGCTATCCGGAGTTGACCGGCCAACAGGTGCAGGTGCCGTCTGACCCGTCCTCCGCGGCTTTTCCACTGGTGGCAGCGTTGCTTGTTCCCGGTTCTGAAGTCACGGTCACGGGCGTCGGCCTCAATCCTCTGCGTGCGGGCCTCTACGACGCGCTGAGGGAGATGGGCGCCGACCTGAGCATCGAAAACCAGCGCGACGTCGCGGGCGAACCGATCGCGGATATCACGGCGAAGGCCGGCAACCTGCAGGGTGTTACGGCCCAAGCGGTCCGCGCACCGGCGATGATCGACGAATACCCGATCCTGGCCGTGGCCGCCGCCTGCGCCCTTGGGGAAACCCGCTTCGAGGGGGTCGGCGAACTGCGGGTCAAAGAAAGCGATCGCCTGGCGGCCGTTGAGGCGGGATTGCGTCTTTGCGGTGTCGAGACCGACTCGGGCGAAGATTGGCTGACGATCCAGGGTTGCGCAGGGCCACCGCCGGGGCCAGCCCCTGGCGCCGCCGTCGCCACACATATGGACCACCGCATCGCCATGAGCTTTCTGATCCTGGGCATGGCGGCCCGGCAGCCAGTAACCATCGACGACAGCGCAATGATCGACACCAGCTTTCCCGGCTTCGCGGCGCAGATGGCAGAAATTGGCGCAGGGTTGACCTAATCCCGGGCGCGACCCCCGGAGCTTCGCCAGGCATCATATGGGTGTGGCATAGGGGCGCGGCCAACTATCACCGGCCGAGCGGGCCTTTGGGAGACGTGCATGATTATCGCCATCGACGGCGCAGCCGGCACCGGCAAGGGCACGCTAGCCAAGCGGCTGGCAGGGCATCTGGGGATGGCTCATCTGGACACCGGTGCGCTGTATCGGGCCGTCGGTCTTACCGTCTTGCAGGCTGGCGGCGACCCGTCGGACGCGGCGTCGGCCACCAAAATTGCCCAAAATCTGGACGTTTCGGTGCTGGAATCACCGGAACTGCGCAGTGAGACCACCGGTGCTGCCGCCTCGAAGGTCGCGGCAATTCCTGCGGTTCGCGAAGCGCTGTTTGATTTTCAACGCCGCTTCGCTACCCAACCACCGGGCGGCGCTGCCGGTGCGGTCCTGGACGGTCGTGACGTGGGCACAGTGATCTGCCCGGATGCCAATGCCAAATTTTACCTGGACGCCAGCCTGGATGAGCGTGTGGGCCGCCGGGTGAAAGAGTTGCGGGAACGCGGTCTTCCGGCTATATCCTCCGCCGTCCGGCAGGAAATGCAGGACAGAGACGCACGCGATGCGTCCCGCGCCATTGCGCCGTTAAAGCCCGCAGATGACGCCTTCATCCTGGACACCACAGGTCTGGATGCAGACGCCGTATTTGAGCGGGCGCTGGGCCGGCTCCGAGAGCTGGCTCTGGTGAGCGGCTGAGGGGTGTGGAGTGGGAGCAGGCTGCTGTTAGGCAGCTGCGCCCGAATAGCCAGAAATGCACAAGCGCCTGCCTTCGGCCCGGCCGTTGTGACCCCACCTGAGCCTTTGCTGGCAGGGTGCCGATGGTTCCAATGGATGCGATCCGCGGGGGGCAGGCCAAGCGTTTCCGGCGCGAAAGGAAGTAGACCGAATGAGTAGCGATATTGAAACGGCAGAAGTAATGGATTCAGGCGAGGATTTCGCCGCGCTCCTCGAGGAAAGCCTCGGTGAGATGGAGCGCTTTGAGGGACGGGTAATCGCCGGCAGGGTGATTGCCGTCGACAAGGATACGGTGGTTGTGGACGTTGGCCTTAAGGCCGAAGGCCGCATCCCGATGAAAGAATTTGGCGCTGACGGCGAATTGGAGATCAAGACCGGCGACACGGTCGATGTCTTTGTCGAGCGCATGGAAAATGTGAACGGCGAAGCCGTTCTGTCCCGCGACCGGGCTCGCCGCGAAGAGGCGTGGGAGGTGCTGGAAGGCGCTTTCAACGACAGCCAGCGCGTCACCGGCCGCATCTTCGGCAAGGTCAAGGGCGGCTTCACGGTGGATCTGAACGGCGCCGTGGCGTTCCTGCCCGGCTCCCAGGTGGATATCCGCCCGGTGCGCGACGTGACCCCGCTGATGAACACGCCGCAGCCCTTCCAGATCCTCAAGATGGACCGCCAGCGAGGCAACATCGTCGTCTCGCGCCGTGCGGTGCTTGAGGAAACCCGCGAGGAAGCCCGCGCCGAGCTGGTGCAGAACCTCAAAGAAGGTCAGGTGCTGCAGGGCGTGGTCAAGAATATCACCGACTATGGCGCCTTCGTGGATCTGGGCGGCATCGATGGCCTGCTGCACGTGACCGACATCTCGTGGAAGCGCGTCAATCACCCGACCGAGGCCCTGCAGATCGGCCAGACTGTCGATGTTCAGGTGATCCGCTTCAATCCGGAAACCCAGCGCATCAGCCTCGGCATGAAGCAGTTGGAAGCCGATCCCTGGGAAGGCGTCGACGCCAAATACCCGATCGGCATGCGGGTTACCGGCCGTGTCACCAATATTACCGACTATGGCGCCTTCGTGGAACTGGAGGCCGGTATCGAAGGCCTGGTGCACGTCTCCGAAATGTCCTGGACCAAAAAGAACGTCCACCCTGGCAAGATCGTTTCGACCAGCCAGGAAGTGGATGTCATGGTCCTCGATGTGGACAGCCAGCGCCGCCGGATCAGCTTGGGCCTCAAGCAGACCATGGACAATCCGTGGGAAGCCTTCGCCGCACAGTATCCGTCCGGCACCGAGCTGGAAGGCGAGGTCAAGAATATCACCGAATTCGGCCTGTTTGTCGGCCTGCCCGGCGATATCGACGGCATGGTGCACCTTTCTGACCTGTCCTGGGACAAGTCCGGCGACGAGGCAGTAGCCGATTTCGCCAAAGCTGACATGGTCAAGTTCAAGATCCTCGAAGTTGACGTGGAGAAAGAGCGCATCAGCCTCGGCATCAAACAGCTCGAAAGCGATCCCTTCGAGGCCGTCGCGGGTGAGCTTAAACGGGGCGTCATTGTCACCTGCACCATCACCGCAGTGACCGATGGTGGCCTTGAGGTGACCGTTTCCGACGGCGTCCCGGGCTTTATCCGCAAGGCGGAGCTGGCGCGGGAGCGGCAGGATCAACGGCCTGACCGTTTCGCAGTGGGCGAAAAGGTCGATGCCAAGATCAGCAACATCGACAAGCACAGCCGCAAGCTGTCTCTGTCGATTAAGGGCCGTGAGGTGGAAGAAGACAAAAAAGCCATGGCACAGTATGGCTCGTCCGATTCCGGTGCATCCCTGGGCGATATCCTGGGTGCAGCCCTGAACCAGGCGCAACCTGAAGATGGGTCCGACGACGGGGCAGGCGGCGAGGCGGTGGAGGCCGCGGAAGCGCCTGCGGCTGAAGAAGCGCCCACTGAAGAAGCCGCCGCCGAAGAAGCGCCAGCCGAAGAAGCTGCCGCGGAAGAGGCGCCGGCCGAAGAAGCTGTCGCAGAAGAAGCTGCCGCGGAAGAAGCGCCAGCGGAAGAAGCCGCAGCCGAAGAGGCTGTCGCCGAAGAAGCTGCTGCAGCCAAAGACGGCGATGACGGCGAGTCTGGGGAGGCCGCCGACGAGAAGCCCAAAAAGGGCAAGAAAAAGTAATCCGACCAATTGGTTGGCTTGACGCCGCCCGCCTCGATTGGCAGGCTAGCGTCAAGCCGGCTCTGGCCGGAAAACACAAACGCGCGGCGGTCGGCTCAACGAAACCGATACTGTAACCGCCGTCGGGGAGGCAGGGAGGCCATAGGCCTCCGTGGCGAAGGCATGACGAAGTCCGAACTCATTCGGCGGCTGTCCGATCGCTATCCGGAACTGGCGCAGCGGCGCATTTTCGACCGCATTGTTCAGGCCGTTTTCGAAGAGATTTCCCGTGCTCTTGAGCAGGGCGACCGTGTGGAACTTCGCGGGTTTGGCGCCTTTTCGGTCAAGCAGCGGGACCCGCGCATTGGCCGCAACCCCCGCACCGGCGATGCCGTGGCGGTAGCGTCAAAACGGGTTCCCTATTTCAAGACCGGTAAGTTGCTGCGCGAACGGCTTAACTCGAAAGCGGCGGATTGAGCCATCTGACCCGGCGCGCCGCCCTGGTCGCGGGTGAAGCATGATCAGGTTATTTGTCTGGCTGATTGTTGTTGTGGTGGCGCTGGTGCTGGTGATTTTCGCCGCGACCAACCACCATTGGACGACTGTAGATTTCTGGCCCAGTGACGTGAGCTTGCGGATTCCCGCCATCGCGCTCCTGTTCGTGGGTCTGGCCGTGGGGTTTCTGGTGGGGTTGTTCGTGTCCTGGATCGCGGGTGGCGGCACGCGACGCGAAGCCCGCCGGCAGCGACGTGAAGTCAAGCGCCTGACAGATCGGCTGGAAAAGCAGGCCGCCTCACCCCCTGCGCCCCGCTGAGCCACGAGATAACCCATGCTTCACATTAGTGCCGAGCAGATTCACGCCGGCCTCGACTATCCGGCGCTGATAGAGGCGCTGCGGGACATGTTCCGCGACGGCTGCGAAATGCCGGTGCGCCATCACCATCAGATTGAGGTGCCCGGGGCGCCGGACGCGACTCTCCTGTTGATGCCTGCCTGGCAGCCGGGTCGCGAGATTGGCGTCAAGGTCGTGTCTGTGTTCCCAGGAAACGGGGACAGAGACTTGCCAGCCATCATGGGCCAGTACCTGCTGCTGGACGGTGAGACAGGTGCCCCCCGGGCACTGCTGGATGGTCAGGCGTTGACGGTCCGGCGCACGGCGGCGGCCTCGGCCCTTGCCGCCGGCTATCTGGCGCGGCCCGATGCGGCGCGCCTGTTGATGGTCGGCACGGGCGCGCTTGCGCCCCATCTGATTCAGGCGCACGCCGCCGTCCGGCCAATTCGTGAGGTCGTGGTTTGGGGGCGGCGTTCCGACCGGGCGCAGGCAGTGGTCGACGGCCTCGACCTCCCACACATCGAGTTTTCCGTGGCAGATGACCTGGCCGCCGCCGTCGGCACTGCCGACGTGGTATCTTGCGCGACCATCTCGGTCGACCCGTTGATCCAGGGCGACTGGCTCCGCCCTGGCCAGCATCTGGACCTGGTCGGCGCTTTCCGCCCGGATATGCGCGAGTCCGATGATGTGGCCGTGACCCGCGCCCGGTTGTTTGTCGATACCCGCGCCGGTGCCCTCAAGGAAGGCGGCGATCTGGCGATACCGCTGTCGGCGGGTGTGATTTCCGAGACTGACGTGCTTGCCGACCTTTACGATCTCACCCGCGGCGATGCGGCCGGCCGGGTGACTGATGACGACATCACCCTCTTCAAGTCTGTGGGCGCGGCGCTGGAGGACCTGGCTGCGGCACAACTCGCCGTGGCGCGGTTGGACGGCGCAAAAAGTTAATGGCGTGCCGATCGCTCAACCTTATCGCCATAATTCCGGCACCTTGAACCGGCAGGATAAATCTATGAGGATGCTGCAGCCCAACGCAGAAGGAATTGGCCCATGAGCTGGCTCGACAACATCATGCGCCCGAAGATCCGCGGCCTCGGCTCACGCGAGGCGCCGGACAATCTTTGGGTCAAATGCGACAGCTGCGGCCAGATGATCTTCCATCGCGAGTTGGAGGCCAATCACAAGGTCTGTAACCATTGCGGCCATCACCTGCGCATCTCGGCGAATGAGCGACTCACATTTCTGTTCGACGATGGCGAATTTACCGTGATCGAACAGCCAGAAACCGTGACCGACCCGCTGAAATTCCGGGACCGCAAGCGCTATTCCGACCGCCTGAAGGAAGCGCAGAGCAAAACCGGCACCGGCAAGAGCGACGCCATCATCGTCGCCCATGGCAAGATCGGCGGCCTGCCGGCAGTAATCGCGGTATTCGATTTTAAGTTTATGGGCGGTTCCATGGGCATCGCGGTGGGTGAGGCCTTTGTCTCGGCCGCGCGTCTGGCCACGCTGCAGGAGGCGCCGCTGATTGCGATTCCAGCCTCGGGTGGCGCGCGCATGCAGGAGGGAATTCTCTCGCTGATGCAGATGCCGCGGACGGTCATCGCCGTGGAAGAGGTCAAGGAAGCCGGCCTGCCGGTGATCGTGCTGCTGACCGACCCGACGACCGGCGGCGTCTCCGCCTCGTTCGCCATGCTGGGGGATATTGCTATTGCGGAGCCTGGCGCGGTGATTGGGTTCGCCGGCAAGCGGGTGATCGAGGACACCATCCGCGAAAACCTCCCGGAAGGCTTCCAAAGCGCCGAATATCTGCTGGAGCATGGCATGGTCGATATGGTCGTGCCACGGGGCGAGTTGCGCGACACGATCGCCCGGCTGATCCGCCATTTAATCCGGCCCAAGGCGACTGCCGAGGTGGTCGCCTTGCCGCGCACCCGGGAAGCCCTGCCGGACGCGTCCAGCGCCGCGCCTGCGGATGGATGATCTTTCCCGGCCGGAACCTTCCGGCCTGAGTGCAGAAATCGACGCGCGTCTGGCGCACCTCCAGAAACTTCACCCGCGGGTAATCGACCTGTCCCTTGGCAGGATTGAACGCCTGCTGCAGGCCCTGGGCCGCCCACAGGACCGACTGCCGCCGGTGATCCACCTTGCCGGCACCAATGGCAAGGGCTCGACCCTGGCCTTCCTGAACGCTTGTCTGGCGGCGTCGGGCAAGCGGGTGCACACATACACCTCCCCGCATCTAATACGCTTCAACGAGCGGATCGGCCTTGCGGGCGCGCCAGTCACGGATGCCCTGTTGCTGGATTTGATTGATCGCGTCGAGGCCGCGAACCAGGGACAGGAAATCACCTGGTTCGAGATCACCACGGCCATCGCCTATCTTGCCTATGCGGAAAAACCCGCGGACTGGCTGCTTCTGGAGACCGGTCTTGGTGGCCGGCTGGACGCGACCAATGTCGTCGATAAGCCCGCACTTTCGGTGATAACGCCCGTTTCCATCGACCATCAGGGATATCTGGGCGATACGCTCGCGCAGATTGCCGGGGAGAAAGCTGGTATCTTCAAGCCAGACGTCCCGGCGGTCATCGCGCCGCAATCGACGGTGGCTTGGAGAGTGCTGGAAGACGCTGCAACGGCCACTGGATCGCCGCTGTTCGCGGCTCCCGCTCAATGGCGGGTCGAGACACGGCGGGACGGGTTCGCCTACCGGGGCCGCCGCTGGTCGTTTGATTTGCCCACCCCGGCCCTCTCTGGTCTGCATCAGTCAATCAACGCCGCAACCGCGATTGCCTGCCTCGACCTGCTTGACCTGCCAGATGTTGGGGAAGCTGAGATCGTGGCGGGTATTGGCAAGGCCACATGGCCGGGGCGGCTGCAGCCGTTGGCAGGTATTGGAGGCCAGGCGCCCGGCTGGCAGGTCTGGGTGGATGGCGGCCACAATCGTGCCGCGGCTGAGGCGTTGGCCGCATGGGTGCAGCATCAGCATGGGCCGGTCTGGCTGGCAGCCGCGTTGCTGGACAATCGCGATCTGCCGGACTTCCTCGCGCCTTTTGCCGGGCGTGTTCAGGGCGTTATTGGTCTGGCCGGGCCGGGAGACCACGACTGGCACGTGCCGGATAGGGTGGCAGCCGTGGCCACTGACCTTGGCATGCAAGGCCACAGCGCCGGGTCAGTCGAACAGGCTTTGGCTCTGGCCGGGCAGCAATCAGCTACGGGCACCCTGCTGGTGACCGGCTCACTCTATCTGGTCGGAGATATACTGGGCCGGTACGGGGACCAGATCGTAACAGCGCCTAGCCGTTGACCTCGCCCTCGACCCATTCATAAAGCTTGCTTTTCGGCAGGCTGCCAACCTTCGTCGAGGCGGGCTGGCCATCCTTGAACAGGATCAGGGTGGGGATGCCGCGGACGTTGTATTTCTGCGGCGTAAGCGGGTTTTCGTCGATATTCACTTTGGCGACGGTGACCTTGTCGCCCAGATCAGCGGCCAAATCATCAAGCGCCGGCGCGATCTGTTTGCAGGGTCCGCACCACTCCGCCCAAAAGTCCACGATGACCGGCTTGTCCGCATTCAGAACGTCAGTCTCAAACGAGTCGTCGGTAACTTTGGTCGTGCTCATCACACCCTCGCTAACTTTGCTATGCTGCGGGAGGCGCCGAATTCTCGAAATCGTGCACCATCCGCGAACCAACGGAATCTAGGTAGCGGCATCACCGGGGTCAACCACCCCCACTGTGGGTAAATTGACATCCAGGAATGCCCCGGAAAGCTTCATGATTCGAGCTTCAGACGTCCACAGCAAGAAACAATTCACCTCTTTGCCCGGGTAAATTTGGCGCAATAGGGCCCGATATAAGGCCATCTGCGCGGCATAGAGAGGGGCTACACCGGCCTCTTCTGTTGGCGGTGGGCGGTTGGTTTTGTAGTCGACGATGGACACACTGTCGTCGTCCACCACCAGCCGGTCGATCTGCCCCGAGACCACATGGCCGTCCACCAATCCGGTCAGGGGGACTTCGGCGCGGGAGCCAGCAGCGAAGAGCGGCGCCAGCGCCGGATCAGATAACAGCGCCAACACCTCCACGGAGATCTGCGCGTTTTCTTCGTCACCCAGGCTCACTGCCGGACGGGACAAATACCGCTCAATGGCGTCTTCCCGGCCGTCGGGCGGCATGTCAGGCAGGCTTTGCAATAGACGGTGGATCACCAAGCCGCGGCGAAACCTCGACCCGCCGTCCTCCGTCAGGGGCGGGAAGACAGGGGGCTCTTCGTCCACGGCGCGGGAAGGTGTCAGCGGCCTTGGCGGGGTGTCTTCCGGAGGCGCGGGCGCAAACAGCCATTCCTGCGGTGGGATGGCGGCGGTCTCGTCATCCTGGACAGACCCGGCGGCCTCCTTGCCGCGATCGTAGATCCAGCCCTCGCCGGTCCAGGTGGCGAAGGTCATCTCCGTTGGCTCGCCCAGCCGGGCGATTCCAGCCTTCACGGTTTCGTACCAGCAGTTCTCCTGAATTTTGATCTTGGGCGATGCGCCGCAGACGATCAGCCGGTCCTCTGCCCGGGTGAGCGCCACATAGAGAAGCCGGCGATATTCCTCCAGCCGCCGGGTCTCAGAATCCAGCCGGCGGCCTTTCATCGTCTCGGTTTCATAGCGGCGGAGCGGCGCCCACAAAGGCACGTCGTCTTCACCGCCCCACAGGATGCGCTCTGAATCCCGCGGAACGCTGACCGTATCGGGCATGAAGACAATGGGCGCCTGCAGGCCTTTGGCGCCATGCACCGTCATTACGCGCACCTCGTCCCGTTCTGCCTGGTCGAGGTCCCGCTTGATTACCGTGTCGCCGCTCCGGACCCAATGGAGGAAATCCTGCATCGACGGCGTCCGTGTTGCTTCATAGGTGGCGGCGAGGCCCAGGAATTCATCGACCGGATCGTCGGCTTCACTGCCCAGTCGGGCGCGGATGTCCCGACGGCCACTCTGCCGCGGGTCGCCCGCGGCGCTGTCCAGGACACGGGCGAAAAAATCGAACGGGGACAGATAGTCGACTTGGTCCAGCCAGCCCGCCAGGCGCTGGCGCGCGTGCCTGCTCTCCGGGTCTTCGCTGAGGCCGAGTTGCTGCCAGAGCGTGCCCTCTCGTCCGTGAGCGAGAGCAAACAGCTGGTCTTCGTCCAGCCCGATCAGCGGAGATTTCAAGACAGTGGCCAACGCCAGGTTGTCGGATGGCAAAAGCAGGAAGTCGCCCAGCACCATCAGGTCCATGACCGAGATCTGCTCGCCCAGATGCATGCGGTCCACGCCTGCCACTGGCACATCCGCGGCCTTCAGTTCGCGGACGATCATGTCGACCAGTTCGTTGCGCCTGCGCACCAGGATCATCACGTCGGACGGGCGAAGCGGGCGCATGCTGCGGGTCTTGTCCGCATTTGTGAACCAGACCATCGGCTCGCGGCGTTTCCACCAGCCCTTGATGGTACTGGCGATCTGCCGGGCCAGGGCGAGATTCGGCGCCAGCGGCCCCTCGGTAACGGTAGGCAACTCCCACGCGTCTTCCTCTTCCGCCGCGAGGGCTGGCGCGAGCGGCCAAAGCTCTACCCGGCCATACTGATCCTCGCGCACCGCGGTGTGCTGGAGTTGGTCACCTGCCGCGCGGACACCTGCCGATGTCTCGCCATCGGCGAAGGTTTCATCCACGATGTCCAGCACGGCCTGGGTCGAGCGGAAGGACTCCATCAGGGGGACGTCTTCCCACTGCCGCCCGGCGCCCGTTACCCGATTTCGGTACGTCTCATGGGTGGCGCTGAAAACGGCGGCGTCAGCGCCCTGAAAGCTGAAGATCGATTGTTTCGGATCGCCGACGACGAAGACGGAGCGGTCCAGGCCCTTATCCTCGTGCTGGTCCATGCCGGAATAGAATTCGTCGGTAATGCTCTGGACCAGTTGCCACTGATCCGCGCTGGTGTCCTGGGCTTCATCCACCAGCACATGCTCGATGCCCTCATCCAATTTGAACTGCACCCAGGCCGCCTGGCCGCTCTGTAGCAAGCGGCGCACCCGGTCGATCAGATCGGCATAGTCGAGCGCCGCACGGCCCGCTTTCAGTTGTTCGAAACGATTGATGACCGCCTCTGCCAGCCGCAGCACCGCCTGGTTCAGCTCGAACAGACGCACGGGCTGCAAGTGGCCCCGGTAGTCCATCAGGCGGTCTGCCTCCGCGCCAAGGATGTCTTCGATATCAGGCAGGGCCTCCCGCGGCGCCTTGTTGGCGAACTTCTTGCGCCGCTCGCCGGCAGTGGTCAGAAACACCAGCTCGTAGGCAGGCAACAGCGCGGCGCGGCGGTCCGGCTCCGCGTCCAGCCACCGTTGCAGCGCGTCGCCCCGCTTGCGCTCCGCATCAGTATCGCCTTGAAGGGCCGCCGCTGCCTGGGCCAGCACCTGATCGCGACCGGTATCGGCGGCGACGAATGCGGCGGTCAGTCCGGCAGCGGTCTGATCTGTTGCCAGGGCGAGCACGTCGCGTAACGCGCCGGCCCAGCTTTGTGTGGCGCCCAGGCTTGCCGCCAGCCGATGCCGCGCCGCCGTAAGCGCCGCCATTACCTCATCAAACGCGCGGTCGTCGATCTCGATCGACAGGGCCTTGACGGCTGCGGCCATGCCAGCGTCAGCGGTGGGGCCGTCAGACTGAGCACTGGAAAGTACCTGCCGCCGGGCCTCATCCAGCAAATCGGCGGCGTCCCGTTCGGTCAGAACCTCGAAGTGCGGCGCGACGCCGGCCTCCAAAGGGAAGCGTTTCAGCACCTCCTGGCAGAAGGCGTGGATCGTGTCGATCCGCAGGCCGATGGAATCATCCAGGACGGTCGCGAACAGGCGGCGGGCATTCTCCAGCGTTTCCGCGTCTGGCGCTTCGTCCGTGAGGGCATGGATTTCCGCTGCCAATGCGTCGTCGTCCAGGGTTGCCCAGTCAGAAAGGTCGCCCGCGACCCGCTTGCGCATTTCTGCGGCGGCGGCGCGGGTAAAGGTGATGCACAGAATCCGGTTGGGCAGGGTGCCCGCCAGCAACAGGCGCAACACCCGGTCCGTCAGCACCTTGGTCTTGCCGGTGCCGGCATTGGCAGTGACCCAGGCACTGGTCCAGGGGTCGGAGGCCTGCCGCTGACGCCGGGTGGCGCGTTCTGCTGGGGTGGCGGCCGGGGTGGAAAGGTCGGTCATTCGCCGTCCCCGTCGCCGGCCGGCGTGGTCCATTCGCGCACCCGGGCGAGATGTTCATAGTCGTCAAATGCGGGTGCAAATTGTGGTTTGGGCCGGCAGGCATAGGGGGTTTCAGGGTTGTCGAAAGCGTGGACCAGTCGTGAAAGGCCATCCCGCGCCTCGTCAATCAGTTGCTCGACCGTGGCCTTCGACGCAACCGCGGTGGTGACCGCACCCGCGGGCGTGCCGCCGGCGAGCCGCCAGTACCAGAAGCCTGCAATCTCATTGATCTCCGCGCTGCTCAAGCCCTCGAAAACGCCGTCCTGCGCGATCAATCCCTCCAGCGGCAGTTGGGGAGCATAGCCCTTTGCCACATCTTTCTGCGCAGGCGGGCGGCCGGTCTTGTAGTCGGAAATATCGATCGCGCCCGCCGCTGAAACATCCAGCCGGTCTGCCTTGGCTGTCAGCCGGAAAGGCCCTTTGGGACCCGGGATATCGTGGTGACCTTCGACCTCCGTCAGGGTCCGCTGGGTCACAGCGCGCCTGTCTGTCTCTTCGCCAATGAACCAGGCGGCGATCTGCTGGAAGCGCGGCCACCAGAAAGCGCGGACAATCGGGCTTTCCAGGGCCTGGTCAAAGGCCGCCCGGCCAAAGTCTTCCAACTGTTGGAGTGCATCGGTTGGCAAGGCCCCCGTCCCCTGCGCCTTCATGAACTGGTCGATGGCGTCGTGGATGAAATTGCCCCGGTCCCGGGCACCGGGCGGTGCGTCCAGGTCTTCCAGTGCGCGCAGCTTGAGGATTCGCCGGGCGTAGACCTCGTAGGGATTGCGCCGCCAGCGTTCGATCTGTGTGACAGAGAGCTGGCGTGGCCGATCCGCGACCTGCGGCTTTGGCTGGGGCCTACCGACGGGCGTGGCGGCGCCGGCGTCGTCAAGCTGACCATAGAGCTCGTTGTGGGTGTCGTTGCGCCAGGCAATTGAGGAAGAATCCTCGGCCTGGGCGCCGGTCAGCTTCAGGCATTTCAGAACCGTTTCCAATCTCAGCAGCCAGCGCGATGGTACCGTGGGACTGCCTTCGGCGCGCTGCGCCCTGGTCAGCATCACCGTTGGCGCACCCAGCAGTTGCGCCACATCGTGGGCGGAGAGGCCCACACGCCGGTCCACCGGCATCAGCCCCAGCGCATCGCGCATGGACCGGCTCATCCAGGGGTCGGCGGGCGGCGCGCCGGGCCAGTCGCCCTCGTTCAGGCTGCCCACGACCACCAGGTCGAAATGCTGCAGCCGCGCCTCGAGCGGTCCGAGAATGGCAAGCCGCGGATGGGTGCCATAGCGGGGCCGCAACACCCGGCCGGACATGAGCGCCTGCAACAGGGCAGCATGATGCAGGGGCGGCAGACTGAGCTCCGCGCCCGCATCCGCCAAATCGTCCACAAACCGGGCGGTCGCTTCGCCGTCGTCGCCAGCCCACAGGCGCGCCGCACCCTCTTCATCATCGGTGGCAGCCAGGGCCTGGGCGACTGCCATATGTGCGGCCAGCAGTTCCGGCAGCGGTGTCTCCGGTTTGGCCATCGCCGCGATCAGAGGCGCGGCCACCTCTTTCAACCGGCCCACCAGAGCCGCTTCCTTATCGACTCGCAATTCTTCGCCGCGGGCGGCAGCCGCAGACGCAGCGGCCGTAAGGGCGTGGCTCAGCCCATTCAAGCCCGGCGCAGGCCGAGGGCCGCGCAGGATCAGCCGTTCCAGGCGTCGCAAGCTGGCCAGAAACTCACCGCGCGGCATCCCGGCGGCCGCCAGCGGGTGTTTCAGCGCCGCCAGCAGGGGCACCGGCGCGAAATCGGCCGCGATCATCTCGGCGATCAGCACGAGGAATATTGCGGGGGCGCTGTGGCCCAGCGGTTGGCCCGCGGAGTCGTCGATCTCGATGCCCCAGCGGCGCAAGGCAATCGCCACCCGCCGCGCCAGGTCGCGGTTGGCCGTGACCAGCGCCGCGGTTGCCTCAGGGGTGTTCAGCTGTGCCCGCAGCGCCACCGCGATGGCTCCAGCCTCTTCCCTCGGCGCGCGGCTCTCGCTCAAAAATACCAGGTTGGGGGCCGCCAAAGACCGCCGAACTGCCTCGGTGTCGAGATCGCACGCTGCCCAGCGGTGGGTCGTAATGGCGGGACGGAACGCCTCCGATACCAACCCCAGACGTGCTGTTGGCGCAATCTCGTGGCGGGACTGTTCTGGTGCGGGCCAGGCGCGCACATCATCCCGCGTGATGTCCAGCCGTTCCAGCAATCGCGAAAGCCCGTATTGCGGATGGGAGGCGGTCCTGCCCACCGCCACCCAGCTTTCCGGGTCGAGGGTCTGGTCAAGCCCCGGAAGCACCACTTCGCCTTGGGGCAAGTGCGCCACCACGCCCAGCAGATCGGCGGTAGCCGGGATTGTTCCGGTGGAGCCGGCGGCGATGACCGGATGATCCGGCGGTGCCTTCTGCCAGGCCTCGGCCTGGGCGCGGATCATGCGGTTGCGCCGGTCCGCCGGGTCGATCGCGCCCTCCGCGGCCAGCTGCTTCGGCCAGGCGTCGGTGACAATTTCCAGGAACCGGACGGTCTGTTGCCAATGGGCCGCCAGTTCCTCGGGCACGATGTCCGGCAGCTTGCTGAAATCGATGCCTTCGGTATGTGCCTGGTCGATCAGCCGGGCCAGTTCAGCGGCCAGCCAGGACGCCTGGTCGATGGTCATGTCCGGGCCGGTGGCGTCCCGCTGCGCCAGCACCAGCCGGCTGAGCAACAGACGCCGGCGCAGGTCGCTGATCGCCGGCGGCAGATCTATCGCGGCCTGCAGGTCCCCCGATTCGTCGGCGGCGAAGGCCAGTTCTTCATCATCCACATCGCCGATGGGGCGAAGCCGCGGAAGCAGCAGGGCCTGCCCCTCGCTCTGGCGCAGGAACGCATCGGACAGGGCCCGGCAGGCTCTGCGGGTGGGCAGGAGCACCTCATAGCCGCTGAGCGCTAGAGGGTCACCCGCGGTTCGCGCCAGCAACTCCGCCGCCACGGTATCGACAAATGGCAGGTTCGCCGGGATGGTCGAGACGTCGGGCGGGCGGGGTGCCTGGCTCATGATGCGGCTCAGAACAGCCGTTGCAGCGCCTTGGGGCGCCGGAAAATGGTCTCCACTTCTGCCAGTCCTTCCGGGGTGCCGACATGGTACCAGTCGCCGTCATGGCGCAGACCGAACAGGCGGCCTGCGGCAAGCGCCTTGTCGTAGATGCGGTTGAGCGAGAATTTACCCGGCGCCTCGCCGTCGAAGCAGCGTGGGTGCAGAATCTGGATGCCGGTGAACAGAAATGGCGCAACGCCGCCTTCCTGACGGCGGGTCAACGCCCCGTCCGGCTCCATGAAAAAATCACCGCGCCCTACGTAGCCCACAGCATTCACGGTCGAATGCAGCAGCAGAAGCGCATCCATGCGGGTGTCGTCCCAGACATCCCTCATGCGGGATAGCGCCGGTGTAGGCCCGTCCCCCCATAGGGCGTCACTGTTGGCAGCAACAAAGGGTGCGTCGCCCAGCTGGTCCAGTGCGTGCAACACGCCGCCACCGGTTTCCAGGATCTCGCTTTCCGGAGACAGAATAATGTCCGGCGAGTTGCGGGGGGCCAGATGGTCCCTGATCTGGTCGCCCAGATAGTGGCTGTTGACCACCACCTTGGAGATGCCCGCTGTCTCGAAATGGTCCAGCGCCCGGTCCAGCAGGGCGCGGCCGGCCACCTGCACCAGTGGCTTGGGCAAGGTGTCCGTAATCGGCCGCATGCGCTTGCCGAAACCCGCAGCCAGGATCATGCCGTGAGTGAGGTTCAGTTTCCGGGGTGTTTTGGCAGTCATGGCGATCGATGTTCAGGCTGTCGATGTTCAGGCAGATGGTGCGGTACGCAGGTGAGGCGGCGCATGAATTTGCAGCCACGCCTTGAGCGGCGTCAGTGCAGGATGGGCAAGGTCGGCTTCGAGCAGCTGCCAGACCCGGGGGATATGCCCTAGATAGCCCGACTTGCCGTCCCGGCGCGAGAGCCGGGTGAAAATGCCGATGATTTTGCAGTTGCGTTGTGCGGATAACACAGCCGCGGCCGCGACGTAGGCGGCCCGATCGATGTCCGGGAAGGCGGCCAGATAGCGGGCAGTCATGGCCTGCTTGAGCGGGGCCGGCACATCGCGACGGGCATCGTGCAGCAGGGAGATCATGTCATAGGCGACCGGTCCGATCAGCGCGTCCTGGAAATCCAGCAGGCCGCAACGCTGGACACCCGTGCGTCCGGCAAGGGCCATCAGGTTGTCCACGTGAAAATCGCGCAGCACCAGGGTGACCGGAACAGCATCGGCCAGGGGCAGCAGGTTTCTCCAGACATCTTCATATGCTTCGACCGCGGCCGTCATCGGCGCGGCATCCATGGCGGGCAGGAACCACTCGGTCAGCAGGCGCGCTTCGGTCAGGTAGGCGGCAAGGTCATAGGGCGGCGCTTCCACGTCGGTCGCCGCAGGTAGACGGTGCAGGGCGATCAGCGCGTCCGTCGCCAATTCATAGAGTTCAGTCTCATCGGCGTCTGCGGCCAGCAATTGGGTGTAGGTGTCGTTGCCGAAGTCCTCGATCACCAGCAGGCCGCGCGCCTCATCGGCGGCGTGGATCGCGGGAGCGCTCAGGCCCAGCCCGATCAGGTGCCGCGCGATGCGAGCGAAGGGGCGCACATCTTCCTCGGGCGGTGGTGCATCCATCAACATCGCGGGCGAGGGTCCACCCACCAATCGCTCATACCGCCGGAAGGACGCGTCCCCTGGAAGCGGATCGCGCCTTGCATCGCGCCAGGGTGTTGCCTGCAGAAAGGCACTGATTTCCGAGTCGCGTTCAGCCATTGCGGTGGGTCACCGTCACCCGGCGCAGATCGTGTTCCTCCACAAATTCAAGCGACAGGTCCGTGCGCCGGGCCGGCAGCAACGGGCCCATCCGTTCTGGCCACTCGATCAGGGATATGCCGCCGGCGAGCGCATCCTCAAGGCCCAGTTCCCAGACCTCGTCCGCGGTCGCGAGCCGGTAGAGGTCAAAATGCCAGATCGCGCCGCCGGGCAATTCATAGGTCTGAACCAACGTGAAAGTCGGACTGGGGACCTCGTCGACCTGGACACCGGCCTGCGCTGCGCGTGCGCGGATAAAGGAGCGGGCGAAGGTGGTTTTGCCGGCACCCAAGTCACCCCAGAGTGCGATCAGGTCGCCGCCACGGACGGTGGCGGCCAGATCGCCCGCGAGCCGGGAGAGGCCGTCTTCATCAATCAAATCGGGACTGGTCGCGGCGTTGACGGTCATCTTGCCGAGGTTATAGGGGCGGGGAAGGGAAGGGTATAGGCCACGCCCGAGCTGCATTTTGACTGACGTCCGATTGACGGCTGATTGACGTTGGGTCAACCGTCTATTCCGCGGCGACGCCCTGTTCCGCGTCGCCCACATCGTCGATCGGCGGCATCGGTTCGCCGGCGCTCAGGTCGGTGGGGCCGGCAGGCAGAACGCAGATCACCTTGGTGCCTTCGCCTGGCTTGGACTCCAGTTCCACCTTGCCGCCATGCAGTTCCACCAGGCTTTTCACCAGCGACAGGCCAAGTCCTGCGCCCACCTGCCGGGCATTGGCGTTCTCACCCTGGACGAATTTGCCAAACACGCGGTCCTGGTCGTCGTCTTCGATGCCGGCACCGGTATCTTCGACTACCAGCCGCAGGTCGTTTTCCTGCCGAGAGGCGGAAACCACGATGCTCCCACCGGGCGGGGTGAATTTGATGGCGTTGGAAATCAGGTTGAACAGCGCGTGCTTCAGCCGGCTCTCGTCGGCCCGTACTTCGCCCACATCCGCGGGACAGCTGAAGCGGATCGACAGGTCCTGTTCGCGCGCCCATTCGCTGGTGAGGACCGACACGCCCTGCAGCAGCTCGTTGACCTTGACCGGTTGCAGGTCCAGCACCATGCGTCCGGCTTCGATGACGGCCAGGTCGAGAATGTCGTTGATCAGGGATAGCAGGCGGCTCGACGCTTCCAGGATGCCCTGGACATATTCCTTCTGCCGGCCGTTCAACTCGCCGAAGTAGTTGTTATCGAGAATTTCGGTGAAACCGATGATCGTGTTAAGCGGCGTCCGCAGCTCGTAGGACACGTTGGCGACGAACTCAGATTTGAGCCTGTCGGCGGCCTCAAGCGCCTCGTTCCGCTCGCGCAGGGCGCGTTCCACCCTGATCGCGTCAGACATATCGCGGCACGAGAAGAGCGCGCCACCATCGGGCAGCGGCACCAGACCCCAGCCGATGACTTTCTCGTCGACCCGGTTCCAAACCGCGCTTTGGGTGTCGCGGCTGGCCAATTGTGCCAGAAAGGCGTCGGTGAAGGCGTCGAAGTCCTTGCCATAGCGGATCAGTGGCTCACAGCGGCCCAGAATGTCCCGCACATGGGGGCTACCGGCCAGATACTCCTCATCCAGCTCCCACAGCTCTCTGAAGGCCGGGTTGGACAGCTTGATGCAGCCATCTTCACCAAACACCGCGACGCCTTCGGCAAGGTTGTCCAGGGTTTCGCGCTGGACGTCGATCAGCGTGTTGTAGGAGCGCTCAAGGGTCAGCCGGTCGGTAACGTCCTCAAAGGTGACGAGGATGCCGCCGAAGGGGTGAGGCGAGATGACGGTCCAGATCGCCTGCCCGTTGGGCAGGTACATCAACTCCTCGCGCGGCGACAACAAGCTCGTAAAGTGGCCGTCCCATTCTTCCTTGAAGGCCCGGAAGTCGCCGGTTTCCGGCACCATGCGCCGGTCGCGGAGCCGGTCGAGGATCTCGTTCAGTTCCGGATTGCTGGTCAGCCATTCCTCTTCCAGCTCCCAGATGCGGGCGAAAGCGCTGTTGAAGAAGGTGATGCGCCTGTCGGGGCCGAAGATCGCGATCGCCGTTGCCAGCCGTTCCAGCACCTCATCATGGGCGCGGACGACGCGGGTGAGATCCTGATGCACTTCCTCCAGGATCGTTGCGTCGAGCGCAAACCCGGCGGTCTGCCCGCCTTTGCCGAGCGGCACCTCAGTGAGGTCGTACAGCCGGCGCTGGCCGCCCACCACGATGTGGTGGCTTTCGGTCTGGGCGAGGCCGCTTTCCAGGGCACGCTGGGCGAGGGTGCGGGCGGAGGTGGCCAGATTGCCTTCGGCGAACTCCCGGCTCTCGGTCACGACATCGTCGCGGGTTTCGGCCTCCACAGCGCTCACATAGGCAGCGTTGCAATCCTGGATCGACAGACCCTGATTTCGGCTCCACATGGGCAGGGGCAGGCTGTCCACAAGGGACCGCAGCCGTTCATATTGATGGTCGCGGTTTTCCAGTGCGCCGGCATGTTCACTGACATCTGTAAGCAGCAGCGCGTCGCCGCGCTCGCCGGGCGCAGCATCGATACGGATGTATTTGCCGGCGGCAGATTTAAGAGTCAGGCGGAAGGGGGTGCCGGTCTTGGACAGGTCGTTGAGCGCACTGACCAGCTTGTCCGATTCGTCGTCGTCAAACGCATCTCGGATGGCTTCCAGTTCGAGGTTCCGGCGCGGCGCGATGCCCAAGAGCGCTGGCAATCCGGCGCTGGCGACGATTTTGTCCGATGGCAGGCGGACGACGCATTCGGTCCCGGTCGCTGCGAGCAGCTGTTGTGCGCTTCGGCCCAGTAAACGGCCGCGGGACCGGCTGGTCCGGACCAGCAGCCAACCGAGGCCAAAAACCAGCAACAATGCGGCCACGCCTACGGCGGCGCCGACGCCGGCGATGTCCAGGTTTGCCTGGGCCTTGTCCAACAGCGGGTTGGCCAGGGCAGGGGCCGGCAGCAGCAAAGCCCCTGAGAAGAACGCAGCTTTAGCGAGCCCGCCCAAACGAGCGGTGCGAAGGTGTAAAACTGGCAGTCGAGCGGCGGTTTTGACCACAGTTTCTTGTCTGCATATCCCCGGCGGCGTCAACGACGACGCTACCGGCCAAGATGGTAATATATGGTTAACCTCTTGGTTTGGATACGCTAGATGTTGTGGCCTTGTGCGTTCTTCGCCCCATTCATCCGCTCACGCGGCTCAGCCCCGTTGCGCCGCCCTGGTAGCGCCTAATAGCGATAGTGATCCGGCTTGTAGGGGCCTGCTGACGGCACGCCGATATAGTCTGCCTGCTCTTTGCTGAGCTGGGTCAGCGTCGCACCCACCTTGGCCAGGTGAAGCATGGCGACTTTCTCGTCCAGATGCTTCGGCAAGACGTAGACGTCTTTCTCATATTTGTCCGGGTTCTGCCAGATTTCCATCTGGGCCAGGACCTGGTTGGTGAAGGACGCTGACATCACGAAGCTCGGGTGGCCCATGGCGTTGCCAAGGTTCACCAGACGCCCTTCAGAAAGCAGAATCATGCGTTTGCCGTCCGGGAACTCAATCTCGTCCACCTGCGGCTTGACGTTGTGCCATTTGAAGTTCTTCAGGCCGGCGACCTGAATCTCGCTGTCGAAGTGGCCGATGTTGCAGACGATGGCCCGGTCTTTCATGGCGCGCATGTGATCGACGGTAATGACATCGATGTTGCCGGTGGTGGTGCAGAAGATGTCAGCTTGCGATACGGCATCCTCCATGGTGACCACTTCGTAGCCCTCCATGGCCGCCTGAAGCGCGCAGATAGGATCGATTTCCGTCACCATGACGCGGCAGCCGGCGTTGCGGAGTGACTGGGCAGACCCCTTGCCAACGTCGCCGTAGCCAGCGACCAACGCCACTTTACCGGACATCATGACGTCCGTGCCGCGGCGAATGCCATCGACCAGGGATTCGCGGCAGCCATAGAGGTTGTCGAATTTGGATTTGGTGACGCTGTCATTGACGTTGATAGCCGGGAACAGCAGTTCACCCCGCTTCTGCATTTCATACAGGCGGTGAACGCCTGTGGTGGTCTCTTCGGTCACGCCCTTGATGGACTTTGCGACCTCGCTGTACCAGCCCGGCTTCTCGGCCAGCCGCTTCTTGATGGATGCGAAGGCGGCTTCCTCTTCCTCGTTCTGCGGATTGTCCAGGACGGAAGGATCGGTCTCGGCCTTCAGGCCCAGGTGAACCAGCATGGTGGCGTCGCCGCCGTCGTCCAGGATCATGTTGGGCACGCCGCCGTCCGACCAATCGAAGATGCGGTGGGCGTAGTCCCAATATTCTTCCAGCGTCTCGCCTTTGACGGCAAAGACCGGCGTGCCGCCGGCGGCAATGGCCGCCGCGGCATGGTCCTGGGTGGAATAGATGTTGCAAGTGGCCCAACGGACATCCGCGCCCAGTGCTTCGAGGGTCTGGATCAGGACCGCGGTCTGGATGGTCATGTGCAGGGAGCCGGCGATGCGCGTGCCCTTCAGGGGCTGCTCGGCGGCAAACTCTTCCCGCGTCGCCATCAGGCCCGGCATTTCAACCTCGGCCAGGGCGATTTCCTTGTCGCCCCATTCTGCAAGGCTGATGTCTGCAATTACATAATCGTTGCCGTTAGCGCTCATGTTCTTCTCCGTCGCTGCTAGGATTTGTTGTCTCTTGGGCCCGCACACACGAACCGCGCCTCTGCTCTCGCAGCAGCGGCGCGGTCGTTTGGGGCATCAAATTCAATCAACTATGTAGCGGTTCTCGCCATTTCAGGCAAACATAAAGATATCTTTATGTAATGATTTATTGCCGCACCTTGTTCCTTCAAACTTGGTCGAGCGGGACCAGGGCGTCGGCCCGGGCCCAGTCCCGCAACTCGGTCTTGCGAATCTTGCCGCTTGCGGTCAGGGGGAACTCCCCGACCCGGAACCACTGGGCAGGGATCTTGTAGCCGGCGATCCGGTCCCGGCACCAAGCCTGCAGGTCTGCGGGGGAGACGTCTTCCGTCAGAGTCATCGCCGCGGCCACTGCCTCTCCATAATAGCTGTCCGGTACGCCGAAGACGGCGATATCCAGGATGGCAGGATGGGCGCGGAGCAGGTTTTCGATCTCGACGGGATAAATGTTTTCGCCGCCCCGGATGATTATGTCGCGCAGCCGTCCGCCGGCCATGACCAGATAGCCCGCATCATTGAGCACCCCCAGGTCGCCGGTACGCATCCAGCCATCGTCGCGGATGGTATCGGCCGTAGCCTCCGGGTTCTTGTGATAGCCGTGCATCAGCATGGGACCGGTGGTTTCAATCTGGCCGATCTCGCCGGTGGGCAGCGGCGCGCCTGTCACCGCGTCTGTGATGCGCACCTGTGCGCCGGGCAGGGGCGGGCCGCAGGTCTCCCAACGGGCCGGGTCGTCGCAATCGGCCAGGCTGGTGAGCGTGCTGGCCTCTGTCTGTCCATAAACCTGCACCACTCCCGGTACAGGAAAGGCCTCCGCACAGGCTTTGAGCAGCGCCGGGTCCGTATCGGCGCCGCCGCAGGTGCCGGCGCGCAGACTGGTCAGGTCGAAATTTGCCCGCTCCGGGCTTTCCAGCATGGCGATATAGGAGGTGGGCACGCCGGAGATCATGGTGCAGCGGGCGTCCTCGATGATCCGGAACATCTCAACGGTGTCGAAGCCCGGTACGCCGTAATAGGTGGCGCCCCGTTGCAGCGCACCCATGATGGTCATGATGCACCCGGCGCAATGAAACAGTGGAATGAAGGTGAGCCAGCGGTCCGTGGGCGAGACTTGCAGGCGGCCGGAGATGCCCCAAGCATTCGCCATCATGCCGTGGTGGGTAAGCAGAGCGCCTTTGGGAAAGCCCGTGGTGCCCGACGTATATTGCAGCGAACCGACCGCCCAGGGGTCCACTTCCGGCAACGCGGCATCACTGTCAGTGCCCGTAGCGATCAGGTCATCCAGGGTCAGCAGGCCGTCCACGGGGTCGAGGGCGACGACCGCTTCCAGGTCCGGCATCCGCGGCCGGAGCGACGTCACCATGTCCAGATAGCGGCTGTTGCGGAACGCCTCCGACAGGAACAACCACCGAACCCCGGCATTCTCGAGGGCAAAGCCGAGCTCCTCCTCGCGGTAATGGGTGTTCAGGGGCACTAGCACGGCGCCCGCCAGCGCCACGCCCAGCTGCACCACCGGCCATTCGATGCGATTTTCGGCCAGCAGACCCACAGGGTCGCCCGGGCCGATGCCTGCCGTGATCAGCGCGCGTGCGATGGCCAGTGACTGGGCGTGCCATTCGCCGAAGGTCAGCTGCCTGTCCGACTGAGGGAATACAAGCGCCGGCTGGTCGCCGCGAGATGCCGCCTGGGCGGCCAGAGCGTCACCCGGTGTGGCGAATGGGGAGAGAAGATCTTTTGTCATGGGGCATCGTTTTATGGCCTCCGTCGCTCTTGTCCAGCCTCAAAACCCGGTTCACAACAGGGCGTCGCAGGGTCAACGGAAAAAAGGACAGGCTCATGAACAGCCCCAAGGACCGGCCCGGGGACATCTCAGGCCGCTTCGCAGGCAAAGTTGTGATTGTCACCGGCGCGCAGAAAGGCATCGGCCGGTCGATGGTCGAAACCTTCGCCGGCGCGGGCGCTTCCGTGGTGATCAATTGGCTGGACGATGAAGCCGCGGCTGCGGAGACGGCTGCGGCCGCTGATGCAGCCGGCGTCGCCACCGCGCTCGTGCAGGGCGATGTGCGCGAGGCTTCTACTGCCGCCGCCCTGGTGGAAGCCGCAGCTGGGCTCGGCGGGCCCGATATCCTGATCAACAACGCCGGCATCTATCCCCGCGCCGAATTTCTCGAATTGAGCGAAGATTTGTGGGACCAGGTGCTGGACGTGAATCTGAAGGGCGGCTTTCTGTGCTCTCAGGCCGTGGCCCGTTGGATGGTCGACGCGGGCCGGCCCGGCGCCATCGTCAACATCGCCTCCGCCGCCTTCTGGGTGCCCGTGGGCAACGGCGTCCACTATACGGCCAGTAAGGGGGGTGTCATCGGCATGACCCGCGCCATCGCGGCGGCGCTCGCATCCCATCATATCCGGGTCAATGTTATCGCGCCGGGCATTGCCGACACCGACCAGCCCCGCGGTGGGCTCAGCGAGGATGCGGTGCAGGCGCGGGGCGCGGGTCTGCCTCTGGGCCGCCTGACCCGGCCCGATGAGATTGCCGAAGCCGCGCTTTATCTCAGCTCTGACGCTGCCACACAGGTGACGGGTGAAACCCTGCATGTGAATGGCGGGCAAATCATGGTTTGATCCACCAGGCAGCGGGTCAATCCAGCGTGCCAGGCCACGAGACCAGCACGGCCATTGATCATTCGCTGACGGTCACATGGGCGGCCACAATCATGCGCTATTCGAAAAATCCATAAGTCGAGCCGGCTTCCCTAACTCAATCCGGGTCCATGGCAACAGAAAACCCTCGTTCTTCAATCTGGCACCCGATCATCGCAGCGCTTTTGCTCACCGTTCTGAACGCGTTCAAACCGCTGACGATTGATGACACTGCGTTTTATCTGCTGGCTGAGATTTTTGCGGATCAGCCTCTCCGGCCTTACAGCGGGCTGATCTTTTGGTTTGATGCGCCTGAACCCGCGATAAATATTACGGCTCCGCCTGTGTTTTTGTACTGGTTTGCCGGGGCCATAACTTTGTTCGGCGATTCCCCGTTTTTGTGGAAGCTGGCTCTATTTCCGATCATCTTTTTGCTGGCGAAATTGTTACAGGTGCTTGGCCGATATTTTGCGCCCGGGTGCCACAATATTCTCATGTGGTTCGTGATGTTCTCGCCGGCGGTTTTGCCGGCGGTCAATCTCATGATCGACATTCCTGCGTTGACCGTTGGCTTAGGCGCCGTTGCGCTGTTCCGTTATGGGATTGATCACAGGTCAACAAACCGGAAAATCGTTTTGGTGCTGGCAGCCGGGTTGCTGGCCGGCCTGGCAATGCAAACCAAATATACCGGTATCAGTGCAGTCGCGGGCATGGCGGCGTTTGCCCTTGTCGGACGCTCGTATTGGTCTTTTCTGGCCGGCGCAACTGCCGCTGCGGTGGTATTTCTCGGCTGGGAAGGCTTTATCTACAGCATTCACGGAACGTCCAAGCTTTGGCAGGCTTTCCTGTTTTTTGGCGCCAAGGACATTCACGCGGCGTCTCGCGTCCTGCTGTCTTTCATCACGATATTTGGTGTTCTCGCAATCGCGCTGTTGCCGCTGGTGATCTCCCTGGCAACCGGCCGGATCCTTCTTGTCATCATTGCTTTGATTGGAAGTTTCCTGCTGTTGCTGTCGATTGCTCTGTATCCGCCCGTAGAATGGAGGGGGCACTTTTCGAACTTTGGCCTCCGGTCATTCGGCCAGAACGGAGTCCTCGGCTTGCTGGCATGGGGCGCCGTCATATGGGCGGTGGCGATGCAGTCGCTCCCATCCAAAACTTCTGGTCGGCGATTGCTCAGCCTGGGCCGCGGCTTTGATCCATTGTCGACCTGCCTGTTGTTGTGGCTTGGCGCGGAAATAGTGATCACTTTCGTGATCTCCCCGTTCCCGGCAGCGCGAAGGTTCGAGTTCTTGTTCGTCATCTGCTGTCTGCTGGTGGGTCGCTCGGTTGCGTACACCTCGCTGAATGCTTCCGCCTACAGGCGCCCGGCAACTCTCGCGACCATCGGCAGTGCCATCGCGGGCCTGTTTGTGTGGGCGGTTGATGTCGTGGACGCCCGAACCGAAAGAGATGCAGCATTGCGCGGTGCAGGATTGGCGCGTGCAATTTCACCCAACACCACCCATTGGTTCCTGGGGCATTGGGGGTTCCAGTTCTATGCGCTTTCCGCCGGATTGCGCCCTCTTGTCCCCGGCAAATCAACGGTCAACCGCGGCGACTTGCTGGTGGTGCCTGCACGGCTCGTTGATTTGCCGAACTATCGAATTGAAAAGGATCGATTTGTCGTCGTCCGGCGGATATGGGTTGGTGCCAACCTCCCCTGGACGGTGAAAATGGGCTTTTATGGGACGACCAATCCGGTGCTGAGCTTGCGTGATCACAGAATTCCTGTGGTGATCTATCGAGCAAAGGTCAAATTCGTTCCCGGTGCCAAATAGACGGGCGTACTTAATCTCTTTAGTCGATCGATTCTACCTTCCATAAATCTTGGAGCCTGGCTGTGGGGGCGCAACTGCCGCTTCCGGAATCACCGCGAACCAGACCAGCGGGGAACCAGTGGACAATGTTGAATGTGAAGCTGCCGCTCGACCGCGTCGGGACGCCGGACGACAGGGCCAGCGTGGCGCTGTTTCCAGCCTCGCCGCGCGCTGCGTACGCAACCGGGCATTCGGTTCTGGTCGATGGCGGCCCGAGCCTCCTGTCGGTACATTAGGGCGTGAGAGACAATCATGACTGAGTCCGCCCCGGCCGCAGACCGCCGGTCTTTCGCCGCCCTCCGTGTAAAGGGTTCGGCACCCTATCTGCTGTTCACGGCGTTGGTGATGATGGCGGACAGCATGGAACACGTCATCAGCTACTGGGTGATCTACAAGAAGTTCAACTCGCCTGAACTGGCGGGCTTTGCGGTGATCTCACACTGGGTGCCGTTTCTGCTGTTCTCGGTCTACACCGGCGCGCTGGCGGACCGGTTCGACCCCCGCCGGGTGATCCAGTTCGGCATGCTGCTGTTCATCAGCGTTTCCGTCGGCTGGGGCGTCCTGATATCGACCGACCTGCTGGAGCAGTGGCACGCGGTCATCCTGCTCATCGTCCATGGCCTCGCCGGCGTGTTCTGGTCGCCGGCGGCGCAATTGCTGCTGCACGACATCGTCAAGCCGCAGCAATTGCACAGCGGCGTCCGTCTGCTGGCCATGGCCCGCACGGTGGGGCTGTTGCTGGGCCCGGCGGTTGGCGGTCTGCTGTTGCTGGTGATAGGCCCGGCCACGGGTCTGTTCCTGAATGCGCTACTCTACCTGCCGCTGATGATTTGGCTGTGGCGCGCGCCCTATGGGCCGAAATTCCGCACTGGCGACCAGCCCCGGCCATCAACCGCGCGGGGTTTTGCCGATATCCTCGCAACCCTGCGTGCCATTCGCGGCAACACCACCATAATTTCGATGATCGCAATCGCCGGCGCCGCGTCCTTCTTCATCGGCTTCGCCTATCAGGCCCAGATGGGCGCCTACGCGGGGGCGCTGGGGCATGTGAATTCCAGCTTCGGTTACTCGATGTTGCTGGTCGCGAATGCGTCGGGTGCCGTGATTGGCGGCTTTATCCTGGAATGGCGGAACCTGCTGCCGGCCCGGCCAGGCGTGGCTTTTATCCTCGTCGGCGTCTGGGCGGCGTGCCTGGGCGGCTTTGCCCTTACCTCCAGCTTCCCCGTGGCGCTGGTGCTGTTGTTCGTGGCCGGGTTTCTCTATCTGGCCTACACGTCTATGGCCCAGACGCTGGTGCAGATTCACGCGCCGCCGGAAATGCGCGGCCGAGTCATCGGCGTCTACAGTATGGCCGCGCTCGGGCTGATGACCTTCAGCGGTATGACAATCGGCTTGCTCGGTGGTGTGGTGGGTGTGCACTGGTCGCTTGGCGGCAGCGCCATCGCGCTGTTCGTTGTCACTCTGCTGCTGGCGCGGCTGACGTTGGGCGGCGGCAAACCAGCGGCGGCCTAGTTGGCCTCACCGAGCCAGATCACCTTTTCAAGCGCGGCCGTCCAGGCGGCCACCTCGCTGTCCCAGCGCATTTCCTTGTGACCGCCAATGGGAAACCAGCCCCGGCCGTCCTCGGCGTCGCGGCGGTATTCCTCGAAGCCAAAGCTGCCGTCGGGGCGGCGGAAGAGGTCGACGCAGTGGCTGCCGTCCGGGTTGTTGACGGAACGGAGGACGAGGGGCTTTTCGCGCATCTCTGGCTACCGGCCGGCCAGGATTTCCCGGCCGATGACCAGCTTCTGGATCTCGTTGGTGCCTTCGTAAATCTTGTAGATGCGGCAGTCGCGGTAGAGTTTTTCGACAACGCCGTGGCAAAATCCGCTGCCGCCGTGGATCTGCACGGCGTCGGAGCAGACCTCCTCGGCCATCTGGGTCGCATAGAGCTTCGCCATGCTTGCGGCTTTGAGCGACGGTTCGCCCGCATCCTTGAGTCGCGCCGCGTGCAGGGTCATCTGGTGGCCGCATTCGACCTTGGTCGCCATCTCCGCGAGCATGAAGGTGATCGCCTGATGCTCGATGATCGGCTTGCCGAAGGTAACCCTTTCCCGGGCATACTCGACCGCTGTTTCATAGGCGGCCCGCGCCGCGCCCACGGCCTGGGCCGCCACGCCCACCCGACCGCCTTCCAGATAGGCGAGCGCGATGCGGTAACCGTTGCCTTCACCGCCTATCAGGCAGTCGTCATCCACTTCAATGTCCTCGAACACCAACTCTGCCGTATCGCAGGTGCGATGGCCCAGTTTTTGCTCCAGCCGCGCCACCTGGTAGCCGGGGGTATCCGTGGGTACGAAAAAGCAGGAGATGCCGCCCTTGCCGGCGTCCGGATCCGTGACGGCAATGACCATGCAGACATCGGCGGTCTGCCCGGCGGTGATGAATTGTTTGCGGCCGTTGATCACCCAGCCCCGGTTTCCCTTGCGGGTAGCGCGGGTTTTGAGGGCCGACGCGTCGGAGCCGGCTTGGGGCTCGGTCAGGGCAAAGGCGCCCAGTTGCTGTCCGGTGGCGAGCGGGCGGAGGAAGCGCTCCTTCTGCGCCTCCGTGCCGTGATCCACCAGGGAGGCGCAGATCGGCGAATTGACGGCATTCATCATGTTGCAGAGGCCGCCGTCTGCACCGGAGATTTCCTGGGTGAGAAGGGCATAGGAGACGAAGTCCGCTCCTACGCCGCCCCATTCCGGCGGCGTCAGCATGCCCATGAAGCCGAGTGCGCCCATTTTTCTTAGGGTCTCGACCGGAACATGGCCATCGCGGTCCCAATCCAGCGCGTGGGGGGATATTTCAGTGCGCGCGAAGCTGCGGGCGAGGTCGTGAATCTTGGCTTGCTCTTCGGTCAGCATGGTTTTCCCCCGCCGGTTCTGATTTCGATTCCGACTCAGGCGTTCGACAGTTCCTCGCCAAATCCGCCGGTCACCAGCGCCGCCAGTGATTCGATGGCGATTTGCGCATCTTCGCCCCTGGCTGAGAGTTCCACCTCCATGCCCGGCGCTGCCGCCAGCATCATCAACCCCATGATCGACAGGGCTGAGACCGTAATGCCGGCCCTGCTCACTGTCACCTCGGCCTGAAACTGCGCCGCCATCTGTGCCAGCTTTGCGGCGGCGCGGGCGTGCAGCCCCTTCTGATTTGTGATCCCGACGGTGCGGACAACAGGTCCCGCGCTGTCGTTCATTGAGCGGTCTCGCCCAACAGCGCGCTTGCCACATTTATATATTTGCGGCCGGCTTCCTGGGCCGCCGCAACCGCCCCGGCCAGATCGTCCTTTTCACGCTCGGAGGCAATCTTGATCAGCAGCGGCAAGTTGATGCCGGCGACCACTTCCACCTTGTCGTCTTCCATCACGGAAATTGCCAGGTTGGACGGCGTGCCGCCAAACATGTCCGTCAACAGCACGACGCCAGCGCCGTCGTCCACTTTTTTGACGGCGGAAATGATATCGGCGCGGCGCGCCTCCATGTCATCGTCCGGGCCAATGCAGACGGTGGCCACGTTTTGCTGCGGGCCGACCACGTGTTCCAGCGCAGCGATAAATTCGTCTGCCAGGCGGCCATGGGTGACAAGCACCATTCCGATCATTGTCGATCTCCCGTCCAGCGGCGTCCTGTAAGCCAATCAACCAACAGATGCCGCCGTTGGCTGAACCCTAGGCGGCAGGTTGCGCCATGGGCAATCGCCGTGCGGCGCGGCGTATGGCCACAAACTCAGCCCGGCTCCTGCGTTTTTGTTTCAGCTGCAGGCAACGCGTCCAGTTCCCTATGGCGGACTTCTGCGGGAAAATCCTGTTCCCCCAGCCAGGCCGACAGCAGCTCTGCAACAAATACGGAGCGATGACGGCCACCCGTGCAGCCCATGGCGATGGTCAAATAGCTCTTTCCCTCTGCCCGGTAGCGGGGCAGCAGCGGTGCGAGCAGGCCCTTGAGGTGTTCGAGGAAAGCGTCGAAATCCGGATCCTCACGGACATAGGCGGCTACGGTTGCATCTTTGCCGGTCAGGGTCCGAAGGGCGTCTTCATAGAAGGGGTTGCGCAGGAAACGCACATCAAAGACCAGATCAGCCTGGCGCGGCACGCCCTTGCCGTAGGCGAAGGACACCACAGAGACGATCATGCTGTGGGCGCTGTCGGAGGTGAACATTTGCCGGATAACGCGCCGCAGGCCATGTTCATTCAGGTCGGTGGTGTCGACCGCCTGATCGGCATAGTCGCGCAGGCCACTCATGATGCGCCGCTCTTCCGCCAGGCCTTCGGCGACCGTCCTGTCAGAGGCCAGCGGGTGCCGGCGCCGGGTACTGGAATAGCGTTGCTCGAGCACCAAGTCGTCGCAATCCAGAAAAAGCAGCCGGACATCGATGTCGGTCCGGGTAATCAGCGTCTTCAGCCGCTCCTCCAGGGAGGCGCCGGCGAGATCGCGATTGCGGGCATCGACGCAGATGGCCAGCGGCCGCTGGGATACGGCATCAGAGGAGACCAGATAGGGGAGCAGGCTGAGGGGCAGGTTGTCGACGACTTCGTAGCCCAGGTCTTCGAGCGCACCCAGCGCGGCCGATTTGCCGGCGCCGGACATGCCGGTGACGATCAGCAAACGGGGCTTGCCGCTGTCCGGCGCGTCGCCGTCTTTTTCGCTGTCCTGAGCCTCTTTGATCGTGCCGTCCATCGCTTGTTCCGCGCCGCGGGCAAAGGGCCTGCCAATGCCCCTATATGCGGCGGGCCCGGCGTGGGCGCAAGGGGGCTATGTGCCTGCCGCCGGTGGTCGGGCATTTCCCCCTGCCTGAATTGCCACTAGGGTCCGGCCTTCGGGTCACGGGGAAACTGCCTGGGGGGAGCCGCCTGGATGTGGGGCCAGCTTTTCGACGTCATTGCGCCGGTCATTATGATCGCGGGGCTGGGCTATTTCTGGGCGCGGATCGGCCTGCCGTTCGAGCCGAAGATGCTGACGCCGTTGATCATGTATGTGGGCGCGCCCTGCCTGATTGTCTCGACCCTGACGCGGTTAAAAGTCAGCCCTGCCGCCTTCGGCGAAGTGGCCGGTGCTGCGATATTGGCGGTCTTCTGCTTCCTGGCGATCGGTTTTCTGGTGTTGCGGGTCGCGCGATTGTCCGTACCCACCTATCTGCCGGGGCTGACGCTCCCCAATGTGGGCAATATGGGGCTGCCGTTGGCGCTGTTTGCCTTCGGCGACGTGGGCCTGGCCTATGGCATCGCTATCTTCACGGTGATGTCGTTCAGCCAGTTCACCATTGGTGTGGCGCTCAATTCGGGTAGTTTTTCGGTGCGGCTGCTGTTGCGGACACCCCTGATCTATGCGGTGGCGCTCGCTATGGTGCTGATGCTGACCGAGACGTCGCCGCCGGCCTTTGTCCAGAATACATTGAACGTCTTGGGCGCCATGACAATCCCGCTCATGCTGATGGCCATGGGGGTTGCGCTTGCGTCGCTCAAGGTGGCTTCCATCGGGCGCAGTGTGGCGCTGTCGGCATTGCGATTGGGCATGGGATTTGGCGTGGCGTTGGGACTGGTGGCGCTGTTCGGGCTTGAGGGCGCGGCCCGAGGTGTTGTGATCATCCAGTGCACCATGCCGGTGGCAGTGTTCAATTTCCTGTTCGCCGCGCACTACGACAACAATCCGGAAGAGGTGGCCGGTTTTGTGGTGACCTCTGTGCTGATGTGTTTTCTGATCCTGCCCCTGGTGGTGGCGGTCGCGCTCGACCCGGGACTGCTGGGTATCTAGCGGTTCAGCATCGCAATCGCCTGCCGAACCTTGGCCGGTGCGGAGGCTTCAAATGGCGCCAGCACCATGACCGGCAGGTCAACCGACCGTTGGCCTTTTCTGGTGCCCTCACCGGCGACTTCTACCGCTTCGGTCTGCGGCTCGGGCAGCCGTGGCACCAAGTCCGGCGCCACCAGATCCACCAACAGCATGAGGCGCGCCGGTGATGTTGGCTGTTCGATGATACCCACGCCGCGCACTTCGAGAAGATTGGCGAGAGCGTCGGGCGCGGCGGCTCTGATCTTGCCGTCGATCACTTCCAGAACAACCTGATCGTCTGCGACCAGCGCCGCCCCTGCCTCGATCAGGCGCAGCGCCAGATCGGATTTGCCGCTGCCCGACGGACCACGAAACAATACGCCCGCGCCGTCGATGGCGATGCAGGTTCCATGGACCAGCAGCATGTTACGGGTCGGGCGTGTCAGCGCGAGCGGGGCAGGCGAATAACGAAGCGCGCGCCGGTCACTACGCCGTCCTCGCCGGTGATGTTCTCGGCATAGATTTCGCCGCCCAGCGCATCGACGATCTGGCGCGAAATGCTCAGCCCCAGGCCGGAGTGGTTGCCGAATGCTTCGCCCGCTGGCCGCTCTGTATAGAAGCGGTCGAAGATCGCGCCCAGTTTGCCTTCGGGGATGCCGGGGCCTTGGTCCTCGACAGTCACCACCTGCTCGCCGCCGTCCTGGGCAGCGGAAATCCGTATCTCGCCGTCGGGCGGGCTGAAGGACAGCGCGTTCTGGATCAGGTTGTCGAATACCTGCATCAGCCGGTCTTCCACGGCCAGCGCGAACAGCGGCTCGTCTTCCAGGTTCAACTTCAGCCGAGGCCCTAGATTCTCTTCCGCGTCGCGGGTGGATACCTGGACGTCGATCAGGGTCCGCAACAGGTGAGCGATATCTACCGGTCCTGTGATGACACGGGACATTTCTGCATCCAACCGGGACGAGCGGGATATGTCGGTGATCAGCCGGTCCAGCCGCTCCACGTCGTGTTGGATGACTTCCATGAGCTTTTTCTGCCGCTCGGGATCACTCACCTTGGCAGCGGTCTCCACGGCGCTGCGCACGGATGACAACGGGTTCTTGATCTCGTGGGAGACGTCTGCGGCAAAGCCCTCAATGGCGTCGAGGCGGGCCCAGAGTTCAGATGTCAGGTCGCGCAAAGCGCCGGACAGATCGCCGATCTCGTCCCGGCGGTCGGTGAAATCGGGGATCGACACGCTGCGCTTCTGACGGTGACGCATGGCTTCCGCTGCCGCCGCCAACCGGTTGATTGGCCGCGCGATCGACCGTGACAGGTAGAAGGACAGGAGCAGCGTCGTGAACAGGATCACCGCAAAAATCTGCATGATGTCCAGCCGTGTCTCGCGCACGTTGGCATCCACGCTCTGGCTGGAAATCGAGACCATCAGCGCGCCATAAACCCGCTTGTAGCGTTGCACCGGCACCGCATAGGACAGGATCAGGTGGCCCGTTTGCGCGCGCCGGATAAAGCTGCGCGATTCACCCTTCAGCGCTGCCTGGACTTCACTGAAGTCGGATGCCTTGAAGACCTTTTTCTCTACATACAACGGGGTCTCGTCGCGGGTACTGGAGAGCAGTAGGAAGAACCAGTCATAGACGCCGACCACTGCGGATGTCAGCCAGCCCGGCTCTTCCGCGGGCGCCGGCAGCTTCTCCTCGCGGATGTTGCGGCCCTGCTTCTTGCGCGTGTCGGCAATCAGGGTGCCGTCAGTCTTGAAGATACGCACCCGCACGCGGGTGGGCGTCACCAACTGCTTGATGACCCAGTCAGCCACACGCACGTCGATCTGCTGCTCCTTCGCCGGGCCGGAAGGGACCGGAATGGCCGTTTCGCCCATGGCCCTGGTAAAGATGCGCGCCTGGGTGCCGAGCGACACCAGCTCCTGCTGAATCAGGCTGCGCTCGTAACTCCCCACATACAGCAGGCCCCCCAGAAGTGTGGCCACAGGAAATATGTTGAGGGCGATGATGGACAGGGTCAGCCGCGAAAAGCGCCGGCCGCCACGCGGAACCCTGGGAGGCTGTTGCCGGTTGGGGTTGCGGCCCTCAGCCTCTGGCTCGGGCAGGGGCGTTGCTGCCGGCGTTTCGATCGCCGGCAACTCGGTCTGCAGTTCTTTTGCGGGACCGTCCATCCCCGGAGTGACTCCCTGCTAGCCCCTTTGGGCGGGCCTAGCCCTCTGAGTAGCGGTAACCGATGCCGTAGAGTGTTTCGATCTTGTCGAAGTCGTCATCCACCTGCTTGAACTTCTTGCGCAGGCGCTTGATGTGACTGTCGATGGTCCGGTCATCCACATAGATATTCTCGCCATAGGCCGCATCCATCAACTGGTCACGGCTTTTCACATGGCCTGGCCGGGCGGCGAGAGACTGCAGGATCAGGAATTCCGTGACCGTCAACTGCACGGGCGCTTCTTTCCAGGTGCAGAGATGGCGGTCCGGATCCATGACCAGTTCGCCGCGCACGATGACCTTCTCAGCACTCTCCGACTTGTCGCCATTGGCAACGACGTCCGACCGGCGCAGGATCGCGCGAATCCGCTCGATCAGCAGGCGCTGGGAGAAGGGCTTGGTAATATAGTCATCTGCGCCCATGCGCAGGCCCAACACCTCGTCAATCTCGTCGTCTTTCGACGTCAGAAAGATGACGGGCATCTTGGTCGAGCCCCGCAGGCGGCTCAGCAACTCCATGCCGTCCATGCGCGGCATCTTAATGTCCAGAATGGCCAGATCTACCGGACGGCTGTTCAGGCCATCCAGTGCATCGGCGCCGTCGCTGTATGTGCGCACGGCAAATCCCTCGGCCTCCAGGGCCATGGAAACCGATGTCAGGATGTTCTTGTCGTCGTCAACAAGCGCGATCGTATGGCGCATGAAGACACCCCTCTCAAAAAATGCGGCAACGTCATTAAGCGTTTACGTGCCGAGTTGGGCCATATTGGGACTGGAGCACGGCAATATTACGTTAAATATAAACCATTTACGGAAGGTTGCCACGGGCAGTGCCGCAGTGCAGCACGATTGACCTGTGCGCAACACACGCCTAGGCTTGTCTCAGGTGGTCAAAACGCTTGTGAATGCAGGCGTTAGAGGGAATGCGGAAGGCGCACATCCACCATGGTGTGCGTTCAGCCGCAGCTGCCCCCGCAACTGTAAGCGGTGAGCCACGGGCCATTTTGCCACTGGGAAATCCCGGGAAGGCGGCCCGGACGCACTGATCCGCGAGCCAGGAAACCTGCCACCTGAAGTCGTCACCCGCCGCTCCACGGGGTGTGGTTCGGGGCGCTCTGTGGCCTTGCCATGTCGTTAGCGGTGACGGGGCGGACCGGTTGGTCCGTCGCCCGGCAACGATATCGTAAGGAATGGCGCAGGCGGATGGACGCGCAACTTCATAAGAACCACGGCAATACCCAAGCCGGTATCCCGGGCGGCATTGCAAACGCCGGTCCGATGGCGGCCGGGGACCACGCGCCGCGTGCGCCAGCCTCCCGCAGGGGCATTTGGTTCGGGGGATTCGTGATCGCGTCACTGGCAGCACATGGGGCAGTGGCCGGCGTGCTGTTGATAGGCCGGGATGCGCCGACGCCCTTGCCGGTGGTGACGGTTGAACTGGATCTTCGCCTCCCAGGCGGCGCCGGGCAGGCCGCGCCCACGCGGCGAGCCGCAAAGCCTGGCCTTGCTACCAGGACCGCAACGGCCGGGCAGCGGATAGCGGAGAAAAAGCCGAAGACACTGCCGCGTCCGCCAAAGCCCGCGGCCAAAGCGGCCAAGCCGAAGCTCAAACCGCCTGCCGATAAAAAGCTGGCGTCACCGGCCCAAAAGGCGCGCCCCCCGTCCCAAGTTTCCAAACCAATTCAGGTCGCCAAGACAGCGTCCCCTGCGCCGGCGGCGACTGCGCGGATGTACCGTGCCGTGTCGACCCAACCGGTAGTGCTGCGCCCGGCGCGGCCCCTGAACGCGAAGCCATCAAAGCAGGAAATCGCGCGGTTCCACAAAGCCCTGCCCAATCCCCGCGCCCAGTGGCAGGCCAAGGCTCGCCGCCAGGCGCGGCGCACCGTTGCCAGGGCGCCTGTCCGAAAATCACGCCATACCCGCCAGCCACCCCGCCAGCCACCCCGCCAGCCACACCGCCAGCAGCCGCGTCAGGTCGCGTCCCGCGCCTCCGCCGGCGCGCCGGCAGGCGCTGTCGTGCCGCCGCGCCCGGCCGGTGGCTTTGGCGGCAACCCCACGCCTCACTATCCGGCTGAAGCGCGGGACAATGGCTGGGAGGGCCGCGTGGTGCTGCACGTGCGTGTCAACGCGGCCGGCCGGCCTGACGGTGTCAGGGTCAGCCGCAGCAGCGGGTTTTCTGTGCTCGACGCCGCCGCGCGCCGGGCGGTCAGGCGCTGGCGCTTCCGGCCGGCCAGCCAGGCGGGCGTTGCGGTGGCGGCGTCGGTCCTGATCCCGATTCGATTCCGGCTTCGCCGGTAATCGCCGGCGAATCGCTACGGCGCGACAATCGGGACGGCCTGCCAAGGTTGCCTGCCCCTGAACGTCTGTCTAGATTGCCGCTTTCTGGCTGAGAATTGCAGCCGTCAACCCGGTCACAGTTACAGATCAGGGACACGGCGCAAGCAGACAAAGTCGCGAGCGGTCGCAGCGGTGATAAGCGAGGCCTCGCAGCCTATCGGAGGAAGTTAAGGTGGCGCAGACGGGACCCGTGGTCAGCCGTAACGGGCTGGACCGGCATGGCATCAATACATCTGGTACCGAATTCTGGAACCTGCAGGCGCCGTCGCTCTATGAAGAGTCGATCCGCCGCGGTGAGACCAGCCTGGCGGCAGGTGGCCCGATCGTCGCCATCACCGGTGAGCACACCGGCCGCTCCCCCAACGACAAATTTTTCGTCGACGAAGACTCCAGCCGTGATCACATCGACTGGGGCAGCGTCAACAAATCCACGACCCCCGAGAATTTCGACCGGTTGCTGGCCAAGTTGCTGGACTTTTACAGCACCCGAGACGCATTCGTGCAGGATCTGCATGCTGGCGCGGATCCGGACTATCGTCTGAACATTCGCGTCATTACGGAATGCGCCTGGCACAGCCTGTTTGCCCGCAACATGTTCCTGGCGCCCAAGGCCGACGAGCTGGCCGGTTTCGAGCCGGAGTTTACCGTCATCCAGGCGCCTTCGGTGATGGCCGATCCGGAGAGCGACGGCACCAACAGCGGCACCTTCATCCTGGTCAGCTTCGAGCGGCGCATAGTGATCATCGGCGGCACGTCCTATGCCGGTGAAATCAAGAAGTCCGTGTTTGGCATCCTCAACTATCTCCTCCCGGCGCAGAATGTGCTGCCGATGCACTGCTCGGCCAACATTGGCGAGCGCGGTGACACGGCGATCTTCTTTGGCCTCTCCGGGACGGGAAAGACGACGCTCAGCGCCGACAGTTCACGCACCCTGATCGGCGACGACGAACATGGCTGGACCCCCAACGGCGTCTTCAATTTTGAGGGCGGCTGCTATGCCAAGGTGATTAACCTGTCGGCAGCGGCGGAGCCGGAAATCTACGCCACCACCAGTCGTTTCGGCACAATCCTCGAAAATGTGGTGATGGACCCCGATACCGGCGTGCTGGATCTGGACGACAACCGTTATACCGAGAATACGCGCGCCAGCTATCCCGCCAGCTTCATCCCGAATTTCAGCCCGGACGGAACCGGCGGCCATCCGGACAATGTCGTTATGTTGACCGCGGACGCCTTTGGCGTGCTGCCGCCGGTGTCAAAGCTGACGCCCGAACAGGCGATGTATCATTTCCTCTCTGGCTACACCGCCCGGGTCGCGGGAACGGAAAAGGGCCTGGGCAACGAGCCGCAGGCGACCTTCTCAACCTGCTTCGGTGCGCCATTCATGCCGCGGCATCCGTCGGTCTATGCCAAACTGCTGGGAGAAAAGATCGCTGCCAGTGGCGCAAACTGCTGGCTGGTCAACACCGGCTGGTCCGGCGGCGCCTATGGCGTCGGCGAGCGGATGAAGATTGCCCATACCCGCGCCATGATCCGCGCCATCCTCGACGGCTCGCTGGCCACCGCGGGCGCCACGGCGGACCCGAATTTCGGCCTGCTGGTGCCGGAGAACTGCCCGGATGTCCCCCAGGGTGTGCTCAATCCGAAGGACACCTGGTCGGACAAGGGCGCCTATGACCAGATGGCCCACGAGGTGGCGAAACGGTTCGAGTCCAATTTCGAGCAGTTCAACGCCTATGTTGACGATGGCGTAAAGGCTGCCGCCATCCACGCCGCGGCGTAAATCTCACCGCCTGACTTTTGTCACCTGAGTTTCGACCCCTGGTTCCCCTCGGGGTGATCCCCGTTGTCTGGGTGGTGGCGTCTGGCCCTGCCCATTTCCCTCCGCTATAAATTTCGCAAGAACGAGGGAGTGAGCTATGGATGACATTGCCCCACATCCGGTGCAGCCGGACGCGGCGGAGACGCCCGCCGGCCGGACCTACCTGCACCCGATCAATGGCCTGTCCCATGTAAAGGGCACCACGGCCGTACCGTTGTGGCGACGGACAATCTCCGATCTGTTCAAGGAAACAGCCGCCCGCAACCCGGACCGGGATGCGATCGTGTTCAAGGCCCAAGACGTCCGCTGGAGCTGGACTGAATTTGACGTGAAGATCGACCAGCTTGCGGCCGCATTGAAATCTCTGGGACTGGTGAAAGGTGACCGTGCGGGAATCTGGGCGCCCAACCGGGCCGAATGGGTGCTGGTCCAGTTCGCCACGGCGCGCCTGGGCGTCATTCTGGTCAACATCAATCCTGCCTATCGGCTCTATGAACTGGAATACGCCCTCAACAAATCCGGATGCACAGCGCTGATCCTGGCCGACCGGTACAAGACCAGTGATTACGTGGGCATGATCCAGGAGCTGGCGCCTGAACTCGCTGATGCTGAGCCGGGCGAACTGTCCGCCACCAAACTGCCGAACCTCAAGTGGGTCGTGCGTATGGGCGAAGCGCGGACCCCGGGTATGCTCGGCTTTGACGAACTGATGGATCGGGGGGCAGACCCGGATGTCGCTGCCCTGGATACGATCAGCGCCGGCCTCGACCCGGACGACCCGATCAATATCCAGTTCACCAGTGGGACCACGGGCAACCCCAAGGGCGCAACGCTGACCCACAACAATATCGTCAACAACGCCCGCTATACCTCGCGGCAACTGCGTATGGGACCGGACGACAAACTCTGCGTCCCGGTGCCCATGTACCATTGCTTCGGCATGGTTCTGTCGGTCCTTGTCTGCGTGGCCAGCGGCGCGAGCATGGTTTATCCGGGCGAGACCTTCGAGCCGAGCCCAACGCTGGCGGCGATACACGAGGAACGGTGCACGGTGCTGCACGGAGTACCGACCATGTTCGTTGGCATGTTGGGCGCCCCGGACCTGGACGACTATGACCTGACCTCATTGCGCACGGGGCTGATTGGCGGCGCCCCGGTGCCGATGGAGGTGATGCGCCAGCTGGCCGTGCAGATGCATCTGCCGGAAATGATCTGCGCCTATGGCATGACGGAAACCAGCCCGGTCTCTTTTCTCAACCACACCAATGATCCGCTGGAACGGCGGGTATCGACGGTTGGCCGGGTGACCGATCAGCTGGAATGCAAGATCATCGATGCCAATGGCAAGACCGTGCCTGTGGGCGAGCAGGGTGAAATCTGTACCAGGGGCTATTCCGTGATGCCGGGCTATTGGGAAGACGAGGAAAACACCCGGGCCGCCATCGACGCCGACGGCTTCATGCATACCGGCGATCTCGGTACCTTTGACGAGGAAGGCTATTGCCGCATCACGGGCCGGGTGAAGGACATGCTGATCCGGGGTGGCGAGAACATCTATCCGCGCGAGATCGAAGAATTTCTCTTCACCCACCCGAAAGTTCAGGACGTGCAGGTGTTCGGTATACCTGACGCAAAATATGGCGAGGAAGCCTGCGCCTGGATTGTCCTGAAAGATGGCGAGGACACGACCGCGGAAGATATCCTGGCGTTTTGCCAGGGTCAGATCACCCACTTCAAAATTCCGCGCTATATCCGCTTCAAGGACGAGTTGCCGCTGACCGTAACCGGCAAGCCGCAGAAGTTCGTTATGCGCGACGCGATGGTGGCGGAATTGGGTCTGTAGCCCTCTCATTCGCCGCATCCGCCGGTCTGCAGTTGATACCGCCGCATCTGCCATTGACCATGGTCAAGGCGGTAGGCATTCTGCGCTGGCAGTGTTCCAAGGGACCGGTGATCGCCTTGCTGCCGCGGGCCTGAATTGCGGACTTCCGTTAGTCTGGCAACTGACCGTGGCGGTGATGTTTCTTCTGACGATATAGGCTTCGCGCCTGTCAGGGGATCTATTTGGGTGGGTTGTTGGTTCGTCGTGACATGCCGGCGCAGGGCCACCATAAGGCCGACGGGGGCTTCCGCCGAAAGCAGGTGCTGACCACCAGGTTTCTGGGAGGATCCTGGCGTCTGTTCCCACGACCAATGCTGCGGCCACCATTTCGGAGCGAAAGAAATGCGCACTTTCAGAATTACAGCAACAACCATCGCGGCGGCGGCTTTTCTCGCCGGCGCCGGTGTTGCCCAGGCAAAAGACGTCAAGGTTGGCGTCCTGCTGGGCTTCAAGGGCATTTATGCAAAGCTCGCCGAGCAGATTATGCAGGGCTATGACATTGCGCTCGACCATGTCGGTCGCACCATCAATGGCAACAAGATTGTCATCGTCCGTGGCGATACCGAAAACAAGCCGCCTGTTGCGATCCAGAAGGGTCGCCAGATGATCAAGTCCGACGGTGTTGTCGCCATCGGCGGCATCATCAGTTCGGGCATCGGCGTGACCATGGCCAAATTCGCCAAACGCGAGAAAACGCCCGTCGTCGTCACCCTCGCGGTCGCCGACGTTATCACCGGCAAGTTCTGCAATCCCTACATCTTCCGCAGTTCCTTCGCGGCCTTCGCGCTGCAGTCGGGCATCGGCGCTCATTGGGCGAAGAAGTACAAGACGGCGGTCACCTTCGGTCCGGGCTACGCGGCCGGGTACGCCATGGTCGGCGGCTTTAAAGCCGGTTTCGAGGGCGCTGGCGGCAAGGTCAAGGAAGTGATGTGGTCCGCCTACCGCAAGACCCAGGACTGGGGACCGATGCTGGCCAAGGCGAAGGCCTCGGGCGCAGACATCATTTTCTCCTTCTACGGCGGTTCCGAGTCGGTGCAGGTCGTCAAGCAGTACAAGGCCTTCGGCCTGAAGATGCCGCTGATGGGCGGTCATTGGCTGTTTGACAAGAGCCTGTGGGGCGCGATGGGCGAGAAGAACGTGCTGGGCGCGATCCATCACACCACCCATACGCCGACGGTCAACAATCCCGCCAACAACGCCTTCGTTGCGGCTTTCAAGAAGAAGTTCGGCACGGTGCCGGACATCAACGCCTATTTCGGCTATGAAAACGCGATGTCGATCCTGCTGGCCATCAAGGCCCAGGGTAAGAACGTGACCCGCGAGGGCACTGCCAAGGCGTTGAAGAACGTCCGCTTCGACAGCCCGCGCGGCAAGTTCTTCTTTTCGAAGGACAACAACGCCCAACTGCCCAATATCTATCTGGTGCAGATCACGAAGGGTGCTGATGGCCGTCTCTACCGGAAGGTCGTGGCCACTCTGCCGGGCGGCAAGGACAAGCCTGGCTGCAAAATGAAGTAGACTGGAGCTGATTTGAGCGCCGCGGCCGGCCCGCTTGACGGAACCGGCTGCGGCGCTCATTGATTGCCAGCTTCCCCGTGCAGGCCAATTGAGCCCGTCGGAGGGGCGCATCGTGACTTCGGGCGGATGACGTGGAAGCACTTCTGACTAACCTGCTGCATGCGCTTCAGCTCAGCATGCTCTACTTTCTGCTGGCCGTGGGGCTGACGCTGATCTTCGGGTTGATGGACACACTCAACCTGGCGCATGGCGGCTTCTACACCATCGGCGCCTATGTGGGTTGGCGCATCACCACCTGGGGCGGCGCTCTGCTCGCCATGTTCTTCGCCGAGCCCGGGCTGAATGATTTCGAGTTCAATCGGGTTGCGCTTCAATATTCCACGGAATTCTTCTGGGCCGCGCTAATCATTGCGCCCGTATTCGTCGGCGGCGCCGGCTATCTGTTTCAACGCTACGTCCTGCATCCGCTGTCCGAGCGGGGCCGCGAGACCCACCTCGACTTCGCGCTGCTGACCTTTGGCCTGCTGTTCGTGATCATGGGCTCGATGGAACTGGTCTTCGGCACCACGCCGCTCTCGATCGGGATGCCGGCACTTCTGACCGGGTCGATCGACCTCTTTGGCCTCAACTATCCGGTCTATCGCCTGTTCATCATCCTGATGGGCATTGCCATCGCCATTCTGCTGTATTTCGTGCTCGACCGCACAGTGTGGGGCGCGATCGTCCGGGCCGGCGTCGACAATCGCGACATGGTGCTGGGCATGGGTATCAACATCACCAAGGTGTTTGCCATCGTCTTTGCCGTGGGCACGGGCATGGCGGCGCTCGCGGGCGTGATCTATGCGCCGGGCGCCAGTATCACGGCGACCATGGGCGCGCGCATCCTGGTGGTGACCTTCGTGATCGTGGTCGTCGGCGGACTCGGGAACCTGACGGGCTCCTTTTACGCCAGCCTGATCGTCGGGTTCGTCGATTCGCTCGCCCAGGCCTACAAGCCGACGGTGGAGATTTTCGGCACGGAGATCCAGATCGACCTCGAACTCTATGGCATCTACATCCTGCTGGCTGTCGTGCTGATGATAAAGCCGACCGGCATCTTCGGGTCAAAAGGGGCGACCTGATGAGCAAGCCCCTGACCCTGGAATCCGCCGCCTGGGCGGTCGCTGCCCTGGTCCTGCTGCTGCTGTTACCGATGATCTTTTCGGCGACCACCGTCGACTGGGCCAATGAGGTGATCTACTGGGCGATCCTCTGCCTGGGGGTCAATCTGGTGCTCGGCTACATGGGCTATGTCTCCCTCGGTCACGCCATGTTCATCGGTACGGGCGCCTATTTTCTCGCCCTTTTCGTCGACTTTGCGGAGGTTCCTCTCGGTTGGTCGATCCCGCTGGTGGTGGTGGGGACGGCCCTGCTCGGGCTGGTCGTTGGCGCCATCGTCATGCGCGTCAACCGCATCCAGTTCCTGGTCATCACGCTGGCCATCGCCGAGTTGATCCACGGCGTCTTCCACCAGATCCGTGCGACCGGCGGCGATGACGGCCACAGCGCCAACGACACCTGGCGGGTGGACCTCACCTGGTTTGGCGGCTGGGACACCAGCGAGTCGACCGGCTTCTACTACTGGAACCTGCTCTGCTTGCTGGCAGTGATGCTGGTCCTGTGGCGCTTCCTGCGCAGCCCGTTCGGCAGCGTGCTCGTCGGCATTCGTGAGAACGAGCAGCGCATGACTTCGCTCGGCTACAACATCGCCATTTACAAGATCATCGCCTTTGCAGTCTCGGGCGCGGCAGCGGGCGTTGCCGGCATCCTCTATGCCCAAAATCTGCAGAGCGTGAATCCCGAGCCGCTCACCTGGCAGGTTTCAGGCGAGGCGCTCCTGATGGTGATCATCGGTGGGCGGAAGTATTTCATCGGGCCGGTGCTGGGCGCCGCCTTCTATATCGTCGTCAAGCACCTGCTCGAGTCGATCACCAGCGAATACATCATCTTCCTGGGCCTCGCCTTCATGGCGATCGTCGCCTTCTTCGGCCGCGGGATCGCGGGATATTTCGTCGACCTTTACGTCTGGGCCAAGCGGCGCGCGGGAGTCGGGCGGCCGGGCGCGCCGGCGGCCGAGGCCGGGGAGTAGGGCGATGGCGGCGCTGGTTCTCGAAGACCTGACGATGTCCTTCGGTGCGCTGGAGGTGATCAAGGATATTTCGCTGGATGTTAAGTCAGGCGAGCGGCACGCAATCATCGGCCCTAACGGCGCCGGCAAGACGACGCTGTTCAACCTGATCACCGGGTGGCTGAAGCCGAAGCGCGGCCGCATTCTTCTGGATGGCCAGAGCATTGCCGGCATGTCGCCGCGGCGTCTCTCCTACAGGGGGCTCGCCCGGTCGTTCCAGCGCAACACGCTGTTCGAGGGGCTGACGGTCGAAGAGAACCTGCGTCTCGCCTGCCAGGCGCACCGCCGCGCCAAATACGATCCCGCCCGTGACCGTACGGCCTACAAGGATATCCTCGAGAAGGCCCACGTGGCGGCGGAAACCATGGCGCTGGGCGACAGCCTCGGCAAACCGGTGGACGAGTTGGCTTATGGCCAGAAGCGCCAACTTGAGGTCGGCATCGCGCTCTGCGCTGACCCGAAGATCCTGCTGCTCGACGAGCCTGCGGCAGGGACCTCTCCCGGTGAGCGGACCCAGCTCATTTCGCTGATCGGCGACCTGCCGCGCAACGTGACCGTGGTGCTGGTGGAGCACGACATGGACGTTGTCTTCGAGGTGTCGGACCGTATTACCGTCCTCGACTATGGGCGGTTGCTCGCCACGGGCAGGCCGGAGGAAATTCGCGAGAGCGACGCGGTGCGCGAAGCCTATTTGGGGAAGTCCGGTGCTTGAGGTCGAGGACATCCACAGCTACTACGGCGACAGCCACGTCCTGCACGGCGTCACCTTGTCGGTAAAAGCGGGTACCTGCGTCGCCATCCTGGGACGCAACGGCGCCGGCAAGACGACGACACTCAAGAGCATCCTGGGATATGTCCCGGCGCGTAGCGGCAGCGTTCGCTTCGGCAATACGGACATTACCCGCGAGGCGACCTATCGCATCGTCCGGCGGGGCATTGGCTATGTGCCGGAGGACCGCGGTATTTTCCCGTCGCTGACCGTGGACGAGCACCTGCAGGTCGCCTTCAGCCAGACCAGCGAGGACCGGCCGCGCCGGACGCTCGAAGACATCTACGATTTCTTCCCGCGCCTGGCGGAGCGGCGGCGCAACTACGGCAACCAGCTCTCAGGCGGCGAGCAGCAGATGCTGGCCATCGGCCGCGCGCTGATCTCCGAGCCTGAACTGCTGATCCTGGACGAGCCGAGCGAGGG
>JAJFFJ010000018.1 GCA_021776685.1 Alphaproteobacteria bacterium
GGATCGGTGCTGATGCTGGTGGCGATGTTCGTCATCTATAGCGAGGCGAAGACAACCGACATTCCGGCGTTGATGGCGTTTGCCACCAAGACGGGCTTCGACAAGGACCTGCAGATCTGGCTGTGGCTGGCTTTCTTTGCCAGCTTTGCTGTGAAGGTGCCCATGTGGCCGGTCCACACCTGGCTGCCGGACGCACATACGGAGGCGCCGACCGCGGGTTCGGTGATTCTGGCGGGCGTGCTGCTGAAATTTGGCGGCTATGGATTTCTGCGTTTCTCCCTGCCGCTGTTCCCGGATGCATCCCTCTACTTCACGCCCTTCATCTATGTACTGAGCGTGATTGCGATTATCTACACGTCACTCGTGGCTCTGGCCCAGGAGGACATGAAGAAGCTGATCGCCTATTCCTCGGTCGCCCATATGGCCTTCGTGACCATCGGCATCTTCGCGGCCACTGCACAGGTGGCCGGCGACGGCGTGCTCGGGACACAAGCGGTTACGGGCGCCATTTTCCAGATGCTGTCTCACGGCATTGTCTCCGCGGCGCTCTTCCTCTGTGTTGGCGTTGTCTATGATCGGATGCATACCCGCATGATCGACCGCTATGGCGGGCTCGTGAAGCGAATGCCCATCTACGCGGCCGTCTTCATGGTCTTCATGCTCGCGTCGGTCGGCTTGCCCGGCACCAGCGGGTTCGTCGGTGAATTCCTCGTCCTGATGGGCACATTCCAGGCAAATGTCTGGGTCGCTGCCCTGGCGACCACCGGCATCATCCTGGGCGCCACATACATGCTGTATCTCTACCGCCGGGTGATTTTCGGTGAGCTGACCAAGGATGATCTCAAGGACATGCTCGACCTTAACCGGCGGGAAATCACGATCTTTGTGCCGCTGATCATTCTGGTGATCTGGATGGGTGTCTATCCGAAGCCGTTCCTGGACGTGATGGATGCCTCGGTTCAGCAGCTTCTTGTCAACCTCAAGCAAGCCTTGATGCGGTAGGGGGACAGGATGGGATTTACCTTCACAGAGATTATGCCGGCCTGGCCAGAGATCTTCCTGGCCTGCGCCGCGATGGGCCTGTTGGTGCTGGGCGTCTTCATGAAGACGGGCGCGGCACGGTCTATCAGTTGGCTTTCAGTACTGGCGCTGGTGGCGACTGGGATCCTCGAAATTGTGGTCGTGCCGGACGGCGGCCGGGTACACATCTTCAATCAGCTGTTCGTGGCAGATGTTTTCACCACCTTCGTCAAATGCCTGATCCTGGGTGCGTCTGCCGTCGGCATCATCATGTCCCTCGGCTACAACGACCGGGAAGACATTGCCCGGTTCGAATTTCCGATCCTCATCCTGCTTGCGACCCTCGGCATGATGATGATGGTCTCTGCCGCGGATCTTATCTCGCTTTATGTGGGCCTGGAGCTGCAGAGTCTCAGCCTCTATGTGATCGCAGCGTTCCGGCGCGATTCCGTCAAATCGTCTGAAGCCGGTCTCAAATATTTCGTTCTCGGCGCGCTGGCGTCTGGCATGCTGCTTTATGGCTCGTCGATGATCTATGGCTTCAGCGGCAGCACCAATTTCCTGCAGCTCGCCAAGGTCTTGGACGCGGATGCGTCGGCCGGCATCATCGTTGGTCTGGTGTTTGTGATGGTGGGCCTGGCCTTCAAGATTTCGGCCTTTCCGTTCCATATGTGGACACCCGATGTCTACGAAGGCGCGCCGACACCGGTTACGGCCTTCTTCGCCGCGGCGCCGAAAATGGCGGCGATGGCGCTGTTCATCAGCGTTCTGGTCGGCCCCTTCGGCAATCTGGTCGCACAGTGGCAACAGGTGCTGGTACTGATCGCCATTGGCTCCATGTTGCTCGGCGGCTTCGCAGCCATCACCCAGAGCAACATCAAACGTCTGCTGGCCTACAGTTCCATCGGCAATATGGGCTATGCGTTGATCGGCCTGTCCGCTGGCACCAAGGATGGCTACAGCGCAGTGCTGATCTACATGTCCATCTATCTGGTAATGACAGTCGGCGCGTTTGCGGTCGTCCTGTGCATGCGCCGCGAAGGCCGCATGGTGGAGGAGGTCAAGGATCTCGCAGGTCTCTCCAAGACCCAGCCCGCCATGGCGGCACTGATGGCCTTGTTCATGTTTTCAATGGCCGGGATTCCACCCCTCGCAGGTTTCTTCGGCAAATTTTACGTGTTCCTCGCCGCTATCGAGGCCAAGCTCTATATCCTCGCCATTATCGGTGTGCTGGCCAGTGTGGTCGCGGCCTACTATTACCTGCGCATCGTGATGACCATGTATTTCACCGAACCCGTGGAAGATCTGGACCGCAATGTCGGACCGGAGCTCAGCACCATTCAGGCGATTGCCGGTGCGTTCGTGCTGTTCTTTATCCTGTTCGCGGAGCCGGTGGTTCAGATGACCAACCAGGCGATCGCCAGTCTGACATCGGGATAGGCGGGCCGGGTGGACGGAACTCCAGATCTGCCCCAGGGATATCGGCGGCTTCATCTTCCGGAAATTGACAGCACCAATGACGAAGCGCGTCGCCGCGCAGAGTCGGGCGCTGATGGTGGGCTGGTAGTCACTGCCGACCGCCAGACTGCCGGACGCGGACGGCGGGGGCGCAACTGGAATTCGCCCGACGGCAACCTTTACTGCTCAATTCTTGTGAGGCCGGAGATCGCACCCGCTGAAGGCGCGCAAGCTGGCTTTGCCGTCTCGCTTGCCGTCGCCGATATTGTCGCCGACGCGCTGGCTCACGCGCTGCCGGTACACTGTAAATGGCCCAACGACGTGCTGGTGAGTGACCAGAAGGTATCCGGGATCCTGATAGAATCGGCCTCCGGCGCCGGTCGTTCGGTGGACTGGCTGATCATCGGCATTGGCATAAATGTGACTTCACATCCCGACTTTGCGGAGAAACCGGCAACGAGCCTGGCGGCATGCGGTGTGACAGCCCAACTGGACGACCTGCTGGCTCAACTTGTGGCGGCTTTAGACCTTCGCCTGACCCAATGGCTCGAACAGGGCTTCGACTCGATCCGCAACGCCTGGATGGAGCGCGCCTGGCGCCTTGGTGAGCAGGTCGACCTTATGACGGGGCAGGATCAAGTCACCGGTGCGTTCCGAGGCCTGGATGAGACCGGCGGAATCGTCCTGGAACTGGCAGGTGGCGAGCGACGCAATCTGGGCCACGGCGAACTGGTTGCGCAGGGCTGATATGCTGCTCGCTATTGATTCCGGCAATACCAACGCCACCTTCGCAGTCTATCAGGATGACGAGAAGCAGGCGGAGTGGCGGAGTTCCCGCGCCAGCGGGCGCACGGCAGATGAATACGCCGTATGGCTGCTCCAGATGATGGCCATGGAGAATGTCACACCCGAGGGGATCAACGGCGCCATCATCGCCAACGTGGTGCCAGCGTCGGCCTATGACCTGCGCATGTTGTGCGTTCGCTATTTCAACAGCGAACCTCTGGTCGTAGGTGAGCCGGGCGTTGAGTTGGGGATCGAAGTCCTCACTGATTCACCTACTGAAGTAGGAGCGGACCGTCTCGTCAACGCCGTCGGCGCCCATGAGAAATATGGTGGGCCGCTAATCGTGGTCGATTTCGGCACCGCGACGACTTTTGATGTGATCGATACTGATGGCAACTATCGCGGCGGGGTGATATCCCCGGGCGTGAACCTGTCGCTGGAAGCTTTGCAATCCACCGCGGCGCAGTTGCCGCGCATTGCGATCTCAAAGCCTGAGACAGTTATCGGCAGGGCCACGGTGCCCGCCATGCAATCTGGAATCTACTGGGGCTATGTAGGCCTAATCGAAGGCGTCACACGGCGCCTTCAGGAAGAACAGGGTGAACCGATGACTGTCGTTGCAACGGGTGGGCTGGCGCCGCTCTTCTCCCAGGCGACCGACGCAATCGATCACCTGGATCGAGACCTGACCCTGCGAGGCCTGATCAGCATTTACAGGCGCAACCAAACCTGATGCCCACAGATACAGTCACTTCGACCGACGAGCTGCTGTTTCTGCCGCTCGGCGGCGCCGGCGAAATCGGCATGAATCTCAATCTGTTTGCGGTCGATGACCAATGGCTAATGGTCGATCTGGGCGTCACCTTTGGCGACGATACGATGCCGGGCGTCGACGTGGTCATGCCCGACCCTGCATTCATTGAGGCCCGCCGTGACAAGCTGATTGGGCTTGTGCTGACCCACGCCCACGAAGACCATTGCGGGGCTGTACCTCACCTCTGGTCACGATTGCGTTGCCCCATCTATTGCAGCCCGTTCACCGCCTCGATCGTCCGCCGCAAGCTGACGGAAGCCGGTTTGCAGAACGAGGCCGAAATCACCGTTGTGCCGCTGGGTGGACGTCTGGATATCGGTCCCTTCGATATCGAGCTGATCACGCTGACCCATTCGATCCCGGAGCCGAGCGCACTGATCATCCGCACCCGACACGGTACTGTCCTGCATACGGGCGACTGGAAATTCGATCCAACGCCGTTGCTGGGAGATCCGCCGGATGAAGCGGCGCTCCGCCGTATCGGCGATGAAGGCGTTCTGGCCCTGATCGGCGATTCCACCAATGTCTTCCAGAAAGGTGTCTCCGGATCGGAATCAGCTGTCCGCGACAGCCTGATTGATGTGGTGGGGGAGCTGGAAAACCGAGTTCTGATCACCTGTTTCGCGAGCAACGTAGCGCGCCTGCAAACACTGGCCGAAGTTGCGAAGGCGACGGGCAGGGAACCCGCGCTGGTGGGCCGCTCGCTGACCCGCATGTATGAGGCGGCACGGGAGAACGGCTATCTGACCGATGTGTTCTTCCTTGGCGAGCACGAAGCGCCGCTGCTGCCGCGGGACGAAGCCTTGATTATCTGCACAGGATCGCAGGGCGAACCGCGGGCGGCGCTCTCTCGCATCGCGTCAGGAAGTCATCCTGCCGTCCAACTGGAGTCTGGTGATTCGGTGGTCTTCTCCTCGAAGATCATTCCCGGCAATGAACGGTCCATCGGGCGGCTTCACGATCTGTTGGTTCAGCAGAATGTGCGCGTCATCGACGAGCACGACGCCTTCATTCATGTGAGCGGTCACCCATGCCGGGATGAACTTGCGCAGATGTTTTCCCATGTGCGTCCTCACACCGTGGTCCCGGTCCATGGAGAGGTGCGGCATCTCTATGAACATGCGGCACTGGCCACGGCCTGCCAGGTGCCACATACCGTGGTCGCCACCAATGGTCGCGTTGTGCGTCTGGCGCCGGGCACGCCCCAAATCATCGATGCAGTGGAGAATGGCCGGCTCGCGTTGGACGGTGAACGGGTTATTTCCCTCGACAGCGTCGTCCTGCGCGAACGGCGGCGCGTGATGTATCAGGGCTCGGTGGTGGCCAGTCTGGTGGTCGATGTGAAGGGCAACCTCCTGGCCGACCCCAAGCTGACCCTCACGGGGTTGGCAGATGCCGACAACGAAGATCAACTGATCGAGGCCATACTGGACGCCATTGAAGATGCTGTTGATCAACTGCCACGGGCGCGCCTGGTCAACGACGGCGCGATGGAGGAGGCGGCGCGGCTGGCAATCCGCCGCACGGTAAATGGCCTTGTGGGCAAGAAGCCGACCACCGATGTACATCTGGTGCGTATCGAGGATTAAGCGAGAGATCGGCCGATGATCGGAAATCTCAACCATGTGGCCATTGTTGTCCCGGACCTGACGGCGGCAGCCGATGTCTATCGGAAGACTCTGGGGGCCGATGTCTCTGAACCGATTGACTTGCCGGACCATGGGGTGACGACGATCTTTGTCAACCTGCCCAATACGAAGATCGAACTTTTGCACCCGCTGGGCGAAGGATCGCCCATTGCAAAGTTCCTTGAGACCAACCCGTCCGGCGGCATGCATCACATCTGTTATGAGGTGGACGATATTCGTGCAGCACGTGACCATTTGGTGGCAGAAGGCGCTCGGGTATTGGGAGACGGAGAACCCCGGCCCGGCGCGCATGACAAGCCGGTGCTTTTTTTACACCCGAAAGATTTCTGCGGCACTCTGGTGGAAATCGAGCAGGTCTGATTCATGAGCTGGGTAACCGGCCTTCTGGTTTTTGTTGTCCTGTGGTGGCTTGTCCTTTTTGCTGTTCTGCCATGGGGCGTCCGGACCAATGATGGGCGCGAGTCGGGTCATGATGCAGGCGCGCCAGTAAACCCCGCGCTCTGGCGCAAGGCTGCTGTTACCACATTGATTGCAGGCGTGATTTTCGGGGCAGTTTATTGGACCGTCGATTCGGGCGTGTTCGACCACCTGATCCATCGCAAGTAGGCCCCGGCGGTAGCAACCGCCTGTTCGGAAAAAAACAAGGCCGGCCGCAATGACGCGACCGGCCTTTCTTTTTTTGCTGTCTCCAGACCGGACTGACGAGCCTTCAGGCTACCAGTCCTGTCCTGTGGTCATGCAGCGAACTGCAATCCCACCGGAAACAGCGCCTCCCCAGACTTGGGCCTCGTGTTTCGTGGCCCATAGGCGGATGGAATTCTACACATTCCACCGCCCTGCGCCACTGCCAAAGCTCACGAGCCCCGCCTCATGCTCGTCTACAAATACGCCAGGATCTTCTTCAGGATCGAGGGCGCAAAGTAGAGAGCAAAGATGATACCGACCACAAGAACCGCAACGTTAAGATCGCGGAAGCGGAAGGTCAGAACCTTGATTGCGATATAGCTGAAGAACCCGATGCCGATACCGGCCGTAATCGAGAATGTCACCGGCATTGCCAGGGCCATCAGGATCGCGGGCACATAGTCCGTCGGGTCGTCCCAGTTAAGTTCACCAAGAGCGCGGGCCATGACCGCCGCCACGAACAGGATCGCTGCTGCAGTGGCGTAAGAAGGGATCGACTGTGCCAGTGGCGCAAAGAAGAGCGCGGCCAGGAACAGGATTCCGACAACCACGGCGGTCAGGCCAGTCTTGCCACCGGCTTCGATGCCGGATGCACTCTCGATATATGTTGTGACAGTTGAGGTGCCGAGCGCGGCGCCTGCGACGGTACCGACGCTGTCTGCCACCAACGGGCGTCCCAGCCCTTCCATCTGATAGTTTTCGTCCAGCAGCTTGCCCTGGTGAGCAAGGCCCACAATGGTGCCTGCCGAGTCGAACAGATCCACCACCAGGAAGGTGAAAACGAGGGTGATCAGAGGCAGCAGCGCGAGCTGGAATAAGCCCTCCAGATCCATCTTCAGGAGGGTCGCAGAGGGATCTGGCGGCGCCGATGCGATCTTGCTTAAGACCGGGACGATGCCCTTGGCGTCTGGCAGCTGGAAGGCGATCCCGACGGCGGTCAGCCCCAGGATCACCAGAAGAATACCGCCAGGGACCCTGAAATGATGGAATACGGCCATGGCGACCAGTCCAGCCCCGGTCAGCAGGATCGGCCAGACGGCAAAATCTTTGGGCGCGGTGACCAGGGTCGCCGGATGATCGACGACGACGCCGGCGCTCTGCAGCGCGATCATGCCCAGGAAAAAGCCAATCCCGGCCGCCATAGCGAGCTTTAGCGATGGCGGGATTGAATTGATCAGCCAGCGCCGGAACGGCACCAGACTCAAGGCCAGAAAGATCAGTCCCGCGACGAAAACCGCAGCCAGCGCAATTTCCCAGCTGAGGCCCATGCCCTTGACCACGCCGAAGGTAAAGAAGGCGTTGATGCCCATGCCCGGCGCCAGGCCGGCTGGGAAGTTGGCGAAGAAGCCCATGATAAAGCAGGCGATGGCTGAAGCCACGCATGTGGCCACAAAGACAGCGCCAAAGAATTCGTCCTTGGTGCTCTGTCCATCTTTCGCCACGTCGATCACACCCGACAGAATCGCCGGGTTGACGAAGACGATGTAAGCCATGGTCAGAAACGTGGTTACGCCCGCCAGTACCTCAGTGCTGAATGAACTGCCCCGAGCCCGGTAGTCGAACATCCGGTCAAGCATGTTTGGGAACCCCTCTCCCATATTCGCCCTAATTTGGTCTTTTTGATTTCCATAATTGCATACTTCAACCGGCGGTCTGGTGAAAATTTACAAACATGGTAAACGCCCGCTGAATGCAGGCAGATTGACACGTTGTCTTGCGTTGGCAGGATGCCTTTCCTAGAGTGCGTCGCCCGCGCATTTCCGCCATACGGGCCATCGCCCACACCAGAGGGACCATGCGTCTATCCCGCTATTTTCTGCCGACGCTCAAGGAAACACCGAGCGACGCACAGATCGTTTCGCATCGTTACATGCTGCGCGCCGGAATGGTGCGTCAGGCTTCCGCCGGCATCTACTCCTGGCTGCCATTAGGCCTGCGCGTGCTGCGCCGGATTGAGCAGATCGTGCGTGAAGAGCAAGATGCTACGGGTGCGCGAGAAATCCTGATGCCGACCATCCAGCCAGCCGACCTGTGGCGCGAATCCGGCCGCTACGACGACTATGGCAAGGAGATGCTGCGCATCACCGACCGGCACGACCGGGACATGCTCTATGGCCCGACCAACGAAGAGCTGATCACCGATATTGTCCGGCGCGAGATCAAGAGCTACCGCGACCTGCCTCAAAATCTCTATCACATTCAATGGAAGTTCCGGGACGAGGTGCGCCCAAGATTTGGCGTGATGCGCGGACGGGAATTCCTGATGAAGGACAATTACTCCTTCGATCTGAACTACGAAGGCGCGCGCCACAGCTATAACAAGATGTTCGTCAGCTATTTGCGCACCTTCGCGCGGATGGGGCTGAAAGCGATTCCCATGCGGGCCGAGACGGGGCCCATCGGCGGCGACCTCAGCCACGAGTTCATCATTCTGGCGGATACTGGCGAGAGCGCCGTCTATTGCCACAAGGATCTGCTCGGTTTCGATATCACCGATCAGGACATCGATTTCGATGCGGACCTTCAGCCAATTGTCGATCACTGGACCAGCCTCTATGCAGCCGCAGATGAGATGCACGATCCCGATAGCTGTCCAGTGGCAAAAGAGGATCTGCTGGAGGCGCGCGGGATTGAGGTCGGCCACATTTTCTATTTCGGCACCAAATATTCTGACGCCATGAATGCCAAGGTCACAGGCCCTGATGGAAATGAGGTGGCTGTGGAAATGGGCTCCTATGGTATCGGCGTGTCGCGTCTGGTCGGTGGCATTATCGAGGCAAGCCACGATGATCGCGGCATCATCTGGCCGGATGCTGTTGCACCATTCCACGTGGGTTTGATCAATTTGCGCGTTTCAGACGACGCCTGTAACGCCGCCTGTGAAGACATGTACGCCAAGCTGATGGCTGCAGGGATAGAGGTGCTTTACGACGAGCGCGACGCAAGCGCGGGCGCAAAGTTCGCGGACATGGACCTGATCGGACTGCCCTGGCAGGTGATTGTTGGGCCTAAGGGCATCGGCGCCGGCACGGTGGAGGTGAAACGCCGGGCGACCGGCGAGACCGAAAACCTGTCGCCAGAACAAGCCATCGCCAAGCTGGCCGGTTGAAGGACCTTCGCCCTTGAGTACAGCTGCCTCGCCAAAGCCGCCCCGCAATACCGCGCCCTTCTCGGCGTTTGAGCGGATGATTGCCTGGCGCTATCTTCGGCCCGGGCGCAAGGAAGGCTTCATCTCGGTCATTGCCGGCTTTTCATTTCTGGGCATTGCACTGGGCGTGGCGACCCTCATCATTGTCATGTCGGTGATGAATGGTTTCCGCCACGAACTGCTATCCCGGGTACTTGGCTTCAACGGGCATGTGTTTGTGTTGGGGGTGGGCGGCAAGGTTGGCGGCTATGATCCCATGGCAAAGCGCATCGCCAAATTGCCCGGCGTGACCAGTGTCCAGCCTGTGGTTGACGGTCAGGTGCTGGCTGCCGCGAAGAACCAGCAGACGGGCGCCTTCGTCCGGGGTATCCGGCTGGCCGACCTGAACCGACTGTTGAAACCGTCTGTCAAAGGGCTAAGCGGGAAGCAGCGCCGTGACTCCTTGCTGTCAGCAGGTTCTACCAAGAACTTCCGCGGCAAAACCGTGATTGTCGGCTATCGGATGGCGATCAGGCTGAACATCCGAGTCGGCGATGCGGTTCGTCTGATCTCGCCAAGAGGGCCGCCAAATCCGCTGGGCGCGCCTTTGCCGCGCATCGGCACCTTCCGGGTGATTGGCACCTTCGATTTCGGCATGTCGGAATATGACCGCGGTTACGTCTTTATGCCGCTTAAGACCGCGCAGGTGTTCTTTTTCCACCGGGGCACGGTGTCCAACATCGAAGTGCGTGTGGCAAAGCCTGTGGAGGCAGAAGCGATCGCGCAGCAGATCGTCAACCTTCGCCTCCGTAACGTCCGCATCCGTACCTGGCAGGAGGTGCATTCCACATTCGTGGGTGCACTCAAGGTGGAACGGAACGTTATGTTCCTGATTCTGACCCTGATTATCGTCGTGGCGGCCTTCAACATCATCTCCAGCCTGATCATGCTGGTGAAGGACAAGACCCAGGCCATCGCCATCCTGCGGACCATGGGCGCAACCCGTTTGTCAATCATGCGGATATTCTTCCTCAGCGGCGCCAGTATTGGCATTTTGGGCACCTTGATTGGCGCAGCCATGGGGCTGGCGGTCACAGACAACATTGCCGACATCAAGGAATGGCTCGAAGGAGTTATCGACAACAAACTCTTCCCCTCCGAGGTGTATTTCCTGTCACGGCTGCCGGCACTCATTGACTGGTCCGAAGTCTCTCAGGTGGTGGGCATGGGCTTGGGACTGTCTTTCCTGGCGACCGTATATCCTTCCTGGCGGGCGGCGCGGCTCGATCCTGTCGAAGCGCTACGGTATGAATAAGCGATGAGCGACTCCAGAATACCGACCGGCAGCGGGCCGTCACTTGAGCTGCACCACGTGAGCAAGATCTACAAGCAGCCGCGCGGTGAACTGGTTGTGCTGAAGGACGTCACGCTGGGAATCAGCCCGGGCGAAATGGTGGCGCTGGTCGGCCCATCGGGATCAGGCAAGTCGACGCTTTTGCATATTGCGGGCCTGCTCGACCGTCCTACCGCGGGTGAGGTGGTGCTGCGCGGCGAGGTTTGCAGCAAGCTGTCGGATGCTGATCGCTCCCGACTGCGCCGTCGGGGCCTTGGCTTTATCTATCAGTATCATCACTTGATGCCGGAGTTCTCCGCGCTGGAGAATGTGATTATTCCTCAGATGATCGCCGGCGTTCACAAACGTGTGGCCAAGGCAAGGGCGCGCGAATTGCTCCAGGCGCTGGGCCTGAAAGATCGGGAAAGTCACCGGCCATCGCGACTGTCGGGGGGCGAACAACAACGCGTCGCCATTGCCCGTGCAGTGTCTAACGGGCCGTTCTGTCTGCTGGCGGATGAGCCCACCGGCAATCTCGATCAGGTCACCGCCAACACGGTTTTTTCGGCGTTGCACAGCCTGGTCCACGTGGCTGGCATCGCTGCCCTTGTAGCCACCCACAATATGGAATTGGCGCACCGCATGGACCGAATCGTCGTCCTGCACAACGGCACACTGGTGGAGCACGACCCGGCGGAAACGCCGCCATCCGAAATCTGACGATCTTTTCTGGGGAAAACGCGGATATGGGCGGCGGCGGCTACTGACCCCGGCGCCCACCTGTGGCACGCTCACGCAGCTGGTCACCGCCGCACGGGTCCCTGATATGAGCCACGCTGAATTCGTTCACCTGCGGGTCCATTCCGCTTACTCACTCCTTGAAGGCGCGCTACGCATCAAGGATCTGGTGAACCTGTGCAGGGCGAACAAGATGCCCGCGGTGGCCATCACGGACACCAACAATCTGTTCGGCGCGCTGGAATTTTCCCAGGCCTGCATGGGCGCGGGTGTTCAACCGATCATCGGCTGCCAGCTGGACATCGTGGTCGATCCACAAGAGACACCAGGCACGCCCCTCGTTGCCGATCCGCTCGTCCTGTTGTGCAGAGACGAGGCTGGCTACGGCAACCTTCTGAAACTCGTCAGTGCGGCGCATCTGACCACCGACGCCGGCGACTCACCGCATGTGACCCTTGAACGATTGCGAGAGCATTCAGAAGGCTTGATCGCTCTAAGCGGTGGGGTGGGCGGCCCACTGGGCCACCTTCTGGCCAACGGTCAACTAGAGAAAGCCGAAGCGGTGGCGGCAGAGCTCGCGTCAATATTCGACGGCGCGTTCTACCTGGAATTATCCCGGCGTGGACTGACTGTCGAAGCTCAGACAGAAGCTGCTGTTTTTGACCTGGCAGACAAACTGAACTTGCCACTGGTCGCGACCAACGAGGCATTTTTCGGCGACACAAGTGAGTATGAAGCCCACGATGCCTTGTTGTGTGTAGCCGGCGGCACCTATGTGGGGGAACAGGAACGGCGCCGGGTGACGCCCGAACACCGGCTTCGTTCAGCTGCGGAAATGCGGTCAATTTTTGCCGATATCCCGGAGGCGCTCGACAATACGCTGGCGATCGCCCGGCGGTGTGCGGTGATGGCCGAACCGCGCGACCCCATCCTGCCCCGGTTCCCGACCGAAAAAGGCCTGTCAGAGACAGATCAACTTGCCAAGGACGCTGCAGACGGGCTGGACGTCCAGCTTGAGATCCACGTGTTCACCGCCGAGATGGACGACTCCGCCCGGGCGGAGGCCGCACAGCCCTATCGTGAGCGGTTGGAATTTGAACTTGGCGTGATCGGTGAAATGGGCTTTCCCGGTTATTTCCTGATCGTCGCAGACTTCATCAAGTGGGCGAAAGAAAAGGGCATCCCTGTAGGTCCCGGACGAGGGTCCGGCGCGGGCTCGGTTGTCGCCTGGGCCCTGACAATCACGGACCTGGATCCGCTGCGCTGGGGACTGCTCTTTGAACGCTTCCTCAATCCGGAACGGGTGTCCATGCCGGATTTCGATGTGGATTTTTGTCAGGAACGCCGGGACGAAGTGATCCGCTACGTGCAGGACAAATATGGCGTCAATCATGTGGCGCAGATCATCACGTTCGGAAAGCTGCAGGCGCGAGCGGTCCTTCGCGATGTGGGACGCGTGCTGCAGATGCCTTACGGTCAGATTGACCGTATCTGTAAACTGGTGCCGAATAATCCGGCCAGTCCGGTGACCCTCCAGGAAGCGATAGACGGCGAGCCCATGCTGAAGGACATGCGGCGGGAAGACGATTCCGTCGCGCGCCTCATGGACATGGCCCTTCAACTCGAAGGTCTCTACCGGCACGCTTCGACCCACGCAGCCGGCGTGGTCATTGGCGATCGACCACTGGACGAGTTGATCCCGCTCTACCGCGATCCCCGCTCGGACATGCCTGTCACCCAGTTCAACATGAAGGATGTTGAGAAAGCCGGACTGGTGAAGTTCGATTTTCTGGGCCTCAAGACATTGTCGGTGCTGCAGCGCGCCGTCGAGCATCTGCGCGACAGGGGGGTTGATCTTGATCTGTCGACCCTGCCGCTGGACGACCCCGCCAGCTACGAAATGATGTCCCGCGGAGACACTACCGGGGTGTTCCAGCTGGAAAGTACGGGCATGCGCGACGTCCTGCGCCGCCTAAAACCCGACCGTTTCGAGGACATCATCGCCGTCGTCGCGCTCTATCGGCCAGGGCCGATGGAGAACATCCCTAGCTACATCGCCCGCAAACATGATGAGGAAGTAGTCACCTACCAGCATGACCTTCTTGAGCCAGTTCTCAAAGAGACCTTTGGCATCCCGATCTATCAGGAACAGGTGCAGCAGATGGCCCGCGATCTGGCCGGATACACTCTTGGGGGCGCCGATCTGCTGCGACGCGCAATGGGCAAGAAGATCAAGGCGGAGATGGATGCCCAGAGGGAAACCTTCGTCAACGGGTGTGCGGAGCACAGCAAGATCGGCAAGCCACTGGCGGAGCGGATCTTCGATACCATGGCTGCATTTGCAGGCTACGGTTTCAACAAATCCCATGCGGCGGCCTATGCGCTGGTCGCCTATCAGACTGCCTATCTGAAGGCGAATTATCCGGTCGAATTCCTGGCCGCATCCATGACCTTTGATATGGGCAACACCGACCGGCTAGCGGGCTTCAGGCGCGAGCTGATGCAACAGGGTATTGATCTGCTGCCGCCGGATATCAACGCCTCCGATGCGCGCTTTACGGTGGAGGAGGGCGCTGTCCGCTATGCCTTGGGTGCCCTGAAGAATGTCGGTGTTCAGGCCATGGCAGAACTGGCCGCGGAGCGCCGCGCCAACGGCCCGTTCAAGTCACTCGGTGATCTGGCGGGACGGCTCGACCCCCAGATTCTCAATAAGCGGCAGATGGAAAACCTTGTGCGCTCGGGCGCGTTCGATCCGCTCATGCCCAACCGGAAGCGCCTGTTTGAAGGGCTCGAGCGGGTGCTTAAACTGGCCAGCAGCGCCGCCCGCGACCGGAATGACGCCCAGGAAAACCTGTTTGGTGATGCCGCGGAAACTGCAGAAGCCCATCTTGACCTGCCGGATATGATCGACTGGCCTGAAATGGACCGCCTGCGTCACGAATTCGATGCGGTCGGTTTCTACCTTTCCGCCCATCCTCTCGATAGCTATGCCGCTAACCTGAAGCGCCTGAAGGTCCTTCGCTATGCAGACCTGGCAGCACAGACGGAGCGGGGCGTTCAGCCCGGCGCTGCGCGGTTGGCGGGAACGGTGACGGGCTGGCGGGAGCGTCGATCCGCGCGCGGAAACAAGTTCGCATTTATCCAGTTGAGCGACAGCAGCGGCATGTATGAGGTGACGGCCTTCTCCGAAGTGCTGTCGGCGGCGCGGGAACTGCTGGAGGAAGCGTCGGGGTCTGGGGTGCCGGTATTGATCACCACTGAAGTGAAGCGGGAAGAAAACGCGCCCCGGCTGCTCGCAAGCGCCATTGTCCGGCTGGACTCGGCAATGGACAACATCAGCACCGGCATCCGGGTGGTGGTTGCCAATGCGGACGCCGTCGCGGCCCTGAAGTCTGTCCTTGAACGTGACCGTGATGGCCGCGGCGAGGTAACCGTGATTGTACCGGATGGCGCCCGGGAGATCGAAATGACCCTTCCCCGAAAATTCACCAACGCGCCGGCCACCCGGCAGGCAATCAAATCCCTGCCAGGCATTCAGCACGTAGAAGAGGTGTGACCATTTCGCACCTGCGAAAACGCCTTGTTTTTTGGGCTAGTGAGGCGTAAGAAACCGCTCGATTTCTGATCCCACACGTGGTCTCGCGGCGCGTTGCACATCAACGTGTCGCTCCGGTGCCTGTATTTCCGATGCAGGTGTTTCGACCGCGGAGGCTTAACCGGAAAAGGACAAGACATGACCATGCCTTCTTTCACCATGCGTCAACTGCTTGAGGCTGGCGTACATTTTGGCCACCGCACCCGTCGGTGGAACCCGAAGATGTCTACCTACATCTTCGGTGCACGCAACAATGTCCATATTCTGGACCTGCAGCAGACGGTGCCCATGTTGCATCGTGCGATGCAGGCCGTACGCGACGTGGCAGCGGCCGGCGGCCGTATTCTGTTTGTCGGCACAAAGCGTCAGGCCAGCAGCTATATCCGCCAGTCGCGGGAACGCTGCGGCCAGTTTTACGTGGATCATCGCTGGCTCGGCGGCATGCTGACCAACTGGAACACGATCCGCGCGTCGATCACCCGCCTGAAAGAGCTTGAGGAACGCCTGTCCAATGAGCAGGAAACCCTCGGCCTGACCAAAAAAGAACTGCTGCAGCTGACCCGCGAACGGGACAAGCTGGACCGGGCGCTGGGCGGCATCAAGGACATGACCGCACTGCCGGACATTGTGGTGATCATCGATACCAACAAAGAAGACATCGCAGTGGCCGAAGCAAAAAAGCTCGGCATTCCGATTGTCGGGGTCATCGACAGCAACTCCAATCCGGATGGCATCGATTTCCCGGTTCCGGGCAACGATGATTCGCTGCGGGCGATCGAGCTCTACTGCGAACTTCTCTGGGGCGCGGTTCTGGACGGCCTCGCGGAAGAAGTTGCGGCCTCCGGAGGCGACCCGGGTGAAGCTGAAGCTTTGCCGGTAGAAAATTTGGAAGTGGCTGAAGCCCCGGCGGAAAAGGCTGGTGCTGAAGCGGCTGCCCCGGTGGAAGCCGCACCAGCTGCAGAAGCAGCTGTCCCTGCTGAAGCCGCTCCGGCGGCCGAGGCGGCAGAAGAAAAACCGGCCGAAGAAGCGGCCGCTAGCTGAACATGACCGGGCCATATTCGGCCCGGCAGATCTCACGGAGATACCATGGCTGAAGTCACGGCATCGCTGGTCAAGCAACTGCGCGAGATGACCGGCGCCGGAATGATGGATTGCAAGAAGGCGTTGGGCGAGGTCGATGGCGACGTCGAAGCAGCGGTCGAATGGCTGCGCAAAAAAGGCCTGTCCGCAGCGGCGAAAAAGTCCGACCGCGTGGCGGCGGAAGGTTTGGTGGGAGTTGCCACAGAAGGCGCCGCCGGTGCGCTCGTTGAAGTCAATAGTGAAACCGATTTCGTCGCCCGGAACGAAACCTTCCAGGGTTTCGTTTCAACGGTTGCCAACCTGGCGCTCGCCGCCAATGGCGACATGGCCGTGCTGACGCAGACGGATTATCCCGGCAGCGGCCGCAACGTGGAAGAGGAGCTCACCCATCAGATCGCCACGATCGGCGAGAATATGGGTCTTCGCCGCGCTGCTGTGGTCAAAGCAGATCCAGGTGTTGTCGCCAGCTACGTCCATAACTCCGTTGTGTCAGGCCTCGGCAAGATCGGCGTTCTGGTTGCGATCAAGTCTGAAGGCGACGCCGATGTGCTGACCGCCCTTGGAAAGCAGATCGCCATGCACGTCGCGGCAACCAACCCTCAGGCCGTGTCTGTGGATGATCTTGATCCCACGGTTGTGGAAAAAGAACGCCAGATTCTCAGCGAACAGGCGAAAGACAGTGGCAAACCTGATGATATTATCCAGAAGATGGTCGATGGCCGTATCAGGAAGTTCTATGAAGAGGTGGTGCTGCTGAACCAGATATATGTCATCGATGGCGAATCAAAGGTTTCAAAGGTTCTGGAAGCCGCCGCCGGTGACGCAGGCGCACCAGTGGAAATTGCCGGGTTCCTCCGGTTCCAGCTGGGTGAAGGCATTGACAAGAAAGACGACGATTTCGCAGCGGAGGTGGCGCAACTCGCAGGTGAATAGCTGCGTTGCCGCCAGCCTGCCAGCGAGGCAGGCTCAATGACAGACTCCGACGCCTACCGGCGTATTCTGCTGAAAATTTCCGGCGAGGCCCTGATGGGCGCGCAGGAATATGGAATCGACCCGGAATTTCTGGGTCGCGTCGCTGCGGAAATAAAGTCGGTTCATACTCTTGGTGTTGAAATCTGTCTGGTCGTGGGCGGTGGCAACATCTTTCGCGGCATTCAGTCAGCGGCCCAAGGGGTTGAGCGCGCCACCGGCGACTATATGGGCATGCTCGCCACGGTGATGAACTCTTTGGCCGTGCAGGCGGCACTTGAGCGGATCGATGTGCCGACGCGGGTTCTCTCTGCTATTCCCATGGCGACTGTGTGCGAGCCGTATATCCGCCGGCGCGGCATCCGCCACCTTGAAAAGGGGCGGGTGGTAATCTTCGCGGCAGGGACCGGAAACCCGTTCTTTACTACCGATACAGCGGCCGCCTTGCGCGCTTCAGAGATGAACTGCGAAGCGCTTCTCAAAGCAACCAAGGTGGATGGCGTATACAGCGCTGATCCGATGGTCGAGCCCGATGCCAAACGCTACGAGCGGATGACCTTCCATCAGGTTCTCGCGCGGGATCTGAAGGTCATGGATGCGTCGGCAATAGCGCTTTGCCGTGAAAACCGAATTCCGATTTTGGTATTTTCGTTACAGAATTCAGGGGCAATTGCCGAAGTGGTCCAGGGAAACGGCCAGTTCACGTTGATCAGGAACGAGGAATAGTCTGGTGGCAAATCCAAATATCAAAGACATCAAGCGGCGGATGGACGGTGCCGTCGAGGTTTTGCGGAACGAATTTAGCGGGCTACGCGCCGGCCGCGCGTCCACCAGCTTGCTGGAGCCGGTTCAGGTAGATGCCTATGGCGCCAAAATGCCGATGGGCCAGGTGGGTACGATTTCCGCACCAGAGTCGCGGCTCCTGACCGTTCAAGTATGGGACAATGGACTTGTGGCGTCGGTTGAAAAGGCGATCCGCGAATCGGATCTGGGCCTGAATCCGCAGACCGAAGGCCAAGTCATTCGGATTCCCATTCCTGAACTCGATGAGGAACGCCGCCAGGAACTGGTCAAGGTGGCGCACAAATACGCCGAGCAGGCGCGGGTGGCGGTACGCAATGTCCGGCGTGACGGTATGGAGACCCTCAAGAAGCTGGAAAAGGACGGCGAGATATCCAAGGATGAACATCACGCCTGGTCTGACGACATCCAGAAAGTTACGGATGAGCATGTGTCCGGAATCGACGAGGCGCTGCAGAGTAAAGAACAGGAAATTATGCAGGTTTGAGCGAATGACCGCACTGCCGTCTCATCCCTCCAGTCAGGAAGACCTCGTCCATGTAGCCATCATCATGGACGGTAATGGCCGCTGGGCGACCCAACGGGGATTGCCGCGTGCGGCGGGGCATCGCCAGGGTATGGAGGCGGTGCGTGCCACCGTCGATGCGTCGAAGGAACTCGGTATAGGGTATCTGACGCTTTATGGCTTTTCCTCTGAAAACTGGAAACGGCCGGAGTCGGAAGTTCGCGACCTCATGGGGCTACTCCGTCTGTACCTTCGCCGTGAGATCAGGGAACTCCACGAAGGCGGTGTGCGCCTGCGGTTCATCGGCAACCGTGACCGGCTGGCCAAGGACATCGTGCGGTTGATTGATGAAGCAGAAGCAATGACCCAATCAAACGCGCGACTGAATTTGACCATTGCGTTGAGCTATGGCAGCCGTGACGAAATTCTGGGAGCCGTGCGTGAGACGGTGGCGAAGGTCCAGGCCGGCGAGCTGTCGGTTGAAGCGCTGGACGAGCATACATTCTCGCGAATGTTGTCGACTGTCGAAATTCCTGATCCGGATCTGGTGATCCGCACCAGTGGCGAGCAGCGCCTGAGTAACTTTCTGCTGTGGCAGTCGGCCTATGCGGAATTGATTTTCACGGAATGCTATTGGCCAGACTTCGGCCGTGAGCAGTTGAGCCAGGCAATGGAAGAATATCGGGGCCGCGAGCGCCGGTACGGAGCAGCGATTGCCTGACGCGCTTGCAGGCCCCGTGGCCGTATCAGGCCGCTCGCTGACATCACCGTCGCTGGGCGTCCGGGCAGCATCTGGGATTGTACTAGCGGCCTTGGGCGTCGCCAGCGTCTGGGGCGGCTGGCCCTGGTTTTCAATCATGGTGTTTCTCGGCGGCTCGCTCATGGGCTGGGAGTGGGGCCGCCTTTGCGGGGGCGGGCGCCACGGCGCCGCTGGCGCCGCCGTTACAGTCATGGTTATGGCTGTCGGGGGTGTCGGAATCTTTGGCTACTTCGGTCTCTCACTGGCGCTGGCAGTGGTAGGCTTCCCCTTAGTATGGGGTCTGGCTGTATGGGCGCGTGAACCTTCGCCGGTGTGGCAGGCGTCAGGAATGCTATGGATCGCTGGACCAATCACGGCGATGCACTACATCTTCCAGGCTGACCCGGCCCACGGTCAATTTACGGCCGGCTGGGTGATGCTCATTGCGTTTGCCTCAGACATCGGCGGCTATTTTGGCGGGCGATGGATCGGTGGACCCAAGCTCGCACCCCGCATCAGTCCGGCAAAAACCTGGGCTGGACTGTTTGGGGGCATGATTTTCGCCGTATCGGTGGCGGTTGCTGCTGCCTACCTCTATGATCCGGGACTGGTTCTCTCTGCGCTCGTTTGCGGAATAGTAGTGGGCTGCGCCGCGCCGACCGGTGATTTGTTCGAATCCCATGTTAAACGTCAATTCAGGGTCAAGGACTCCAGCGGCTTTATTCCGGGCCATGGTGGCGTGCTTGACAGATTTGACGGGCTGGGCGCCGCGGTGACCGCGGCGTCGCTGATTGCGCTTTTCAACGAAGGAAGCATCTGGTTATGGCAGTGAGTTTGGAGCCGGTCGCGGTCGTCGAACCGAAATCCATAACCATCCTTGGGTCAACGGGATCTATTGGTTGCAGCACCATTGATCTGGTCGAGCGCAATCCCCAGGATTTTCGGGTCGAGGCGCTGACTGCGTTTCGCAACGTAAAGGAACTGGTCGCGCAGGCTCGCAAACTGAACCCTGCCGTGGTTGTGATCGGCGACGCCGAGAAGTACAGCGAGTTGAAGGCGGAACTTGGTGGAACCGGCATTGAAATCGCTGCCGGTGAGAGTGCGATTGTCGAGGCTGCAGCCAGGCCGGTTGATCTGATCATGGCCGGCATCGTTGGCGCCGCCGGGCTTGCGCCCACGTTGGCGGGCATTCGTCAGGGCACTACTGTCGCGCTGGCCAACAAGGAAACGCTGGTCTGTGCCGGTGACCTGGTGTTGCGGGAGATCAGGGATCACAATTCGACGTTGCTGCCCGTCGACTCTGAGCATAATGCAATATTTCAAGTGTTTGATTTCGAGCAGCCCGACCGCGTCTCAAGGGTAATATTGACCGCATCCGGTGGGCCCTTCCGGGAATGGTCGAAAGAGAAAATGGCCGCCGCCACGCCGGCCCAGGCTGTTGCCCATCCCAACTGGGACATGGGCGCAAAAATATCCGTCGACTCCGCGACGTTGATGAACAAGGGCCTGGAAGTTATCGAGGCCTTCTACCTGTTCCCTGTGACGCGGGAGCAGGTTGAGGTCGTGGTCCATCCACAGTCCGTTATCCATTCAATGGTCGAATATGTGGACGGCTCCGTCCTGGCGCAGCTCGGCACGCCGGATATGCGGACGCCAATTGCGTACGCGATGAGCTGGCCGGCGCGGATGGAGGCGCCATCTGCCAAGCTCGATTTCGCGACTATGGGCGCGCTGACCTTTGAACAACCGGACATCGACAGATTCCCGGCGCTCGGGCACGCCTTTGACGCCCTGGCTGCCGGTAAGTCGGCGCCAACAGTGCTCAATGCCGCCAACGAAGTTGCTGTTCATGCCTTTCTGAATGGCAAGATTGGCTTCCTCGATATTGCCAAAATTGTAGGTCAAACACTTGAGCAGGTACCCGTGACCAGCATCGATTGCCTGGATACGGTCGCTGAGATTGACCTGGAAGCACGGAACCGGGCGGCAGAATTCGCAGCAAGGTGTTGAATTTTAAGTCGAAAATTCAACCGGCCGTTATTAAGTAAGTATTACCTATTCGCCGTTAACTTCGCGGCGGGTCGGGTTCACGGGCTATCCCTGCCAGGCAAAATCAATAAAAAGCGGTGCGCTGATGGACATTCTCTGGACCTATATCCTGCCTTTCCTGATCATTCTTGGAATTCTCGTGTTTGTGCACGAGTGGGGCCACTACATTGTTGCCCGCTGGAACGGCGTGAAGGTCGAGGTGTTTTCGATCGGTTTCGGCCGGGAATTGTTCGGCTGGACCGACAAGACCGGGACCCGCTGGAAAGTCAGCGCCATTCCGCTCGGCGGCTACGTCAAGATGTATGGCGATGCGGGCGCCGCAAGCACGCCGGATGGCAGCGTAAAAGAAATGTCGCCATCCGAGCGCAAGCAGTCCTTTCACCACAAGTCACTTGGCCAGCGCGCGGCAATCGTATTTGCCGGTCCGTTTATCAACTATCTGTTTGCGATCCTGGTCTTGGGGACCCTGTTCGCGACCGCGGGTCAACAATATACGCCGCCGGTCCTTGGGCGGGTCGCGCAGGGAGGTGCAGCGGCGAGCGGAGGGCTCAAACCGGGCGACAAGATTCTCTCCTTCAACGGCACAAGAATCGACCGATTTGAAGAGGTCCTGCAAATTGCAGCCCTCAGGCCGAATGAATCTCTGCCAATTGTAGTTCAACGGAGCGGCAGAAAGCTGTCGCTGACCGTCAAGCCGAAGTCGCGTTTCCTTAACAGGAGGCAGACTGAAGGGCAGGGTATTGGCGATCTTGGCATTACCCCCTTGATCCAGCCAGTCATTGGCGAAGTGTTGCCGGGAAGCGCTGCTGCGCGGGCGCTGTTACAGGCCGATGATCGGTTCGAACGGGTGAATGGTAAGTCGGTGGTGACATTTGAAGATGTGCGCCAACAGGTTTTGCCAAACGCCGGCAAGCCACTGCGCGTGGATGTGCGCCGGGGCAAGACACTGATTTCCGTTACGGTGACGCCAAAGGCGCACCAACTGAAAGACAAGACAGGAAAAGTCGTACGAACAATTGGCCTTCTGGGCGTCCGTGCCAAGCCACGGCCGAAACGCGTGTACGGACCGTTGGAAGCAACATGGAAGGCGGTTGAAGAGACCTACACCCTGGCTGTGACCACCGGCGTCGCCATTGGCCAGATGATTTCCGGCACCCGCAGCTCACGGGATCTTGGGGGTCCGCTCAGGATCGCCGAGATGTCCGGCAATATGGCGCAGATCGGGCTCTACGCTTTTGTCTGGTTCCTGGGTGCGCTGTCGCTCCACTTGTGCCTGATAAATCTGCTGCCCGTGCCTTTGCTTGATGGCGGTCACTTGTTGTTTTACGGAATCGAACGCCTCCGCGGCAAACCGCTCGGAGACCGGGCGCAGGAATATGGTTTCCGAATCGGGCTCGCTTTGGTATTAACCCTCATGATTTTCGCGACTTGGAACGACCTGCTTCACTTCAGGATCTTTGACTTCCTGAAGTTTTAGCTGAATAAATCCAAGTCAGTTATGGCGGGAGCCAAGAAATGGCTCCCGTTTGCATGAGACTTTTGGGGGTTTCGATTTTGCGCGTAATTGCTCTTTTGCTTTTCTGCGCGCTGGGGGCTGGCGGCATCCTTGTCGTTCAGCCTGATCCGGTGAGTGCACAGCGTGCCAAACGTATTCAGCGAGTTATCGTTGAAGGGACCAACCGAATCGAGGCGCGGACGGTCGGGACATACCTGCGCCTGAGCGTTGGCGACCCATTCGATGCCAGCAAGATTGATGACTCAATCAAGTCCCTGTATGCGACCGGCCTTTTCAAGGATGTTTCAGTCAGACGAGAGGGTGACAATCTGGTTGTTCGCGTCGTTGAGAATCCGATCATCAATCGCATTGCCTATGAGGGTAACAAAAAGATTGAGGACGGTGACCTCGCGGCAGAAGTTCCGTTGCGGCCACGTTCGGTATACACGGCCACCCGGGTGCAGGAAGCTGTCCGCCGCATGCTGCAGCTGTATCGCCGGCAAGGTCGGTTCGGCGCCACCATTACGCCCAAGATCATTCAGAGGACGCAGAACCGGGTCGACCTGGTCTTTGAGATCAACGAAGGCGCGGTCACGGGCATCCGTCGCATCAGCTTCATCGGCAACAGCAACTATTCTGATTCATCGCTTCGCGGCGTGATTTCCACCAAGGAAAGCGCCTGGTGGCGATTCTTTGGGTCGTCCGATGTCTACGATCCAGACAAGCTCAATTTCGACAAAGAATTGCTTCGACGCTTCTACCTGTCACGCGGCCACGCTGAATTTCGCGTACTCTCTGCGGTGGCAGAGTTGACGTCAGACCGGAAGGGATTCTTCGTCACGTTCACTGTGGTCGAAGGCCCACGCTACCGGTTCGGTAAGTCCCGGGTGCGGGTCCGGCTACCGAATGTGCCGCGAAAACGGTTTGTTCGCGCAATCAGTTACCGCGAGGGGCAGAGATACGATGCGGGCAAACTTGAGCGGGTAATCAATCGTATGACGGACATTGCCGGCGCTGCCGGTTATGCCTTTGCCCGTGTGCGCCCGCTGACGCGTCTCGATAAGAAAAAGAAGACTGTCAATATCACCTTCGATGTACGTGAAGGCCCACGAGTATTTGTCGAACGAATCGAAATTGTCGGTAACCTCCGCACACGCGATGAAGTCATCCGCCGCGAAGTGCGAATCGCCGAGGGCGACGCCTTCAATACTGTGCGTATTCGGCAATCCCGCAGACGGCTGACCAACCTGGGATTCTTTGAAAAGGTCACGATCACCAACCGGCGTGGATCTGCACCGGATAAAGTCATCATCACGGTCCGGGTTGTTGAAAAGGCGACAGGTGAGTTGAGCCTTGGCGCCGGTTTCTCAACCCAGGACGGCGTTCTGGGTACGGTCGGCCTGCGGGAAAAGAATTTCCTGGGGCGTGGTCAGGATGTGAACCTGACCTTTACGCTGTCCCAGCGCAGCAATCAGCTCAACTTCAGCTTTACGGAGCCCTATTTTCTGAACCGGAACCTGTCCTTCGGAATTGATGCCTTCCGCGTCGACCGAAGCTTCCAGGATGAGAGTGGCTTCGACCAGCTGGACATGGGCGGGGCGCTGCGTTTCGGATTCCGGATAACAGAAAATTTCACGCAGCGTATCTTCCTGAATTTTTCGGACAAAGAGATCAACGATGTCAATTCGACGTCGCCGCTGATTCTACGCGATCAGGGCAAAAGTACGCGTGTCATCTTTGGTAGTGAACTCAGATACGATACGCGGAACAGCAGGTTCGATCCGACAGATGGGTATGTGGTGTCTCTGACCGGTGAGATTGCCGGTCTTGGCGGATCGGAAAGATTCGCTCGCGGATTGCTGCGGGGCGCCTATCATTGGAGTATATTTGAAGGGGTAACGCTGAGTTTCATCGGCGAAGCCGGTATGGTCGAGGGGATCGGAAAGCGGGTCCGTCTGGAAGACAGGTTCTATCTGGGTGGTAACAATTTTCGCGGTTTTGCTTTCGCGGGCGTTGGTCCCCGGGATCGGATTACCGATGATGCCGTTGGCGCCAACAAGTACTATGTTTTGTCGGTGGAATTAGCATTCCCCATTGGATTGCCAAAAGAATTGGGGGTCCGCGGGCGTGTATTCGCCGATTTTGGTAGTTCATTCGACGTTGATGTCAGCGGGCCGACGTTATTCGATCAGAGCAGTCCCCGGGCGACGATTGGTGTTGGCATATCCTGGCGCTCGCCGCTGGGACCGATTCAGATCGATCTTGGTTTTGCCATCCTGAAAAACCGGCTGGATGATACCCAGTTGGTCAACTTCCGATTCGGAACAAGGTTCTAGGAGTAGCTTCGTGAAACGTAGAGGTATCCACCTAACGGCAATTGCCGCCTTCGCGGCGTTGTCTGCTATCGCTCCGGCCAACGGCCAGGAGAAAAAGCAGAATGTGATCATTGCTGTTGTCGACACGCAGACGATTTTGCGTTCTGCGACGGCGGTAAAGGGTCTGGTTGCGCAGCGCGACCGCATCATCAAACGCTTTCGTGCTGAAGCTGTTAAGGAACAGAACCGGTTGCGACGCGCCTATTCCCAGCTTGATCGCCAATGTGCGGCCCGGTCAATTCAGTGGTGCCGCCGCGAGCGGGTCAAGCTTGCTGATCAGGTGAACCAGATTCGCCGCCTTAACAGGATTCGCCGCCAGCAGGTGGCCCGGAGTTGGCAAATTTCAGTTGGGCAGCTGCTCAAAGAAGTGAGCACCGTTGTAAAGGCGATGGCGATCGAGCGCGGCTTTACGGTGGTGATGCTGCGCCGCAATCTGGTTCACTATTCGCCGGATTATGACATCACAGCCGAAGTCTTGAAGCGACTTAACAAGGCCATGCCGAAGTTGAAATTCCAGTTTCCGCCGAAGGGGAGTCGCCGCGGTGTTGCACCGCGCCGGACGCCCACAAAGAAACCAGCAAAAAAGTAGGCATCCCGCCAAACGCAATCAGAGGTCAAAGACGTACGCCCATGAAGGACGACGCACCAACCGCCGGCGCGACGACCATCGATATTCACCGGATCATGGAGCTGTTGCCCCACCGGTATCCTTTCCTGTTGGTCGATAGAATGATCGATGTGGTGCTGGGTGAAAGCGCCACTGGCATCAAGAATGTTACAGCCAACGACAATTTCTTTCAGGGCCATTTTCCCGCCCGTCCTGTGATGCCGGGTGTCCTGATCGTCGAAGCCATGGCGCAAACAGCGGGCGCGCTGGTGATGGAAACGCTTGAGCTTGCCAACACCGGCAAACTGGTTTTCTTCATGTCGGTTGAGAACGCAAGATTCCGGCGGCCGGTTGGTCCGGGCGATCAACTTCACCTGCGCGTGGCGAAAGTCCACCGCCGCGGGAATGTCTGGAAATTTAAAGGGTATGCCGAAGTCGAGGGACAGATCGTGGCGGAGGCGACCTATTCGGCCATGATCATGGACGGCTGACATGGCCAAAATTCATCCGACGGCCATCGTCGAAGATGGCGCGCGGTTGGGCCAGGATGTGGAGATCGGCGCTTATAGTATTGTAGGCCGAGATACTGTTCTGGGAGACGGCGTCAGGCTTATTTCCAACGTTGTTATCAACGGTCATACCAAGATCGGCTCGAATAGCCGGATTTTTCCGTTTGCCTGCCTCGGGTTTGAAGGTCAGGACACCAAAAGCACCGAAAGCGATACCCAGTTGGTGATTGGCGCCAACACGGTAATTCGCGAACATTGCACAATTCATCGTGGCACGCCCGGCGGCGGCGGGATTACCCGCGTTGGTGACAACGGCTACTTCATGGTCAACAGCCATGTAGCCCATGATTGCCAACTGGGCGATCATGTTGTCTTCGCGAACAATGCCACCGTGGCGGGGCATGTCACAGTTGGCGACCATGTCATCCTGGGTGGTAACTCGGGTGTCCATCAGTTTGTGCGAATTGGCCACCATTCCATGCTGGGCGGCCTTTCCGGTGCTGAGAATGACATTATCCCCTACGGCCTGGTATACGGGAACCGCGACGGTCTATCTGGACTGAATTTCGTGGGTCTGAAGCGGCGGGGATTCAACCGCAAAGAAATATCGGAGCTCCGGCGCGCATATCGCATGTTGTTTGAAGGTGGCGGCACCATGGCTGAACGTTTGGCGGCGGCGGCCTCCGAATTCGCTGAGAATGCGCACGCTATGGAGATAATTGATTTCATCAACGCCGATGCTCCTCGCCCCATCATGATGGCCCGGCCCAACCGTGCCCGGTAACGCGACCAACCTTCCCAAACTTGGAATTGTCGCCGGTGGCGGCGATTTGCCAGCCCGGCTGATCGAGGCCTGCCAGGAAAGTGGCCGGCCCTTTTTTGTGCTGGCAGTCAATGATCATACGGATATTCCCCTGACCGACAGTATTCCGCATGGCTGGACCCGTATGGGGAACGCCGGCAATTCTGAAAAGTTGATGCGCGATGCGGGTGTCCAGGAGATCGTCCTTGCAGGAACGATCCGGCGACCATCGATCAAGGATATCATGCCTGATTTACGGGTAACGAAGGTATTGCTGAAGGCCGCTACGCTGGGGCTGGGGGACGATGGCTTGCTGGGGCTGGCCGTTCGGGAAGCAGAAAAAGCCGGTTTCACCATTGTTGGAGCGCATACAATCCGACCGGATTTGCTCGCGCCGAAAGGTCCGCTGGGCCGACGCACACCCGACAAGCGTGCCATGGCAGACATTGCACGAGGCATCGACGTCGTTCAGGGACTGGGAGGATTGGACATCGGACAGGCATGCGTTGTCCAACAAGGCATCGTTCTGGGCGTCGAGGCCATTGAGGGAACAGATGGCCTGATCAGGCGAACCGCGGATCTGAAGCGGCGGGGCCGGGGAGGGGTTCTGATCAAGATGAAGAAACCGGATCAGGATGAGCGTTTCGACATGCCGACGATCGGTGAGAGAACCCTGGAAGAAGCCCGCGAGGCCGGATTGACCGGCATCGCCGTCGAGGCCGGAGCCACCATCGTTCTGGACCAGGAAGCCGTTGCCGCGGCCGCTGATAAAGCCGGCTTGTTTGTCGTCGGTGTCACGGGCAGATCGGCAATGGCGTGAAATCGCTGATTTACTTGATTGCAGGGGAACCTTCTGGTGACCAACTCGGTGCTCACCTGATGCGGGCGCTCAAGGAAATTACGAAGGGTGAGGTTGAGTTTGCAGGGGTAGGTGGCGAACGCATGATCGCTGAGGGCTTGCAGAGCCTGTTTCCCATGCGCGAGATTTCATTCATGGGTGCGGATTTTCTGCCTCACCTCCGCAATATTCTCAGGAGGATTTCCCAGACAGTTGACGACATAGTGGCCAAGAAGCCGAGTGCCCTCGTCACAATCGACGCGCAAACATTTTCCAAACATATCGGTCGTCGTGTTCGTTCTCGTACCGAAATACCGATCATTCACTATGGGGCGCCGACGGTCTGGGCCTACAAGCCGGGCCGGGCCCGCAAGGTTGCGAAGTATCTTGATCGCATTCTGGCAATTTTCCCGTTCGAACCGCCCTATTTTGAACGCCATGGTCTGGAGACGACCTTCGTAGGGCATCCTGCGGCTGAAGCGGTGGACGCTCCAGCGGATGGCGCGGCACTGCGGCAATCACTTGGGATCGACCCTGCTCAGCTCGTCATTTGTGCATTGCCTGGCAGCCGAAAAGCGGAATTGGAGCGGATCGGACCGTTGTTTCAGAAGGTATTGGCCCGTCTCACAGATAATTTCGGTGACATCCATTGCCTGTTGCCGACGGTCGACGATGTTGCCGAGCAGGTAACCGCGATTGCGAACACTTGGCCTTGTCCCACGACGGTATTGCGGGAACCAAAGGAGAAATACGCGGCCTTTGCAGCTGCCAATGTTGCCTTGGCCACATCAGGAACCGTTGCCGTCGAGGCCGCATTTGCCAGATTGCCGACGGTGGTTGTCTACCGAACCAACCCGCTTGCCTGGGCCTTCGTCAGGGGGTTGCGGATCCTTAAGCTGAAGCAAGTGTCTGGCGTAAATCTTGTGCTGGGCCGGGAAGCCATGCCGGAGTTTCTTGGACCCAGAGCGAAACCGGATGCGGTCGGTGCGGCCGTCGAGAACCTATTGCGGGACCCAGCGGCCCGGGATGCCATGGCGGCTGACCTGGAGGAAGCCTGCAGGCTCTTTCAGGTAGATACTGAGAAGCCGGCTGAGGTCGCTGCCCGCGCAATTCTGGACGAGATCAATCGCTTCCCGAAAGGGCGGCGGGCGGCCAATTCGACTGTGGATGAGAGGGAGTAGCCCATGGGTACCAGTGAATTTCGCCTGCTGCATACGATGTTGAGGGTGCGCGATCTCGATAAGTCGATCGATTTCTACACCCGCCATCTCGGCATGAAGTTATTGCGCCGGACCGACTTTGACGGAGGCCGCTTCACGCTGGCGTTCGTCGGATATGGCGAGGAGAAAGAGCAAACCGTCCTGGAACTGACCCACAACTGGGATCAGGAACAGCCCTATGACCTGGGGGATGCCTATGGCCACATCGCAATCGGCGTGCCGGACATCTACGGGGTGTGCGACGGGCTGGTGAAAGAGGGCGTGTCTATTCCCCGCCCACCGGGGCCCATGAAATTCAGTTCGACCGTGATGGCCTTTATCGAGGATCCGGATGGTTACAAGGTTGAACTGATCGAGCGCAGTTAGCGCTGATCGAGCTGGGTATAGCTTCGCAGGTCCGGTCCGGTATAAAGCTGCCGCGGCCGGCCGATCTTCTGCACCGGATCTTCGATCATTTCTTTCCACTGGGCGATCCAGCCGGCCGTGCGGGCCAGCGCGAACAGCACGGTGAACATGGACGTGGGGAAACCCATCGCCCGCAGGATGATACCCGAGTAGAAATCCACGTTGGGGAAGAGCTTCTTTTCGGCGAAATACTCGTCTTCCAGGGCGATCCGCTCCAACTCGCGCGCCAACTCCAGCAGCGGCTCGTTCTCGATACCGAGTTCGTCCAGCACTTCATGGGCCGACTTGCGCAAAACGCCGGCGCGCGGGTCGTGGTTCTTGTAGACCCTGTGACCGAAGCCCATGAGCCGGAAAGGATCGTCCTTGTCCTTGGCCTTGTCCAGGTATTCGGGGATGCGGTCGACCGAGCCGATCTCCATCAGCATGTTCAACACCGCCTCGTTGGCGCCGCCATGGGCCGGACCCCAGAGAGATGCGATGCCTGCGGCGATACAAGCAAAGGGGTTTGCGCCGGAAGATCCTGCAAGGCGTACGGTCGATGTGGAAGCGTTCTGCTCATGGTCCGCATGCAGGATGAAAATCCGGTCCATGGCGCGCGACAGGGTCGGGCTTATCTCATATTTCTCGCATGGCACTGCGAAAGTCATATTGAGAAAGTTCTCAGCATATTTGAGATCGTTCCGCGGATACTGGAACGGTTGGCCAATCGAGTATTTGTAGGCCATCGCCGCAATGGTCGGCATTTTTGCGATCAGGCGGTGCGAGGCGACCATCCGCTGATGCGGATCATTGATGTCCGTGCTGTCGTGATAGAAGGCGGACATGGCGCCAACGACGCCCACCATGATTGCCATGGGGTGGGCATCACGCCGGAATCCCCGAAAGAACTGCGCCATCTGATCGTGCAGCATGGTGTGCCGCGTGATGGTGTTCTCGAAGGTGTCCTTCTCGTCCCGGTTCGGCAGGTCTCCATAGAGCAGGAGATAGCAAACTTCCATGAAGTCGCTGTTTTCCGCCAGGTCCTCAATCGAGTATCCCCGGTGATGGAGTACGCCGCGGTCTCCGTCAATAAAGGTAATTTTTGATTCACAACTACCGGTTGAGGTAAAGCCGGGGTCGTAGGTGAAGATACCCGCTTCAGCGTAGAGTTTACGGATATCGACAACCGGCGGTCCATCGGTGCCGGTCTGCACGGGAAGCTGAAAGCTCCGTCCTGTGCGGTTGTCTGTTAGCGTGAAGGTTTCAGACGCTTCCCCGGTGGATTCCTTAGCCGGCATCTCGTTCATTGATACTCCCCAACGTCAGGAAACCCATGGGTTTCACCGGTTTTCTTTTGCTTAGCTGTTGCGTAGCACAAAAATAGGCCTCGCGGGAGGTCATGGCAATTGGCGCCTTCGGGACGTTACGCCGCAACATCGCCCAGTCTGGCTATGGTTTCTTCCTTTCCGAAGACGGCCATCACATCGAATATTCCGGGTGAAACGGTTGTCCCTGTGAGCGCAGCGCGAAGCGGTTGTGCAACTTTACCGAGTTTTACGCCAACATCTTCTGCATAGGCTTTGATCGATTTTTCGAGGATATCTACCTGCCACTCTCCCAATTTAGAAAGACGCTCAGCGATTTCACCGAGCCGGTGGCGTGCTTCCTCGTCCAGCAACCCTTCCGCCTTCGGATCAAAACTGAGCGGCCGCGGTCGTACATAGATTGCCGCTGCGGTGGCCAGTTCCAGCAGAGTCTTTGCCCGCGGTTTGAGGCCTTCTACGCCGGCGACGACCCGTGTTTGATCCTCTTTGGTGAGCGGTGCGTTCTTGTGGGTGGCGAGATCACTGGCGATCAATTCATAAAGTCGCTCATCGTCCGCTTCTTTGAGATAGTGGGAATTGACGCTTTCCAGCTTCGCCATGTCAAAGCGGGCGGGGGATTTTCCGATACCGCCAAAATCGAACCATTCGGTCGCTTGGGATGTGGAGATGATTTCATCGTCGCCGTGGCTCCATCCAAGGCGCAGCAGGTAGTTACGCATGGCTTCAGGCAGAATGCCGGCGTCACTGTAGGCATCGACACCGAGTGCGCCGTGCCGTTTGGACATTTTTGCGCCATCTTGTCCGTGGATCAGCGGGATGTGGGCGAATTCCGGCGGCGTCCAGTCCAGGGCTTTGTAGATCTGAGTCTGGCGGAAGGCGTTGGTCAAATGGTCGTCACCGCGGATCACGTGGGTGATGTCCATGTCATGATCGTCAACCACAACGGAGAGCATATAGGTGGGCGTGCCGTCTGCGCGCAGCAGGACCATATCGTCCAATTGGTCATTCGCGACCGTAACGGCTCCCTGAACCTTGTCGTCCAGTACGGTTTCGCCGGTCTGCGGGGCCTTTAGCCGAACCACGGGCGCCACTCCTTCAGGCGCCTCCCCGGGATCGCGGTCCCGCCAACGGCCGTCATAGAGCGCCGTGCGGCCGTCCTGGCGCGCGGCATCGCGCATCTCAGCCAACTCTTCCGGGCTGCAATAGCAATGATAGGCGTGGCCTGCGGCCAGCAACTCCTGCGCGACCGCCGCGTGCCGATCCATACGGCTGAACTGATAGACCGGTTCATCGTCCCAGTCGATCTCCAGCCATTCGAGACCCTCGAGAATCGCCTGGGTAGCCTCGGGCGTGGAGCGTTTGCGGTCCGTGTCCTCGATGCGCAAAAGAAAACGCCCGCCGGTATGCCGCGCATACAGCCAGTTGAACAGCGCGGTTCGCGCGCCGCCGATATGCAGGAAGCCCGTAGGTGAAGGGGCGAAACGGGTCGTCGTGGTCATGGCTGGTGCACTGCGTGGCGGTCAGGGGGGCAGCAACCGTCTGGCGCACCCGTCAGGCTCCCTTTAGCATAGCGCCCGTTGGGACGCACCAGCGGGAACAAAAATGCCGCTTGGTCAATGGTCAGGCATGGCCGCCCGAAAAATCGGCGGGGGCTTTGCCACACGCCTGCTGCAGGAACGCAGCCGGTGGCCGCTCTGGCTGCCGGTAGGCATGGCTTGCGGTATCGGCCTCTATTTTTCTCTCAATGATGAACCTTCGCTGTGGACTGGCATAACCGTCCTGGCAACCGCCCTTGCTGCACTCTACCTATCGCGCCGGCAGCGATGGCTGCCGGTTGCCATGGGCATGATTGTTGCCATGTGCCTGGGTTTTGTCGCGATTCAGGTCCGGACCGCCACGGTCGGCACCGAAATGATGACCCGTCGCGTTGGACCAGTGACCGTGACCGGCACCGTAATCGATATTACGCGGCGCGAGGGGCGTTATCGGCTCGTTATCGATCAACCGAACCTCAGCGGCCGCCGCGATACAGGCGTCCGGCCCCGGCGTATTCGCCTGAGCATCCGCGGAGACGCCCGCCCGGCGGAAATTGGCTCAGTTATCCGGGTTCGCGCGGTGCTGCTGCCTGTCCCGCCGCCGGTGGCGCCAGGTGCCTACGATTTCCAGCGCAGGTCTTTTTTTCGCGGCGTGGGCGCCACCGGTTTTGCCATCGGACCGGTGCACCGGGTGCGTGCACCGCCATCCCGGAGCCCTGCCTGGATTGAGATGGAACGCATACGGTCGGCGGCGACGCGGTCGATTATATCAGCGCTGCCAGGCGATACAGGCGCGGTCGCCGCCGCATTGCTTACCGGAAAGCGGGATCGGATTAGCCCCAAGGCGTTGGCAGCGATCCGCGATTCCGGGCTGGCGCACCTCCTCGCCATATCCGGTCTGCACGTGGGACTGGTCGTCGGTGCGGTGTTCTTCATGCTTCGTTTGCTGCTGGCTCTATGGCGGCCTGTGGCGGCGCGGTATCCGGTCAAGAAGTGGGCAGCCATGGGGGCCCTGCTCGCGGGTCTTCTCTATGTCTTGCTCGCAGGTGCGCCAATCCCGACGCAGCGGGCCTTTCTGATGGTTGCCGTGGTGATGGTCGCCGTGATGATCGACCGGATAGGGATATCCATGCGTCTGGTGGCCGCTGCGGCAACCGTCCTCCTGCTTGTCTCACCCGAAGTGCTGGTGGAGCCAGGATTCCAGATGTCGTTTGCGGCAGTGATAGCGCTTATCGCCGTCTACGAGCGCTTCCGACGCCGCGGGCGGACAGGGCCGCGGCGGACATGGCAACGATATGCGCTCCTTTGGGTCGGCGGGATCATGCTGACCAGCCTGGTTGCGAACGCCGCAACAGCGCCATTTGCGCTGTTTCACTTTAACAGGCTCGCTGTCTATGGCTTGGCGGCCAATCTGGTAGCGGTGCCGGTGACCGCATTCTGGGTCATGCCACTGGGGCTCATCGCGCTGGTGCTGATGCCATTTGGACTCGAGATGTGGCCGTTGGCAGCAATGGGGTGGGGGATTGATGTCATCCTGGCGGTGGCTGCCGAGGTGACGTCATGGCCGGGCGCTGTGTCTCATCTTCCGCCGCCCACAATCGTCGGCATGCTGTTCCTGGCCGCCGGAGGGCTGTGGCTCACATTGTGGCAGGGGCGGTGGCGGATTGCCGGCGTGCCGGTGATGTTGTTGGGCTTCCTGAGCCCACAACTGGTCACCCGGCCAGATATCCTGATTGCGCCGGACGGCCGCTTGATGGCGGTAAGATTGTCAGATCAGAGGTTATTGATCTCGTCTGTGCGCCGAAAAAGCTTTGTCGCCAGTGTCTGGACGCGGCGGGAAGGGGCGGTGGCGCCGGGTCGTTGGCCGCGCCGCGGTGTGCGAGACCGTTTGCGCTGCGATCGCGAGGGGTGCATTTACCGGCAGGGCGCCTATGTCGTCGCCCTGTCGAAAACCAGGATGGCTGTGGCAGAAGATTGTCCCGCGGTCACGCTCCTAATTTCACGGCTTCCAGTCGGCGACCGGTGTCCGGCGCCGCTGCGGATCATCGACCTGTATGATATGCGCGATTTTGGCGCCCATGCGATCTGGTTGGGGGGTGGCATCACCATTGCCACCGACCGGGCCATCCGGGGCAACCGCCCGTGGGTTGCTTTGCCGCCCGTGCGGTCACGAAGAGTCAACCTGGCCTTCCAAAAGCAGCGGGCGACGCGGGCACTGTGGCAGCGGGGGTGGTAACGCCTGCCGGCGAACTAGAAGCTGCGCAGCAGTCCCACCAGACGACCCTGGATCCGCACCTGGTCAGGCCGGAAAATTCGAGTCTCATATTTGCGGTTGGCCGGCTCCAATGCAATCGATTGGCCTTTGCGGCGTAGCTTCTTCAGTGTCACCTCGCTTTCGTCCACGAGGGCCACCACAATGGTGCCATTGTCGGCCTTGTCACAGCGTTCGATCACCACCGTGTCGCCATCCATGATTCCGGCTTCCACCATCGAATCGCCTTCAACCTCAAGCGCGTAGTGCTCACCGCGGCCCATCATGCTGGGCGGCACCTCAACCGTGTTGGTCATGTCGCTCAACGCTTCGATGGGCGTACCAGCCGCGATCTTGCCGTAGAGGGGAAGTTCCACCGGCTCGGTTGGATGCACCACCGTTCGGCCGGCAAGTGGTTCCTGTTTCCCACCATCGATAACGCTCGGGTGGAATTTGCGGTTACGCCCGGGAGTTCCGCTAATTGTCCCGACAGCAGCGGTCTCCGGCAAACGCACCACCTCCAGCGCACGGGCCCGGTGGGGCAGGCGACGAATAAAGCCACGCTCTTCCAGGCCAGTGATCAGACGATGAATGCCGGATTTGGATTTCAGGTCCAGCGCGTCCTTCATCTCATCGAACGACGGCGACACGCCGGTGCGAGTCAGGTAGTCGTTGATGTACATCAGCAATTCATGCTGCTTGCGCGTGAGCATTGATTTCCTCTCCCGAAAAACTTGCCGGAAAGCCGCAGTGTTGCGGTTTTGTCCAGGAAGTTATCCACAGATATTCCTCAAAAGATCACAAACGTTCTAGTTTGGTTCAGAGAAGGAATCAAGAATTAAATTAGAACATATTGGGGGTATTGGTCAGACCAAGGGCCTATCTAGGTCAAGCGGCAGCACAGATACCGTGTCGCCCGCGCGCCGCGGTGGGTCCTCGGGCGGCCTGATGATCAGGCACTCTGAGTGCGCCAGGAGAGATATCATTGAGCTGTCCTGGCGCCCGAATGGGGTCGCGATGGGCATGGCGCCCATCTGTCTCGAAAGACCGGCGCGAAGATAATCTTGCCGCTGGTCGTTAGCCTCGAGGTCGGAACCCAATTGGGCCGGCACGGCTCCATCAGGCGTTACCCGTCCGAGCAGTGCATCCATGAGGGGGGCCAGGAAAATCAGGGCACAAACCATGGAGGAGACCGGATTGCCCGGCAGTCCGAGCACAGGTGTTTCGCCCAGGCGTCCGAACAGAAGCGGCTTCCCCGGGCGCATGGCGATGCGCCAGAAATCAAGCTCGAGCCCGATATCGCCAAGGGCGCTGCGGATCAGGTCATGCTTGCCGACAGAAGCGCCGCCGGTAGTAACAAGCAGGTCGGCCGCCGAGGCTGCCCCCGCCATGGCTTTCAGCGCTTCCGCATTGTCGGGCGCGATCCCCATATTGGTCGGAACGCCACCATTTGCGGTCACGAACGCCGCCAGTGCCCAGCCGTTAGACGAAACGATCTGCGTTTCCGCCCGCGGATCGCCCGGCATGACGATCTCGTCGCCGGTCGCCAGAATGGCAATGCGGGGCCGTCGCCGGACGGTTAGCCAGGGCACGTTCATGGCCGCGGCCAGCCCTATCTTCCTTGGCGTAAGCGTGGTTCCAGCCTTCAGCAGGGTATCGCCGGCGGCGAAGTCGAGTCCCGCCGGGCGCACATAGGTGCCGACTGTTACACCCTCCCGGATGGTGACCTTATCGTCGACCTGCTCTGTATTTTCCTGGATCACAATGGCGTCGGCGCCGGCAGGCAATGGCGCGCCGGTGAATATACGCACCACCTCGCCGGCGGAGATCTCGCGATCAAACTGCTGACCCGCGGGCACCTCACCGACGCAGATGAGGGTCGCCGGCACCGTCGTCACATCCGCCGCACGTACTGCATAGCCGTCCATGGCGGAGACAGCGGCGGGGGGCTGTGTCAGCCGCGCGGTCACATCCTGGGCCAGCACGCGGCCCAATGCGTCGGCCAGGCTGACGACTTCGCTATCCAGGGGGTGAACGGCGCCTGCTATCCGCCCGCGTGCTTCATCGACCGAGATCATGATGGGCGGATGAACTCACCGGACCGGCCGCCCGCCTTGTGCTCCAGCTGGATATTGCTGAGCACCATGCCCCGGTCCACGGCCTTGCACATGTCGTAGACAGTGAGGGCGGCAACGCTCACGGCGGTCAATGCCTCCATCTCCACACCCGTGCGGCCGTTGGTTTTCACCGTTGCTTCAATGCGGATTGCCGAGGCGGCGTCATCGCAGGACAGGGCAACCGATACGGCAGAGATTGGCAGGGGGTGGCAGAGCGGCACCAAATCTGCGGTCCGTTTTGCGCCCATAATGCCGGCCAGCTGCGCGATTGACAGAACGTCGCCCTTGGCGACTCCCTTGTCCTGGATCAGCTTGAGAGTGGCGGCTGCCACTTCGACCAGACCGCTGGCGGTCGCGGTCCTCTCCGTCTCCGGCTTGTCACCGACGTCAACCATGACCGCGCGGCCCTGATCATCGAAGTGCGACAGGTCCCCCATGGGTGATGTCCTAGCCGCCGACGCGTTGACGACGAAGCTGAAACAACTGGTCAATTCCCTCTGCGTCGATCTTGGCGGGGTATTTGGCAACCAGCGATTTCTGGAACGCATTCAGGATTGCGCCGCCGACTGAAGCCTCAATGGTTTCAAGGAGCTTTTTGCGGGCCGCTTTCGCGGTCTTCTCGTCGGGCTTCATCACCTTGGTCACTTTGGCGACGGCCCAGCCCGTGGGCGACCGCCCGACCACGACACCGCCGACCTTGGCCCGGAACACAGCATCCTGGATATAGCTGTCGCCGGTGTTGCTGGCCTCAGATGCGCCGCGGACAAGCGGCCGGGTGATCTGGCTCTTGAGCTCGAATTGTTTGGCAGCGCCCGCGGCGGAGCGGCCTTCACGCATGGCCGCGGCAACCTTTGCCGCCAACGCTTTCGCCAGCTTGCGCCGCTCGGCCAAAGTCCAGTTTTCCGCAACGCGCGCCTTGATGTCCTTCAAGGGTGTGACTCGCGCCGGGGTCTCTTTGTCCACGCGAATAACGTAAAATCCGCCGTCATTGGGGGTGTCGACAATATCACCGGTTTCACCGGTCTTCTGATCGAAACTCAGGCTGAGGAACCGGCGCACGGCGGGCAGGCCGTCAATTTTTCCGCCTTTGGGGCCGCGGCCCTTGCTGTCCATGGCGGCAATTTTCGTGACCTTGATTTTGAGGGCCTTGGCGATTGCTTCCAGGCTGTCGCCGGCGGTGACGTCATCGTCGATGCGATCGCGCCACCGCGCCAGCAGCTTCGGCCGCTGACGCGCACGGATATCCTCGACAATTTTCGATCGTACCGAATCCAGTGGTTTGATCTTTGGCGCAACGACGTCCACCAGAAGGATCAGGTGCCACCCGAAGGCTGATTTGTAAGGCCCGGCGACCTGGCCTTTTTCCAATTTGGGAATGCGGGTGCGCATAGCCGGAACCGGCAGGTTGGCGATTTGCGTCGGCGTGAGAAGGCCAAGGCTCTGTGCAGACACCTTGGCGACGTCTTTCGCCACGGTATCAAAATCGCGGCCTTTCTGGATGGCCTCCAGCGCCTTCTTTGCGACCGCTTCGTCCTTGACGACAATCTGGTGAACTTCGCGTTTCTCCGGATCGGAGTAGGCCGCCTTGTTGTCGTTATAGGCCTTTCGAATTTGGTCCCCTGTAACTTTGATATGGGCGTTCACATCCTTGGGCCGGACAATCAGAGCGGTGATCGCGCGCAGCTTGGGCACACGGTATTTGGAGGCATTTGCCTTGTGATAGGCGGCAAGCTGAGCGTCGGTGGGTTTCGCGACTTCCTTGATCGCGGTGATCGGCACCAGCACAACTTCGGCCACACGGCGCTCATTGCGCAGCTTGTACAGCCGGTCGGCAATCGATTTGGGCACGCGGCCGACACGTCCAATGGCTTCCTGCAGCTGGGATTGGGCAATCAACGTACGGACGCGAGAGATCGCGGCGCCCCGGTTCACACCCCCTTGCACCATTTGCCCGAACAGGTAGCGCGGGTCGTTGCGGCTCCGGATGGGATAGGCGATTTCCGACAGGTTGAGAATCTGTGCCACCGCTTCAAGCGGCACTTGAACGCCAAGGTTTTCCACTTCCAGGCGGGCGCGGGCATAGGCAATCAGGTTGTCATTGACCTGCTTGAGCAGCCCTTCCTTTTTTGCATCCTGGTAGGTGACGCGCCGGCGCTGCTCAGTGCTGATGCGGTTGGTGACGCGGCGGTATTCGGACTCATACTCGCGGCCGTCTATGTCGCCGTCGCCAACGGTAATGACTGTCGACGTGGGCGTGGTCCCGCCACCGATAAATTCATTCATGCCGACAAAGCCGAACATGATCATCAGGAAGCCGGCGATGATGACGCCGACCCAGGTGCGGGAACCGCTGCGCATTTTTTGAAGCATGGGGCTTAGGTGCTTTCATTCGTGGGTGCGAACAGGGTCTACACCGTGTTCGACGCAGGATCATATAAGTGCGCCCGGGACGCGGCAAGGCGACGCGCTGGTAGCTTGCCGCTTAATCTCGGGGCTGGCCGCTGATATTCAAGCGTATCCTCGATAAAGGTCCAATCACATGACTGTGCAGCCCTTGCCATTGATTGCCGGCAACTGGAAGATGAATGGCCTTGTGGCTGATGGATTGGCTCTGGCCTCGGCTTTGGGCGACCGGATGCGCGCCGCCTCACCGGCGCCCTGCACTATGGTTTTGTGCCCGCCGGCGACTCTTCTGGGCGCTGTCGCCGGTGTTCTGGAGGGCAGCGGTGTTCTGCTCGGCGGCCAGGATTGCCATTCCGAAGAAGCAGGCGCCTACACTGGTTCTGTCAGTACGGGAATGCTGGCGGATGTGGGCTGTAAATTCGTGATTGTTGGCCATTCGGAGCGGCGGCGTGACTTTGACGAAACCGATGAAATGGTCGCCGCCAAAGCGGCTGCCGCCCTGTCTAGGGGGCTGACGCCGATCATTTGCGTCGGAGAAACCCTGGATCAGCGGGAAGCAGGCCAAGCAATCGCCGTGGTGGAACAGCAGGTGAAGCAGTCCGTGCCCGCGGGCGGATCGGGCGTGGTTGTCGCCTACGAGCCTGTCTGGGCAATAGGCACAGGTCGGACCGCATCAACGGATGATGTGGCGGAGATACATGGCGCCATCCGCGGGGTGCTCGGTGAGGCGGCAATTCCGATCCTTTACGGTGGATCGGCCAATCCGGGGAACGCCGCGGAATTGCTGGCGACGCCGGAAGTAGGCGGCCTCCTGGTCGGCGGCGCGAGTCTCGACGCTGAGTCTTTTTGGCAAGTGGCGACGGCAGGTTAAGGGACTTTTGGGATTGGCGCGGCAGTTGCCGCCATTGACATTTCACGGATCGCCCTGATTTATCACTTCAAATCGCGCATGGCTCATTTTCGGATGCCGCGGCGCATTGTGGACAGACGGAAGCCCCATGGAACTGATTATTCTGATCCTTCATTTGATGATCGCGATTGCGCTGGTCGGCATCATCCTGATGCAGCAGAGCGAAGGCGGCGCGCTCGGCCTTGGCGGCGGCGGCGGTGGCGGCGGTGGCATGAGCGGCTTCCTCACCGGACGCGCCGCGGCCAATATCATGACCCGCGTGACCACAGTATTGGGTGCAGGCTTCCTGGCCACCAGCATGGTCCTGGCGATGATGGCTGGCGGTAATGCGCCGGCCCGGCCGCCGGGCGCACAGCAGCCGCCGGCCACTAGCCAGCCCGCAACGCCGCCCGCAAATACGCCTGCCAAGAAACCAGCGGCGCCCGCCGCGCCGAAGTAACCACCGGCGCGCGGTGCTGGTCGGCATGTTGTCCACCGTTTTTTTAGGGTGAGACGCCGCGGACACTTCCGTGCGGCGTATGAGGTCGTGTAGCTTTTCCGCCCGTCATGACGAAATATATTTTCATCACCGGCGGCGTTGCATCCTCCCTCGGGAAAGGTTTGTCTTCGGCCGCGCTTGGCGCCCTGCTGCAAGCGCGGGGCTATCGCGTGCGCCTGCGCAAACTGGACCCCTATTTAAATGTCGATCCGGGGACCATGAGCCCCTATCAGCATGGCGAGGTCTTTGTCACCGACGACGGTGCGGAGACTGATCTCGATCTTGGCCACTACGAACGCTTCACGGGCGTTCCGGCATCACGCAAGGACAGCGTCAGTGCCGGCCAGATCTATTCCCGGGTCCTGGCCAAGGAACGGCGCGGCGACTATCTGGGTGCAACCGTGCAGGTGATTCCCCACGTCACGGATGCGATCAAGGACTTCGTCCTCGATGCTACTGACGGGGAGGATTTCATCCTCTGCGAAATCGGCGGCACGGTGGGTGATATTGAAGGGCTGCCGTTTCTGGAAGCGATCCGTCAGCTCCGCAACGATCTGGGGCCGGAGCAAACACTCTTCTGCCACCTGACCCTGGTGCCGTACATCCCGTCCGCCGGCGAGCTCAAGACCAAGCCCACTCAGCACTCGGTTAAGGAGTTGCTGGGACTTGGCATTCAGCCGGACGTGCTGTTGTGCCGCTGCGACCGGGAAATACCGGAAGATGCGCAGCGGAAAATCGGTTTGTTCTGCAATATTCCGGCGGACCGGGTGATCCAGGCGTTGGACGCTGAGACGATCTATGACGTGCCGCTGCAGCTCCACGAAGAGGGCTTTGATGTTGCCGTGTGCAACTATTTTGGCCTGCCGGTGGACCCGCCAAAAGTGGATATCTGGCACGAGATTGTGAAGCGGGTGACCGAACCGGACGGTGAAGTCACCATCGCCATCGCGGGCAAATATACCGGCCTGCTCGATGCATATAAGTCCCTTGCCGAGGCCCTGACCCATGGCGGGATCGCCAACAATGTGAAGGTTAATCTTCGCTGGATCGAATCCGAGATATTCGAGAAAGAAGACCCCGCCCCGTATCTGGAAGACGTCAACGGCATCCTGGTGCCAGGCGGCTTCGGCGAGCGGGGAGCGGAAGGTAAAATCTCCGCGGCGCATTTCGCCCGGGAGCGCAATGTCCCCTATTTCGGCATCTGCTTTGGCATGCAGATGGCGGTGATCGAGGCGGCGCGGAATCTGGCTGGGATAAAAAGGGCGGGTTCGACTGAATTTGGTCCCGCCGACGAGGCCGTGATTGGCCTGATGACCGAATGGGACAAGGACGGCGCGCAGGAGCGGCGTGAGGCCAATGGCCATTTGGGCGGCACCATGCGTCTGGGCGCTTATCCGGCAACCCTGTCCCACAACAGCCGCGTGCGTGAGATCTATGGCGCCGATGAAATCAGCGAGCGCCACCGCCACCGCTACGAGGTCAACGTCAATTACCGGGAGCAGCTTGAGAAGGCCGGCCTGATTTTCTCCGGCATGTCCCCGGATGGACGCCTGCCCGAGATCATCGAGCTGCCTGAACACCCCTGGTTTGTTGGGGTACAGTTCCATCCGGAGCTGAAGTCAAAGCCGTTCGACCCGCACCCCCTGTTCAAGAGTTTTATCGAAGCTGCAATGGTGCAAAGTCGGCTGGTTTAACAGGGCACTTCGGTTTGGCCGTCGGCCAAGTGCATTCTGCGCAACGCTTCCCCCTTTGGTACTCTCGACCCGTATCCAGTTGCCAATCCATTCAAGTTGATTGTCCTCCGCTGGACCTGGCGCACTGATTTGGGCTAGGCACGGGGCAGCATTTCATCCCTTTCCCTGACGGGACCATCTCATGTCACAACTGGAACACCTGGGCGCCCGCGCCACGCTGCTGGATGTCTACAAAAAGAACAAGCCCATGGCCCGGCACATTCTGGGGCTCGCGCAGGCCGCCATGGACATGACCGATGAGGTGACGCCCGGCGAATTCGAGCTGATCGGTGTATATGTCTCCGGGCTGAACAAGAACGCCTATTGCCATGCCTTGCATTCAGAAGCGGCGGTTCAGGGTGGTATCCAGCGAGGCGCATTGCCAGAGCTGGCCGGCAGCGTCCCCCGGTACGGCGATGCGCGCTGGCGCGCTATCTATGCATATGTGGGCGCATTGACGACGTCGCCTGCCAACGTCTCGCCGGCGCATTTCGAGCAGTTGAAGGAAGCAGGCTGGTCGGAGCAGGCGGTTGTTCAGCTCGCCGCGATCTCGACTGTGTTCAGTCTGATGAACCGGCTGACGGATGGTCTCGGACTTCAGGGCGGCCCGAAATTTTTCAAGGAGACGGGTGCGCAGATTTCCAAGAAAGGTTACGCAGGGCTGGCCAAGTCACTGCGGCTGGGCACTGGATAGGCTGAAGCCCGATCAGAAAAGCGGGCCTTTGTTGATCATGCCGCCGTCCACGGTGATGATTGTGCCGGTGGTGTAGGCGGACAGGGGTGAAGCCAGAAACGCGGTCATGTCTGCGATCTCTTCACAGGTCGCCACCCGCCCGAATCCGAAGGGTTCCATAAATTCTTCGTAGCGGGCCTCGTCGCCTAACTGGTCCCGTGCTCCTTTCTTCAGCATTGAAACGAGTTTTTCCGTCGCCACCGGCCCGGGGTTCAGTCCAACCACGCGCAGGCCATCTTTGGGTGCATCGCCACCCAGCGCACGGGTGAAAGCCATCAGCGCCGCGTTCCCGGTACTGCCGGCAATATAGTCGCTGACGGGTTTCTCACCGCCATTGCCGATGATGTTGATGATCACACCATCGCCCCGCGCTTTCATCTGGCCATAGAATTCCCGGCACAGGTTGATATAGCCGAAGACCTTCAGGTCCCAGACATCCCGCCATTGCGCCTCGTCGATCTCGTGGATCTTGCCTTTTGGAATGGCGCCGGCGTTGTTGATGAGAATGTCAGCGCCTTCGGCCGCTTTGGCGAGGGCTTGCTGGTCGGCGCTCTTGCTGAGATCGAGGGCAAGTGGCGTCACACGGACACCGTGGGCGTCCTTGATGGCGTTGGCCACTGCCTCGATTTTCGTTTGGGTCCGGGCGGCGATCCACAGATTCATGCCTTCCTCGCCGAGTTTTTCCGCCACCGCCTTGCCGATACCTTCGGATGCGCCGGTAATCACGGCTGTCTTACCTTTGAGATTGAGTTCAAGCGTCATTCCGGCCTGCTCCACTGCTTTGTCTTTTACGCTTCTGTAAATTCGATATAAGCCTTGGGGAACGGGGCGGGGCAACCGCTTTCCGGAGCATGGACTGAGGAAAAGAGCGCATACATGACCTACCGGATTGGTGTCGATGTGGGGGGGACCTTCACCGACTTTGTCCTGACGGACGGAGCGGCGGCGCAGATATTCAAGATCCTGTCCACGCCTGATGACCCGTCCGAAGCGGTGCTCGCTGGATTCGCCGAAATGGCGTCGGCGGAGGGGCTCGCCCTTGACGCCTTCATGGGGCAGGTCGACCGGATCGTTCACGGCACCACGGTGACCACCAACGCGGTGCTGACCGGCAATATCGCGACCACGGGCCTGCTGGCGACCCGCGGGTTCCGGGATGCGCTGGAGATGCGCCGCGGCATCCGCGAAGAGCTCTACAACAACAAGTTTGTGGCGCCGCAGCCGCCAGTGCCGCGTTGGCGCCGTCATCCGGTCACGGAGCGCGTCGATCATGCAGGGGCGGTGGTCACCGATCTGGATCTGGAAGATGTGGACACAGCGGCGGCAAGTCTGATCGAGGCAGGTGTGGAGGCGGTGTCGATCTGTTTCATGCACGCCTATGCAAACCCGTCCCACGAACAGGCGGCGGCAGCCCGGCTGAGAAAGCTGATGCCTGACGCCTATATCTCCGTATCTTCGGAGATCCTTCCCCAGGTGCGCTTCTACGAACGAACCAGCACGACGACCCTCAATGCCGCCGTTGGCCCGATCCTGAAACGCTATCTGGGGAATCTGGTCCAGCGCATAGAGGAGACCGGCTTTCAGGGCGTGCTTCTGGTGATGCAATCCAATGGCGGGGTTACGTCACCAGGTGTGGCGGCCCACCGCGCGGCAACGACGCTGCTATCAGGCCCGGCGGCGGGGCCAGTGGCCGGGCTCGGATATGCCGCGGCACAAGACAGCGACAGCTTCATCACCATCGACATGGGCGGCACAAGCTTCGAAGCCTCGATGGTCCAGGGCGGATCGCTGGGTGTCACCACCGGCGCGCAGGTGAATCGTTTTGCCATGGCGCTTCCCTCTATGGACATCAAAACCATCGGCGCCGGCGGGGGCTCGATCGCCTGGATCGACGGCGGCGGCCTGTTGCGCATGGGACCGGAAAGCGCGGGCGCAAAGCCGGGGCCAGTCTGCTACGGACTGGGCGGCGAGCGGCCCACCTGCAGCGACGCCAACCTGGTGCTGGGCTACCTCTCGGCAGATTATTTCGCCGGCGGGCAGATGGTGCTGGATCGGGACGCAGCTGCCCGGGCCATCGATGCCCATGTGGGCGGTCCAATGGAGCTGGAGACCGTGGCCGCTGCCGCTGGCATGTATCGGGTCATGAACGTCAACATGGCGTCGGCCATCCGCGAGATTTCCATCGAACGGGGCCACGACCCCCGCGATTTCCTGCTGATCTGCGCCGGCGGGGCAGGGGCTATTCATGCGGCAATGATCGCGCGGGAATTGGGCATCACACGCATTCTGGTGCCGCGCGAGGCATCGGTTTTTTGCGCCGCCGGCATGCTGCACACGGATCTCAAGCACGACTATGTCCGCTCCTATGCCACCGCATTTACGGCGGAAGGTCTCAACCATGGCCATCTGTTGTCGCTCTTGCAGGAAATGGAGACGGAAGCGAACGAGACCCTGGCGGGCGAGGGGGTTGCGCCAGAAGACCGGATATACCGCTATGCGCTCGACCTTCGCTATTTCGGCCAATATCACGAAGTGCGCGTAGAGGAGGTGCCCGAGACGGATATCAAGCAGATCAACCTGGAGTCGCTGAAGGCGCTGTTCCACGGTCTGCACGACCGCCTCTATGGCTACAACCTGGCGGCCGAAGATACGCTGGTGGAACTGGTCAATGTGCGCCTGACGGCGGTGGGCCAGACGGAAAAGCCGGCATTAGTGGAGTCCGCCCGGGTGGGCGCAGATGTCGGCGGTACGGAAAAGGGGACGCGGCCGGTCTGGCTGCCCGACTCGCAGGCATTTGGCGAGGTGCCGGTCTTTGACGGCGACCTGCTTACACACGGCAATCAGTTGGCAGGGCCAGCCATTGTCGAAACCGCGGTCACCACCATCTTTGTCCCGCCCGGATTTGACCTGAGCGTCGACAAACTGGGCAGCTGCCTTCTGACCGATGGAGCGCAAGGATGACCGTCACCATCGATCCCGTCCTGATCTCCGTTATGCAACGGCGTTTCAAGTCCATCACGGAGGAGATGGGCCTGACCCTGTTGCGCACCACCCGGTCGCCGATCCTCAACGAAGCGCGGGACTTCGTCACCGGACTCTACGACGCCAACGGCGACATGCTCGAGCAGACTGAATACATCCCCGTCCTCGCGTTCGCCCTGCAACCTTGCTGCAAGGAAATCATTCGCTTCTTTGGCGATGACATCCATCAGGGCGACGTGATTCTGCACAACGACGTCTTCTCTGGCGGCAACCAGAACAATGATGTGGCGGCCTTCCGGCCTATTTTCCATGATGGGCAGCTTGTGGCCTGGTCGGCCACCAAGGGCCACCAGGCGGATATCGGCGGCGCCGTTTCAGGCGGCTACAACCCCGAAGCCCGGGAAGTGTGGCAGGAGGCGCTGCGCATCCCGCCGCTCAAGGTCTACGACCGGGGCGAACTGCGCAAAGACGTCTGGCGGATGGTTTTCGCCAACATCCGCTACCAGATTGTCGAAGAAGATATTCGCGCCCAGATCGGCGGTACATCGGTTGGCGAACGCGGCGTCCTGGAATTGATTGAGCGCTATGGTCTCGACAGCTTCCTTGCCCACAAGGAGCATCTGTTCGATTCCACCGAGCAAATGGTGGCGCGGGAAATTGAGCAAATCCCTGACGGCACATATCTGGGCGAGAGCACCGTCTTCTATGACGGCGTCACCGACGGCACCGAAATGGAAATCAAGCTGGCAGTGACCGTGGCCGGCGGAACCGTCACTTTCGACTTTACCGGCTCGTCGCCGCAGACCCCGGGTTTCGTTAATGCGCCTTTTTCGGCAACAGCCTCGGCGCTGATGCTCACCTTCCTGATGCTGATTGATCCGGATATTCCGCATAATGCAGGCATCCAGCGGCGCATCAATATCGTCAATCCAGAGGGCTCGTTCCTCAACGCGAGCTTCCCGGCAGCGACAACCTTCGGCAATTCGATCACTGGCCCCACAACCGATGCGATCATGAAGGCGTTTGCCCAGGCAGTGCCTAAAATCGTCACTGCAGGTTGGAACCGGTTTTTGGGATTTGCGATCACTGGGCAGGATCCGCGCAAGCATATGCCCTTCGTGGATATCCTGTTCCTGGCCCTGAAAGGCGGCTCAGGCGCCACCTGGGGGGCGGATGGCTATGACCATATCGGCTTGATCAACTGCGCCGGCGGCATTCTCGCGCAAGACTATGAAATGTTTGAAATCCAGAACCCCTTCCTTCTGGCCCGGCATGAATACCTGGTTGATTCGGCGGGGGCAGGGCAATGGCGCGGCGGACTTGGCACGGACACGGAATTCCTGATCGACGGGGAAGATGTCATGGCCGTGGCATTCGGCGACGGCATCGAGGAAGCGGCACGCGCGTTCGGCCTTGAAGGCGGTGGGCGTGGATCGATCAACACGTCGGAAATCGCTGAGCCCGGTGGCCTGGTCCGGGTGCCCAAGTCAAAGCAGATCCTGCGTGACATCCCGAGAGGCGCAATCTTCCGGCAAAAGGCCGGCGGGGGTGGGGGTTATGGCGACCCCCTTCAACGTCCCGCGGGCAAGGTCGCCGAGGAAGTGCGCAACGGATTCATCAGCGCAGAGGCCGCTGCACGGGATTATGGTGTCGTGGTGGGCGCCGATGGTGTTTCAGTCGACATGGAAGCAACGGCGCGCCTGCGCGATGGCGGAAAGGAAGCTGGATGACCAAGACTCGTATCGACCATATCGGCATCATTGTTGCAGATCTGGAGGCCGCCATCGTTCAGTTCACCCTGCTGTTCGGCACGCCGAAGATGATCAAGGAAATGCCCGAAAATGGCCTGCGCGTAGCGGAATTCGATACCGAGAACGTGACCGTCGAATTGCTCCAGTATACCGGTGAGAACGATGCTTTCGCCCGCGAGGTTATGGGAGAACGCCTGGGCCTCAACCATATTTCCGCAGCCGTACCTGATCTGGATCAATCGGTTGCCGACCTGTCCGGGGCAGGTTTCCGGATAATGGACGGTTTTCCGACGCAGGGCGCTCATGGACAGGTCGCATTCTTTCACCCCGACGACACCATCGGACTGCTCTTCGAGGTCTGCCAGCCCGACTGAATCGGGGAAAAGCGATGGCGGCCAATATGGCGCAGCCGCGAAAATAGGGCGTGACGGAAAGGAAATCACAGGCCATATCTCTGCCAAGGGCGACGTGACGGAAACGGGCCGGAATGGTCACGATGGCCGCCCAAGCCGCACCCGCGGAGACATGGCCTTGATTGATTACGAAGCCCGGTTTGCCGAGGCAATTGCATCTGTGAAGGCGGAAGGGCGGTATCGCGTTTTCGCTGACCTTGAACGCGTGCAGGGCGCCTTCCCCCAGGCCGTCCGCCATTTGGACGATGGCGGGACCGAAGAAGTCACTGTCTGGTGCTCCAACGACTACCTGGGCATGGGTCAGCACCCTGAGGTGCTGGCGGCCATGCACGAGGCAATCGACCGGGTAGGCGCAGGGGCAGGGGGCACCCGAAACATTTCTGGCACCAGTCATGTCCACGTATTGCTGGAACGGGAACTGGCGGACCTGCACGGCAAAGATGCCGCGCTGCTTTTCACGTCCGGCTACAATTCCAATGAAGCCGCGATCTCCACCATCCTGAAAGCGCTGCCTGGCTGTACGGTCCTGTCGGACGAGCTCAATCACGCGTCGATGATTCACGGCATCCGGTCGAGCGGATCGGCGAAATATATCTTTCGGCACAACGATCTGGCCCATCTCGAAGAGCTGCTTCAATCGCTGCCTCACGATGCGCCAAAGATGATCGCCTTCGAGTCGGTTTATTCCATGGATGGCGATATTGCGCCGATCGCCGCGATCTGTGATCTGGCAGACCGCTACGGCGCCATGACCTATCTGGACGAAGTTCATGCGGTGGGGATGTATGGGCCTCGTGGCGGCGGAATTGCCGAGCGTGACGGCCTGATGGATCGCCTCACCGTAATCGAAGGCACGCTGGCAAAAGCCTTCGGTGTCGTCGGCGGCTATATCACCGGTTCCACCAACCTGATCGATGTGGTGCGCAGTTTTGCGTCAGCTTTTATCTTTACCACCGCAATTCCGCCCCACGTGGCCGCAGGGGCCCTGGCCAGCGTTCGGCACCTGAAGGAGAGCCATGCAGAGCGCCAGGGGCAGCAGCATCGCGCCGCGACCCTCAAGCGCCGTCTGGCTGCCGCCGGTATTGCAACGATCCAGAGCGAGAGTCATATCGTGCCGGTAATGGTCGGCGATCCTGTCTTGTGCAAGGCAGCCAGCGACCGCTTGCTGGACGTACACCGCATCTACGTGCAGCCGATCAACTACCCCACGGTGCCGCGCGGGACGGAGCGTTTGCGCTTCACGCCGGGGCCGTTGCACACCGATGCACATATGGATCATCTGATTGCGGCTCTGGGGGAAGTCTGGGCGAGCCTCAAAATCGCCTATCCCGCCGCCGCCTGAGTGCCTCCCGAGACCTGCTTGCACCATCTGCCGGGCAGCCGTTAGGCTCACCTTTGTTTCGAGCACCATGTTCCGGGCTTCGCGGGCGAATTCATGTCAACACGACTTCAGCGCTGGATTTCGCGCGTTGTGCCCCTGCTGCTGCTGTTCGGCATGGTGGCGCTCCGGGCCGTGGACCCCTGGGTCATGGAGCAACTGCGCAACATCGTTTTCGACACCTATCAGAATATAAAGCCCCGAAGCCACGACCCGGCAAAGTCGCCGGTTCGTATTGTCGACATTGATGACGAGTCCTTGAGGCGGCTGGGCCAATGGCCGTGGCCCAGGACGATTATGGCGCGGTTGGTGCAGCGGTTGCACGAGGGCGGCGCAATCGTGGTTGCCTTCGACATCATTTTTGCCGAACCGGACAGGCTGTCGCCACGACAGGCGCTCAAGACATGGCCGGATGTGCCAGAGCTGAAAGCGTTGCGCGACCGGGGCAATACTCTGCCGGACAATGACGAGATGCTGGCCAAGGCGATGCGCCGGGGTCGCACGGTTACCGCCTTCGCGCTGGTCAATCGCAAGACCAAGACATTGCCACAGGTAAAGACCGGATTTGGCTATGGAGGCTACAGTCCGCTGCCCTTCATCTATGCCTTCGACGGCGGCGTCTCGACCATCCCGGTGCTGACCTCCGCGGCGGCGGGCAACGGCGCCGCTAACTGGGTTCCCGACCGGGACCAGATCCTTCGTCGGGTGCCTACTGTGTTCCGGGTGGGTGAAACGATCTATCCGACCCTGTTTGCTGAAGTATTGCGGGTTGGCGTGGGCGCGGGCGGCTACAAGATTCGCACGACCGCGGCCAGCGGAGATACGACCGGTGGCGCAAAGACCGGGATCACGGCACTGCAGATCGGCAATGCCTCCGTGCCCACGGATGCAAATGGCCGGATGCTGCTGTATTTCGCGCCCCATGACCGGAGCCGCTACATCCCGGCCTGGCGGATTTTGGCTGGTGAAATACCCGCGAACCAGATCAAGGGACGGGTCTTCCTCATCGGGACCAGTGCTGCGGGCCTGCGCGATATTCGCGCCACACCCTTGAGTACCAGCGTCCCGGGCGTAGAGGCGCACGCCCAGGCCATCGAGCAGGTCATCACCGGTGTCTACCTGCTGCGCCCGGACTTTGCCGACGGAATCGAAATTGTGGTGCTGTTCCTGGCCGGTCTGGGGATCATCCTGTTGTTACCCAAGCTGGGCGCATGGATGGCCATGGCGATCTTCTTTCCCATTGTCCTGCTGCTGGCATGGGGAGGATGGTATCTGTTCGACCAGTACAGGCTTGTGCTCGACGGTATCTATCCCGCCGTGGGCGTGCTGGTGGTTTTTCTGTCGATGACCCTGGCGAACTTCCTGATGGCGGAGCGGCAGCGAAACCAGATCCGCAATGCGTTCAGCCATTATCTATCTCCGGATCTGGTCAAGCGGCTGGCGGATCAGCCCGGGCAACTGCGCCTGGGCGGCGAATCCCGGCGCATGAGCATCCTGTTTTCCGACGTGCGCAATTTCACCAATATCTCGGAAAAGCTGGATGCCGAAGCGTTGGCCCAGTTCATGAACCGCTATCTGACAAAGATGACGGATGCGATTCTGCGCCATGGCGGTACGGTCGATAAGTATATCGGCGACGCCATCATGGCTTTCTGGAACGCGCCTTTGGTGGACGATGACCATCCGTCTAATGCGTGCAAGGCGGCGCTGGCCATGATCGAGGGGCTGGAGCAGGTAAATCAGGAGCTTAGAGCCCAGGAAGGCTGGCCACTGGAAGACGATATCCGCATCGGTATCGGCATCAACACCGGCCATTGCAGCGTCGGCAATTTCGGCTCCGAGCAGCGCTTTGACTATTCCGTGCTGGGGGATGATGTAAACGTGGCGGCGCGTCTGGAAGGACTCTCCAAGACCTATGGTGTTTCAACCTTGATTGGCGAGGAGACGAGGGCGGCGACATCTGAATTTGCTGCAGTCGAGCTGGACCTCGTCCGGGTCAAAGGCCGTGCAGCCGCCAGCCGTATTTACCTGCTTGCGGGAGGTGAGGATTACGCGCAATCCCGGGAATTTACCGAATGGAACGATCGGCAGAAGTCGATGCTTTCGGCGTACCGGGGGCAGGACTGGAGCAAGTGCAAGGCAGCAATCGCGGCCTGCCGTGAGGCTTCCAATGGCCGGATTGACGGATATTATCGTTTGATCGAAGCCCGCATGGATGGTTTCATGGCTGAACCACCGCCGTCCGACTGGGATGGTGTTCATGTGGCAATGACAAAATAAGGCCTAAAGGCCTGAAAATACGGGAAATACTCCTGCTGCTGATAAACAAAAAATTGGCACAGGCGTCGGGGAGAATATGGATCGGTTTGGCACGAATCTGTCGTTGCTGGCGATATTCGTCTGTGCTCTGACAAGCGCGACGGCGTTTGCACAGACGACACTTGATCCTGCGCGAGAGAAACGCCGCGTACAGGAAGAACGGCGCAAGACCGGTGCGGTCCAGCGGGGCGTGACCACATCCCAGTATCTGAACCGGTTAATGGGCCGAAAGGTGACCTATGAAGAGGTCCTGAAAAACCCGGACGACATTGACCTGAACCTTGCCTTTGCACGGACACAGATACGTGCGGGCGACCTCAATGGCGCCTCTGCCACTCTGGAACGGGTGTTACTGATAAAGCCGGGTAATCTTGCCGTGCGCATCCTGTATGCGGTGATTCTGTACCGCCTGGATGCCCGAAATGACGCCGAGAGGGAAATCCGCAACATCCTGAAATATAGGCTGCGGCCTGGCGTTCGGGCTGAACTGACGGGGTATCTGGAGGATATTGCCTGGCGCAACAAGCGCACCCGGTGGGAGGCCCTGTTCCACACCAGCTACCAGTTTGAGACCAACCGGAACAGCGTGCCATCCGGCACCGTGCTGGCCTCGCCCGGAGGACCGGTACTCCTGAATGGGGAAAACCAGGCAACAGCGGACAGTGCCGTTCGCGGCCTGGTGCGTCTATCGCTGGAGCACAAGATCGGCGGGCACTTGGGTCACAAGCTTGTCGCCAGGGTGGGGCTTTACCATTCCGAGCAACTTCGGCTCGACCGCCTGACCCTCTCAGTTGCTGATTTCGAAGGCGGACTGGTGCTGGATCTGACGCCTGTGGAGCTGCGCATCCTGGCCTTTACGCAATATCTCCAACTGTCCCATGAACCGTTCCTGGTCAATGGCGGCGTAAAGGTGAAGGCCGATTGGTGGATTTCCAAGGAAACCACCTTGAGGAGCAGCGCAACTTTCGATTCCCAACATTTCAATGAACTGGAAGAAACCGTTGACCAGGCCCGGCGCACCGGCCCGCAGGTCAGTGGCACCTTTGCAGTTCGCCACAAGATTACCGCACGGCATATCGGCTCAGTCGGTCTGCTGGCGCTGCGAAAGACGGCCAACGCGAACTACTGGCGGTATTATGGCGCCGGTCTGTTCGCGCGGCACCAATGGTTCTTCGGACACGGCATGTATCTGCTGTCCACGGCTTCATGGACCTATCATATCCACGATGCGCCGCGGCTGACGGACAGCAGCCGGACCCGCTATCAGCATTTTCTGCGGTTTGGCACCAGCTTCGGTGTGCCGCTCGCGTCAATCGTCCGCGGGGGCGGTCTGCCGAAGGTGTTCCGCCCGGTCAATCTGTCAGTCGGCATGGGCTACGAACGGTCTTTCTCGAATATCCGTAATTATCAGTATTCCAACTGGCGGTTCACATTGGGCCTGACGCGACGGTTTGCGTTTTAGCCGCGTATAGAGGGAAAGGTTCAGCCAAGGAGCTGGGAAAATCGTCATGAAACCCAACAAAAACCTCGCCATTGCCGCCGCTGCAGTTATTGCCGGGCAATGCCTGGTGCCGACACTTGTCCATGCCGCCGGCGAGCGTGCAGGTGTCGCGGCGGCCGTGCGCGGCTCTGTCAAACAGGTTTCTTTCAAGACGCCCACCGCCAAGATCGGGCGCGTTGTTTCGAGCGGCGACACCATACGCCTGGGTGACCGCATCAATACGGGGTCAAAGTCAGGCCTGCAGATCATGCTGTTGGACCAGACGGTCTTCACCATCGGTCCCAATGCCTCGATGGTCATCGACAAGTTCGTCTACAATCCAAAGTCGCCCAGTCGCGGTACCCTGCAGGCGCGTATTTTGAAGGGCACCTTTCGCTTCGTGTCGGGGAAGATCGCTCACAAGAACCCGAATGGTGTGAAGCTCAAGCTCAAGGTCGCCACGCTGTCGATCCGGGGCACCAACGTGGTTGGGCAGACCGGCGGCAAGGCTGACGTCGTGATCCTTTCCGGTACAGGCAACAACAACAATGGCGGCTCTCCCACCAGCGCCATCCAGATATCAGCGGGCGGTTTCAAGGTCGTGATTACATCGACCGGCTATGGCGCGATCATTTTTGATAATGGCTCAGGGCCGGTGACCCAGTATTTCAGCGGCGCCGCGTTTGCCGCAATCCTTGCTGCGCTGGGAATCCAGCCTCCACCGCCCCCAGGTGGGGGAGGCGGCAATGGACAGCCGGTCGATATCACAACCGCCATCATCATCAGCTTTACCGGGCAGGGCATCGGAGCCGGCATTCTGAGCATCCGGATTGGCAGTCAGGTCTTTACCTTCACCACCACCGCCCAGCCGCCCACCGTCCTGCCCCCGCATATTCCGCCACCGGCGCCCCCACCTTCGGGCGGCGGGTACTACGGGTCCCCGTTGTGATTGCCGACCTGTTGACGCAAAAGTAGCGTGCTTGTGACACGGCAACCTGTAGACATTCCGGTGGTCAGGGCCTAGGCCCTAGGCTGGATTGACAGCTCGGCCGGAAGGTCGCTTGGATGATCGCCGAAATAGGCCATTTTGCCCTGTTACTGGCGCTCGCGGTTGCGGTGTTGCAATCGGGCGCAGCGCTCGCGGGTGCTCATCGCAGGGACGCGAGCCTGATGGCCGTGGGCCGCACCGCCGCGGGCCTGCAGTTTCTGCTGATCGGCTTGTCATTCGGCTGTCTGGTTCACGCCTATCTCGTTTCCGATTTCTCGGTCGCGAATGTAGAAGCGAACTCTTCCACCGCCAAACCGCTGCTCTACAAGCTGACGGGCGCATGGGGAAACCACGAAGGCTCGATGCTTTTGTGGAGCACTGTCCTCGCCCTGTTCGGTGCCTGTGTGGCGTTTTTTGGTGGGAATTTGCCGTCGGGATTGCGTAGTAGGGTACTGGGAATCCAGGGCCTGCTGTGTATTGCTTTTTTGCTGTTCATCGCCCTGACATCAAATCCATTCGAGCGCATTGTGCCCGCGCCGATAGAGGGCAGGGGCCTGAACCCAATCCTTCAGGACCCCGGGCTCGCCTTCCATCCGCCGCTTCTCTATCTCGGCTATGTGGGCTTTTCTGTCACCTTCTCGTTCGCCATCGCGGCACTGCTGGAAGGCAAGGTAGACGCGGCCTGGGCCCGGTGGGTGCGACCATGGGCATTGGCCGCCTGGGGATTTCTGACCCTTGGCATCGCGCTTGGCAGCTGGTGGGCCTATTACGAACTGGGTTGGGGCGGCTGGTGGTTCTGGGACCCGGTGGAGAACGCCTCTTTCATGCCTTGGCTGGTCGGCACCGCCCTGTTGCACAGCGCCATTGTCGTGGAAAAACGGGATGCCCTGAAAAGTTGGACGGTGCTGCTCGCCATCCTGGCCTTTTCACTCAGCCTGCTGGGCACGTTCCTGGTGCGCTCCGGGGTGCTGACTTCCGTCCATACATTTGCCAGCGACCCGGCTCGTGGCCTGTTTATCCTATTGATCCTGGCCGTGACCATCGGCGGGGCGCTCACCCTTTATGCGGTGCGTGCCCCCAGCCTCAAGGGTGGCGGCCTGTTCCGTCCCGTCTCGCGGGAAGGGGCCATGGTGCTGAACAATCTGCTGATGGCCACGGCGGCGGCCACAGTTCTGATGGGCACGCTCTACCCCCTCGTGCTTGATGCGCTCGGCGGCGGTCGGATTTCCGTAGGGCCACCCTATTTCAACGCGACATTCCTCCCGCTGATGACGCCGATGTTGCTAGCCATGGGCCTGGCAGGGTTCATGCCCTGGAAGCGGGGGGATATGGCGATTGTCTGGTCGCGCATGCGACTGGTTTTTGCGGTGACTGTGGTCGCCCTTCTTCTCACATTGGCATTGTCGGATTGGTCGGATTTCAGGGCTGCGGTCGGCTTCGGCCTCGCTGCGTGGTTGATCTCCGGCACGTTGCTGGAGGTCGCCGAGCGCATTCGCCTGTTCCGCATTCCTCTGGGGCAAAGCCTCCGCCGGGCCGCCGGGTTGCCCCGATCGGCCTGGGGTATGACCATTGCCCATAGTGCGGCGGGCCTGATGGTTTTGGGCATCACAGCGTCATCTGCGTGGCAAACCGAGCGCATCACCTACATGAAGCCAGGGCAAACCCTGAAGGTGGCGCACTATCAGGTGAAATTTGTCGGCGTTCGTCAGGTGCGCGGTCCCAACTATGTTGCCCGTCAAGGCCGCTTCGAAGCCTGGCGCAGCGGCAGCCTCGTGACCGTGCTGGAGGCCGAAAAGAGGGTCTTTCCCCGCGAGCGCCAGACCACCACAGAGGCAGCCATCCATGGGACCTTGCGCGGTGATCTCTACGTGGTGCTGGGTGACCCTGACAAGCAGGGCGGCTGGGCCGTGCGCATGTATTTCAATCCCCTGGTGGCTTGGATCTGGATTGGCGCCATTCTGATGTTCGTCGGCGCCGGCGTATCTCTGACTGACCGGCGCCATCGCGTCGGCGCGCCGCGCCCATCACCGGCGCCGGCCCCTGCAGCCCCGGCGGTCCAGGACGCGTAATGGCCGGGCAATCCTCTCAGGTCAGGTTGGTTTTTTTCCTGCCGGTGCTGGTGTTTGCCTTTATCGCCGGCATCGCCGCGGTGTTTATGCTGTCCGGGAAGGACCCCCGGCAGGTGCAAAGCAACCTGATTGGCAAGCCTTCGCCGCCATTCGTGCTGGCTTCTTTGCCGGGCCACGGAAATGGCTTTGCCCGCAAAGATTTGGACGGCCAGGTGACTGTGGTCAACTTCTTTGCCTCCTGGTGCACGCCCTGCCTGATTGAGCATCCCTTTCTGATGAAGCTGCGATCCATGCCCGGCTTTCGGCTTGTGGGCATCAACTACAAGGACAAGCCTGAGGCGGCGGCGGCCTGGCTCAAACAGCATGGCAATCCCTATGCCCGCATCGGCGTCGACCGAGCGGGACGCACCGGGATCGATTGGGGGCTGTCAGGGGTGCCGGAAACTTTTGTCGTGGATCGTCGGGGCGTGATCCGGTTTCAGCATATCGGTCCGCTTACGCCAACCGTCATCAAAGATAAACTAATGCCTGCGATTCGCAGTGTAACTAATTGATTTTAAGGTATTTGTTCTTCATGCAGGGGCGAGTCTTCCGCGCCCTCGAAAGCGCATCGTGAGGAACCAGATAGCGATGGACAGGTTGAGCAGGTTCCAGGCAATGCCGTTCACAAAGGCCATTTCGTAGCTGCCGGTCCAGTCATAGATGCGGCCGGACATCCACCCGCCAAAGGCCATGCCGACAATCGTGGCCGTTACGGCCAGGCCAATCCGCCAACCAGCTTCCCGCGCCGGAAAAATCTCCCTGACGATCATGGCATAGCTGGGGACGATGCCACCCTGGGCCAGACCGAACAGCGCCGACACCACGTAAAGCCCTGTGAGCGAATCGAAGGGCAAATAAAGCAGCAGCGCCATGCATTGAAGGGTTGAACCCAGGATCAATGTGCCAACGCCTCCGATCCGGTCGGCTATTGCGCCAGATGCCAGACGGCTGACGACTCCCAGGCCGAGCATGATCGCCAGCAGTTCAGCACCCACCACGGGCCCGAATCCCAAATCGGCGCTGTAGGCGACGATGTGCACCTGTGGCATCGACATGGCGACACAGCAGGCCACGCCGGCAACAATCAAAAGGGTCTGGATGGTCGCGGGCGAGGCCGGCGTGCCGCTGACAATACGGTGGGCAGCGACGGGCGCATCACTCTGGTCGACAACCGGCCGTCTGCGCAGCAACAGCGACAGCGGCAGCATGGTGCACAGACAGACGAGACCGATCCAGACATGCGCCTCCCGCCAGGTGGCGCCGTCGATCCAGTATTGCACGATAGGCGGCCACACTGTGCCGGCCACATAGTTGCCACTGGCCACAATGGCCACGGCAATCCCCCGCCGTCGCACAAACCAGTGGGAAATATCCGCGACCATGGGTGCGAAAGTGGCGGAACTGCCAAGCATCCCGACCAACAGGGCCTGACACAGCACCACCTGCCACAAACTGTCGGCATAGGATGACAGAACATAGCCTGCGCACAGCGCCACCCCCCCGATCGCCACCGGCAACGCGACCCCAAACCGGTCGACGACCCGCCCCATGATCAGACCACCCACGGCAAATCCAAGCATCGTTGCCGCATAGGGGATCGATGCGTCACCGCGATCTATCTGGAATTCAGCACCAATTACCGGCAGCACGACCACGCTGGACCATAGACCAACGCCGCCAATGGCTGCGGCAAGCAGCGAGACCAGCAATCGCCACCAGGAATAGGCGCTGTCAGGCGCGGTTGCGCCGTCGGTGCGGGGCGTAACACCCGACATGGATATTTCCTATCGGTAGCAGATTGAAGGCCAAGTCACCTAAGGCCCCGTCCCGCGTCAGGTCAATGGCGGGATAATGATTGCTGGATCATTCGACTCCTGATCCTGGCTTACAATTCTTGTCATCGGAAGGAGAGCGATGGCTTGGCCAGGGCAGGGTCCTGCCAACGACGGCCACACCGGGGCCGCGAATTCGTTAACCCGACCCCTAAGCATAAAGGATGCGTCGGGCACAAAGTTAATGCTCATCTTTCCTTAACTATAGCCGGGAAACCTTCCTTAAATCGGACGTGGCAGCCTGCCGTGTCACTGGTGGAAGAGTATATGCGGGGAGTGGGTCAGTCCCTTCCTGCATTTACCGCCACCGTCACACGGGGAGCCTTTCGGGGCGACAGGCATGGAAAAATCAGGGCTCAGCACTGACCTGACGCAGTTGGCAGACGCCGGAGGCATCGGCACGCCAGCTGATACAGGACCAGTCACACCGCCGTTGCCGCGCACAACGGTGGTGCATCCAATTTCAGTTTTGGTGGAACGGGGCATCGCCTTTGACCCGGCATCCACCACCGCAGTTGTTACTGCGGACGGCAAGCTTCAGTTCCTGTTCCGTGATTTCCGACGCGTTGTATTTGATCTCAATGACGATGGCGGCGACGCCGACATGTTCGACATGCGCCCCGGCATCGTCGACGATCCTGTTGAGCTGGTCTCCGTCATCACGGGCAAGCAGCCCGCCACGTACCAAGATGCAGCCGTCAAAGAAAATGCCCTGGGGGACGACCCAGGCCTGCTGCAAGACATCAACCCCGACGCCGGCGACAAAATCGAAAAGCCGGCGGAACCCCGCGATGTCGAATCGTCCGGCCGGTTCTTTTCCTCCGCTGACGTTGGGGATATGGGCGACGGCATTGGCCATCTTGACGGGCTCGGCAACGAAGAATTGAATTTCGGGCTGATCGACCAGCCAGATGAAATTGCGGGTCCTGAGCCAGACGGCATCCAGGGTGATCTGCTGGACCTTCCGGTGGTCTCCATCGTCGCCAGCAGTGACGGTTCGTCAATTGTGACCACGACGGAAGGGATCGGCGGCTCTGGCGGTCACTCTGTGGGCTACACCATTCGCATCGACGAAGCCCAGCTGCGGGATTCGTATGTGCACTGGCAGACTGTTCAGCTGACCGCGACCAGCCTCGACTTCGAGCCACAGGACTGGTGGGCCATCATCAAGGCCGGCGAGACTGAGGTGGATGTCAGCGTGCGGGTCTATGACGATGATCTGACTGAGAACACGGAAGTATTTGCCGTGCGGGTCATCGATGTACGCGACGCCATGGACGGCAACATTACCGGCCAGGTCAGCAATACCCAGAAACAGGTGCGTACCTTCATCCAGGATGATGATGCCGTCACCTTCTCGCTGGACGGTCCGGTTATCGTGACAGAAGGCACAGACCCCTTCGCCGTATTCACCGTGACCCAGCATGGCAGCCTGGATACCGATGCCAGCGCGTCTTTTGACTATTTTACCGCCAACGGTACGGCCACTGGCGGCCAGGATTTCGCGGACATCCTGGGGTCCATTACGCTGACCGGCACCGGAGACGGCTACACCCAGCAAATCAGCGTGCCGATCACCGACGACAACATTGTTGAAGACGACGAAGAGTTCACGCTGTTCATCGATTATGGCGGCGGCATCGATTCTGCTGGCGGCACGATCATCGACAATGATTCGGCCACATTTTCCCTCAGCGGACCTTCCTTCGTCACCGAAGGTGCGGACCTGTTCGCTGTCTACACCGTGACCCAGACCGGCGCGCTTGATGTCGGCTTCACTGCTGCTGTCGATTACGCGACGTCGAACCTGACCGCCATCGACGGTGCGGACTATACCGGCGCCAGTGGTGTCCTGACCTTTTCCGCCACGCCCTCCGGCGCCACCCAGATTTTCCAGGTGCCGATCATTGATGACGCGATTTTCGAAAGCACCGAGAATTTCCGTGTCGAGATCACGCCGAACACGGCCAATGCCACCGTCGCCCCCGGATTTGGCGTCATCAATACCGATATCGTTGAAGGCGGTCCGGCCCCGGCCGTTCAGATCACCAATGGCAGCGCGGCGGAAGGATCCCCGGTCGAATTTGGAGTCTCCCTGTCCCGTGCTGCAGATACGTCTATTACGCTTGATCTGTCGGCAGCCGATGGTTCGGCAACGGGCGGCGTCGACTTTGAAAATACCAGCTTTGAAATCAGTTTTGACGGCGGCACCACCTGGGTCAGTGCTGGCGGCGTAGATGGCACGGAAGTCACCTTTGCGGCGGGCCAAACTGCCGTCCTCGTAAGGGTCGATACCACAGATGACGCAGTATATGAGGGCAACGAGACCTTCACCCTTCAGGTAGACAATGTGGTCTCCGGTCCAATCAGCGATTTCAGCGATACGGGCACCGGGACGATCATCGAAAATGAGGCGGCGCCGACCGTCTTTGTGTCGGACGCGGTTGCCAGCGAAGGCGACGCCGCGCTGTTCACGATCTCACTCTCCGGCGGCAGCGATGAGGCCATTGTCCTCGACCTGCAGACAACCGACGGCACTGCCACCGGCGGCGTCGATTTCGAGACCGGCAATTTCCGCTTTTCCACGGATGGCGGGTTGACCTGGCAGGACGCCGGCGGCGCAGGCGGCACGGAAGTCACCATCCCTGCCAACGTCACCTCCATCTTCGTCGAGATCGAAACCACTGAGGATGTGATTTTCGAAGGTGATGAGACTTTCGGGCTTGAGGTGGGCAATGTTGTTTCCGGCACGGTGGCTGATGCCAGCGACACGGGCACTGGCCTGATCAGCGAAGACGAAACTGCACCGGATATCAGCATTTCCGATGCCAGTGCCGCCGAAGGCAACCCCGCGGTCTTTACGGTCGCTATGTCTGGGGCGAGTAACGAGGACATTACGCTAGATCTCGGCGCGGTCGGTGTCTCCGCGACAGCCGGTTCCGATTTTGAGAACGCAGATTTCCGCTATTCCACGGATGGCGGCGTCACCTGGCAGAATGCGGGCGGTGTCAACGGTACGCAGGTCACATTTGCAGCCGGCGCCACGTCGGTTTTGGTTGAAGTGGACACCCTGCCTGACGGACTGTTTGAAGGCAGCGAGACATTTACCCTGGCTGTGAATGGCGTTGTAACCGGAACCGTTGGTGACACAACCGACACCGGGACCGGCACCATCCTGGAGGTGACCCCCGCGCCGGACATCACCATTGGAGATACGTCTGCGACCGAAGGCTCGCCGCTGGTCTTTGACATCAACCTGTCCGGTCCATCGGTTGAAGACATCACGATCGACCTGCTGGCCACCGGCATCAGTGCCACGAGCGGTACGGACTTTGAGCTCACGGACTTCCGTATTTCGACTGACGGCGGCGTAACCTGGCAAAACGCCGGCGGCACGGATGGCACCGAGGTGACCATTCCCGCGGGGACTATATCCGTTCAGGTCGAAATCGACTCTCTGGACGACGCCGTCTATGAGGGCGACGAGACCTTCGCCGTAAGTGTTGATGCTGTACTGACGGGCACCGTGGGCGACACGTCTGATTCTGGCATCGGCACGATTGTCGAAAATGAGGCGGCGCCGACAGTCTTTGTTTCGGACGCAGTTGCCAGCGAAGGCGACGCCGCGCTGTTCACGATCTCCCTCTCGGGTGCGAGTGACGAAGCCATTGTTCTCGACCTGCAAACGACGGATGGCTCCGCAACGGGCGGCATCGATTTCGAGACTGGGAATTTCCGCTTCTCGACCGACGGCGGCGTGACCTGGCAGAGCGCCAGCGGGGCAGGCGGTACGGAAGTCACCATTCCCGCCAATGTCACCTCAATCTTCGTCGAGATCGAAACCACCGAAGATGTGATTTACGAGGGCGACGAGACGTTTGGCCTTCAAGTTGCGAATGTGATCTCCGGAACGGTGACCGACGCCAGCGACACGGGCACCGGCCTGATCAGTGAAGATGAAACGCCGCCGGATGTGACGATTTCCGATGCGGCAGCGACCGAAGGCAATCCGGCGGTGTTTACCGTCGCGCTTTCCGGTGCAAGTGCTGAAAATATCGTCCTGGACCTCCAGGCGAACGGCGCCACGGCGACCGCGGGCCTGGACTTCGAATCCACGAGCTTCCGGTACTCACTCGATGGCGGCACCAGTTGGGCCAGCGGCGGCGGCGTCAATGGCACCCAGGTCACGATCCCTGCCGGTGACACGTCTGTGCTGGTTGAAGTCGATACATTGGGTGACGCCGTATTCGAGGGCACAGAGACCTTCACTTTCGCCGTTGGTGGGGTGGTCAGCGGTGTGGTCGGCGACATCACCGACACAGGTACCGGCACGATCCTGGAATCTGCAGCCGCGCCTGACGTGACAATCGGGAACGGATCCGGTGTAGAAGGCAGTCCAGCAGTATTCGCCGTTGATCTTTCCGGCCCGTCAGCCGCGACGATCACGCTTGACTTACAGGCCACGGGCGCCAGCGCCACGGCCGGCACGGATTTCGAAATCACCGATTTCCGTTACTCTGAAGATGGCGGTCTGACCTGGCAGAATGCCGGCGGCATCAACGGTACGGAGATTTCCTTCACGCCGGGCAACACCACGGTTCTGGTGGAAATCGACACCATCGACGATGTGATCTTTGAAGGTGACGAAACCTTCAACCTGGCGGTCAACGGGGTGGTCGCCGGCGTGGTTGGTGATACCAGTGACACCGCATTGGGCACGATCACGGAAAATGAAGCGGCCCCGGATGTGACCATCGCTGATGCCTCGGCAAGTGAGGGTAGCCCGCTCGTATTCACCCTGGACCTGTCCGGTGAGTCAGATGAAGCGATCACCCTCGACCTACAGGCCACTGGCGTCAGCGCGACAGCAGGGATCGATTTCGAGGTCACGAATTTCCGCTATTCCACGGACGGCGGCGCGAGCTGGAATAATGCCGGTGGCGTCAACGGGACGGAAGTCACCATGGATGCGGGCAGCACCACCATGCTGGTCGAGGTCGATACGCTTGATGACGTAGTCTACGAAGGCGATGAGACATTCACCCTGAGTGTCAATGGCGTGGTCGCAGGTGCGGCCGGTGATACGTCAGACACCGCGACCGGTACGATTGTCGAAAACGAAGCCGCGCCGGATGTGACCATTGCCGACACCAGCGCCACCGAGGGCAGCCCGGCGGTCTTTACGATGACCCTGAGCGGGGAAAGCGACGAGAACATCATCCTTGACCTGCAGGCGACTGGCGTCAGCGCGACGGCGGGTACTGATTTTGAAATTACCGGTTTCCGCTTTTCAACCGATGGCGGCGCCACCTGGAACAACGCCAGCGGCGCCAATGGTACCGAAGTCACTGTGCCAGCCGGATCCACGTCAATCCTGATCGAAGTAGACACACTGGATGACGTCGTCTTTGAGGGTGACGAGACCTTCACCCTCAGCGTCAACAGCGTGATCTCCGGAACGGCTGGAGACACCAGCGATACCGCCACGGGTACGATTGTTGAAAATGAAACGGCCCCGGATGTCACCATTGCCGACGCCAGTGCGACGGAAGGTAATCCGGTCGTCTTCACCTTGGACCTGAGTGGTGAGAGCGATGAGAATATCGTTCTCGATTTGCAGGCGACTGGCGCGAGTGCCACGGCAGGAACCGATTTCGAAATCACCAACTTCCGCTATTCCGCAGACGGCGGCGCAACCTGGACCGCGGCCGGCGGCGCCAACGGGACGGAAGTTACTGTCGCCCCGGGCAGTACAGCAATTCTGGTCGAAGTTGATACGCTTGACGATGTGGTCTACGAGGGCGATGAGACCTTCACGCTCAGCGTGAATGGCGTTGTGTCAGGCACCGTTGGAGATACCTCGGACACCGCCACCGGCACCATTCTTGAGAACGAGACCGCCCCTGATGTGGCCATTGCCGACGCGAGCGCCTTTGAAGGCAGCCCGGTCGTCTTCAATGTCGCTCTGTCCGGACAGTCCGATGAAGCCATCACCCTGGACCTGTCGGCAACGGGCATCAGTGCATCCGCCGGCACGGATTTCGAGGTCAACAGCTTCCGCTATTCCACAGACGGCGGCGTGACATGGCAGAATGCAGGCGGTGCGAATGGCACAGAGGTGACCTTCGCCGCCGGGACTACGTCGGCCCTCGTGGAGATCGACAGCACCGAAGACGCTTTGTTCGAGGGTGACGAAACCTTCAACCTGGCGGTAAATGCCGTGGTTGCAGGCACCGTCGGCGACACGAGTGACACCGCCACCGGCACGATCATCGACAATGAAGGCGCGCCCAGCGTCACAATTTCCGATGCCGCCGCGACGGAAGGCACCCCGGCAATCTTCACTGTCTCACTGTCCGGCACCAGCGCCGCGCCGGTGGTATTGGACCTGCAGGCAGCCGGTGGCAGTGCCACGGCAGGGACCGATTTCGAGATTACCAACTTCCGCTATTCCACAGACGGTGGCGCAACCTGGACCAATGGGGGCGGCGCAAACGGTACCGAAGTCAATATTCCGTCCGGCGACACCACGATCCTGGTTGAAGTCGACACGATCGACGATGTCGTCTTTGAAGGCGATGAAACCTTCACGATGAGCGTGAACAGCGTCGTTTCCGGCACCGTGGGCAGCACTGCAGATACCGGCACCGGCACGATCTTGGAAAATGAGGCCGCGCCGGATGTCACCATCGCTGACGCCAGCGCTACCGAAGGCAATCCCGTTGTCTTCGCCGTCAATCTGAGCGGCGAGAGTGACGAAAATATCGTGCTCGACCTGCAGGCGACCGGTATCAGCGCGGCGGCCGGCACCGATTTCGAGGTCACAAGCTTCCGCTTTTCCACGGACGGCGGGGCGACCTGGAGCAATGCTGGTGGCGTCAACGGCACGGAAGTGACCATGCCCGCAGGCAGCACCGCCATGCTGGTGGAGGTCGACACTCTTGATGATGCGATCTACGAGGGCGACGAGACCTTTACGCTGGCCGTTAATAACGTGGTTTCCGGCACGGTCGGCAGCACGGCAGACACTGGCACCGGCACGATCATCGAAGATGAAGCGGCACCGGATGTGACCATTGCCGACGCCAGTGCCACTGAGGGCAGCCCGGTTGTCTTTGACGTCACATTGTCGGGCCTGTCGGACGAAGCGATCACCCTTGATCTTGCAGCCTCTGGCCTCAGCGCGACAGACGGCGTGGACTTCGAGGTCGCCAACTTCCGCTATTCCACGGATGGCGGCACGACCTGGCAGAACGCGGGCGGCGCAAGTGGAACGGAAGTTACGGTGCCGGCCGGTATCGGCACTATTCAGGTAGAAATCGATACCAGTGACGACGCCATCTATGAGGGTGACGAGACCTTCAATCTGGCGGTCGACAATGTCGTCTCCGGGACAGCCGGCGACACCAGCGATACGGCCACCGGCACGATCATTGAAAATGAAGCGATGCCGACAGTGACGATCTCGAACGCCAGCGCCACGGAAGGCAGCCCGGCGATCTTCGATCTCACGCTTGGCAACGCGGCCGACACTGACATCGTGCTCGACCTGCTGGCAAGCAACGGGACTGCGACCGCCGGTGTCGATTTTGAAAACAACAGCTTCCGCTATTCCATGGACGGCGGCGCAACCTGGCAGAATGCTGGTGGCGCCAACGGTACGGAAGTGACCGTGCCCGCAGGCAGCATGGCGATACAGATCCAGGTGGATACATTCGATGACGCCGTCTACGAGGGCGACGAGACTTTTACGCTCAGCGTCAACAGCGTCATCTCCGGCCCAGCCGGCGACACCAGCGATACCGGCGCCGGCACGATTGTCGAAAATGATGCTGCACCGACGGTGTTCATCGCCGACGCCTTCGTCAACGAGGGCGATGCTGCGGTCTTTACCGTATCACTCTCCGGTATCAGCAGCGAGATCATCACGCTCGATCTCCAAACGGTCAGCGGTACGGCAACTGCCGGCGCGGACTTCGAGACGGCCAATTTCCGCTATTCGACCGACGGCGTGACCTGGAATTTCGCTGGCGGTGTGAACGGCACGGAAGTCTCCATCCCGGCCGGCGCCGCATCGATCTTCGTTGAAGTAGATACGGCAGAAGACCTGGTTTTCGAGGGCAATGAGAGCTTCACCCTGCAGGTCGCCAACGTGGTGACGGGCACCGTGGCGGACGCGTCCGACACGGGAACCGGCGTGATCCTGGAAGATGAAACGGCGCCCGACATCACTATCGGCGATGCCGCGGCCACAGAAGGCAGCCCGCTGGTCTTCAGCGTTGACCTGAGCGGTCCGTCTGATGAGGCGATCACGCTGGACATCTCGGCCATTGGCAACAGCGCAACGGCCGGTACCGATTTCGAAGTCACGTCGTTCCGCTTTTCGGACGATGGCGGCGCCACCTGGCAAAACGGCGGCGGCGCCAACGGCACGACCGTAACTTTCGCAGCTGGCGCCACCTCATTGCTGCTCGAGATCGACAGCAACGACGACGCCGTTTACGAAGGCGACGAAACCTTCACCGTGGGCGTCAACAGTGTTGTCGCTGGCACGGTAGGCGATACAACCGACACGGGCGCAGGCACGATTGTCGAAAATGACGCCATGCCGGATGTGATGATCGCAAACGCGTCGGCGACAGAAGGCAGCCCCGCGCTCTTCATCGTATCGCTGAGCGGGCAGGCCGATCAGGATATTACCGTCAATCTCAACGCCACGGGCGTGACGGCGACCGACGGCACGGACTTTGAAGTCGACAATTTCCGCTATTCCACCGATGGCGGCGCAACCTGGCAGAATGCCGGCGGGGCAAACGGCACGCAGGTTACGTTCGCGGCCGGCTCCACATCCTTGCTGGTGGAGATTGACACCACCGCCGACGCGATCTTCGAAAGCAACGAGACCTTCTCCCTCGCCGTGGACTCGGTCGTCGCCGGTCCGGTGGGTGACACTTCTGACACGGGCATCGGCACCATCGTCGAAGACGACACCGCGCCGAATGTGTTTGTCAGTGATGCCTTTGCCAACGAAGGCGATGCCGCGATCTTTACAGTCTCCCTGTCCGGCGTCAGCGCCGAGAACATCACCCTTGATATGCAGGCGGTCGGGGGCACGGCCACTGCCGGTGCAGACTTTGAGACAACCAATTTCCGCTATTCCACCGATGGCATCACCTGGAACGCTGCCGGCGGCGCAAATGGCACGGAAATCACCATCCCGGCGGGCGCTGCCTCCATCTTTGTGGAAGTGGACACCCTTGAAGACCTCGTCTTCGAAGGGAACGAGAGTTTCACCCTGCAGGTCGGCAGCGTGGTGTCCGGCTCGGTCGGCAATACCGTGGATACGGGTACCGGCGTCATCCAGGAAGATGAGGCCGCGCCCGATGTCGCCATCGGCGATGCGTCAGCCGTGGAAGGCTCCGCGCTGGTTTTCGCCGTTGGCCTGAGCGGCGCGTCCGACGAGGCGATCACCCTCGACCTGGCGGCAACCGGCAACAGCGCCACGGCGGGTACGGATTTCGAGATCATCGGCTTCCGTTTTTCCATCGATAGCGGCGTTACCTGGCAGAATGCCGGCGGCCCGAACGGCACCCAGGTCACCTTCGCAGCCGGCCAGACCGGCATGCTGGTGGAAGTCGATAGCATTGACGACACCCTCTACGAAGGTGACGAGACCTTCACCCTGCAGGTCAACGCAGTCACGTCCGGCACGGTCGGGTCGACTGTCGATACCGGCACAGCGACGATCACCGATGCCGCCGACATTCCCGATGTCACCATCGGCGATGTGACGGTTGCAGAGGGCGGCGCGGCGGTTCTGGGCGTCAGCCTGAGCAATGCGAGCACGGAGAATGTCGTTCTTGACCTCTCTGCCACCGGCGTGACTGCTGCCGATGGCACGGACTTCGAGACCGGCAACTTCCGCTATTCGACGGACGGCGGCGCGACCTGGCTGAATGCCAGCGGCGCGGGCGGTACGGAAGTGACCGTGTTCTCTGGCAGCACGGCCATTCTGGTGGAAATCAACACCATTGATGACACGGTCTTTGAAGGCAACGAGACCTTCACTGTCGCCGTCGACAGCGTGGTTTCCGGCACGGTTGGCAGCAGTGCCGACACCGGCACAGTGACGATCACCGATGCCGCCGATATTCCCGATGTGACCATTGGCGATGTGACGGTAGCGGAAGGCGGCGCGGCGGTTCTCGGCGTGAGCTTGAGCAATGCCAGCACGGAGAATGTGACCCTCGACCTGTCCGCCACCGGCGTGACGGCGACCGATGCCACGGACTTCGAGACCGGCAATTTCCGCTATTCCACCGACGGCGGCACCACCTGGCAGAACGCCGGCGGCGCGGGCGGGACAGAAGTAACGGTCCCGTCTGGCAGCACGGCTATTCTGGTGGAAATCAACACCACCGACGACACCGTGTTTGAGGGCAACGAGACCTTTACGGTCGCCGTCGACAGCGTGGTCTCCGGAACCGTCGGCAGCAGCGCCGATACGGGTACCGTGACAATCACCGATGCAGCAGACATTCCGGATGTCACCATCGGCGATGTGACGGTTGCAGAGGGCGGTGCTGCCGTCCTGGGCGTGAGCCTGAGCAATGCCAGCACGGAGAATGTGATTCTCGATCTGTCGGCCACGGGCGTGACGGCGGCGGACGGTACCGACTTTGAGACCGGCAACTTCCGCTACTCAGTCGATGGCGGCACCACCTGGATGAATGCCGGTGGCGCGGGCGGCACGGAAGTGACCGTGTTCTCTGGCAGCACCGCCATTCTGGTGGAAATCAACACTATTGATGACACGGTCTTTGAAGGCAATGAGACCTTCACCGTTGCCGTCGACAGCGTCGTTTCCGGCACGGTCGGCAGTAGTGCCGATACCGGTACGGTCACGATCACCGATGCAGCCGACCTTCCGGATGTGACTATCGGCGATGTAACAGTTGCTGAAGGCGGCGCAGCGGTTCTGGGCGTGAGCCTGAGCAATGCCAGCACAGAGAATGTGGTTCTCGACCTGTCCGCGACGGGCGTGACCGCGGCTGACGGCACGGACTTCGAAACCGGCAATTTCCGCTATTCGACCGACGGCGGCGCGACATGGCTGAATGGCGGTGGAGCAGGTGGTACGGAAGTGACGGTCCCATCTGGCAGCACGGCCATCCTGGTGGA
>JAJFFJ010000019.1 GCA_021776685.1 Alphaproteobacteria bacterium
GATCATTCGGCCGCAGCCGTCATTCTGCTGCGGTATATACCAGCGCCTTCCTTAGATCGAAAGCGCCGGAAGGCACACTAAAAGACAAGCCGGGCACTTGGAGGCGCGGACCGGAATCGAACCGGTGTAAACGGATTTGCAGTCCGCTGCGTAACCACTCCGCCACCGCGCCGGCATTGCCTGCCAGGCCCCCAATCCGGGGGCACTGGAAGAGGGCTGATATAAGGGGCGGCAAAAGGCAGCGTCAAGCTGCGGCGTGTGACAATCGGTGCGGCGTCTTGTGCTTCTGCCTTTGGGGTTATCGCTGCCGCACCCCACAAGTCCTTGATTGTCAGTGTCTTCCACGGCCTCTATATAGTCGATAATTCCGGCTGCGCGCGGGGTGCGTTAACTTTCACCCTGTATCCTTGTTCTTGGGATCGCCTGCAATTGGTTTTTGACAGGTAGTGTCTAACAGGTAGTTTTCATGACCGACTTTGCCGCGGCGCGCCACAACATGGTGGAAAGCCAAATCCGGCCCAACCGGGTCAGCAACCCCGCCCTGATCGAAGCCTTGCAGGATGTTCCGCGCGAACAGTTCGTGCCGGTCGCCAGCCGGCCCGTGGCTTATGTGGACGACGATATCGCGGTAAAGCGCGGGCGCTTCCTGATGGAACCCCGAATAATGGCGCGGCTGATCGAATCGGCTGCCATTGATCCGAATGACATGGTGCTCGATGTGGGGTGTGGCACCGGCTATTCCACAGCGATTTTGGCGCGTTTATGCGGCACAGCTGTGGGACTGGAAAGCGATGACGAACTGGCGGCGGAGGCGGAGGAACGACTGACGGCGCTGGGCATCGACAATGCGCTGATCGTGCGCAATGACCTGCGCGAAGGATACCCCGGCCAGGCGCCCTATGACGTGATCATTTTTGGCGGCGCTGTGGCGGAAATTCCCGAGGCCTTTGGCGAGCAGCTGGCGGAACGCGGCCGTTTGCTGGCGGTTGTGGGTGGCGACGGAATTGTCGGCAAGGCAACGTTGATGACCAAACATGGCGGTGTGTTGTCGAGCCGCGAAGTGTTTGATGCCGCGACCCCCTTTCTGCCCGGATTTGAGCCGGCGGAGGATTTTCGGTTTTGATCGTAGATGTTAGTAGGAAACAAGAATGTGACGAGGCGCACCAGATGATCTTTCCTCGCCGCGGGCCCGCGTCGCTGATGATTGCCGCTGTCTTTGTTGGCGCCATGGGCGTTGCCGCGAGCTTTCAGGCGACCCCGGCCGGCGCACGGTCGCTGCGCAAGTCGCTGACCGACGCCTACCATACGAACCCGAGGCTCAAAGCAGCCCGCGCCCAGCTCAAAGAGATCGACGAGCAGGCGGCCCAGGCAATCTCTAATTGGCGCCCGAATGTCTCCCTGTCCGCTGATGCAGGGCGGGCGTGGAACAATTCGCGCAGCACCCGTTCGATTCCGTCAACCACCAGCCGCACCATTCGCAATCCGCGCGGCGTCAATCTGACGATCAGTCAGATCATCTGGCGTGGCGGCCGGAACTTTGCTCAGCTGCGTCAGGCCGAAGGCAACATTCGTGCCCAGCGCGCGCGGCTGCTGTCCACGGAGCAGGCGGTATTTCTCGATGTTGTGCGCGCCCACATGAATGTGGTGCGCGATCTGGCGGTGGTCCGCCTCAGTGAAGTCAACTCCGTCCGGCTCGCGCGTCAGCTGCGCGCCACGCGCGACAGGTTTTCAGTGGGTGAAGTGACCCGCACCGACGTGGCCCAGGCCCAGGCCCGTGTTGCCCGGGCGCGGGCGGATCTGGTTCGCGCAGAGGGCGACCTGCAGAATTCCAGAGCAAACTATCGCAATCTGGTTGGCCGGCTTCCAAACAAACTGCGGCAACCGCGCCGCTTGTTGCGTATACCGCGCCGCCGGGTTCATGTGATCAACCAGGCGCGGCGCTACCACCCGGATGTGGTTGCGTCGATCTATGCTGAGCGGGCGGCCCATGCCGGTGTCGATCTCGTGCGGGGTGAACTGCTGCCATCCCTGAGCGTAGAAGGCACGATGGGGCACAATCGCGATTCGGGCAGTCCGCGCACCGCAACAGATTCGGCGACGATTACAGCCAGGCTAACCGTGCCGCTGTACCAGTCCGGGGCGGTCATGTCCCGGATTCGCGCGGCCAAACAGGGCGTGTTCCGGCTGCGCCATGACCGCGCGCAGGCCTACCGGACGGTGACCGAGAATGCCACCCGCGGCTGGAACAGTTTCCGGACCGCCTCCTCGCAGGTGCGGGCATTCCGGTCGGAGGCGCGGGCCAATTCCATTGCCCTTGAAGGCGTTCGGCAGGAAGCGCGGGCCGGTCTGCGCACGGTGCTGGATGTTCTGGATGCCCAGCAGGAGTTGTTCCAGTCCCGCGTCGATCTTGTGCGCTCGGAGAGAGATCGGGTCGTGGCTGCGTATGAAGTTTGGGCAGCTATGGGACGGCTGACCACGCGGCAACTGCGGCTCAGGGTCAAACGCTTTGACCCGAAGGCCTATTACAAGGCCGTGAAATACAAATTGTGGGGATTCGGGCGATCTGTCGGCAAGCCGCCGAGATACAACCCAAAAAAGCCATAATTCACCACTTTTTGCTTCTGAACGCGGGGAGACGCGCCGGGCATTTTGAATAAATTAACGAATCGACCTATAGTGTGCCCGGGAGTTGCAGGGCCGAAGAGCAGATGAGCAAGACGCCAGCCACCCAAGAACCCTCGATGGAGGAAATCCTGTCCTCGATTCGGAGAATTATCTCCGAGGACGACAAGGATTCACCGACAGCCCAGGCCCATGGGACGCCTGAGCCGGCCGCTGAGCCGGTTCCGGAGCCTGCCCAGAGGAATGGCGCCGTCGCTTACCCGGAGCAGGCGGTTGTTGCCGCAAATGGCGCAATCAATGGCCATGACACTAATGGCGCTACGCACCTGCCGGTTCAGCCAGAAGAATCTCTCAAGATTGCGCCCAACGGCGCCTTCGGCGGTGGACAGATGGGCGAAGCCGGACCGGCTGCACCCGCGCACGTCGAAGCCTTTGCTTCCGGGCACACAGATACACTTACGCTCGATCAACCGGCCAATGAGGTTGCGGCGCCGTCCTACAGGGCGGGCGCTGGATTTGAAGGCGTGCCGGGCCATGGCGCAGCGGAAGAAGTGTTGGACCTGACCGAGATGGTGGCGTCTGACGGCCGGGTTGTAAAAATCACGCCCCAGGGTCTGAACGATCCCGCCCTTGCAAACGGTGCGGTGAGCCAGCATGGCCTTGATCACGAATATCCGGGCAGCGAGGGGCATCTGACAAATAGCGCTGACGCCTTCGGCGCATCGTTCGGCCAGGCCGCGCAGGCCGAGACGCAAGGCGTCGACGAGGTGAGCTACACGGACGCCGATCTGGACGGGACACCCGCCTATATGGCCGCCGCCGATACAGGCGCGGTACAAAATTCAGCCGCTGACACACCTGCCGACACTATGCCGGAATATACAGACCAGGACCCGCCGGAAGCCCAAAACGACTTCCAACCGGCAGAGCCATCAGCCGATGCGTTTGCAGAGTTGGCGGGGACGGAGGAGCAAGGTAGCGACGAGGCCATGACACAAAATTCACAACCGACTCAGGAAAACGGTATCCAGCCCGCGTTTGGCGACAACGCCTTCCGTGGGAATGCTGATCAAGGCGCGGCTGCTGCTGGTGCCGCTAATGTCGCCGGTGCAGGTCTGGACGCCATGGTGCAACAGATGGCGGAGCCGATGATCCGTCAGTGGATTGAGCAGAACATGCCGCAGATGATCGAGCAGATCGTACGTGACGAGGTCGCCCGCCGTCTAAGCGGCGGCTGATCCGCGGCAATTAGCAGCCGAACGAAAGCGCCCCGCGGATTGACCTCCGCGGGGCGCTTTCGTATGGGAACCCGGCTGGGCCGACCTGCCGCCAGAGCGTAACCAGAGCGCAACCTGACCAACCCGAGGGCATCATGCTCGACAAAACCTTTGACCCGCACGCGGTTGAAGCCCGCCAATATGAACGTTGGGAGGCGTCCGGCGGATTCGCGGCTGATCCGCAGAATGCCGCCGAGCCCTATGCGATCATGATCCCGCCGCCGAATGTGACGGGCAGCCTGCACATGGGGCATGCGCTCAACAACACCATCCAGGACATCCTGATCCGCTATCACCGGATGGCCGGCCGCAATGTGCTGTGGCAACCGGGTATGGATCATGCCGGCATCGCCACGCAGATGGTGGTGGAACGCCAGTTGGGTGAGCAGGGTGTACACCTTGATCGCGGCACCGGCCGGCAGGGAGAAAACAGCAATCTGATCGGGCGAGAGGCCTTCGTCGAAAAGGTCTGGGAATGGAAAGAACATTCCGGCGGTGTGATCCTGGAGCAACTGCGCCGCCTGGGCGCGTCCTGCGACTGGGAGCGCGAACGTTTCACAATGGACGAGGGGCTCTCCCGCGCCGTGCTCGAGGTGTTTGTCGCGCTTTATAAAGAAGACCTGATCTATCGCGGCAACCGGCTGGTCAACTGGGATCCGAAATTCCACACCGCGATTTCGGACCTTGAGGTGGAGCAGCGGGAAGTGCAGGGGCACCTCTGGCACTTCAAATATCCCATTGAAGGCGAGGACGGCCGCTTCATTACCGTCGCCACCACCCGTCCGGAGACGATGCTGGGCGACACGGGCGTCGCCGTGCATCCAGAGGACGACCGCTACAAGGATCTCGTTGGCAAGCACGTGATCCTGCCCCTGGTCGGCCGCCGGATTCCGATTGTTGCTGATGAATATGCAGATCCGGAAGCAGGATCCGGCGCGGTCAAGATCACGCCGGCCCATGACTTCAATGACTTCGAGGTGGGCGAACGCTGCAGCCTGGAGAAAATCAATATCTTCACCGTCGACGCGGCGATCAATGAGAACGCGCCGGAGAAATACCAGGGTCTGGACCGGTTCGAGGCGCGGAATCAGGTGGTGGCAGATCTGGAGGCCGAAGGCCTGCTGGAAAAGATCGATGACCACCCCCACACGGTGCCCCATGGCGACCGCTCAGGTGTGCCCATCGAGCCCTATATGACGGATCAGTGGTTCGTGGATGCTGAGACTATGGCGAAGCCCTGCATCGAGGCGGTGGAGAAGGGCGACACGGTCTTTGTGCCGAAGCAGTGGGAAAAGACCTATTTCGAGTGGATGCGCAACATCCAGCCCTGGTGTATTTCGCGCCAGCTCTGGTGGGGTCACCAGATTCCCGCCTGGTATGGCCCGGATGGCGAGATCTTCGTCGAGAAATCCGAAGCTGAAGCGCAGGCCGCGGCCGACCTACACTATGGCAAAGCCGCCGAACTGACCCGGGATCCGGACGTACTCGACACCTGGTTCTCCTCAGCGCTGTGGCCGTTCTCGACCATCGGCTGGCCGGATGAGACGCCGGAACTGGCCGCATACTATCCCGGCAGCTGTCTGGTCACTGGCTTCGACATCATCTTCTTCTGGGTCGCCCGCATGATGATGATGGGTATGCACTTCATGAAGGACGATGCCGGCGCGCCACAGGTTCCCTTCAAGGATGTCTATATCCACGCTCTAGTGAGGGACGAGAAGGGGCAGAAGATGTCCAAGTCGAAGGGCAATGTGCTGGACCCGCTCGACCTGATCGACAAGTTCGGCGCCGACGCCGTGCGTTTCACGCTGGCAGCCATGGCTGCCCAGGGCCGCGATATTCGGATGGCGGAAAGCCGTATTGAGGGCTATCGCAACTTTGCCACCAAGCTGTGGAATGCCGCCCGCTATGCGGAGATGAACGATGCCGCGGTGCCGGAGGGATTTGACCCGACGGCAAACAAGGAAACCGTCAATCGCTGGATTGTCAGCGAACTGGCGGAAGTGGGCGCCAAGGTTGAACAGGCGATCGAGGAGTATCGATTCAACGAAGGCGCTCACGCGCTCTACCAGTTTATCTGGCACACCTATTGCGACTGGTATCTGGAATTCACTAAACCGATCCTGCAGGCGGGCAGCGCCGAGGCTCAGGCAGAGACCCGCGCCACCACCATGTGGGTGCTGCACCGCATGCTGCACTATCTGCATCCGATGATGCCGTTCCTCACGGAAGAGCTGTGGCAACAATTGGGCGATGGCAACTCGTTGCTGATGACCAATTCCTGGCCCGCCGCGGGCGCAGACCATGTGGATGCGGACGCGGTGGCGGAGATGGACTGGGTGGTACGCCTGATCACCCAGGTGCGGGCGGTCAGGGCGGAGCTGAATGTATCGCCCGGTGACAAAATTCCGCTGCAGATCAAGGATGCCGGCGCGGCTACCCAGTCACGGCTCGACACCAACCGCGAGATCATTGAGCGGCTGGCGCGGCTGACCGGGATTGAGCCTGTGGAGGCGGTGCCCGACGGGGCGATTCAGGAAGTGCTGGACGAAGCGACCCTGATCCTGCCGCTTGCCGGCGTCGTCGACATCGACCAGGAGCGGGCCCGTCTCCAGAAGGAGCTGGACAAGATCGCCGGCGAGATCAACAAGTTCGAGAAGAAGCTGTCTAACGAAAACTTTCTTTCAAAGGCGCCGGAAGCTGTGGTTGCCGAGCAACGTGAACGCAAGGCCGACGCCGAAGCCCAGCAGGTCAAGGTTGCAGAGGCATTGAAACGGCTGGAATCTGTCTAGGGTGGTGCTGATTGAAAGCCGGTGTGCTTCACACTAGCATTAGGGCAACTGCAAGCCGAACCTGGGTGAACCCGTGACGAGCAACGGCGACTTTACCGAAATTCCCATCGTGGATCTGTCTCCCTGGCGGGGAGATGCCGGGGGGCGGGCGGCCTTTGCCGATGAGGTGCGGGAGATCTGCCACAATGTCGGTTTCCTGGTGCTGACCGGGCATGGCATTGATCCGTCGACGGTGACGGACGTTTTTTCGATCTCGGAGCGCTTTTTTGACCTTTCGGAAGAAAAGAAGCGCCTGATCGACAAGCGCCAGTCGCGCCATTTCCGCGGCTGGGAACCGGTGGGCGCAGAGTACACAAATAACCGTCCTGATATGCGTGAGCAGATCGATCTGTGGAGCGAGCACACGCCACATCCGGCGGATTCCCATCCGGCCTATCTCAGGTTGCTCGGCCCCAATCAGTGGCCGCCGGAAGAGGTGGTTCCCGGCTTTCACGCCATCCTGGACCGGTGGTTCCGCGAGATGGGCGCACTGGCGGATGACTTGATGGGCGTGTTTGCCACCGGACTTGGCCTGCCCGAAGACCATTTCGACCGGCTGTTCGGCGCCGAGCGTATGTCGCTGACAAAGCTGATCTGCTATCCGGAGACGCCGGCGGGGGAGTTCGGGGTCAACGCCCACCATGACGCCGGTTTCCTGACTATTCTGGCGCCCGGTGAGGTGCCGGGTCTGGAGGTGGAGAACGCCGCCGGCGACTGGATCACCGTACCGCTGATCCCCGGCTCTTTCGTCATCAACCTCGGCGAGGTGCTGCAGGCGATGACGGGCAACTATTTCATCGCCACACCGCACCGGGTGAGAACCCGCGCACCGCGCCTTTCCTGCGGCTATTTCCATGGTCCATCCCTGGACATGTCGATTGCGCCGCTCGATCTGGCACCCGAATTTCGCGACGCTGTTGCCGCGAGCCCGCGCCACGCGAATGCCGGCTTCATGGCCCAGGCGGAAGAGACCGAAGCAGGCGTCGCGGCCATGCAAAGTGCGGAGCACCCGGATATCTACGGCGAGCAACTCTGGAACTATTTCCTGCGTAGTTATCCTGACAACGCGTGTCTGCATTATCCTGATGCCGTCGCGCCCTGACGGACGGGTCACTTCCGCCGCCTAACCGGAGCCTTTCATGAAAGCTATAATTGCCATCGCTGCCGCCTTGGCCGCACTGACACCTTTGCCGGTGCAGGCCGCCGACATGACCAGCGCCAAGACCGTATCCTGCATGGTCGCTAAGGGAGGCCGTTGCAAGGCCGACGGCACCTGCACGTGGCGGGACGCAACGGAGCGGGACAAAGGACGGATCCTGGTGCTTGAATTGGAGGCCAAAATCGCGCTGATGCAGTTCAATGGCAAACGCAAGAAAATGGGTATCGTCGCCGCCGACAAAGTCGAAAAAGGTGTTCGACACGTGGTCGTAAAACGAAAAGCAAACGCCAACCCAAAGTTCGACATGGTCCTGAAAATCAAGAAAAGCGGCGCTTTCAGTGGCTCGCGTGCCAGGAAACGCGTGCGATTCACAGGCACCTGCAAGGCCGGCTAGCACCAATCCTGTCGGAGTGCCTGCCCACTAACGAAATCGCAGGGAATTGAAAAACCGTAGCATCGGCGCGTCGATTGCGGCGCCGGCCTGGCCCACGGCATGGCGCTGGCTGAATCCCAGATGCACCACTGCGCCCGTGCGTGGATGCAGGCAATAGAGATCCGCGCCTTTCAACCGGTATTGCCGGCCTGACTTGCTGCGCCAGGGCCGGGCAAAGCGCTTGAAGACACAGTTGGCGCCCGCAAGCTGCCGCCGGATCGGTCGTGATCCATCGGTGCTCGTGGTCAGCCGCTGGGCCAGGGCCTCCAGACCGGTCCAGCCGCTCGCCCGGCCGCTCAGGGTTCGCCCGAACGCGATGATGGAGGTTCTCGTCCCGGGGACCCGGTTTCGAAAGGTCACCATGCGGGTTTGCTTGCCAACGGCGGTCCAGCCGGCGCCCTGGGGCTTTACGACCGAGAAGTCGCCGTGAGTCACCCGTTGCGCTGTGGCATGTGCTGGCATCAACGCTGCCGCACTGGCCACAACGATGGATATTTTGAGAGCTTGTGTGCGCATGGGTGGTCCTCCCGACTGCTATGAGGGTGGCGGTCTGACGCAGCCCGTGACGCCGCGTCTGCTTGTACCGGTCGTCACCCTGCCGCTATTTTGCGGCAGAACCCGCCACGCATCAAATCAAGAGATCATCATGCCTGAAGGCGATAAACCGAAATTCGACAAGTCCAAGATGCCCAGCCGTCACACAACCGAGGGGCCGGAACGCGCCCCGCACCGGTCCTACCTCTACGCCATGGGCGTGACGGAGGAGGAAGTGCACCAGCCGCTGGTGGGCGTGGCGACGGCCTGGAACGAGGCCGCACCCTGCAACATCTCCCTCGGCCGCCAGGCCCAGGCCGTGAAGCGGGGCGTGAAGGTTGCCGGCGGCACGCCGCGGGAATTCACCACCATCACCGTGACCGACGGCATCGCCATGGGCCACGAAGGCATGAAGAGCTCGCTGGTCAGCCGCGAGGTGATTGCGGATTCGGTGGAGCTGACCATGCGCGGCCATTGCTATGACGCGCTGGTGACCCTGGCGGGCTGCGACAAGTCCCTGCCGGGCATGATGATGGCCATGGTGCGCCTGAATGTGCCGGCGGTGTTCATCTATGGCGGCTCGATCCTGCCCGGCCGCTTCCGTGGCAAGGACGTGACCGTGGTCGACATCTTCGAGGGCGTCGGCCAGCACGCTGCTGGTAACTGGACCGACGCGGATCTGCACGAGCTGGAGCTTGTGGCCTGCCCGTCAGCCGGCTCCTGTGGAGGTCAGTTCACCGCCAACACCATGGCCTGCGTGTCGGAGGCCATGGGCCTCGCCATCCCCGGTTCCGCCGGTGCGCCCGCGCCGTATGAATCCCGCGACCAGTTCTGCGAGGCCTCGGGCGAAGTGGTGATGAAACTGCTCGAAACCGGCTTGAGGCCACGGGACATTGTCACCCGAGAAGCCCTTGAAAATGCAGCAGTTATTGTCGCGGCAACCGGCGGTTCCACAAATGCCGGCTTGCACCTGCCGGCGATTGCAAACGAGTGTGGTATCAACTTCGACCTGCATGATGTGACGGAGATTTTCCGCAAAACGCCCTACATCGCCGACCTGAAACCCGGCGGCAAATATGTCGCCAAGGATCTGTTCGATGTGGGCGGCGTCGGCATTGTCATGAAGGAACTGATGGAAAATGGCCTACTCCATGGTGACTGCATGACTGTCACGGGTAAAACCATCGCCGAGAATCTGGAGGACGAAGTGTTTCCGGACGATCAGGACGTGGTCTATCGGGTCAAGAACGCGCTCGCACCCACCGGCGGCGTCGTCGGTGTGAAGGGCAACCTGGCGCCTGAAGGCGGCATCGTGAAGGTGGCGGGCATCGCGGAGGAAAACCAGAGCTTCACTGGCCCCGCCCGGGTCTTCGACTGCGAGGAAGACTGCTTCGAGTATGTCACGAAAGGCGCCAATGTTGGGGGTGGCGTCCAGGAGGGCGACTGCCTGGTGATCCGCTATGAGGGGCCCAAGGGCGGCCCCGGCATGCGCGAGATGCTGTCCACGACGGCGGCCCTCTATGGCATGGGCATGGACAATGTGGCGCTGATCACCGACGGCCGCTTCTCCGGTGGCACCCGCGGCCTCTGCGTCGGCCATATTGGCCCCGAGGCGGCGGTGGGCGGTCCCATCGGCCTGCTTCAGGACGGCGACATGATCACCATCAACGCGCCCACCGGTGAGATCAGCGTCGACCTCAGCGATGAAGAGCTGGCCAAACGTAGGGAAGCCTGGGTGCCGCGCAAGAATATGTACAGCTCAGGCGCCCTCTGGCGCTACGCCCAGACCGTCGGTTCCGCCGAGAAGGGCGCCGTCTGCCATCCGGGCGGCCACGGCGAGAGTCATATCTACGCGGATATCTAGGGATTCAACTGGCGACCGAATATGAGGAAAGGGCGGGTTTCAGACCCGCCCTTTCAATTTCTACATGTCCCTGAGGCGACCTCTGAACTGGCGCAACCCTACCGCCGCACCTCCCACCAAATCACGCTGACCTTGAGTTTGGCCCGGCGCGCGGCGGGGTTGTCAGAGCTGAAGGGCTTCCCGCTCCCCAGCGCTTTCTGATCGGCGGCTGACAGGTTTTCCGGCCAGGTCAGACGCAGGATCAGCTGTTTTGCCTCCGGCACATCCTTGCCGGCGATCACGCTGCCGCCGCCATCCCGGTTGAAGCTCGACACCTGAAAGGGCAGGCCAAAGATACGCTCGAGTTTGATCAGGCCGGTGCCAATACGGATGCCGTCGCTGGTGCGCCAGATGCTGTCCTTGCGGGTGACGATCACCCATTGGGGCAGGTTGGTTCGCTCCTTGAAGAAGACCGTGACTTCCCGTGGTGTGCCGCCAAAGATCAGCGCCCCCCGATGCTTCGGCAGGTCGGCGTGGGGCGGCTGGTACATGCCGACGCGCACGTTGGCTGCGCCGAAGCTGCGCCGGAGCCCCGCCAGGGTGGTGCTCCTGCTGATCGGCCCGAAGCTCTGTCCGGGCTTGATAACGAAGGAGACCTTAGGCGGCGGCAGTAACGTGTTTTTGGCCCGGCAACCCAGAAATGCCAGCCGGGCGCCATTTTTGTAGATCGCGATGCCATGGGTCACGTCATGGCCTTGCCCCTGGGCCCGGGCAATGAGCGAGTCTTCGTATCGATAGAGGTATTGGCCGCGGCGGAACCTGATCTCCGTCCGAGCGCCCCGTGAATAACCCATGACGAAGATCTGAAACTGGCTGGCGGACCCGACGCGCTGACGGGGAAATTGCAGTTCAATCTGACCGTCCGCCTTGGCGATCCGATAGGTCATGAAGGAGACCTTCGGCGTCTCCCGTCCATTGGGTGTCCGCTGGAGGTTTTGTCCCTTGGGAATGCAAAAGGCGAGCGACCGCCCATTCTTCAGAACGCAGCCGGTATAGGCGGTTTCGTCCGGGCCGGAACACAGGCTTTTCCAGGCAACTTGCGCCTGCGCGTTGGCCACAGCAAATATCGCAAAGGGAACCGCGGCCAGGCTCGCCATCAACAATCGTCGGGTCATATGTCGGTCCATATTTCGGGGATTTCGGATCAGCACGCAAATCACGCGGTGCGGGCCTGTAACGCAAGCGTAAATGGACCCATGGGCATCCACAAGGGAAGGGGGGCCGAAATATGATAGAGCCTTCTTTTTGGCGGTGGGCCGATACGCCGGAGCTTGCCCAATGGAGCGACCATGACAATCCGACCCTGCACGCCCGACGATACCGACGCCATCTGGGAAATCATCAACGACGGCGCGCAGGCCTATCGTGGCGTGATCCCGGCGGACCGGTGGCACGACCCCTATATGAGCCGTGATGATCTTCAATCGGAGATCGACGCCGGAGTGCGCTTCTTCGGACTAGACGCAGGTGGCGCGTTACAGGGGGTCATGGGCATTCAGGATGTGGCCGGGCCCAGGCTGGAAGGGACGGGAGGCTGGCCGGATGTGACCCTCATCCGCCACGCCTATGTACGGACCAGCGCCCGGCGGGGGGGAGTCGGCGGCAAGCTCCTTGCGCATCTCATGGGGCTCGAGCGAAACCCGCTCCTGATCGGCACCTGGGCCGCGGCCACCTGGGCGGTCGAATTCTACGAAAAACATGGCTTCTGGGTCACCGACCGGGACCAGGCCCGCAGGCTTCTCAAGGCCTACTGGACCGTCCCTGAGCGGCAGATAGAGACATCCGTGGTGCTCGCAGAGGCAGGATATACGCTGCCGGAAATCTGACCAGGTTTCACCGGGAACATCCCACCGTGGACTTGGGTAAGCTGCCTGCGGCCTGCACCGGGAGATAATGGGCCGCGGGGGCAGTGTACCTTATGGCGTCTCAGTCCACGTCTGAGCGGATCACCCGATAAAGCCCCGGAAAATAGGTGAAGTCGCCTTTGTGACGTTCGGTAAATGCGGTGAATTCCGGAGCTTGCACGGCGGCATAAAACGCTTCCGGACTGGTCCATTCGGCGCGGTTGATGAGCTGGAAGCGAGCATTGTCGTCGATCGCGCGATGCAGCGCGGTCGAAACATACCCGGGCGCTTTGCGCATCAAATCTGCACCTTCTTCCCAATAGGCGGTTGAAGCGTCGGTGGCGCCATCGGGCACCTCGAAGGCGTTGAGCAGAATCACGTTGGACATGGGTCAGTTTCCTTTTGGCGTCATGGAGATGGGTTTTGAGGCAGACCGGGCGCGACCGCCACTTGCGGTCAACCGCTCGGTAAGGTCGTGGAGCAGACCCGCGGCTTCGGTGAGACGTTCCGCACTCAGGCCCTCGGCAAGCGCGCCAGACCAGGCGGCTTGAACGCCGTCGACCTCTTTCAAGGCGCTGCGCGCCTTTTCGGTCAGGACAACCAGCCGCGCACGTGCGTGGTCCGGGTTGGCTTCCAGAGTGATGAATCCCAGACGTTCAAGATCGTTGACCGTCCGCTGCACTGATTGCCGGGCCAGTCCCATGCGCCGGCCGATCTGCGCAACGGACAAAGAGCGATCGGCTAGGTCGATTGCGCCCAGGACCTGCCAGCGCGCACTGGTGAGACCCAGAGGTTCCATCAGCTGGTCACCCGCCGTGAGCAAGTGACCGTTCAGACGAAAGATCTCCAGGATCAGGTCCGTCAGGGCATGAGATTCATGGGTTCGGGGCATTCTTCACTCCAGTTGGTAGGTGTATGTCATAATGACAGTCGACTGTCAATTAAACCACTGATAACGCGTCGTTGCTTTAATCTGGTTCCTGGATTGACCTGCATTCGTCGGCAACTATGGGATTGGTGGCTGTGGCGGATGACAAGCGAAGAGTGGGCAGATGAGCGAGATTTGGTACACGGCGCGCCAACCATTTGGTCCCGCTCAGGGTGACCGGTGGCAGGGCTATCTACGCTGGCGCGAACTGTCTGGGGTCGAAGATCTGGTGACCCTCGACACCTCGCTCTGTCCTGAAATTGTTGAGGAACTGTCCCGGATGGACTGGGACCACAATGTTCAGGAGGACTACGTCACTTTCTGGTTCCGCAATCTGGACTATCTTTTGCACCGCACCGAAGAAGCTCCGGATCGGCAGGTCCTTGCGGGGTGGCGGGAGCCGCCGGCGGGGCTGGACGACGGAGCGGTCGCGGCGACTTTGGCCGACCCTCGGTTCCGCTTTCAGGGCTATGAACTCTTGGATGTCCATGGCGATATCAGTGCGCTGAGCAACTGCACTGGCTTTGACGATGCCTACCGCACTGCCGAACTGAATGCGGTTGGGTTGCTGGACAGCCTGGATCGCGCCCGTCAGGTGCAGGCCGCCTTGAAGTCGCATTATGCCGGCCATGGCCACGAAGACACCCATATCTGGGCCGTCTGGAATATGGAGGCGGGCGGTCCTGCCGGTGCCACCCAGGAAGCTACCGCCTAGAAACGTCCCGCCTGAAAATCCTGAAACGCCTGGTGGATCTCCGCCTCTGTGTTCATGACAAAGGGGCCGTAGCGGGCCACCGGTTCGCCCAACGGTCTCGCGGCCACCAGCAGGGCGCGGGCGCCTTCCTGTCCGGCATGGAGGGTGATTTCACCTCCAGGCGACAGGACCGCCAGATGATGCGCTGCGATGTCGGTGCCGGCCACCACCAGATCGCCGTCAATCACGTAGCAGATGGCCGCATGGTCCGGCGGCAACGCCTGAGTGTAGGCCACGCCGGGGGCGAGCTGGATGTCCAGATAGAGCGGATCAACCGCGATGCCTTTTACCGGGCCGGTCACCCCGGCCGCCGCACCGGCGATGACGCGTAGGGTGACACCATCCGCGGGCTGGGTCTCAGGCACCTCGTCAGCGGTGTATTCCTGATAGGCAGGCGGGCTCATCTTGTCTGCCGCAGGCAGGTTGACCCAGAGCTGGAAGCCCCGTACCTCACCGTCGTCGTCATGACCCTGTTCCGGCATCTCGGAATGGATGATGCCGCGGCCGGCGGTCATCCATTGCACGGCGCCGGGCCCAATCACGCCATTTGCGCCAGTATGGTCGCGATGGCGCATGCGCCCGCCAATCATGTAGGTGACCGTCTCGAAACCCCTGTGCGGGTGGTCTGGAAAGCCGCCAACCGGCTCATCTGGCGCGGCAGGCCAGAAGTCCGACAACAGCAGGAATGGGTCCACATGATCCAGGTGTTGTGTGGCGATCATGCGGGTGAGGGTCAGGCCGGGCACGTCGGCCGAGGCAACGGCAGGGACGACCTGCTCGACCGATCGGCTTCGCGCCGTTTGGGTGGCCGTCGTTATGCTCACACGAAGTTCCCGTCCTGGAAATCCTTGAAGGCCTGGTGGATCTCTTGCTCTGTATTCATCACAAAGGGTCCGTATCGGGCGATGGGCTCGCCGATGGGCGCGCCCGCGACCAGCAGCAGGCGGGCCGTCTTGTCCCCGCTGTTCCTCAAGCTTACACAATCACCTGAGGATAACACCGCCAGATGCCGGCGCGGCACGCTGTTAGTGGAACGATCGTTCAAGTCGCCATTCCCGCTCTCTGCGCCTGTAATCTCCACGGCGTCGCCTTCGAACACATAAACGAAGCCGTTGTGCCCGCTTTCCACAGGCTGGATTACCGCGGCGCCAGTGGGCAATGTGACATCCAGATAAAGGGGCGTCCCGTGGATGCCTTCGACCGGGCCAGAGATATCCCCATGTGCGCCAGCAACCACGCGGATCAAGGCGCCGTCTTCCTGGCGTACCTCCGGGACCCCCGCGCCATCGAACTCCTGATATCGCGGGTCGGTCATCTTCAGGCGTGCGGGCAGGTTCACCCACAGCTGAAATCCCTGCATGCGGCCGTCCACCTGCTCCGGCATTTCCGAGTGGAGGATGCCGCGGCCCGCAGTCATCCATTGCACGCCACCGCCCCGCAGGACGCCTTCCGCACCGGTGTTGTCGCGGTGCCGCATGTTGCCGTCGATCATGTAGGTGACCGTCTCGAACCCGCGGTGCGGGTGCTCCGGAAAACCGGCGATGTAGTCGTCGGGATTTTCGGTGTTGAATTCGTCCAGCATCAGGAACGGATCCAGATCGGGCAGGGCAGGGGTCGAGATGCTGCGGTTGAGCTTGACGCCGGCACCGTCGCTCGCAGGTTCCGCGGCGACAATGCGCTCGGCCGTGCGCCATTTGGGAGGCGTTGACATGGGGCAGGTGCTCCGGTGGCTGTGCCCGCAGGGAAGCGGACAAAGCGTTTTAGCAGGAGAAATGATTGGAACAGAGGTGGCGTCACCGGCGTCGCGGGTCAAGCCCATCCGCTTGAATACCGGGATATAATTCCTATATTTCTGTTGGCGAAGTTTTCCGGGCCTATCGCGCTTGGGGGCTATTTTTGGAGGTGTTCATCTCCCCCACATTTCCCCACAAAACCCCAAATCCGGCAGATTCGCAGTGCGGAATCGCAACAAAAGGCAACATATCGCAACGTTTAAAAAAACTAGTCCGCCAGCGGATCGGAAACGCGCATCAAGGTGGCCATTGCAATGGCGACCAGCTTTTCCCGGCCGTCCTGCACGGCGAAGACCTCACCCTGGGCGACCACGGTGCGGCGTGTGACCTTGATGACCTTGCCGCGGCCGATGAATTCCTCGCCGGCGCCGGGCGCGAGCAGGTTGATCTTGTATTCGCTGGTGCGTACGTCGCCGGCAACCGTGGCCGCCGCCCACGCGCAGGAGGCATCGGCCAGGAAGCCAAACAGGGAGCCGTGGATGAAACCGTGATGCTGGGTCAGGTCTTCCTTGAAGGGCAGGCGCAACTCGGCCTCGCCACCCTCGCACTTGGTCACGTAGGCGCCGATCAATTGCAGGTAGCGGGACTGGTCCAGATAAACCTGCATGTCGGCCAGGGTCACGGGCGCTGCGGTGCTGTGGATACCCTGACGGTCTTGCCCGCCGTTGGTGTTGTCAGCCGACAATTTCACGCTCCGTCGAAAAGAAGATAGGGGAGTTTGCAAAATCGATGAACCGCCCTTCGTCGTCCATCAGCGCCTTGCCCGCAGCCCGGCCTTCGGAGGTGGAGAAACCGGCAGCGACCGCGTCCCAGTCGTCGAACCACAATTCGGCGACCCCGTCGAAGGGTTCCGGCGCGCCGCGTGCCTTGGCAGCGCCCGCGCCAAAGTCGTGCGGCGCGTGGGTGGTCTGCACATACCGGCGGATGCCCAGCGCGCCCGCGTGTTGCTTGACCAGCGGCGCATGGTCGTCCCGCCAGGTGCGGTCGAAGTCGTCGAAACTCATGCCGGGTTTGCGGCGCAGGCAGAAGACGATTTTGATCATGGGCTCTTCCGTTTGGCCTGGGTCAGGTCTTGGGCCGCCATTCATCGTGGCGGGGCAGGGTGTCTGACAGGTCCAGCCAGGCCAGATGGCGTGACCAGAACAGATGCTCCCGGGGCGCAAGGGCTCCGGGTTCGTCGAGGGTACCGGCGGCGAGATCGATGCTGCCCCGTCCGGTGCGTGATTGCCAGGTCAGCGTGCTGCCGCAACGGGCGCAAAAACCCCGTTCGGCGCTGTCCGAGGAGGGGTAGATCGCCGGCGGTACCGTGAAGGTGACGCTTGTGCTGGGGAAAGTCGCCCAGGTGGCCATGGCCGCGCCGGTTTGTTGCTGGCAGTCGCGGCAATGGCAATGGTTGACCCAAGTGGGCTCCGCCGTCGCGGTGTAGCGGATCGTGCGGCAGAGACACCCACCGGTGATCTCGATTTCGCTCATGCCGCGGCCGAGAGATCCGGTGGTGGGGCCAGCCTGCACCAGATCGGCGTGTGGTCCGATGCCTTGGTCTTGCCCCGCGGCCGCTCGTCGATCTGACAGTCTACTAGTAGATCAGCGGCCTGGGATGACAGCAACAGGTGGTCGATGCGGATGCCCAGGCCCTTCTGCCATGCGCCGCCCTGGTAGTCCCAGAAGGTGTAGGCACCGGCCTGGGTATGGAAGTTGCGGAAGGCCTCGGTGAAACCAAGGTTCACCAGCCGGCGAAAGGCGCCGCGGCTCTCCGGCCGAAACAGGGCGTCGCCCTCCCAGCCGGCAGGATCATAGCAGTCCTCTGCCTGGGGAATGACGTTGTAGTCGCCGCCGAGCACGACTGGTTCCTCAAGTGCAAGCAGGCCCTGGGCATGGTCGATCAGGCGCTCCATCCAGGCGAGTTTGTAGGTGAACTTGTCCGTTCCGGTGGGGTTGCCGTTGGGCAGATAGATCGTCGCGACCCGAATGTGGCCGGCGTCCGTATCGGTGGTGACCTCGAGATAACGGGCCTGCTCGTCGCTTTCGTCGCCGGGTAGCCGATCCTCTGCAATCTCAATGGGAGTCTTCGAAAGCACGGCGACGCCGTTGTAAGACTTCTGGCCACTGACGGCGACGTTGTAGCCCATGTCCTCGAATTCCAGGGCAGGGAAGTTCTCGGCGATGCACTTGATTTCCTGCAGGAGGACAATATCGGGCGCTTCTTGCTTCAGCCAGTCGAGCACATTTGGCAGCCGGGCCTTGACGGAGTTGACGTTCCAGGTGGCGATGGTGGTCATGAGCGCAATCGGACAGTTTGGGTTAGCGGGGCCGCTGACGCGGCGCCCCGAACATGAGGCGGAGGGGCGGGCACGGACGGATGAACAGGTGATAAAACACCAGGGGCAGGACGACGGCGATGATCGACAGCATGACCACACTGATCCAGATGCCGAGACCGGACTGCATCATATACCAGCCTGCAACGATAACGACGAGATGATGGATGATAAAGAGTGGCATGACCGCGTCGGCCAGATAGCGAAACACTGGTCCGCGACGCCAGCGAACCCGGCCAAGGCCGCCATAAAGAGCGCAGACAATACCCCAGGCGCCGATGCCGACCAGCGCGCGGCCGACTAGCGTATCGACATACCAGAGCATTGCTGCCAGTGCCGCGGCACCCAATAGCCCCAGCCGCCACCATTCCTTGCGCACCGCCGCGTCCAGGGCTGGCCAGGATGCCACCAGCGCGCCCATTAGGAAGAACAGCGCGAAGAAGACGAAGTTGGCGTAGTCGTTGATCAGGCTCGGATAGTAGGGCCACCAGCCGTGGCTGAGCATCAGCCAGCCAGCTAGCAACACCGCGGGCAGGTAGGCCGCAATCGTTGCGCTGCGGTTGTCCAGGCGGGGCAACCACTGGTCACCCCTGCCCAGGGCGCGCAGCATCGGGTAGGTCACCGCACTGATGACGATCAGATAGACCAGAAACCAAAGATGCGACCAGGTATGCAGATTGAAATGGGTGAAATACCGGGGGAGGAAGCTGAAGAGGGATTCGGTCAGAGGTGCGATGCGGACCATACCAATCGCACGCAGCGAAAGCCCGCCCAGTCCCTCAAAATATTTGATCACTGGCGTGATCAGAACCATGCCGACCAGCAATGGGATTGCCAGCCTGCGGACCCGGTTTTCGACAAATACACGCGTGCCCTTGATGCGCAGTGCAGCGACCGCCGACCAGCCAGCCATCATGAAAAAGGCCGGCATCGACCAGGCGTGGCGAAGTTCATAGACTCCCCCAAGAAACGCCGATTGGTTCGCGTCCTTCAGATGATAGGTAACGCCGAGCCCGAAAATCGCGATGACGTGCCCGAAGATCACGGAAAAACAGGTAATGATGCGGATTGCATCGACTTCGCTGCGCCGTGGTTTGGCGACAGCAGAATCCACCGCGGGAGCCACCTGATCTGGCGACTCCTCATGTGGCGACACTTCGGATCGGGTGTCGGACGTGTCGGGCAAGACGGCGTTCGCTGCAGTGGCGGAGAGGCCCAGCCTAGCCAGCCGTCACGCGGTCAATCAACAGAAAAGCTGGTGCCGCACCCACAGTTCGACGTGGCGTTCGGGTTTTCGATGGCGAAATAGCTGCCGATCAGTTCCTGCTTGTAGTCCACTTGCGCGCCTTGCAGGAAATCGAGCGAAACTTCGTCAACCACCACCTTCACACCATCGCGTTCAAAGATACGGTCATCGTCGTTCTGGGCATCGTCGAAGTCAAAGCGGTATTGGAATCCGTTGCAGCCGCCGCCATCCACGGCAATGCGCAGCATCAACGCCTCGTTGCCTTCGGCAAGCCGGAGCTCCGCCACTTTTTTCGCGGCGCCTTCGGTAATTGCGAATGATTCAGTCATATCTAGCTCTGCCTTGGACACCGATTGCGGAGCATCGGTTATAGGAGAGATAGACAATTGTCGCGCACTGTCAATCGGTGCGCCGCGCGCGTTGCTACTCCCAGGCCCCACCTCTAAGGTGCCGCGCATGTTTGGCCAAGGCATCGGCACACGTTACGCGCCCTTCGCGACCGATCCGGCGCGGACCCGCGGTCGCTTGTATTCAGAGCCCGAAAGCGCGACACGGACGGTGTTTCAGCGCGACCGAGACCGCATCATTCATTCCACGGCCTTCCGGCGGCTGAAACATAAAACGCAGGTATTTGTCGCCCATGAAGGCGATCACTACAGAACCCGCCTGACCCATTCGCTCGAGGTTTCCCAGATCGCCCGCAGCATCTGCCGGCAACTCGGGCTCAACGAAGAACTGGCGGAAGCCCTGGCGCTGGCTCATGATTTGGGGCACACGCCCTTTGGACATGCGGGTGAAGAGGCGCTGGACTCCAAGATGTCCGGCTATAGTGGCTTTGACCACAACGCCCAAACCCTGCGAATAGTCACCCGGCTGGAGCAACGATACGCTGAATTCGATGGTCTGAACCTCACATGGGAAACCCTTGAGGGTGTGGTCAAGCACAACGGGCCGGTGACGGGACCGTCAGTGCCATTGCCGATTGTTGACTATGATGGCCAGCACGGGTTGGAACTGGATACTTGGCCAGGTCCGGAGGCGCAGGTAGCGGCTCTATCTGACGACATTGCCTATAACAGTCATGACCTTGACGATGGGTTCCGTGCTGGTCTGTTCGGCTTCGACGAAATTCGTGAGGTCCCCCTGGTTGGGGAGGCGCTGGCGGAGGTGGAGGGGCTGTATCCCCGCCTTGACGATCCCCGCAAGATCCATGAAACGGTCCGGCGCATCATCGATCGGATGGTGAGTGACCTTTTGACAGAGACACGCCGCCGGCTGGCGGAAGCTTCACCACAGTCCGCGGAAGAGGTGCGGGGACTGGGCCATCCGGTCGCTGCGTTCTCGGATGAGATGTCCGGGCACGACAATGAGCTTAAATCTTTCTTGCGCGAGCGCATGTATCAGCACTATTTGGTCAACCGTATGACCAGCAAGGCGCGCCGTGTAGTGGCCGATCTGTTCGACCTGTTCCTCAATGAGCCTGAACTGCTGCCGAATGAATGGCGCGCCCGCACTGCGGCTCCTGCGTCAGACCGCACGGCCAGGGTGATTGCGGATTATATTGCCGGCATGACTGATCGATTCGCCCTGGACGAACATCACAAACTATTTGATCCGATACTGTAGAAAATGAGCATTTTCAGCGAGATACGGCGTCACGTTATGGCGGCGCTGGATGAAATGGTTGCCGACGGCACGCTGCCTGCGGGCCTGGATTTTGGACGTGTCAATGTCGAGCCGCCACGCGATCCCTCCCACGGTGACATGGCAACCAATGCGGCCATGGTTCTGGCCAAACCGGCGGGTAGCAAGCCACGCGACATCGCCGAGGCGTTGGCGGGTGAGTTGGCAAAGCGGCAAGAAATTGACTCGGCTGAGGTTGCCGGACCAGGCTTTATCAATCTGCGCCTGGACCCTGCTTTGTGGCGGCGCTGCATTGGAGACGTGTTGGCGGCGGGCGCTGCCTATGGTGGCTCAGATACCGGCGGCGGCGCGAAAGTGAATATTGAGTATGTCTCCGCCAATCCGACCGGATTGCTTCACATGGGCCATGCGCGCGGCGCGGTCTTCGGTGACGCACTCGCCAGCCTGCTGGCAAAGGTCGGATATGACGTGACACGGGAATATTACGTCAACGATGCCGGCAACCAGATCGATATCCTGGCAGAGTCTCTGATCAAACGGGGCCGGCAACTTGCCGGCGAAACGATTCCCGACAGCGAGTTTGAAGGATTTTACCCGGGCGAGGAGGTGATCGACGCCGCACGCGCCGCGAATGAGGAAGACCCTGATTGGCTGTCTCTGCCGGATGGGGATCGCCATGCTTTTGCCCGTCGGCAAGCGGTCGACTTCCTGATGGTGCGAATTCGGGAAGACCTTGCCCATCTGGGAATCGAGCAGGAGATCTATACCTCCGAAGCAGCGCTGGTGGCCGATGGCGCGGTCGGCCGTGCCCTCGATACGCTGGAGTCACGTGGATTGATCTACACCGGCGTGCTGGAGCCGCCAAAGGGCAAAAAGCCGGATGATTGGGAAGAACGCCCTCAAACCCTGTTTCGGGCCACGGATTTTGGCGACGACGTCGATCGCCCCTTAAAGAAATCCAACGGCGAATGGACCTATTTCGCGACGGATATTGCCTATCACCTCGACAAATACCGCCGCGGCTTCGCCACCCTGATCGATGTGTGGGGTGCTGATCACGGCGGCTATGTGAAGCGCATGAATGCTGCGGTCGATGCCATTACCGAAGGCGAGGCAGCCCTCGATGTAAAAATATGCCAGCTGGTTAACCTGATGGACAAGGGCGAACCGGTTAAAATGTCCAAGCGCGCCGGCAATGTGGTCACCATTCGTGAGGTCGTGGACGAAATCGGCAAGGACGTGGTGCGCTTCATCATGCTCACCCGCAAGAATGATGCGCCGCTTGATTTTGACTTTGCCAAAGTTACAGAACAGTCCAAAGACAATCCGGTTTTTTATGTTCAATACGCCCACGCGCGAGTGCATTCAGTGTTCCGCCAGGCCCGCACGACGATTCCTGATTTACCTTTGGATGACGAGTCTTTGGCAGAGGCAAATCTAGAGCTGCTGACCGACCCCGGTGAACTGGCCCTGATAAAAACAATTGCAGGATGGCCGCGAATAGTGGAAAGTGCTGCGGAAGCACACGAACCACATAGACTTGCGTTTTACTTGAATGACACCGCGGCCGAGTTTCATGCTCACTGGAACCGTGGGAAGGATGAGGCGGGGCTAAGGCTCGTAGTGGATAGTGACAGAGAATTAACGCTGGCGCGGTTGGCTATGATTCGCGCGTTGGCGTTGGTGATCGCGTCCGGGTTGGAGGTGTTCGGGGTAATGCCGGTGGAGGAGATGCGCTAATGTATATGGCGCCAATACAACGGTCGCGGGGACGGCAGCGCAACGGCGGTGTCAAATTCCTGTTTGGCCTTACGGCATTTCTCGGTGCGCTCGCCACCGTGGGCTACGTTTTCCTGGTAGGCCAGGGACAGCCGGCCTATCAAGTCCAGGCGTCGCTGGACGCAAATACACCTCTTCAAACGGCAGCCAGCAAGGGTCGGAGCAACGGGGTACACGCGTTGTGGGTTGGGTCGAATTCCGGGTCGCGCCAACAAGCGCTGGTGGGGGCCGTGCGGAGACCGCCCCAGGAAACGATTATCAAGCCTTCGCAGGTAGACCAGATCGCGCCCGGTGGTGGCGGTCAAAAAATTGCAGCTATCAGACGCCTGCCAAAAGGAACCGCCCCAAAATCTGCACCGGTGACGGTGACCCGGACGGCAACCCGGATCGTGGCCCAATTGCCAACCAAGCGCCCGCAGCGTGCGGCGCACCGGAAAAACTCTTCTCAGCGACGGCACATCGCGGTGCGACGTGCGCCGGTAAAGCGGCGCACGCGAGCAATCGCCCAGGCAACGACAGCGGACATGATCGGGCCGTATCGCATCCAAGTCGGTTCATTCAAAACGCCGGAGGCAGCCCATGGCAAATGGATCAGCCTGCGCCAACGCCACAATGACCTGCTGGGTAGTTACATCATGGTGATTGAGAAGGTAAACCGGGGCCGTCGGGGGGTGGTCTACCGGTTGCAGGCCGGACCTCTCAGGACGCGTGGCGCCGTGAACAAGGTCTGCAGTCGTCTGAGCAAACGACGTATTGGCTGCTCGCTTGTCGACGGATAGTCCGCCCGCGCCTGTCATCTACGGCTGTCACGGCCTCGAACTCACTCCGCAGGAACGCGATTTTTTCGCCGCCGCCCGGCCCGCCGGGTTCATCCTTTTCGCCCGCAACTGCAAAAGCCGCGCTCAGGTGTCGGATCTGGTGGCAGATCTGTCACACTGCGCGGGTATCAATCCGGCGCTCATCCTGATTGACCAGGAGGGCGGACGTGTCCAGCGTCTCTCTCCGCCTGAATGGCGAGCCGCTCCCTCCGCGGCAGAACTTGGGCGGTTGGTCGAGCGCAGCATGGACGTCGCCGTTGAGGCCATCAAGTTGAATACTTTGCTCATTGCTGCGGAGCTGACGGAGCTAGGCATCAACACTGACTGCGCCCCGGTTGTGGATGTGCCGGCGCCGGGCAGTCACAACATCATCGGCGACCGTGCGTTCAGCGACCAGGTGGATCTGCTGAGCCACCTGGCACGGGTCATGGCGGAATCCCTGTTGGACGGCGGCGTGCTGCCGGTGATCAAGCATCTGCCGGGGCATGGCCGCGCGCTCGCCGACAGCCACCTCGAATTGCCAACCGTGGATGCGCTGCGGTCGGACCTCGATGACGTGGATTTTGCCGCTTTTCAACCGCTCGCGGATCTGCCGCTCGGAATGACGGCCCATATTGTCTATCCGGCCATCGACTCCAAACCGGCAACCCAGTCATCGGCGGTGATCCGAGGCGTAATCCGTCAGCAAATTGGCTTCGACGGGCTGTTGATGACCGACGATCTGTCCATGCAGGCGCTCAGTGGAAGCTTTGCCGATCGGGCGCGGGATAGTCTGGCGGCAGGGTGCGATATTGTCCTTCACTGCAATGGCGATATGGCCGAGATGACAGAGATCGCCGGCGCCGTTGCAGGCAAGCTGTCGACTGAAGCGTCAGACCGCCTGTCCCGCGCCCAGGCATTGATTGCCACTTCACCGCAAATGCCGCCGGTGGATGCGGTTGACCGCCTCACGAAGTTGCTGGCGGACAATGCCTGAACAGTTTCCATCGTTGGCCGAGATACTGGCGTTCCTGCTGCCGCTACTGGTCGCTATGACCGTGCACGAAGTAGCGCACGCCATTGTTGCCCGAGCCCTGGGAGACCGTACTGCGCAGGAACAGGGCAGAGTGAGCCTGAATCCATTCCGGCACATCGACTGGCTAGGCACCATCCTTGTGCCGGCGGTGCTGATCCTGATTCGGGCGCCAATTCCGATAGGCTGGGCGCGCCCCGTCCCAATTGACGCCAGCCGGCTTGGCCACCCCCGGCGCGATCTGGTGCTTGTGGCCCTCGCAGGGCCGTTGGCAAATATTGCCCTGGCGGCAGCATCGGTTGGTCTGTTGGCTTTGTCCGGGTCTGCGCCGGATGAGTTGACCTTGTGGGACAAGATCTTGTCCTTCTCTGTCTTTGCCAATACCGTCATCGGGCTGTTCAACCTGCTGCCGCTCCCGCCCCTGGACGGAGGGCGAATCATGCTGGGCATCCTCCCTGAGGGGCTCGCCAGACGTTATGCACGTTTAGCACCACTTATCTCCATTGGCCTGATTCTGGCGTTGATTCTGGTGCCGCTTGTCTGGATGGTCACCGGCGACAGTGCCACTTTGTTAAATGACATTCTAAAGCCAGCGGTTCGCAGCCTGGTCGGGTTTGTCGAAAGGATTACCGGCACGGCAATGGTCTGGACATGGACGTAGACGCGCAAGATTTTGAAGAGACGCCGCGAGCGCCCCAGCAGCTGATCCTTGATCTGGACGGCTATGAAGGACCGCTCGACCTGCTGTTGACCCTGGCGCGTGAGCAGAAGGTCGATATCAAACGGCTCTCCATGCTGCAGCTCGCCGATCAGTATCTTGAATTTGTTGCCCGGGCCCAGAAGATCCGGCTGGAGTTGGCCGCGGACTATCTGGTGATGGCCGCCTGGCTTGCCTACCTGAAATCCCGGCTTTTGTTGCCGCAGTCGGACGAGGATGGTGAGCCGAGCGGCGCCGAAATGGCGGCGGCGCTCAAATTCCAGCTGCAAAGGCTGGAAGCGATGCGCAATTCCGGCGAAGTAATTTTCGAACGTCCGCAGTTGGGCAGTGAGTTCCACCCCCGCGGTATGCCAGAGCCTGTGCGCATTTCGTCGTCGGATACCTTTGAGAGCAGTCTTTACGATCTGCTGTCGGCATATGGCGCAATCCAGGGACGTGGCAAGGCCACCACCCTCCAGATTCGCGCATCGGAACAATTGTTTGCAGTCGAAGCAGCACGCCGGCGGCTCGAGGCGGCGTTGGGAGCGATGCCCGAATGGCAGACCCTAATGAGCTATCTTCCGGACGGGCTCAACCAGGGGCTCAACTGGCGCTCAGCGGTTGCATCTACCTTTGCCGCCAGCCTCGATCTGGCCAAGTCCGGCAAGGCTGAACTCCGGCAGGATCACGCTTTCGGGCCGATCTACGTGCGCAGCCGGCAACGAGACGCAACAGATCAACCTTCGGGTGACTCCAGCAATGACTGAAATCAATGACGCCCTTCGGCTGATCGAAGCGCTTATCTTTGCCTCTGACAAGCCGGTGGAAGAGGCGCGCTTGGCGGATCGTCTGCCCGAGGGCTCGGATATCGGCGAAGTCATGGCCACCCTCAAGGCAGCCTATGAGGCGCGGGGCGTCAATCTGGTGCGGGTTGGCAAGGCCTGGGCATTTCGCACGGCGCCGGATCTGGCCGGCAGCTTGGTGATAGAACGTGAGCGGCGGCGCAAACTGTCGCGCGCCGCGGTCGAAACGCTTGCTGTCGTTGCCTATCATCAGCCGGTGACACGCGCCGAAATCGAAGAGATCCGAGGCGTGACGCAGAGCAAAGGTACAGTTGATGTTTTGCTGGAGGCTGGTTGGATCAAACCAGGGCGCCGCCGGCAAACGCCTGGCCGGCCCGTCACCTGGATGACAACAGTGGAATTTCTCGACCATTTCGGCCTCGAGTCGCTGAAAGACCTGCCAGGAGCGGCGGAATTGCGTGCCGCCGGCTTCCTTGACAGCCGGCCCGCCATTCAGGCGTATCGCGCTGACGCGTCAGAATCAGACTTGCCTTTGGAAAACGAGGATGGACACGGGGACGAAGGTGTCGATGAAGCCGGCGCGGTGCACCAGGAAGATGATCTCCTTGTGGATTCCGAACCGGAAGAGAAACAGGCCGCCGCGTCGAACAGCTAGCCGCCTGAGCCACCCGAGGATTTGTCTTTTAGCGTTGCAATTGCAACTCGCTCGCAATAGCAAAAGCTAGCGCATCTTGCGCAGACACTTGGGTTGAGCACATTTGTCCAGTTCCTCAAATACGGATATTGACCGCCATGGTTGGGCATTTACTGCCTTCGCGACGCTATGGCGGCACAAGGGGCTGACAGCGGCTGTCTGGTTGGTCGCCGGACTGGTGGCTTTGCCGCTTGTGGTAGTGGCCGGGTTTCTGGTGACCCCTGCGGACGATTATCTCGCGCATTTGGCGGCGACCGTACTGCCAAGATATCTGTGGAACACGCTGCTCATTCTGGTCGGGGTCGGGGCAGGTGTTCTGCTGGGTGGTGTCGGAACGGCCTGGCTGGTCAGTCTTTGCGAATTTCCCGGCCGGCGCTTCTTTTCCTGGGCTCTGGTGTTGCCCTTCGCGCTTCCAGCGTATGTCATCGCCTATACCTATACTGGGTTGCTGGACGTGGGCGGACCCTTACAAGGCTGGCTGCGCGAGGATCTTGGAGCGGTCTGGCTTGCGGATTTGATTCCGGAGGTTAGAACGCTCGAAGGCGCCATCGCCATGCTGGTGATGGTGCTCTATCCGTATGTTTACCTGTTGGCACGGGCGGCATTCATAGAGCAATCGGTGTGTGCTTTCGAAGTAAGCCGAACCTTGGGCTGCGGTCCCTGGATGACCATGCGACGGGTGGCGTTGCCCCTGGCGCGGCCGTCGATTGCGGCGGGCACTGCCCTGGCGCTGATGGAAGCACTCAACGACTTTGGGACTGTGCAGTTCTTTGGCGTGGACACATTTACCACCGGTATTTTCCGGGTATGGGAGGTGGATGACCGGCCAGATGCCGCCGCGCAGCTGTCGGTGCCGCTGCTGATCTTTGTTTTTGCCTTGCTGGCCGTGGAGCGATGGTCCCGTGGCCGCGCGAAATATATGCATATGAGCACCCGGTACCGGCCCTTGCCGCAAATTCGGCTTACCGGCGGCCGCGCATTGTTTGCCATGATGTTTTGCGCCCTTCCGGTTTTGGTCGGATTTGTAGTGCCGACATTCTGGTTGCTGATCTGGACGATCGAGGGCGCAGAACAGCTGCTGGACGGTGATTTTTGGCGACTGGTGCTGAATACATTCTTGCTTGCCGGAATCGCAGGTTGTGTGGCCGTTGCGGCGGCGCTGGTGCTGGCCTACGCGCTGAGGAGTGGCTGCAGTCCTCTGACCCGGCTGGCGGTTCGATTTGCGAGCATGGGCTATGCCATTCCTGGCGCCGTATTGGCGGTGGGGCTTGTCTTGTCTCTCGGTTGGGTCGACCGTGGACTGGACACGACAAGCCGCAATTGGTTTGGATTTGGAACCGGGCTCATATTCACCGGGTCGGCAATTGCCCTGATCCTTGCTTACGCCATACGGTTCCTGCCCATCGCGTTGGGCAGCGCGGAGGGGGGCCTGAGCCGCATCAGCCCCCACATGGACGATGCCGCACGCAATCTGGGGCGCGGTGGCCTGGGAATTGTGAGGCGGGTGCATATGCCGCTGATAGGCGGCAGCCTCTGGGCTGGCGGGCTGCTGGTTTTTGTCGATGTAGTAAAGGAACTGCCTGCCACACTTCTCCTTCGGCCTGTCAATTTCGATACCCTTGCCGTGCGGACATATGAATATGCCAGCGATGAACAGCTGTATCAGGCCGCGCCGTCGGCTCTGGCGATTGTGCTGGTCGGCCTGGCCCCGGTCCTGTTGCTGAACCGGATGATCGACCGTAGCCGCGCCGGTGACCTGCGCCACGGGGACGCCTGATGGCGTCAGTGTCGTTCAGGAAGCTGCGTAAAACTTTCGGCGCCATGTCTGCGGTCGACAACATCAATCTGGATGTGGCGGACGGTGAGCTTGTTTGCCTTGTCGGCCCCTCCGGGTGCGGAAAGTCGACCCTGCTGCGATTGGCGGCAGGTTTGGAGACTGCTGACAGCGGCGAAATTCAAATCGCCGGCAAATCCATGGGGACGGGAGGCGCCAGGCTGGTGCCGCCAGAAGGGCGCAACGTCGGCTTTGTTTTCCAGGACTATGCTCTATTTCCCCATCTCTCCGTACGGGAGAATGTGGAATTCGGCCTTACCAAACTGGATGCCAGCACCAGAGCAGCCCGGGCGGATGCGGCCCTCGCCCGCGTTCGCATGATGGTTCATGCGGGCGACTATCCGCACACGCTCTCGGGTGGTGAGCAGCAGCGAGTGGCACTGGCCCGCGCCATGGCGCCTCAACCCGGGGTCTTCCTGCTGGATGAACCGTTTTCCGGCCTTGATGCGAGCCTGCGCAATCAATTGGCGGAAGAGACCTGGCATTTGCTGAAACAATCGGGCGCTGCCACCCTGTTGGTGACGCACGATCCGGAAGAAGCCATGTTGATGGGCGACCGCATTGCAGTGATGCGCGATGGCGCGCTGGAGCAGGTAGGCACGCCCCAGGAGGTCTACGCTTCGCCCAGGTCGGCGTTTGTGGTGGAGTTTCTGAGCGAAGCGAACCGGTTTCGGTACAAGGTTGGCGATGACGGTCAGGTACCCACTCCCTTTGGCCCGATTGATAGCCAGAACCTGCCTGAAGGAACGGAGGTCGATGTACTGATTCGCTATCATGCTATCTCATTTGATGAAGCAGGCGCCAAAGGGGTGGCGGCAACGCTCCGGGCGGTGCTGCCCTATGGTCGCGGCAGCCACGTACGTTTGGAAGTGGCGGGCGATGAGGGGCCAATATTCCTCCGTGGTCGCCTCCCACGTACGGATTTGCCGGAGCCAGGCAGCGCCATCAGCATGACGCTGAATCCTTCACATGTGTTTGTATTTCCGGTGGAATCGTAACCAAAATCCGCCGTTTTCATTGACATCTGCCGGTATCGCGCCTTCATTGTGTCTAAGCATGTTCCAAAACTGATGTGCGGCGGGCCGGTCCGCTGCTACAGGGAGAACCGAGATGGGCCTGAGCATTTGGCAAATCTTGATTATTGTCGGCGTCGTCGTTCTTCTTTTCGGCGCGAACCGTATTCCCCGTCTGATGCGCGATCTTGGCTCGGGCGTGACCCAGTTCAAGAAGGGCCTGAAAGACAAAGAATCTGGTGACGGGGACGATGGTGAGACGCCCGCGCTGGAATCAAGCAAGACGGCGGACGCAACGGATAAAGCGAACGAAAAGCCGGCGCATCGCACCTAACAAGGTTGCGCTTGCCGGCTTCACGCTAGAGGTGCGCAGCGCCCATGCTTGACATTGGCTGGATGGAAATGGCGGTCATTTGCGTGATCGCCTTGTTGATTCTGGGACCGAAGGAGTTGCCACGCGCGATCCGGACGGTGACCCAGCTGGTCGCACGCGCCCGTGGTCTGGCCAACGAGTTCAAGTCCGGGCTGGACGATATCGTCCAGGAAAGCGAACTGCGCGACCTCCAAAAAGACATCAATGATAATTTGAGCGGCAATTCGATAATGGGCAGTCTGGAAGACGACCCGACTGCGGCAACTTATGACTATATGGAAGACGACTGGGACAAGCCGTCGCCAATGAGGCCGTTGGACGATGAGGATCGAACGCGGCCGCGCCGAAAGCGACCTGAGAAAACCCGGTCAAAGACCTCCCGCGGGGATCAGCGGCGCGCCTCACGGCGCAAGGTGCGATGATGGCCCAATCGGACGCCAAGACGCCGGAAGCCAGTCCATCGGACGACGGTCAGCCGGACGATACCCCGCCGGATGAAATCCCGCCGGAAGACAAGCCGCCGGAAGAAATTGCGCGTATGACGATGATGGAGCATCTGGGGGAGTTGCGCACCCGGCTGCTGTGGTGTGTCCTTGGCCTGATGGTTGCCTTTGGCGTCGCTGTTTTCTTCGCGCAGGAGATCTTTGATTTTCTGGCGGCGCCCCTGGTGGAGGTGTTACGGCGCGAGAACGGTGCGAATGGCAAGCTGGTTTATACAGCGCTGTATGAGCAGTTCTTCGTCGAAATCAAAATCGGATTCTATGCCGCCTTCTTCCTGGCGTTTCCAATCTTTGCAATCCAGATCTGGAAATTTGTGACGCCCGGGCTCTACAAGCACGAACGCCGCGCATTTCTGCCATTTTTGCTGGCAACACCGATCTTGTTCTTTGCCGGTGGCGCGATGGTCTACTACTTCATCATGCCCCTGGCGTGGGAGTTCTTTGCGTCTTTCCAGCAAAAGGGGACGGACGGTGGCGCAACCATCGAGCTGTTGCCGAAGGTCGGCGAATATCTGTCTCTGGTGATCCGCCTGATTTTTGCCTTTGGCATCGCCTTCCAGCTGCCCGTGGTGCTGACCCTCATGTCGCGCGCCGGGATCGTCAGCGCCCGGGGCCTCGCCAAGCGGCGGAAATATGCCATTGTCTGTGTCTTTGTTGCGGCGGCGCTCCTCACGCCGCCGGATGTTATCAGCCAGATCGGGCTCGCAGTGCCGATCTTGATTCTCTATGAAATCTCGATTCTCCTGGCCCGCTCCGTCGAGAAAAAGCGGGCAAAGCGCCAGTCGGAACTGGACGGATTGCCGGACGAAGGTTGAGCCCGCTCCCGGCTGCTGGACGGGCCGTCTGCCCAATCCTATAACCACCCGTATAACCGCCCATAAAACCGCCCTTGGAGCCCCTACAGGGCTCAGGTCCCGTAGATGAAAGCGCTGCCTGCCTATGTTTGATCCCCGATGGATTCGTGAAAATCCGGATGCCTTCGATGCCGGGCTGGTCCGCCGTGGGCTAGAGCCCTTGAGTGCGCAGGTGCTGGCGCTCGACAAGACCCGCAGGGAGGCGCAGACCCAGGCTCAGGAAGTTCAGTCCCAGCGCAACGCGCTGTCGAAACAGGTGGGGGCGGCCAAAGCGAAAGGTGAAGACGCGGCAGAGATCATCGCCGAAGTCGGCGCCCTCAAGGACGAGCATGCCCGCCTGGAAGAGGCGGGCAAAACAGCCGATCAGGCATTAAAGGCGTTTCTCGAAGGATTGCCCAATACACCCGCCGCGGATGTGCCGGAAGGTGCGGATGAAGCGGACAATCTGGAGATTAGGCAGCACGGTCACGCGCCGACATTCGAATTTGAGCCAAAGCAGCATTTCGAGATCGGTGAGGCCATGGGCCGGATGGATTTCGAGGCGGCCTCGCGCCTTTCGGGCGCTCGGTTCGTGGTGTTGCGCGGTGCGCTGGCGCGCATGGAGCGGGCGCTGGGCGCCTTCATGCTCGACCTGCATACCAAAGAGTTCGGCTACACCGAAGTGAGCCCGCCGATCCTGGTGCGAGACACAGCGCTCTATGGCACGGGCCAGCTACCCAAGTTCGCCGACGATCTCTACCGGACCGAAGATGACTACTGGCTAATCCCGACCGCCGAGGTGCCGCTCACCAACCTTGTGGCTGGCTCCGTACTGAGCGAATCCGACCTGCCGGTGCGGGTCACAGCGCTCACACCCTGTTTCCGCTCGGAGGCGGGCGCTGCGGGCCGGGACACCCGCGGCATGTTGCGGCAGCACCAATTCAGCAAGGTGGAGCTTGTCAGCATCTGCCTGCCGGACCAGTCGGACGCCGAGCTGGAACGCATGACCGGCTGTGCCGAGGAAGTGCTGAGACGTCTGGGCCTGCACTACCGGGTGATGCTGCTGTCATCGGGTGACATGGGCTTTTCTGCCCGCAAAACCCATGATCTCGAGGTCTGGCTTCCGGGACAGGACGCGTATCGCGAGATTTCTAGCTGTTCCAGTTGCGGAGACTTTCAGGCACGCCGCATGGACGGACGCTACCGGCCAGATGGCGAGAAGGGCACCCGCCATCTGCATACCTTGAACGGCTCCGGGCTGGCGGTTGGCCGGGCGCTGATCGCCGTCCTGGAGAATTACCAGAATGCCGACGGCAGTGTGCGGGTACCCGAGGCGCTGCAGCCCTATATGGATGGCGCCGAGGTCATCGGCGGCGATGGCTGAGCCGCTCGCCGATCTTTCCAAAGCTCGAATACTTGTCACCAATGATGACGGCATCCAGGCAAATGGCCTGGAGGTGCTGGAGGAGATCGCCCGGTCCCTGAGCGACGACGTCTGGGTGGTGGCGCCAGAACAGGAGCAAAGCGGCGCCGCGCATTCTCTGACATTGCGCCATCCCCTGCGCATTCGCGAACACACACCCCGGCGGTTCTCGGTGGATGGCACGCCAACGGACAGTGTGCTCATGGCAATCGGCCATCTTTTGCAAGACCGCCGGCCCGATCTGCTGCTTTCAGGCGTGAACCGAGGCGCAAATCTCGGAGAAGACGTCACGTATTCCGGAACCGTCGCCGCCGCAATGGAGGGCGCATTGCTGGGCGTCCGGTCAATGGCGCTCAGCCTCGCAGTGGCAGGCAATGCCGCCGCCCGGTGGCAGACCCCACAGCAACTGGCGCCAGACATGATCCGGCGTCTTGCGGCAGTGCAGTTGGATGCCAATATACTGATCAATATCAATTTTCCGGATGCTGACCCGGACGATGTTCAGTCTGCGCAGGTAGCGCGACTTGGGCGTCGCAAGCTGGGTGAGCAGTTGGAACAACGGATCGATCCGCGCGGTGTGCCCTATTACTGGATAGGCCCGATGCGGGAAGAGGCGGGCGACGAGCCGGACACGGACCTCGCCGCCGTTTTTACCAACGCTATTGCGGTCACGCCGGTGCATCTGGACCTCACCCACCACCCGGCAATTGCTGCACTACGGCAGGCGCTTGAATGAACCTTGATCCACGGAAAGCCCAGCTTGTGCTTGAAATGCGCCAGGGTGGTGTGGCCGATACGCGGGTGCTTTCAGCGATTGAAGAGACCCCGCGGGACAAGTTCGTGCCCGAAAAATATGCGGAGTTTGCCTGGGACAACCGGCCCTTACCCATCGGTTACGATCAGACCATCAGTCAGCCGTTGGTGGTCGGGCTTATGACCCAGGCACTGGAGCTGACCGGCGTCGAATCAGTACTCGAAGTTGGGACCGGCTCCGGGTATCAGACCGCGATCCTCAGCCGCCTGGCGGCCCATGTCTGCACGATCGAGCGAATTCGTGAACTGCTGGAGGCAGCTGTGCTGCATCTTGCAGAACTCAGTATCCTGAATGTGTCGACACGGGTGGGTGATGGCGCCGAGGGATGGCCCAAACGTGCCCCGTTCGACCGCATCATCGTTACAGCGGCGGCCGCGGAAGTGCCACAGCCTCTGATCGATCAGCTTGCGGACGGCGGCATTCTGGTGGTGCCGGTGGGTGACCCCGGAGCGGACCAGAAATTGCGGATTATCCGGAAAACGGACGGGCTATTGACCACCGACGAGCTGGGCCTTGTACGTTTCGTCCCGCTCGTGACCGGCGGCTTGGCCTGACGCGGCCTCTGACACGGGTCTTGCACGAGATCTTCCAAGGAGTCATCGGCCGGTTTTTTCAAATGTTGCGATATGTTGCAGTTTGTTGCGGTCAGCTGGCGAACCAGACGTCAGACCCAACCGGAAGTTTTCACCAATGTGGGGTTATGTGGTGTTTTGTGGGGGACTCTTTCCCCGTCCATCACAAGGGTGAAGGCCATCGCCTGCGTCCAGATCAAGGCGTTCGGAGAACAGTTGGTTCACGATTCAAAGAGCAATATAGGATATAAGTCCTTATCGTCGCTTTTCAAGGAATTCGGGCGTTTCGGGCGTGGCCGTTTCTAGGGCTGAATCTTCACGCCCAGCCGGCCGGCTAGATCCTGAATGAACTGCCAGGCCACGCGCCCGGAGCGGGAGCCGCGGGCCATCGACCATTCATTGGCCTCTTGGCGCAACTGTTCGCCGGGGAGGTCGAGGCCGAAGGCCGTCGCATAGCCTTCCACGATGGCGAAGTAGGTGTCCTGGTCGCAATTGTGGAAGCCGAGCCACAGGCCAAAGCGATCCGATAAAGATACTTTCTCCTCAACCGCCTCGCTGGGCGAAATCGCGGTAGAACGCTCGTTCTCGATCATATCCCGGGGCATCAGGTGCCGGCGGTTGGAGGTGGCGTAGAAAATTACATTGGCGGGCCGGCCTTCGATGCCGCCTTCGAGAACAGCTTTCAGCGATTTGTAGGAGGCGTCGCCATGGTCAAAGGACAGGTCATCGCAGAACAGAACGAAGCGGCGTTCCACTTTCCGGAGGATTGTCAGCAACTGGGGCAGGGTCGGGATGTCCTCGCGGTGGATCTCCACAAGAGCGATGGGGGTGTCCAGGGTCTTGTTGACTGCAGCATGGACCGATTTGACCAACGAGCTTTTGCCCGTGCCCCGTGCGCCCCAGAGCAGCGCATTGTTTGCCGGAAGGCCGGTTGCGAAGCGTCGGGTATTTTCAAACAACTGGTCACATTGCCGTTCGACACCCTGCAACAGGGCAATGTCCAGCCGGTTGACCTGAGTGACGGGCTCAAGCGCCGCCGAATCCGCGTGCCAGACAAACGCGTCCGCCGCGCCCAGCTCGACCTGGCCGGCCGCAGGAGGCGAAATACGCTCCAGGGCATCGGCAATTCGCAACAAGGCAGTTTTCGTCGTGTCGTCGATCATGGCGTTTGGAATGGTCTATATTTGTGGAGCGGGTTTCAAAGGCGCGCCGCACTCCTATATAGGCTGGATGTCGCAAAGGTCTGCAATACCCAATGGCCGGCGGCGGCGGACGGTAGGGGCCATTGTACGGGTCGTCAACCGGCGGCAACCATCAAGGGTGCGTTTCGGTCGCGGGTCGCAGCGCTTGCGCAGGAATTGTGGCGGTTTATAGTCCGCCACCGTCCGCGTCGGCACCCGACTCGGCGAACGGGAATCATCTGGTCAACAGGAGACGGAAATGTGGATTTCGACCGCGTATGCCCAGGCGGCTGGAGGTTCCGGCGGCGGCGATGGCGGATTTGGCCTGGGTGGCCTCGGCGGCATCCTGCCGATCGTCCTGATTTTTATCGTTTTTTACTTCCTTCTGATTCGCCCGCAGCAGAAGCGGCAGAAGGATCATCGCCTGATGATCGCCAATGTCCAGCGTAACGACACAGTGGTCACGAATGGCGGCATTATCGGCAAGGTGACAAAGGCCGGCGAGGGCCCCGAGCTCGAGCTGGAAATCGCGCCGGACGTGCGGGTCAAGGTGGACCGCGGCATGATTGCGATGGTCAAAGGCAAAGAGGGCGCGGCGCCGGCAGCAGGCGCTGCTGCGCCAAAAAAATAGGCTGGGGTCTGGGGCGCGCACCGTTCTTCAGAGCGGGCAATGAGACACAGGGCACGAGACATTTAATCGATGATCAATATCACCCGCGGCCAGATCATTACCGTGGCGTTCGTCTGCCTCCTTGGCATCCTGTTCGCACTGCCGAATCTGTTTAGTGAAAGTACCACGCGCTCGCTGCCAGGCTGGGTGCCGAACAAACAGATGAGCCTCGGGCTGGACCTGCAGGGCGGCGCCCATCTGCTGTTCCAGGCAGACATGACCAAGAATGTTACGGAGGATCTGAAGGATCTCCGTAAAGGAATTCGTACGGAATTCCGGCGTTTGCGCATCTTTGCGTCGATCGCGCGGCCCCGGAATGGCGTCAAAAGCTTTCGTCTCCGCCTGCGAAAAAGGGGTGGTGGTGAGTTGACCTCCGCGGATGTGGAGAAGGCTCGCGAAGCAATCCAGCAGGTTCTGCGTGACCGCAATGCTGCTGGCAGCGCGCTTGCCGGCACGTCTGCCCTCTACGAAGTAACCCTGGATGACAAGGGCGCAGGGCGGGTTCTGATTACCGAAGCCGGTGAACTGCGGCTGCTGGACCGGCTGATAGAACAGGCCATCAGCGTCATCCGGCGCAGGATCGATGAAACTGGCGTTCGCGAACCTACGGTGCAACGCCAAGGGCGCAACCGTATCCTGGTGCAGGTGCCAGGTGTCGAAGACCCGGAAGAAATCAAGACGTTAATCGGCAAGACCGCCAAGATGACCTTCCACATGGTCAATCACGATTTGGGTCAACAAGGCGATGTGGCGACCCGCGGCGGCACGGCGTTGCCGCGTGGCACAATTCTGATCGAGCATAATGACTATCGCGCCGAAAACTCGCAGGTAGCGCAGTTTGTGGCGGTACGGGAAAATGTAGAACTGGATGGCGAGAAACTCGCCGACGCGACCCAGTGTTTCGACCAGAATTCCGGCCTGCCGGCAGTCTGCTTCAGATGGAATACCGAAGGCGCACGGACATTCTGCCGGATTACCCGGGAGAATATTGGCCGCCGCTTCGCCGCGGTGCTGGATGACAAGGCGGTGACGGCGCCGACAATTCAGGCCGCGATCTGCGACGGCAGCGGCATCATCACCGGCAACTTCTCGATCCAGTCGGCCAGCCGCATTGCCCTGCTGCTGCGCGCCGGTGCGCTGCCGGTCGACCTGAAGGTCGTGGAAGAGCGTACGGTCGGCCCGGGCCTTGGCCAGGACAATATCGACGCCGGCAAGATCGCAAGCATCCTGGGCATGGTCTTCGTGGTGATCTTCATGGGGATCACATATGGACGCTTTGGCCTGATGGCCAATGTGGCGCTGCTTTTCAATTTGGTGCTAATCGCCGGCGCCCTGTCACTGCTGCAGGCGACCCTTACCTTGCCCGGTATTGCCGGTATCGTGCTGACCATCGGCATGGCGGTGGACGCCAATGTTCTGATTTTTGAGCGAATACGCGAAGAAGTTCGCGCCGGACGAACGCCGTTGTCGGCCATCGATACCGGCTATCGGCGGGCGATGACCACCATCGTCGACTCCAACCTGACGACCTTTATTGCGGCCATGCTTCTGTTCCTTTTCGGCTCCGGCCCGGTTCAGGGGTTTGGCGTGACGCTGGCGATTGGTCTCGCCACTTCCATGTTCACGGCCATCATGGTCACCCGCTTGCTGGTGGTCACCTGGTGGCGGATACGCCGCCCTGCGGCGTTGCCGATCTAGGGGATCTGAGACATGGCACTCACTATCATTCCTGCGGGGACCAAGTGGCCCTTCGTCCGCTTTCGGCCAGCCTACTTTACATTTTCCGCAGTCCTGCTGGCGCTGGGCATCATGTTTTACGCCACCCAGGGCCTGAACTTTGGGATCGATTTCCGCGGTGGCATCCTGATCGAGGTTGGCACGAAGTCAGTTAATGGTGCCCGGCCACCCGCGAAGATCGATGAAATGCGCGCCCAGTTGGCCGCCCTCAACCTCGGTGAGGTGAGCCTGCAGGAGTTCGGCAAGCCGCAGGACGTGCTGATCCGGGTTGAGCGGCAGGATGGCGACGAGCGTGCGCAGATTTTGGCAATCCGCAAAATCCGCAACAGTTTTTCCCTGGTCGCATTCGGCACAAATGCAGCCAAGCCGGAACGCAAGCTGCCCAACGGCACATTTGTCATCCCGGGTGTCCTGAATAACACCAAGATAGCGGCCGTGCAGGCTGCACTTAAGGGGATCAAAGACGTAGAGGTCCGGCCCGACGGCAGCGGCGGCGCCATCATGATCGTGGTGACGAAACCCGCAACCGAAGCGAAAGCCCTGCGCGCACAGGTCACCAAGGTGAAGGATACCCTTGCCACCGTTGAGTTCCGCCGTCAGGAATTTGTCGGTCCGCAGGTGGGCAGCGAACTGATCGAGGCGGGCATCATCGCCACGGTTCTCGCGCTGCTTGCGATCATGCTCTACGTGTGGTTCCGCTTTGAGTGGCAGTTCGCTGTCGCCTCGGTTGTGGCCCTGATACACGACGTATTGCTGACGGTGGGCCTGTTCGCCTTTATGCAAAAGGAGTTCAACCTCGCCACCGTGGCGGCGATCCTGACCATTGCTGGCTATTCCATCAATGACACGGTGGTTGTGTTTGACCGGGTGCGGGAAAATCTGCGCAAATACAGGAAGATGCCGCTCACCGAATTGATGAATCAGAGCATCAACGAGACCCTGTCGCGAACCGTCATGACCAGTGTGACGACATTGCTGGCGCTTGGATCGCTGTTTTTCTTCGGTGGCGAGATCATCAGCGGTTTCTCAATCGCGCTCATCTGGGGTGTGGTGATCGGCACCTATTCATCGATCTGCCTGGCGGTGCCACTATTGCTGCTGCTCAACCTGAAACGGGGTGGGACTGCCAGCGGCGGAGAGGCCACGGCCGACGCGGGCGCCTGAAGGCCTGCGCTGACCGGCGCGCATCAGCGATCCTATGCAAATCATCGAAACCGGCGCAGGCGGCAGACCTCTGGTTGAGGCCTATGGCCCCGGCGGCTTCCGCATCGACGGACGGCGTACCGAGGGCTCGGTGCTGATTTTGCCGGACCAGGCCATCGACTGGTCTGTGTTCCGCTTTGAGGACCTGACGCTGGACTCATTCGCGCCGGTGATCGAGGTGGCCCAGCAGGTGGAAATATTGCTGCTTGGCTGCGGGCCCGCGACCCAACTGCCAGATCGGGCAATGCGCGACGGACTCCGTGGCCATGGCATATCTCTTGAACCCATGGACACCGGCGCCGCCTGCCGCACCTTCAATGTGCTGGTGGCAGAGGCGCGGCCGGTCGCGGCGGCGCTGATCGCGCTCTGAGGACTGGCCTGCGCGCAAAAAGAAACCGGGGCTCCTTCGAGCCCCGGCTCTTTCTTACAGACGTGGTTTGGTGACTACCAGGCGTTCTGGGCTGCCACCATGCAAAACAGCATCGGGAAGGACAACAAGGTGTTGGTCCGCGAGAACAGCATGGCTGTCCGCGCCGCCTTGGCCTTGGTGTCAGCATCCGCATCGACCATGCCGAGTGCTTTCTTCTGGTTCGGCCAGATGACGAACCAGACGTTGAACCACATGATCGCGCCCATCCACATGCCGATGCCGATCAGTGTGAAGCCCACATTATAGCCGTCTGGTGCGACGAGGCCGATGGTGAGAGCCTGAACAAAGTAGCCGTTCAGTATCGCCAGGATAACGCCGGTGACGATGGTCGACATCGCGCCCCAGCGGAACCACCACAGCACCGCCGGCGCAATCACTTTGCCGATGGCCGGTTTCTGCTCGTCCGGGATCTTCGGCATGTTCGGGATCTGGACGAAGTTCAGATACCAGAGCAGGCCTATCCACATCACGCCCGACAGGACGTGGAAATAGCGGAACAGGAATTGCCAGAAGGATTTGTCGAAACTGAATGCCTGGATCACGCTGTAGATGAGCCAGATAACGATTGCGAGCGCGAAGCCCGCGAGCACGGTATTGCGCAGACTGGTCAGGATTGCAGCCATACTCCCATCCCCTATGTTGTGTTCTGAGGGTCCTATTTACGAGATATAGTGTGTAAACAACGACGCCCGCAAGCGCCAAAGACCAACCGCTGTTGGCGACCAGCATCCCCGTGTTGGCTGGTCCCGCGTCGGATGGCCCAGGATCGTCCTAACCTAAGCCGCCTCTCGGTGATTGTGAAGCCGTGCTGGCATACATAGGATGGATTTTCCAGATTCGGGGATTTGCCAGATGTCTGCCAAAGCCCCATACGTGATGTTCCTCCCAATTTTCTGAACACAGCCGCGCCGATGCCGCGTAAGCCGAACCCTCGCCTGAGCTATGCCGCCGATCAGGTCCGCCGCTACGACTATGACCGGTACCTGACCAGCCTGTTTGCGCCCGCGGACCGGCGGGAGGGGCTGTTTGCCTTGCTCGCCTTCAACATCGAGGTGGCCAAGACCCGCGAAACCGTCACCGAACCGCTGCTGGGCCAGATCCGCCTGCAATGGTGGCGGGAGGCCATTGCCGAGATCTATGACGGCGATCAGGAGACCGGCGACGCTGTACGCCGGCACGAGGTGGCGATCCCACTGGCAGACGCGATCCGCACCCATAACCTGCCGCGGCGCGCCTTCGACCAGCTCATCGATGCCCGCGAATTCGACCTCACCGATCAGGCGCCTGAGTCGCTCGGCACGCTGATGGACTATCTGGACGCCACCGCCGGCGGCTTGTTCCATCTGGCCGCCATCCTCCTGGGCGCCCGCGACACCCCATCGGTTTCGGTGGCCCGCAGTGTCGGCCGGGCCTGGGGGCTGACCGGGCTCATCCGGGCGATCCCCTTCCACGCCCGTCAGCAGCGTTGCTTCATTCCGCAGGATCTTCTTGAGGCCACGGGCCTGAAACAAAGCGACCTCTATGCCCTGAAACCGGTCGAACCCCTGGAGGCCGCCGTCCAACGCCTGTGGCAGGAAGCCAAGCGCCGGCTGCAGCGGGCACGCAACCAACGGGACACGGCGGACGCCGCGGCTCTGCCAGCGCTCCTGCCGGCGGTGCTGGCAGGGCGCTACCTGAAGCGGATGGAGGCGGCCAGGTTCAACATCCTGTCCAAGCCGCCAGAGATCGGCCGTCTTCGTCGCCAGATCATGCTCTGGCGCGCCGCCCGCCGGGGCCGTTTCTGAGACCGGTTATTCCGCTGCGGCCAGGGCCGGGTTGAGCCAGCCGTCCAGATCGCGAAGCGCCCGTTCGGCATAGGCGCGCTTGCGGTCGCGGCCTTTCAACTTGCGGCGGCCCGATTCGGGGTCCGGCGCAGGCGGTGGCGGAAACAGGCCAAAGTTGACATTCATCGGCTGAAACGTGTCGGCCGTCGCACCGCCGGTAATATGGCCCAGCAGCGCGCCCAGCGCCGTGGTGGGCGGCGGCAACGCAAAATCCGCGCCCAGTCTGTCGGCGGCGGCCATGCGCCCTGCGAGCAGCCCCACAGCGGCGCTCTCCACATAGCCCTCGACCCCGGTGATCTGCCCGGCAAAGCGCAGGCGCGGGTCTGCCGTCAGGCGCAGGCCCTCATCCAGCAGCTTTGGACTGTTCAGGAAGGTATTGCGGTGGATGCCGCCCAGGCGGGCGAACCGGGCGTTCTCGAGCCCCGGGATGGCCCGGAAGATCGCACTCTGGGCGCCATGCTTCAGCTTGGTCTGGAAGCCGACCAGGTTGTAGAGGGTCCCGAGCGCGTTGTCCTGGCGCAACTGTACAACCGCGTGCGCCCGCTTGCCGGTCCGGGGATCGGTCAACCCTACTGGCTTCATGGGCCCAAACCGCAAGGTCTCGGGTCCGCGCTCCGCCATCACCTCGATCGGCAGGCAGCCTTCGAAATAGGGGGTGTCCTGCTCCCATTCCTTGAATTCGGTTTTCTCGCCGGTAATCAATGCCGCGATGAATGCCTCATACTGGGCCTCGTCCATGGGGCAGTTGATATAGTCCTTGCCCGTACCGCCCGGGCCCGGCTTGTCGTAGCGGGACTGGAACCAGGCCACGTCCATGTTGACGCTGTCGGTGTAGACAATCGGCGCAATGGCATCGAAGAAGGCGAGGGCGTCCTCGCCGGTGATCCCGAGGATCGCCTGGGAGAGGGCCGGGGAGGTGAGGGGGCCGGTCGCCACGATGACGCTGTCCCAGTCCGCTGGGGGCAGGGCGTCGATTTCTTCCCGCGCAATATCAACCAGGGGCTCTGCGTCCAGGGCCGCGCTGACGGCCGCGGAGAAATGATCCCGGTCCACCGCCAGCGCGCCACCCGCAGGCACCTTGTGGGCGTCTGCCGCGGTCAGCACCAGCGAGCCGCACCGGCGCATTTCTTCATGCAGCAGCCCGACCGCATTGCCCGCCCAGTCGTCCGAGCGGAAGGAGTTGCTGCAGACCAGTTCCGCAAGCGCCTCCGTCTGATGGGCTTCGGTGCCTCGCACAGGGCGCATCTCGTGCAACACCACCGGCACGCCAGCTCGTGCCAGCTGCCAGGCCGCCTCGCTGCCGGCCAGCCCGCCGCCGATGATATGGACCGGCGCGGTCATCGGTCGCCCTGGCCCGGCTGTTGGTGGTGCGCCGGAAATCCTGAAAGCATTTCGGTGAGGCGGCCCAAATATCCCTCGATGTGGGGGAATGTGGGGGAATGTGGGGGAGTCTGATATTTCACCCCAGCTCGATCCGTCCCGAACTCACCAATAGGACGGCTGGGTCGCGCCTTCGTCGCCAGCTTGAGACGCCTATTTTTTGCGTTGCTAACTTTTGTCATCTTTGAGCTTTGCCGCGATCAGGAGTGACGGCCTCGCGCAATGGGAGGCGGTTGAAAAGTAGGAAATATTTCCGCCAATTCAAGCAAGAATACAGCGGCCGGAGGCTTGTGGCAGGAAAGGGAAATCGGGCGCCGCCGTTCAAGCCCAAGTTTGGACATTTTGGGACAGCCGATGTCAAATCGCTTGTGCACTCCACTTCGCTTGTTACGCTGCGCCCGCCAACTAGAACGCCGAGCGATTATCGGGCACGGACAATGACTTCGCAGAACGACAGTACGCTTAAGTGGGACGGCCAGCCGCCGCGATCCTTTGATATTTTCGTCGAAGACGGGGTGCTCGACGACCTGCGCACCCGTCTCCGCGCCACCCGCTGGCCTGACCAGGCGCCGGGCGAACCTTGGCAGTTCGGCACCGATGTCGCCTATCTGAAGGGGCTGTGCACCTACTGGGCTGAGGAATATGACTGGAGGGCCCAGGAGGCGGCGCTCAACAGCCTGAACAACCATAAGGTAACCATCGGTGGCTACGATCTGCACTATGCCCATGTGCCGGGAGAGTCACCGGATGCGCCGCCGTTGCTTCTTACCCATGGCTGGCCCGGATCATTCTGCGAATATCACCAACTGGTTCAGCGACTGACGCGGCCGTCAGACTTTGGGGGCCGGCCGGAGGACTCATTTACGGTCGTAGTGCCATCGCTGCCTGGCTACGGCTTTTCCTTCACGCCGGGCCAGCGCCGGTTCGGCCTGCGGGATGCCACGGATATTCTCGCGGTGTTGATGACCGACGTGCTGGGCTATGACAAGTTCTTCGCCCATGGCCAGGATTTTGGCTCCTATGTTGCGGCCCACCTCGGCAACGCTCACGCCGACAAGACGCGGGGCATTCACATTACGCTGATGGCGCTGCCGAGGGTTCTGCCCGAGCTGCCCGAGCCAACGGACGAGGAGAAACGTTACCAGGCGCAGCTTGCCAACTGGCTGACCGAAGAGACCGGCTATGTCCAGATCATGGGAACCAAGCCACAAACCCTTTCGTTCGGGCTCACCGATTCTCCTGCCGGATTGGCATCGTGGATCGTTGAGAAATGGCGCTCATGGAGTGATTGCAACGGTGATGTGGACGCTCATTTCGGCCGGGACGTGATCCTGACCAACATCATGATCTACTGGGTTACGGGGGCGATCGGTTCCTCCGGATGGCCCTACTACCAGCGCACCCGTGAGCCATGGATCATATCCGAAGATGAGCCAGTGACCGTGCCCACCGCCTATGTGGAGCATCCCTTCGAGATCCTGACACCACCGCGCTCGCTCGCGGAAATCATGTACACCAACATCCAACGCTGGACGGTTATGGACAGCGGCGGGCATTTCGCGGCCCTTGAAGACCCGGACCGGCTGGCCAACGACATTTCGTCCTTCTTCGCCAGCCTGCACTAGTTAATCGGCCGGCAGCGTCGGGATCTTGGGCCTGCTTGGGTATCCACCCATAGCCGTAGGCTGCCACTGCCCGTGGTGCCAGAAAGCGCGCGCCGTTCCTCCTATTTAGTCAAACCATTCTCTCTGCAAGTCACAGCTTGAGCGCGAGCTGCGCGACGACGGAACTAGGTGGTCCCAGCCGACTCCAGTAGGTTTCGCATTTCTCGAGCGCGCGCCGAAAGCAAGATATTTAGTTGCCGCTGCTGATAGGGTTAAAGAAAAAAAGTATATCAATAAATAAAAAATACATCATTTCTTCAATAATCGACACAATTACCCAAAAATATCGTGTATTCATGATAATTGGAAAACTGAGGATAATTTTATAAATATTGCATTTGTTATGATCTCTCCATATATATAAAAATCCTCTTTTCGATATGTGCGTTCTTTAGAATTTGTTTCTAGAATATTTTAGGATTTTCTACCGCACATCTGTATCAAGTAATAAGCCAAAAAGCGACTTCGATCCCGGCCTGTAATGGCGAAGGGGAGCGTAGGCGTCAGACGGCATATTCCTACAGATACTCTTAGTTTGTTGAGTCGTTAAGTCTGCGTCCGACCGGCGTCGAACCTGACGTGGTCGGTCGTATATATATTCACCCAAGGAGACCCAATGCCTACCTCGCTCGCCCTACCGGCGAAGACAGATGCTCCCATCCTCCCCGCACCCGTCGCGAAGCTCAGCCGGCACCTGATGCCAGCGCGAAAGCGCGACGATGTCGCGCCAAGGCCTACCGCGATTATCTATTGCGAAGGCAATTTCGGTGCAATCGACGGCAAAACCGCAAACGGGCTTGTTCGTCATTCTGAGAAATATGAGATTCTCTCGGTCATCGACAGCGAGAAAGCTGGTCTCGATACGGGCGTTGTTCTCGATGACAGGGCAAATGCCATCCCGGTTTGCCGTGATCTCGCCGATGCGCTCTGGCAAGCCGTCGATGTGCCTGACTATTTCATCTTCGGCATGGCGCCATTGAGTGGAATGCTGTCCATGCACGAGCGGAAACTGGTGCTTGAGGCGATCGGCCTTGGGATGAACGTCGTCAACGGCCTCCACGAATTCCTGAACGATGACCCGGAATTCGCCGCAGCGAGCGCGGCGAACAATGTCCATATCCTCGACGTCCGAAAGCCCCGCGCCAAGAAAGATCTGCGGATGTTCAGCGGCCGCATCGATGAGGTCACCTGTCCAAAAATCGCTGTGCTCGGCACCGACGGCGCCATCGGCAAGCGCACCACCGCCACGATCCTGACAAAAGCTCTCAATGACCGTGGCCTAAAGGCGGTGATGGTGGGCACCGGGCAAACCGGCCTCATTCAGGGTGCCCGCTACGGCATCGCGCTCGACGCCATTCCGTCGCAATTCTGTTCCGGCGAAATGGAAGCCACAATGGTCGAAGCCTTCGAGGGCGAAAATCCCGATGTGATCATCGTGGAAGGGCAAGGCGCGCTCAGCCATCCTGCGTACCTGACCTCGACCTTCATCCTGCGCGGTAGCCACCCCGATGGCGTTGTGCTGCAGCATGCACCGGGACGCACCAATCTTGGCGACTTCGGCGACATGCCCATGCCGACCCCGGCCAGCGAGATCAATCTCATTGAGACGTTCGCCGACACCAAAGTCATCGGCCTGACGATCAACCATGAGAACATGAGCGACGCCGAAGTTGGTACGGCTATCACCGACTATACGAGTGACCTCGGCATCCCCGTGACCGACGCGCTGACCCGCTCGCCAGACCGTCTGGCGGAAATGGTCTTCCGCGCATTCCCGGAACTGGAGGCGAAGGTGACCGGCCAAGCGCAATGACCGCGCCGCGCCTGGAAATCGACCTCGAGAAAATCCAACACAATGCCAGAGTACTGGTTCAGCGACTGGCGCCTCACGGCGTTTCGGTGACTGGTGTCACCAAAGCGTGCCTCGGGTCGCCAGAGATCGCCGGCGCCATGGTGCGCGCCGGCGTCCAAGGCATCGGCGACTCGCGCATCGAGAACATAGAAGCGATGCGCCGGGCCGGCATACAGGCGCCGATGACGCTTATCCGCTCTCCCATGCCGAGCCAGACCGACCGGATCGTCGCGGCCGCTGACATAAGCCTCAATACCGAAGTCGACGTTATCGCGATGCTCGACACTGCCGCGCGACGAGCCGGAACCACACACGGGGTCGTCCTGATGGTCGAGCTGGGGGATCTCCGAGAGGGCATCATGCCCAGCGACGTTGTGGCGATTGCACAGAAAGTCCTTTGCTTCCCGAACATCGTGCTCAAGGGCATCGGGACCAATCTTGCGTGCCGCAGCGGTGTGTCGCCCGACGCGGAGAATATGGCTGAGCTGTCAGTGTTGGCGGAGTCGGTCGAGTCGGCAACCGGCGTCCCGCTCGACATCATCTCCGGCGGCAACTCGGCCAATCTTTCCTGGATATTCGGCGGTGCCGACACCGGGAGAATTAACGAGCTCCGCCTGGGAGAATCAATTCTCCTCGGGTGCGAACCGCTAATTGGTGAACCGATCGACGGCCTTTTCAGCGATGCCTTCACGCTCGTGGCTGAGGTGGTCGAGTCGAAGATCAAACCATCAAAGCCTTGGGGCGAGATCGCAGGGTTCACCACAGAAGTGCAGGCGCAATTCGGAGACCGTGGCCAGATTACGCAATCCATCCTGGCGATTGGCCATCAGGACACGTATCCCGATGGCCTTTCCGCCCCTCCCGGAATTGCCATTCTCGACGCCACCAGTGATCACCTGGTGATCGACTCCGGTGACATTCACACGCCGGTCGGCGCCGAGATCAGATTCCAGCCGAATTACGCGGCGCTGGTTCGCTCAATGACATCACCCTTCGTGACCAAGGCCATGAAAGGACAGGGAGAGAGTGTCGTGCCCGGCAAAATCTCCCAAATTGAAGCGCCTAACGGCTTCATTACGCCCATCGTTCCACAGCCGGCACCGAGATCAGCAATTGGCCTGTCCGCTCCCGGATAAACATCGGGCCATGTGCGGGGCAAGCCGTCTGCTTTAACTTATGGCAGGCGCAGCAGATGGCTTTCCTGAAGGGCGCGACCTAGGTTAACGCCAGAACGATCATTCCACCGTTGATTTCACCGGTGAATCCCAAACATCGACGCTTTTTCAGCCGCCGGTCCCGGCGCGCGAGCGGTTCCGCTCCAGCGTTCCCATTCCGCCGGCAAATCCAGCGCCCATTCAAACGCCCATTCAAACGCCCATTCAAACGCTCACCCAAAGGTAACTCATGCTGAAATTCTACTACAGTGCTGCGCCCAACCCGACCAAGGTTGCCCTGTTCCTGGAAGAAGCAGGACTGGACTATGATCCGATCCCGATCGACACCCGCGCTGGTGACCAGCACCATGCGGATTTTCTGGCGGTCAATCCGAACGCCAAGGTCCCGGTGATCGTGGATGACGGCGTAACTGTATTCGACAGCAATGCCATCCTGCTTTACCTGGCGGAGAAGACCGGACAGTTCATGCCGGAGGACACGCCGGCGGCCCGCGGAGAGATGCTGTCGTGGCTGATGTTCGTCGCCACCGGCATCGGGCCTTTCACGGGCCAGGCGGTTCACTTCCAGGCCTATGCGCCGGAAAAGCTGCCCTATGCCATCAACCGCTACCGGTTTGAGGCCGAACGGCACTATGCCATCCTCGATGCCCGGCTGGCGGACAACCGCTTCCTGCTTGGCGACACCTACACTTTCGTCGATATGGATGCCTGGGGCTGGGCCCGCCTGATCCCCAACATTCTGGGCGAGGACGCGCTGGACAAGCTGCCGAACCTGAAACGTATGGTCGAAGAGATCAATCTGCGCCCGGCGGCTGATCGCGCCATTGCCCTGAAAGACCGCCACGAGTTCAAGACCGAAATGGACGAGGAATCAAAGCGCGCCATGTTCCCGCAGAACTACAGCACCGCGGCCTGATCGCGTCGGGAAGAGGGAGCGTGGCCGTGTACGCTCAGACAGACACTAGTCGCCGGCGCCCCTAGAACAGCGCCCCTTGATCAGCGCAGGACTGCCAACCTGCGCTGATCGACGATTCTGATATTTGCCAGGCCTGGACCTCGGAAATCGACGCCGCTGCCGCGAACTTTCAATAAAATTGACAGGTCAATTAATTTGACAATTGTCCCAGTGGCAGGCTGATTGGCGCCACACCGGCTTTGTCCCAAGGGGCGCGTGGATGGAGCCGACGATGGCAGCGTCCATTTTGGGGCAATCAAATGCACATTCGGAAATATGCCGGTCTTTTGACCGGCCTCTTGGTGTTAGGTTTCTGGACGAATCTTGCGCAGGCGGACGGCGAACGAATCGAAGAAAACAACTTCCCGATCTGGCGCTGCGCAAACTCAAACAACTGGGCGCACTACAGTAGGGGCTCTTCTGTACGGTTAGCCAAATGCACCACTTTCAAGAACGCGCAAGGACGCTCGTTCAACATTGAGATTCTTTACCAGGATAATTTTCGCGACTACAGAGGCAAGCGCTATGCAAACTTCCGTTTTTGCCGGGGGCGCGGCTGCCAATTTAGAGTTCCAACGAACAACCTGATCTCATCCGGCAGGGTCGGCATGAGAGGTTCTCACCACATTAACCGGACACAGGCAAAGAATATTGTCCTGTACATCCTGCGGAATCGGGATCGCTATTGGCGCGGCCGTAGAAGCGACGTCTTCAAAAAACATGGCGTAAGGCGGGGGCAGAGCAAGGATGTCTATCGCGGTGTATCGCTCGAAAAGGGCTACGATCGGCCAGGCAAGGCCTACGCCAGATACCCGGTTGCAATAGCCCATCATTGCCGGATCAGATGCATCCAGGACAGGCGCTGTAAAGCGTTCACATATGCGTCCCGCGCCTGCTTCCTGAAAAGCTATCCCTACAACCGGGTGCGGTCTCGTACCGTCACGTCGGGCAAACGCATCCGGTAGGACTGCGGATTGGTGCCCCTCTGGGCCGGTAATACAATCCTGGGGATTTTCCGACTCGTCAGGCAACCCGGCCGCGCCCTCCAAGTGCTGGCTGGTAGGTCGGCTACGGCTCAGGAGTTCTCGGCAGGTGCCGGCGCGTAGACCTCGATCGGGTCATCGAAGCCCTTGACCTTGTGGTGGCCCAGCGCGCGTCCGTCGGTCTCACTGGCGGCCGCGAATTCACTGGAATACAGCACTCGTTCACTCAGGTTCCGGGTCAGGCCCTCGATCCGTGCGACCAGGTTTACCGCTGGGCCGATAACGGTGAAATCGAGCCGGTGGGCGGCACCGATATTGCCATACATGACATCGCCGATATGCAGCGCCGCGCCGCAGGTGATGGGGGGAAGGGCGTCGCCACCGCGCCCCTGGTTCAGCCCGTCGATGGCGTCAAACCCGGCGTGCACCGCGTCGAGCGCAGCACGGCAGCGGTCGGCGGCGTTATCTCCGTCCACCAGAAAGACCGCCAGCATGGCGTCACCGATGAATTTGAGGATTTCCCCGCCCTCTGCCTGGACCGGCTGGCCGAAGGCGTCGAAATAGAGATTGAGATGCTCGATCAGGGTGTCCCGCGGCAGGGTGTTGGAAATCTCCGTAAATCCCTGAAGATCGGTCATCAGGATTACAGCACGCAAGGTGCGGCCATGGCCGCGTCGGATGTTGCCGGCGAGAATTTCGCCGCCGGTGCGCTTGCCCACATAGGTGTCGAGCAGCACGGCCGCCAGATATCGGACCGCCTGCACCTCGGTCAGTTGCCCGATGGTCGGCAGGATTGAATCCACCAGCCGGAGATGATCGGTCGAAAAGCCGCCCGGGGCCCTGGTGACGAAGGTGATCGCCTGGTCGGACTGGTCGGAGAAGGGCAGCTTCATGGCGCAATAGTCGGTGCAGCCCTGCTCCTGATAATCGATAATTGACGGGAAAATCTCTGGACCGCCAAGTGTTTCAATATGCCAGCGAAAGGCGGCGGCGCCTTCCCGCAGAATCTGGAGGGGA